>NZ_JCAJZT010000005.1:0-420839 GCF_059510395.1 Shimazuella sp. NTD248 | reverse complement strand
TGAGAGATATGTCAAATGCATTAAAACAGGTTATAGAACGTTTAAAATCAGATTTCAGTTTTGCTGAACAATATTTGAATAATCCATCGTTGGCTCTACAAAGCTATCAATTGGAAAGTAATGAATATCAAGCTTTGGTTGCTCGAAACGCAAATGATCTAGAAAGACTGGGAGTTTCTATAAGTGATATTCGTGCAGCAGAATCTGGTGGGCATAGCCAACAATGTTCGACTGATTGCTATCGATAATGCTAAGTCCCCTCAAATCATTGATATTTGAGGGGTAATTTTTTGAGTGAAAGAGGTGTACCAGAATAGAGACTAAGAAATTGGTAGAAGATACTCTACAAAAGTTTTTAGGTGAGTATGTATATGATGAAATGTACAAGGGGAATCTAACTCCTTCAAATTGGCAACATTTCTATGATTTTATTGTCATGTGTTATAAGGTCCCTCAAAGTGATAGACCTACAGTGAGTCAACTATCCACTATTTTCAAAGAAAAAAACATCCCGAATTCAGGTAGTCTTGCTATTCTTTATGCTCATGGGCTTTATATATTAGCACGATCAGAAGGGAGAAATATATTTAAAGGAGGGTTTAATTATTAAGAATTTTAGTGGTATTTACAAAGTGAATTGTAAGTTTGTGAACCGACTTGAAGAATGTCAATTAAAAATAGACGACCAAACAATTTGGGCATTTCCTATATTTGAAAATGCAATACCTATACCAGATCAAGGAATTAAACTGCATATAAGTGCAACTATCAAGAATGCAAATAAAATCGCAAAAAAAGTGATGCCGTTTTTAATGAGTAAAAGGATTCAATTTAAAATTACCAAAGATTTATTTGAGTTGAACAATTTAAATAGAGGTTTTTATGGATACACACAAATAGGTAAATTCATTACTGTATACCCAACCACAGAAAAACAATTGATGTGGATATCCAAAGAACTTTGTCATTTAACGAGAGGATTTGATGGGCCATTTATACCTTCAGACAAGAAACTACGTGGAATTATTTATTATCGATTTGGTTCATTTAAACGAAGTGAAAAGGGGGATTCTGTTCTTAAAAAGACAACAGGAGAGATTATAAAAGATTCACGACTTCCCGGAGATGCTATTCCTGATTGGATCTCTGATCCTTTCTTTAACACAAGATGTAGATCAACTGAAGTGAATATTCCTTCACAATATATTTTGTTGGAAGTGTTAAAAAAAAGTGGAAAAGGCGGTGTTTATCGGATTTTAGATTTGTCTCATAGACCACCAGTAACTAGAATAATGAAAGAGGCAAAGAAATACGGAAACCTAGAATTTTCAAAGGTTGACGCAAGAGATCGATTACAGTGGGAGTGTACATTATTTTGTAAACTGGAGAAATTTCACATCTCGCCTAAAGTATATAATCGATTTCATCTAGATTCTAGTTCTTTTTCTGTTGTGACAGATATGGGAGATAACACATTAATCAATCTTTTGTCAAAGAAAAGGTTTGAATTGGAAGAAACCATCAATATTGGGATTCAATTATGTCAAGTAACAAAATTATATCATGATCAAGGAATAATTTTACGTGATCTTTCCTTGGATAATATCATCTGGGAAAAGAACAAAATAAAAATCATTGATTTAGAACACGCTTATCACAAAAATAGTCCTCCAGTGACAGCCATTGGAACACCTGGTTTTTCTCTTCCCAGACAAATGGACTCAAGGTATCAGCCTCTCCATCCTGTTCCAAGCCACGATATTTATTCCATTGGGGCAATTATATATACATTACTTTCCCCTGTAAGTTATCTGGAATATTTACGATTTTTCAATTCTGATAAAACCAGAAGTGTAGAAAAAGCGTGGGAAAGATCAGCTCTTTCAATCAATGCCCCTAAAGAATTAAGAATGATTTTAAATAAATGCCTTACAATCAATTTTAAAAAAAGGTATAGGTGTTTGGATACATTCATAACAGATTTAACAAATGTTATGAGCAGGGAAAAAGACTGGAAAATGGAAAATAACTGTTAACCAATTAGAAATGGAGAGTACACGATGAAGTATACTAACTCGTTAGAAAACATAACCTCACAACAATTAGATGGAGGTTTTTTTGTTGGATGGCCCAATCCTCCAGCACCTGATACGCATTTTATGCTATTAAAAAATAGTTATAAATGTATAGTAGCAATAGATGAAACAGCAGAAAGAGTAGTCGGATTTATTAATGCTGTTAGTGATGGTGTCTTATCTGCCTATATCCCCTTTTTGGAAGTTTTGCCGGAGTACCAAGGAAAAGGTATTGGAAAAAAACTTGTAAGACTGATGATAGAAGAGCTAAAGGACTTGTATATGATTGATTTGTTATGTGATGAACATTTGCAATCTTACTATGAAAAGTTAGGATTACTAAAGACTCAAGGTATGTTTATTCGGAATTATGTAAATCAATCAGGAATAAAGCAGATGATGAAAATGAATGAACACACACTAGGCTCTTAACAAAAACAAACAAGTTTTTATGGAAAAAGTTGTCCTAATTTCTTCCCAAGGCTCGTATACATGAGTTAAATAAACAGTCCAATGGGAGGACAATTATGCGAAACAAAGCAAAAGCTATGGTATGTATGTTACTTTTTCCAGCCGCACTAACTGGTTGTTTTTCCGGTCCTAATGCAAAGGCTTCCAAACCGATTGATCCACCACAAGGTGAAGCTCAAGTTGTCCATGCAAAAGTAGAACCAAAGAAAGAGACACAGGGTCATTTGACAGAGTTATATACTCTGAACCAAGATGGCTATATTATGCCATACTCTGTAAAGTTATCGGGAAAATCCCTAGCAAAAAGCTCCCTAGAGAGTCTAATAGAAGGTAATCAAACAGCTGCACTGCTTCCGAAGGGGACAAAGAGTGTACTGCCAAAAGGAACAAGAGTACTCAGTGTGAAGATCAAAAAAGGAGTAGCAACTGCAAATTTCTCCAAAGAATTTAAAAACTATAAGCAAGCAGATGAAACAAAAATTTTAAATGCTATCACTTGGACGCTTACTGGTTTTAGTAACATTAAATCTGTTAATTTGCAGATAGAAGGCAAAAAACTAGCATTGATGCCAAAAGGAAAAACGGTTGCTCAAGGTTTGACTCGTGCAGATGGAATAAACGTAGAAGTGGCTAATGGAGTGGATATAAGTGCAAGTATGCCCGTAACACTTTATTTTTTAAGTCAAGCGGATGATGATTCGATCAGTTATGTTCCAGTTACTCGACTGGTCAATCGCTCTGCCAATATTGGCGAGGCAGTTATAAAGGAATTAGTAAAAGGACCAATGGAAAACAGTCATTTAATAGGTCCGCTAGACACGACTACAACCATCAAAAGTGTCAAAATTGAAGGAAAACAGATTACAGCCAATTTTGGGAAAGAAATTTTACAGTACAATGATCAAACTGCGGCTTCCAAAAGTGCTCTGGATTCCATTGTCTTATCTTTGACACAAAACATAAACGCCAATAAAGTAAAAATTGTTGTCGATGGTAAAACGACAATTGGAGTATTAAATAATCAAGGAAAAAATGTAGATTTACCCGTTTCAAGACCGAAACAAGTTAATCCGAGTGGACTATGAATACTCCCACCATCCTAGGATGTTGAACAAAGTACGATTCACCTCATCAACATAGAGGTGGGTGTACTCTAGTGCAAAGAGGTACAGACTAAGAAGTAGAGGTTTATAAACAAGCCTCTACTTTTTTTGGGATCACTTCAAATGTATAATTGATAGGTCAATTCTAATTTTTGAAGTTTGATATGGTATACTGAGTTATCTAGAAATTGGGGGGAAAGACCTTGCGAACGGACGGAAGAAACTATGACCAATTACGTAGAGTTGAGATTGTTCGAGATTATATAAAACCAGCTGAGGGCTCCGTCCTTATTTCAATAGGGGATACACGAGTTATTTGTACGGCAACCATTGAGGAAAAAGTTCCTCCTTTTCTTCGTAATTCTGGCAAGGGATGGATCACTGCTGAATATTCCATGTTACCTAGAGCAACTGGAGTGAGAACGATCCGTGAATCGAGCAAAGGAAAAGTAACAGGCAGAACGATGGAAATCCAAAGGCTCATTGGTAGAGCTCTACGTTCCGTTGTTGATCTTAAGGCTTTAGGAGAAAGAACCATCTGGATTGACTGTGACGTAATTCAAGCAGATGGTGGTACGAGAACTACATCTATTACTGGTGCGTTTGTTGCGATGGTAGATGCTTTGATTCCGCTCTATCAAAAACAGGTTTTTAAACGTTTCCCAGTAAAAGATTTTCTTGCTGCTACAAGTGTCGGAGTAGTAGGAGATAAAATATGTTTAGATCTCTGTTATGTGGAAGATTCTACAGCTGTAGTAGATATGAATGTGATTATGACTGGAAAAGGTAGATATGTGGAGATCCAAGGTACAGGAGAAGAAAATCCATTTAGCCCAGAACAGTTACAAGAAATGCTTACATTAGCCAAAAAGGGCACAGGTGAATTGACTGTTATCCAAAAACAGCTTTTAGGGAATCATGGAGAATTTATCGGTGGGAAAAATGGATAAACGAAAATGGCCGTTTTCATCCATTATTATTGCTACAGCAAACAAACATAAACAAAAACAATTTGTGGATCTATTTGCACCATTAGGATTAAAGGTGAAAGGATTAAACGATTTACAAGATGTCCCTGAAATCGTAGAAGACCAGCCTACTTTTGAAGGGAATGCCGCTAAGAAAGCAGAAATTATTTCCAAGTGGTTGGATGGTCCAGTTATTTCGGATGATTCAGGTGTTGTTGTTCCAGACCTGGACGGGGAACCCGGCGTTTATTCCGCTCGGTATGCAGGGGAAAATGCGACAGACGAAGCAAATAATCAAAAACTTTTAAGTGAAATCCAAAGAAGAGATATAAATAAACCCCATGCTTTTTATGTATGTGTAATGGCTGTAGCTATTCCCAATCACCCAACACAGTTATTTCGTGGCGAATGTCATGGAAACATCATTACAACTCCTCAAGGTGAAAATGGTTTTGGCTATGATCCAATTTTTTATTTACCAGAAGAGAAGAGAACGATGGGACAATTATCAAGTGAACGAAAATATACGATAAGTCATCGAGCCAGAGCTACTGCAAAGCTGGTAGAATGGCTTCAAAAAACATATTTATTTTTGACTTAGGGCAATGCGTGAGAAAGGTGTGGAATGGATGAAGGTACTTGTAACAAGTGATTCGCATGGAAAAGCAACGTTGCTCGCACATATTGTGAAACGAGTTCAAGCAGATTACGTGATTCACTGTGGTGATTTTTGCACGGAAAAGAAGCAGCTACCTTCCGTTCCAATGACAGTGGTGAGAGGGAACTGTGATTTTGAAGAAGTTCCTAATGAGGAAGCAGTGACTCTAGCAGGTTATCATTTCTTTGTCACACACGGTCATCGCCACCAAGTCAAATCCGGTCTCTTACCCCTTTCGTTACTTGCGCAGGAAAGAAGAGCAGACATCATATGTTTTGGTCATTCTCATTTTCCGTTATGTGAACAAGAAGGAAATACTTTATTTATCAATCCTGGTAGTATCATCAGCCCGCGGGGATATAGTGTGCCGACCTATGCGATTGTTAACTTGGCTGAAGATCGACATGTTCAAGTAAGTTATTTTCAACCAAATGGAAGAGAAGTCCAAAATCTTGGCGGTTCGTTCGTCTTATAGTGCGAACCGTCATTTTTTTGTTGACAAATAAGATAATATGATTTATCATGATTCATGTTATGTCTCCGTAGCTCAGCTGGATAGAGCAACAGCCTTCAATTAGGAGCCTCTATAAGAAAACAAAAACTTGTAGAGTGGATGACACTATATCGGTGAAACCTTAACAGATAATGCTGATGGCAATACCGAGGAAACTTACGATCTCTGTGATGCTGTAAGAGATTAAGGAGTTTTGAAGGCTCAAGTATTCTACTTGAGGGTAAAAGCTCCAAAGAATAATCAACTGTTAAATGTTAAATTTGCGGCTGATTATCGTGAGGTTCCGTAGAGACTATACGTGTCACACCTGAAATGGTGAAGATATAGTCCAGACCACAAACAATGGATTGGTGACGAAAGTCATAGTGGTATGCTAAGCTGTGGGTCGGGGGTTCGAATCCCTCTGGGGACGCCAAATTGGTTTGAAAAAAACCCAACACGTAAAAGTGTTGGGTTTTTATGTATTGTATTTTCTATAGTAGTGGCTCAAGGTAATCAGTGGCCAAACATAAGGATAACTGTGGTAATACACATAAAATTGACCTGCTAAACCACTGCCAGCGGGGTACTTCCAAGCGCTTCCTCTGTCTTCCACTAGTTGCAGTAAACAATCGATACCAGCGTGGATTTCATTTGTAGGCTCATCATGGAAAGCGATCAAAGCATCTAATGCCCAAGCTGTTTGGACGGGAGTGGAGAAAGGCAGTTGCACATATTTATTCTGCTGATCACTATAACAAGATTCCCCCCACCCGCCATCCGTATGTTGTATAGATAACAGCCATTTCAATCCTTTCTGGACGGTCCAATCATCTCTTGGTACCTGAATAGCAGCTAATCCCGTCAATGCTGCCCAAGTTCCATAAATATAGGCAACTCCCCATCTGCCAAACCATGAGCCATCCTTTTTCTGGTTTTTTTCCAGCCATCTACGGGCTTTATTTACTGCAACGGCTTGACTTGCATGTGTAGTGTAATTTCCTAAAAACTCCAATGTTCTGCCTGTGAGATCAGCCATAGAAGGATCTCCCCAAATCTTGCTGCCTAGATCAGGTAAAAAGGTTTGCCAAGCTTTTCCTGTATCTTTTTCAAATGCCGGCCATCCACCATCCCTATTTTGCATAGACAGAAGCCATGTGACACCGCGGTTCCAAGCTCTTTGGGTGGATTTATTTCGATATGAGTATGTGAGTACACGCAGTGCAACTGTAGTATCATCCACATCTGGGTTTATCGTATTACAATCAGAAAACCCCCAACCACCAGGTTTTACTCCTCGATTATGTACAGCCCAATCCCCTTGGCGAGTATGTTGCCTTGATAAAATGTAGTTTCGTCCTTTTTTTATGGTTGAATGCTCAGAGCCAATTCCAGCTTCTATTAATGCATGAAGGACCAATCCCGTATCCCAGACATTTGCATTTGCTTCTTGTATATGTACTTCGGAGTTTACTGGACATATATAATGGTTTACTAACCCGTTATATGCCTTCTCAATAGTAGGATGATTTTTTGGGTATCCGAGAGCGAGCAGAGCAAAGATGAGCAAAAATGTAGTACTCATATAGTTGTATAACGTACCATCAGGTTCAATTCGATCCAATAAAAATTTTTCTCCATACTCTGTTGCGTAGTGATGAATATTTTCTCTTAATTTATCATGGGGAAGAAATGGAGCAATCTTTTTTTTCAATAGGTTGGAAAACCTTCTATGCGAATGCGTTTGTGGCATCCATTTGTTTACTTGATCATATTTAGGCAGATGGATTACCCATTGTCGATCATGAATGATCATGATTGGTGCTAAATGAGTGCGGGCATATCCGACAAAATCAAAAAAATGGACTGGTCCCCATTTAGGAAGCAGGAAAAATTCTACTGGTAACTTAGATAGATGACTCCAAGGGTAATGACCAAAAATTGCTAGGACTGTTCGTGTTAGAGGA
The DNA here is from genome assembly GCF_059510395.1 of Shimazuella sp. NTD248. Taxonomy (NCBI): domain Bacteria; kingdom Bacillati; phylum Bacillota; class Bacilli; order Caryophanales; family Thermoactinomycetaceae; genus Shimazuella; species Shimazuella sp. NTD248. Next base: position 413,104 of record NZ_JCAJZT010000005.1, on the reverse strand, counting down.
TTTGCTTGGTCAAAATGATCTTTTTCCTCTAAAAATTTTATTGCCTTATTAAGGAGAGTCAGATCGTGAAATTTATTGCTATATAAAAGAGCTAAGCAAGCTTCGACTGTTGCAGAAGGATTGCCATATTTTTCATCAGGGAAGGTAGTCCATGTACCATTTGAGGTTTGCTTAAATAATATTCGATCTACTAACATTTGCTCTAATGTATCGTTCGTTTTATCTAGAGCTTTTAGGAGTAAGAGCATATAAGCATCCGACATTATACCGCTTTCAAAACAAAACTCCCATTTTCCACTTGGTTGTTGTTTTTGTATTAATTCTTGTGAAAGACAATCCATCATCGTTTTGATCCGTTCCATATAAAAACTCCTTTAGTTTTTATAAGGAGTATTCGTAAAAGCAGAAGAACATGATTGAAAGAACAATCTTAACTTCTCATCTCTAATCGATAAACGTTATCATTCCAATTTACAAATGGAAAACATTTAGATAAAATGATATAGACTTTCTCGCACCTACAATGGAGGAAATCGTGGAACAAACTTCTGATGACAGGAAGCCTACAGAGATCCAGCAGGCACTCAGTAGAAGCAGGACAATGAAGTGGGTACTATTCCTTGTCCTGTTTGGTTCAGGGGCCGAGATGCTGATCGGTTGGACTCACGGTTCCCATAGCCTCATGTCTGATGCCATCCATCTGATTACTGACTCACTGGGTAATCTGATCGTACTGGCTGCATGTATGCTCAGTGCTGTTTATATCTGGGTATTGCACGATTTGGAGAAGGTAGATCTGCTTGAGGAAGATAGAGAGAGTAAGAACAAGAGTTGGGCCTATCGACTCTCAAAGGGACTGGTACACAAGTACTTGGATCGCATCAATCCTGCCTATCTGAAGATGTGGGCAGATTTTCTTAACGGTGCGATTATGATTGTGGTGGGAGTTGGAGTGCTTCTTACAACAATCCAGCGGGCATCGCATCCCTATGAAGTAGAGGCAAATGGATTCACGAAGTTCACCGCATGTACCTCTCTTTTTGTTTTTGGACTGTGTGCCTTTCTGATGGAGAGATCAGACGCAAAAGATGATCTTCGTAGTGTGATTGCGCATGTCAGGGCTGATTTGCTCGGTTCTCTCTGCAATGTCATCAGTATTAGCATCGTAGCTGCTAAGGGACAAGCGTATTGGCTCTCTGATGCGGTTGCGTCTGTGATGATCGCCATGATCATGATTAAGATCGGCTATTCCATCGTAAAACCGATGAAGCTATCTCTGCGACTGACGGAAAAGCGGTGATGTCTGACAGGTAGGAAAGACGAGAAATGCGGATATCTTAGAGAAAAAGGCGATATCAAACGATTCCCCACTAGCAGAAAATGCTGGTGGGGAATCTGACTATAAATGTAAGATTTTAATTACCAGATGTAATAGAGGAAACTTGGTCATTCCAGTTTGTTCCGTCAGGCATATTGTAATCAGTTAAATTTTGGAACCAGTAATTACTGCCATTATTGACTAATGTTAAATAGTAGCCTTCGTAATGCCAGTGTTGATAAAACGTTACACGAGAATAAGGATATATATGTGTGGAGGAGATGCGATCATTCCAAGTATCTCCTACATAGTAGTAACTGCTTCCAACTGAGAGAGTAATGTATGATCCGAGTCCTCTGCTGTCAAAGGAAGCATTTTCATAAAAATAGTTCGTTCCAGCAGCGTTTTGTTGCTTTAGGTATTGCTTTTGAAAAGCTTTATATTTTTCAACTGTGGAAAAACCAAAAACATGGTGTCCATTTACTGCATTGCGAAATAGAATAATAGCTGCAATTTTTTTGTGTGATTGGGGTGAATATGTTTTTCCATCAACAGTATCGACTTTCAAGTTTTTATTTACATTTGAAACAGGACTAGCCATGGCTTGAGTAGTGATCATGCCAAAGCTAAGAGAAAGGATGAAAGCAAAAATAATCATTGGACTTAAAACAGATAGAAACTTTCTTGTCATTCAAATCCCCCTAAATAGTGAATAGTAACAACATTTCATTATATAAAGATAAATTTGTAATTATTCGTTTTTTATATTTGAAACTAAAAATAAAATTGTAAACTCATATTGTTCATACTACAAGTTGTGGAATGAACATTACTTTGTCGTCTGAATATATGTATAGTTAAATACCCCAGTGTAGCTTGATAACTTGGCGGTTTTTAAGGAGATGTGGAAAAGGATGGTACATAATACAGTTGGTTTAGTCAATGTTCGCAATAGCAACTACTTATCTTCTGTATTTCTTGGAGATTCGACTTCATCCGGATGGACGGTCAATCAAAAAGAAATGCCAGGAACCGCAACCCTCAGAGGTAACGGTAATGTAGTATCTACAAACTTTAATCTTCAGACCGATATAGATGGATTAGATACACCTTGGACTATTCCTGTAGTAAGAAGTGGTTTTGGAGATGGATAAGAGAGAGTTCCAAGCGGTTGATGAACCAAATGATTTGTCAAAGAATAGAGTAGCATAGACATATATCTATGGGGAGTTGGATGAGATGCAGGAGAAAAATTTTGGGTCATTCAATAATTGGGATGAATTTATAAAATCATTTCAACAATCAGCATCAAATCCGAATAGTACATTTGAAATGGACTTTTCTAAAGTTGAGGATTTTATTAGTAATTCGATGAATGATATGTTTAAATCCAATACATCTATGGGGAAATTTACTGGTACATCTTCCAAACAGGAAGTTTTTGAGACACATGATTACATGATCGCAAAAATACCTATTCCTGAAAACGTCAATCCCAGAGATGTGAGTGTATTTTTAGATACAAATATATTGATGGTATCTGGACTTGGAAAGGACATGGAAAAGATCACCTTACCGATGAATGGAAGCTTCACAGGGTGTCAAGGATATGTCAAGAATGGGGTCATGGAGATAAGAGTTCCTAAAAACGAAAAAAAGAACTTTCGGGAAATTGTGATCAAATATCTTTGACCTTGTTTCATTGGAGGATGATAGCTCGTGCCTGTTCTAAATAATGTAGGATTTGTAAATGTAACAAATGCAAATACACTTTCATCCATTTTTTTAGGGAATACAACAGCTTCCGGTTGGAGTGCCAATCAGAAAAAAATGCCAGGAGTTGCTTTGATAAATGGTAACTGCAACCTAGTAGTTGGTAATTCTACTGTACAGTTTGATAATGATGGATTAGACACACCATGGAACAGCCCTTCAAATAGACAAGGAGTTCTATTAGGTTAAAACAGGAAGTCGGATAAAAAAGGAAGAAGATCATGTCGGAACAAAAATCGATGAACCAAATAACAGTAAATATTCATGGAATTGCTGTTAATGTTATGGATAATACTTCGGGGATTTTTGTGGGAGAAACAACAGCATCGGGATGGTCTTCTAAATATAAATCAAGTACTTTTTTTCGGATAGGTGGAAATTATAATTTCGTTTGCGGAAATAGTAATATTGGTTTTGATAATGATTTAATTGATACATATATCAGCTAGTCAACTTCGTTGCTTATTCACTAAATTTTCCACCCATTCAGGTATTGCCTCTGCTAAACTTGGTGAATCTAAGGTATCAGGGTCATGCAGCATGGAGCGAGTTCCTTCAAATTTGTTGTTGTCTCCACCAACCGTTCCAAACCCTTGGTTGTGTTTTTTATGGCTCTCAAAATGACTGGGTGTGTTGTTTCCTAAATTGATACAAGAAGCTCCTTCCACGCTTCCTACCCGAATGTTTCCGATAATAAAGTTGTTCGTTATATTTGTCATTTGGTTTTCACCACTCATTTTTTCTGTCCATATTTAATCGGAAGCCGGAAGCGGTTTTGCTAAATTTATGGATATTGGCTTTTTTGTCTGGAGAAGCAGAGGTTTTTTTTGTTTTTATTGCACGATTGCTCTTATTTCTAACTTCTTTTACCCCAAAATTATTGCCTAAATTTAAAGATCCACTGATTTCCTCTACATCCAGTGAATCCATTCGAAAAATTAAATTTTCCAGCTTAGGATTATCAATCGTAAGATGCTCAATATGAATGGGTGGTGTCTGGTTATTTTTTAAACTGATTTCGAGAGTGTTTTCCAATTTTTTGAGTTGTTCCGTCAGTTTTTTGAGATCCTCCTGAACGTCCTTTTTACCTCTCCACCATGAGAATAACATTTCATTATTCCTTTTTTTTCGTATTTAAGAAGTCGAAAACATCTGGATCTTCTAAAATAGTGATGGAATGCGATAATTGATTACCATCACCCAATATAGTTCCAAATCCTTCGTTTCGTTTTGATTGATGTTTCCAATAGTGCATCGTATTTTCGCCAGAGAAAATGCCAGAGGAATTAGCTATTTCTCCCACATCTAATTTTTGTAAAGTGATATTATTCACATTAGCCCTCCTACCGATGAGAACTTTTACCCGATTCTTTGATATTACTTACCATATGAAATAAATGTCTGGCTTATTCCAAGGTTCAATTGACTTCTTTACTTGGAAACCTCTTTTTTTCCTTTATCCATGTAATCACGTATGGTGACATTCACATGATAATGAATAGGGGCTTTGCTAAAGCGTTTATCCCAATTTTTCTCCATTTGTTTCCATTCTTTTGGATAATGGATACGCATTTGATCACCAAATCCAGCAACATCGATCTGGTATGTTTTTTGTAGTTTGGTCAGTGTTTGTTTCATTTGTCGTTTTATTTCTTCTGTGGTAGCGATTTCTGCTCGTTTGATGAATTTATTCGAAAAAGCATTACCTGCAAGAACCCAATCTTCATTCAATCGACCAACAGACTCAATGTTTACATCAAATGAAACATGATCCCCTTTTACATGGGGAATAATTTTACTTTTTACAGATGATGTATCATATAGAATAAGCCCATGTGTTTTTGAATCTCTTCCTTTCACCGCGCCACCTTTTATTTTGCCTGTAATCCAGTTTAAACCTTCTACCTCTTCTTCATTTAGAACTCCAACTAGCTTTTTGGTGTCTCCTTTTATAAGTGCCCCGCCATTAAACTTTATTTCTTTATTTTCAGTACGTACGGTTTGAATTACAAAACTTGTATTGGATTCTAAAAGACTCTGTATCTTACCATGTGTGATAGTAGGGAGTAATCGAGCAGTTTTATAATTATTTTCACTGATTCCCACGAGTTCAAAAGAAGGAATATCCGCTGCTATTTTTAACGTGTCCGCTGCTGAACCTTGAGAGACTAACATAATACAACTATCTCTTACTTCATATGTACGGGTATGAAAGCTGAGCAAAAGAAGTAAATTCATGTCACGAAGTAATTCTTCACTCATAATGGTTACTTTTAGATGTGCTCCGATTCCAGGATGCTCTGATTCATGAGCAAACTGACGTATTATTTCTAATTTGGAGTCTCCTGTACCTGATTCGTTTTGATATTTTTTTTGCTGTGGACTATTTTGATCCGATTGAGAGCTTGGTACATGTGAGATTGTTTGCAGTGTTAATTTTACACGGTTTTTCTGACGTTGTTTTTCATCGGAAGTGTTAGAAGGAGCTTTATCAAATGCCGATCCAACGATAAAACTGATTTCTTCAATATCTTGACTATCCCAGCAAGCGGATGAAAACAGGAAAATGCAAAAGATAAGAGCAATTTTTCGCAATCGGAACATTTGTTTCACCTCCTTGTCACCGCTAATTTGCTATCTGTTATTTTGAGATTTCTTTTCTTCCTTTCACCATATAGTCACGTATTGTAATATTAATGTGAAAAGTAACCGGGACATGGCTGAATCGTTTATCCCAATCTTTCTTCATGCGTTTCCATTCTTTTGGATAATGAATATGAAGCTGCTCATTAAAACCAGCGACGTCAATTTGATACTTTCGTAGTTTGTTTAAAGATTGGTATATTTGTCTTTGTACTTCTTTTTTTGTTGCTATTTCTGCTCGGGTGATAAATTTATTGCTATAAGCATTACCGGCTAATATCCAGTCTTCATTTAAACGACCAATAGATTCAATGTTTACCTCAAAGGAAATATGATCCCCATTAAGGTGAGGGATAATTTTACTTTTAACGGATGATATTTCATACATAATCAACCCACCTGTTTTTGGATCTCTTCCTTTTACAATTCCTCCTTTTGCTCTACCCATTAACCAGTTTAGCCCTTCAATTTCTTCTTCATTTAAGAATCCAATTAGTCTATTTGTGCCTCCTTTTATAAGGGCTGCTTTGTTAAAATTAATTTTCCCTTTTTTGGTTTGAACACCTTGGACAATAAAGTCTTTATGAGCAGACATGGTGCTAATTGCTTTTCCGATTGACAGTGACGGCAGCAGTTTAGCAGTTTTGTATTGATGTCTGTCTATGTCAATAAGGGTAAAGGCAGGAACATCTGTATGAATATTTAATGTATCGGCTGCTGAACCTTCGGAGACCAGTAATATGCAACTGTCTCTTATTTCATAGGTTCGAGAATGCTGTTCGAGGACTTCTTCCAAATTCATCGTTTTTGCCAGTGCTTCGCCGATCACGATAACTTTTAAATGTTGTCCATAGGAGGGGTGTTCATTTTCTTGGGAAAATGATTGTACGATTTCAATTAACGAGTCGCCGACACCAGATATATTTATATATTTTTGTGGACCTTGATTTGGTTGATTCGATCCGGTGGGAGGTTGTTTAGTAAAAACGGATTGGGTTGTCAATTTGATCGCATTTTTTGGGTGTTTTTTTCCATTAGAAGTAGAGGGAGAGGCTGTATCAAGTGCCGTGCCGACGTGAATATTTAATTGCTCAATATCATGACTATCCCAGCATCCATTTAAAAATAAACAAAAACAGATAGTGATGATGAAGTAACGAAATCGGTACATGTTTTTCTCTCCTTTCTACTTCCAATTACCCTTCCTATATTTCTATGCGATTTAATCCGATATTTCTTTTTTTCCTTTCACCATATAATCACGTATCGTAATGGAAACATGGGATTGGATTGGTACTTGACTAAACCGTTTGTCCCAATCTTTCTCTAAGTGCATCCATTCTTTTGGATATTGAATGCGTATTTGCTCATTAAAACCAGCTACATCAATTTGATATTTTTTTTGTAGCTTGTCTAAAGCTTGATGAACAACGTGCTCTACCTCTTTTTTAATAGCCGCTTCTGCGCGCTCTATGAATTTATTGGAAAAGGCATTTCCTGCATGAATCTGATCTTCATTTAAGCGACCTTCAGATTCAATATTTACATCAAAAGAGATATTATCTCCGTCTAGATGCGGTACGATTTTGCTTTTAACGGATGATACTTCATAAGAGATAAGCCCATTTGTTTTTGGATCTCTTCCTTTTATGATTCCGCCTTTTAATTTGTTTGTGACAAAATTTAATCCTACAATCTCATCTTCATTGAGGAATCCTATTAACCTATTGGTATTCCCTTTGATAATCGCACCGCTATTAAATTTGATTTTTCCTTTCTTCGCGCTGGCCCCTTGTATAATAAAATTATTGTGATTTGCCATCTTGCTTGTTACTTTTCCAAGTGTCATCTCAGGTAACATTTTGGATGATCGATATCGGTTTTTTTCAATGCCAATTAAAGTGAAAGCCGGGACATCTCTGGCTAATTTCAATGCATTAGCAGCGGAGCCTTTGGCGATTAGCAAAATGCAGCTGTCTCTAACTTCAAATGTACGGTCAAAAAGGCTTAGTAAGATTTGTAAGTTTTTTTCTTTCATAAGTTTCTCCCCGATGACAAGTACTTTTAAATGTGCCCCATAGGGAGGAGTGTCTTTCTTTAGTGAAATCTCACGAAAGATTTCCAGCAGGGAATCTCCTGAGCCTGTTATGTTTTCATATTTTTGTTGCTGTGCACCTTTGTCCGATGGAGTAATATTTTGCAGCGTCATTTTGATCATATTTTGTTTATGATATCCTTGTTCCTGATGAGATTGAGGAGTACTCGTTTTGTCAAGTGCGGCGCCAACCTCCATTGCTAACTCTTCAATATCTTTACTATCCCAACATCCTGAAACGATATAGATCGAACAGCAAATGAGGAATATTTTAAGAAGCTGGAACATGTTTTTTTCCTCTTACCATCGCAATAATGAGCATGACAGCAGGAACAACAATGATGAAACCTACACCCACATAACCGAGCAAGTCGCCAAGATGAAAAAAATCATTGATGTTTTTAGGAGAAAGTGCGATCACATACATAAATGGTGCTAAACAAAAAATACATGTTCTTAACTCTTGTTTGAATATCTGCGAGAATCCAAGGGCAGATACATACAAACAGGTTACAAAAGTGGTGAAAATTTGCAAAGTCCAAATTGCCAGCATAAAGGTTTCAAACCGTTCAAATAGGATTCCAGTATATTCAAACTGGCGAAATAAACTTAGTACAGGCCATGTTTTGGTCTGTACCCCTGCGGTACCTAGCGAGCCTAAGGTGAAAATGGTAGTCATAATATAAAAGAACAATGGAGTAGCAATACCAATGGTAGCTGCTTTGATACCTTTCTGTGGTTCTTTCATAAAAGAAATGACGACCAGCATCGTTTCTGGCCCTGTCAAAGCTAGAGCCGTCGGTTTCATTCCTTTGATTACTGGCAAAATCCCTTGACCCAAAACGGGTCGTAAGTTATTTAGTTCAAATGTCTTTAAACTTAATAGAATAACGATGACAAAGATAAGGATAGAAGGGGTAAACAATACTTCAAATAAACGAACAAGCGGATTGATACCACCTACGGTTAAATAAACGCCTAAACAAATAAAAGGTATAATAGTTGCCATGAATGGGGTACGAGGTAATAAGTACAAATGTGTCACTTCTGCCATTCCTCGGATTTCGAATGAACCTAGTAATACAAAATAAGCTATTAAGCTTAAACTCAGTAAAATGCCGAACCACTTTCCAACGATTTTTGGGCTGTACTGATAAAATGATTCATGAGGGAATCGCTGGCAAAGTTTTACTAATACAATAGCAAATAGATTAATAACCAATCCGGAAAGGAGGATAGAAATCCAGCCGTCAGGAGATTGTGTTGTCGCAGTTACTCCCCTTGGTAAGGTGAGGATCCCTAAAGCCGTCATATGAGTGGATACATAGATAGCCAATTGAGTAGTGGTTATTCGATCTGTTTGGTTCTGGTTCATCATGGATTGTCCCCCCTGTCTATTCAACTTCCACCTTTTTGACGCTTATCATCTAAGGTGTGCATCATTTGGGGCCTTTTTTTCATTGTTACTAATGGTAATCGAAACAGAAAATCTTTCCAATCATTCAAACGGTAAGGAGCAGCCGGGGAAATATAAGGGACTCCAAAGCTCTTTAATTTGCACATATGAATAGCGAGTAACAGAAAAAAGAGAATAACCCCATAAAGTCCCCAGATACCAGCACAAAACATCGCCCCGAAACGCAACATCCGGAGGGAAATACCAGCTCCATATTGAGGGATGGCAAAAGAGGAGATGGCAGTTATCGCAACGATAATGACCATAATTGGACTGACAATGCCAGCGTTTACTGCTGCTTCGCCTACAACCAATCCACCTACTAGCCCTACGGTTTGTCCAACAGGTCGCGGTAATCGCAATCCTGCTTCCCGTAAGACTTCAATAGCGGTCTCCATAAGTAATGCTTCTATAAGAGAAGGAAAAGGCACACCTTCACGTGTTGCAGCGATAGAGATTGCTAATTTTGTAGGAATGAGTCCTTGATGGAAAGAAATAAAAGAAATATAAATAGATGGAAGAAACACGGTGACAAATGCAGCTAAATAACGAAGGATACGGATAAGGGAACCAGGAATCCAACGCTCATAATAATCTTCTGGAGATTGTAACAGCATGGAAAAAGTAACCGGAATAATCAATGCAAACGGAGTTCCATCTAATAGAATGGCGACTCTTCCTTCTGTTAATGCTGCGATAACTCGATCTGGACGTTCTGTATTTTGAACTTGTGGAAAAATAGAGAAATGATCATCTTCGATAAATTGCTCAACATACCCAGACTCTAAGGCAATATCGAGATTAAATTTTTCTAATCTTTTTTTGGCGATAGTCAGTAAATCGGGATTGGTGATTCCCTCCATATAAACAAGCAACAATTTTTTTTTCGATCGCTGTCCCATTTCATATTCCAGCATGGTGAGAGCAGGGTCCGGCAATCCCCGTCGCAGTAATGCTCGATTATCTGCTATGTTCTCATTAAAGCCTTCTCTTGGTCCCCTTACTAATGCTTCTGTAATTGGTTCTTCAATGGGACGTGATTTATAAGCAATAGTTCCTAAAAGAAAAATTGTATTGATGCTGTTTATTAATAAGGCGGTAGAGCCACTAAGAATCGAAGTGATGACGTTATCGAAGCAGTTTTCTTCTTTTACCTCACTTAGAGAGATAACATTATTATTTATCCACTTTTTTAAATGATCGTGGTCATCAAGCTGTTCTTCTGAATAAATGGTAGATAAATCATAAATCATGGATTTTAAAATTTGATCTTGGATCAAGTCTTTATCTACTAAACCGTCAACATAGACAATAGCTGCTTGTAATTTTGTCGTACCGAGTTGAAACGAACGAAAGATTACATCTGTATTATGGCCAATGCTTTGTTTTATTTGTTCTATATTTGCTTGGATATCCTCAGATACGTGGTGAGATTTCACTTGTTGCGGTTTCTCTTCGGTCCTGTTGGTGTCTTTGTCTTTATTTCTAGAACTTTTTTGCCGGTCTTTCATCGTAATCCCCCTTTCGTTTCAAAAAGTAAACATTTATTCCGAAGTAGAATTCTTCAAACTAGCATGCAACCAATCGTATAACTTTTGTATTCCTACTGGGATGATAAAAGTAACCAAAGCACCAACCCAAATATTCCACTTGAGTAGATTTGAAAAAAAACTCTCAAACATGTTTTTTTGCACCTTTTTCTTTCTTTGTAAGATATATATAATATTTTTTATCTTGCGCTAGTAATGAATGCTTTATGTAAAAAGGATAAAAAATTCTAAGAAGACTAGGGAAAACCATAGCATAAGGTGATCATTTATCTGAATAGTATGTTTCCCCTAAAAGAGCAGGGAATCTGAGTTCATCAATGAGTTAAATTTTTCCAAAAATGGACTTTGGAAGGAAAGTTAAGCTCGGGTACAACATAGCCTGTAGGGAATACAATGGGGTTAAGGCAAAGTTTATGTTATGAATTATGCTGGATTCGAAGGTTTTTTTGCTGCTTTTATCGGCATAAACGAAATAATAGGAGGCAGAAAATTGTTCCATCTTCTCACTTTCCTATATTTGTTGTAAAATAAACGTTATCTGGCCATATACATACTGCTAAAAAATACCCATTGAGGTTAATTTATTGCGCTTACCCATGAACGTGTTTATAATGGAATGGTTGTAAGTGCTGATACGGCAAAGATTTTATGGACTTGTAGGAGGTTCTTTCGATGACAGCTAGTTTTGTAAAGAGTGATAATAACCAAGTGGTTTTAACGGTAGAAGCACCAGAAGAAAAGGTGTCTCAAGCCCTAGACCAAGCATTTAAGAAAGTTGTAAAGAAAGTAAATGTACCAGGATTTCGTAAAGGAAAAATCCCACGTCAAATATTCGAAAAACGATTTGGTATAGAGTCTTTGTATCAAGATGCATTGGATATACTTTTGCCTGAGGCATACGAAGATGCGATTAAAGAAACCGGGATTGAACCCGTTGATCGTCCAGAAGTAGATGTGGAACAATTGGAAAAAGGAAAATCCCTTATTTTCACAGCGACTGTTACAGTTAAACCAGAAGTAAAATTAGGGGAATATAAAGGGATTGAAATTGAAGAGAAAGATTTCTCCGTGACAAAAGAAGCAGTGAACGAAGAACTGGAAAAAATGCAAAAGCAACAAGGAACATTGGAGCCTGTTGAATCCGGGGCAGTAGAAAATGGCGATACTGTTGTCATCGATTTCGAAGGATTTGTTGATGGAGTTGCTTTTGAAGGTGGTAAAGGGGAGAATTATTCTCTAGAAATTGGTTCTAATACTTTTATTCCTGGCTTCGAAGAGCAACTCATCGATCTGGAGCTCGGAGAAGAAAAAGACGTAGATGTTACTTTCCCAGAAGATTATCGTGCGACAGACCTTGCTGGAAAAGTTGCTACTTTCCGAGTGAAACTGCATGAAATTAAGCGTTTAAATCTTCCAGTACTAGATGATGAGTTTGCTCAAGATGTTAGCGAAAAAGAAACATTAGCAGAACTAAAACAAGATTTGGAGCATAAACTAGAAGAGCGACTCAATAAAGAAGAAGAAGAGTACATTCGCAATCAAGTGGTGGAAGTTGCTTCAAACAATGCAGAGATAGATATTCCAGAAGCGATGATTGATCATGAAGTAGAGCACATGTATGGTCACTTTGTACAAAATCTAGGATACCAAGGTCTAAACATCGAATTGTATACGCAGCTTACTGGTCAATCCGAAAGTGACATTAAGGCTCAAATGAATGAAGATGCGAGCAAAAAAGTACGTGCTGATCTCGTAATTGAAGCTATTTCTCATGCAGAAAACGTAGAAGTATCCGAAGAAGAAGTAGAGGAAGAAATCGTCCAAACCGCTAAAGAAATGAATCGTGATGTGGAAGAGGTAAAAGATATTATCAATAAACAAGGTAATATTGAATCATTACGTGAATCTCTAAAGCGTAAGAAAACTATCGATCTACTTGTATTGAACCGTAAAAATACGGCATAATGGAATAAGGAGATTGTTCATTTCAAGGCACGGTTCTCACGTGCCTTGTTCTGTAGCATTGTCGCATTTCTTAAAAATGAGGTGTTAACCTGTGCCTTTGGTTCCAATGGTAGTGGAGCAATCTAACCGTGGCGAACGAGCTTACGACATTTATTCCCGTTTGCTTAAAGATAGGATTATTTTTATCGGTAGTCCGATTGATGACAACATAGCAAACCTAATAGTCGCGCAACTCCTGTTTTTAGCAGCAGAAGATCCAGAAAAAGATATCCACATGTACATAAACTCTCCAGGGGGAAGCGTAACAGCAGGGATGGCTATTTTTGATACGATGCAGTTTATTGCACCGGCAGTATCCACTATGTGTATTGGTCTTGCAGCAAGTATGGGAGCATTTTTGCTTGCAGCGGGCGAAAAAGGAAAGCGATTTGCATTGCCAAACAGTGAAATTATGATTCACCAACCACTTGGTGGCGCAAGAGGACAGGCATCAGATATTAAAATTCATGCAGATTGGATTCTTCGTACGAAAGACCAATTAAATCGTATTCTCTCGGAGCGCACAGGACAATCATTAGAACAGATTGCCAAGGATACGGATCGAGACAATTTTATGAGTGCAGAAGAAGCAAAAAAATATGGACTAGTAGATGACGTACTAGTACGTATCTAACATCGAAAGGGGTGAACCGATCTTGTTCAAATTTAATGAAGAAAAAGGTCAATTAAAGTGCTCTTTCTGTGGAAAGTCCCAAGATCAAGTGCGAAAATTAGTAGCTGGACCTGGTGTCTATATTTGTGATGAATGTATCGAGCTTTGTAATGAGATTGTGGAAGAGGAACTAGGTAGTGAAGAAGAATTAGATCTTAAAAATTTACCTAAACCTCAAGAAATCAGAGATATTCTAGATCAGTATGTCATTGGTCAAGAATTAGCGAAAAAGTCGCTCTCTGTAGCTGTATACAACCATTACAAGCGAGTAAACTCTACATCAAAAACAGATGATGTGGAACTATCCAAAAGTAATATTTTATTACTTGGACCAACAGGTAGCGGGAAGACCTTGCTAGCGCAGACCATGGCTCGAATTTTGAATGTGCCATTTGCCATAGCAGATGCCACTTCTCTTACTGAAGCAGGGTATGTAGGAGAAGACGTAGAGAATATTTTGTTAAAATTAATCCAAGCTGCTGATTTCGATGTGGAAAAAGCAGAACGTGGAATCATTTACATTGATGAAATCGATAAAGTTGCTCGTAAATCGGAAAATCCTTCTATTACTCGGGATGTTTCCGGTGAAGGGGTACAACAGGCACTTCTAAAAATTTTAGAAGGAACCGTTGCAAGTGTTCCACCTCAAGGTGGTCGTAAGCATCCACACCAAGAATTTATCCAAATTGACACCAGTAATATTTTGTTTATCTGTGGTGGTGCATTTGATGGATTGGAAACATTGATCAAACGCCGCATTGGTAAAAAAGTTATTGGTTTTGGATCAGATATGCAAAATGCGAGCCTAAAACCTGGAGAATACCTCAAATTGGTTCTTCCAGAAGATCTTTTAAAGTTTGGGTTAATTCCAGAGTTTGTAGGCCGACTGCCAGTTGTGTCTACTTTGGAACCCTTGGATGAACATGCGCTCATTCAAATTTTGACAGAACCGAAAAATGCTTTGGTCAAACAGTACAGTAAATTGTTAGAGATGGACAGCGTAGAACTTCATTTTGAAGGGGAAGCTCTAGAAGCTATTGCTGCGGAGGCAATTAAACGAAAAACGGGTGCTCGTGGATTACGTGCGATTATCGAATCCATTATGCTTGATGTCATGTTTGATTTGCCATCGCGTGACGACGTGACCAAGTGCTCCATCACAAAAGAATCTGTTATAAACAAAGAAGCACCAAAATTAACTACCCGAGAAGGAAGAGTTGTTAATAAAAAGAAAGAAGAGTCCGCTTAAATTGTTTCTGAGTGATCCTATTTAAGGATCGCTTTTTTTTCGTTCCTATGGTCAGATTTTTTTGACATTATTTCCGCAGGGGATTAAAATGAATCACTAATAGAGGCGATAATGATCAAACTAAAAATAGCTAAATAATGTAAATTTGATCATATTTTAGTGAATATTGGATCATATTAGAAATTATGAAAATATTATAATATCATTCATTTTGTATAGGAAAAGAAAGAATATTCGTCTATTTGTAGCTGGATTTGTATGTTGTGTGTAGGGTGCTGTTCATTTTTTGTGTCCAATTTGTGTATGATGTGCTAAAATGAAATAGCTATTTACAGACAAGTACAAATAGCAGTTCTACCTAATAATCGGGTGAACTGTTTTTTAATGGTATTAGGGGATAGAAGCAACTGCATCAGAGAAAGGCGTGAAATCGTTGTTAAAATTAGTGGTGGTAGACCGAAACAGTTATATGAATTTCGTAGAAAATCACCCATTGCGAAACTTTTTACAGTATCCTTCATGGTCTGATTTAAAATCAGAGTGGAGTTGGTCAAGTGAGTTTTTAGGTTGGATGACCAAGGACGGAAAAATGGTTGGTGGAACGAATGTACTATATCGCAAAGTGCCTGGGTTAAATAAATTTTTAGCGTACATACCACGTGGTCCTTTGATTGACTGGTTTTCAACTGAATATAGTTTGAAAGATTGGTTTCACATCTTGTTCCGTCATTTGAAACAACGAAATGTTTTTAGTGTGAAAATTGACCCGCCTCTTGTTAGAAAAAAATGGTCCAGTGATAGTATTACTAATGGAATGCTTCAATTTCAAACGCATGGTTTAAAAAATAAAAAGATAACCGATTTGCCTCCCACTCAGGTTTTTCGTGAGGTTGAGTTTATTCAACAAGAATTAAATGAGATGGGTTGGCGCCAGAAGATCGCTCAAGATAGTTTTGATACCGTACAACCTAACTTTGTTTATCGTTTGGATTTAGCAAACAAAGGACTAGATCAAATATTTGCATCATTTCACCCCATTTGGCAGAAGAAAATTAACCAAGCAGAATGGGAAGGTGTGGAGGTAAGTGTGGGGAATTTGCAGGATATTCGCGAATTTCATGCTCTTCTGGCACAAGAAGCAAAACATGATCAAAAAGAATCCCGAGATATCGAATATTTCCAAAAAATGGTAGATAAATTATCAAAAGAAGACCCTACTCGAATTCGTATTTATTATGCTCGACAAAATGATCAGTTACTAAGTGCATCTTTGGCGATCCGTGTGAGTGGACAAGTTTGGGATCTGTATAGCGCTCATCTTAGGAAGACAGATCATGCTGCGAGCTATTTGCTCCGCTGGAAAATGATTCAAGATGCACATTCCAAGGGAGATCATACTTTTGACTTTCGAGGAGTCAGTATCTGGCTTGATGAAAAACACCACGAATTTGAACTGCTCAAGTTCAGAGTAGGATTTAATGGTGATGTCTGTGAATTAATTGGAGAGTGGGACTATCCTGTTATTCCAATGTTGCACTGGGCGTTTGATATGTATATGAAAAAACGGTAATCCATAGCAAAGAATCATTTATCTTAAGGAAATATTCTTTCCCTTTTCGGTGATACTAAAGGAAGAGAAGGACTTTAGGGGGAAAGGATGTCCTATATGAATTGGACTACCATTGTGATGGTTTTACAAGTATTCTTTTCAATTGTAATTGGGTTGTATTTCTTCAATCTCTTAAAAACACAGCAATCAAGCAAAAGTGCAGTTGATAAAGAATCCAAAAAAGAAATTGAAAAATGGACGAAAATGCGGAACATCTCGCTTACGGAACCACTCGCAGAGAGGACTAGGCCTGTAGGTTTAACCGATATTGTCGGACAAGAAGAAGGGCTTCGAGCATTAAAAGCGGCTCTTTGCGGACCTAATCCACAACATGTTATTATTTATGGACCACCTGGGGTCGGAAAAACTGCTGCAGCTCGTGTGATTTTAGAAGAAGCGAAGAAAAATGACCATTCGCCTTTTAACGAGAGTTCAAAATTCGTGGAACTAGATGCTACCACTGCTAGATTTGATGAACGTGGGATAGCAGACCCGTTGATTGGTTCTGTGCATGATCCTATTTATCAAGGTGCAGGAGCAATGGGAATGGCTGGAATCCCGCAACCAAAGCCAGGTGCAGTTACAAAAGCACATGGTGGTATTTTATTTATCGATGAAATTGGCGAACTGCACTCCATTCAGATGAATAAGCTTTTAAAAGTATTAGAGGATCGCAAGGTGTTTTTGGAAAGCGCTTATTATAGCCGTGAAGATAAGAACACTCCTCATCACATTCATGATATCTTTCAAAATGGTTTACCAGCTGATTTTCGTCTTATTGGCGCTACTACACGAGTACCAGATGAGATACCAGCTGCAATTCGTTCGAGATGTATGGAAATTTATTTTCGTCCATTATTAGCTAGTGAAATTCGAAAAATAGCTGAACAGGCATTAGAACGCATCTCGTTTGCTTATGATCCTGATGCAATACGAGTTTTAGAGAGATACGCTAGTAGTGGACGTGATGCTGTAAATATGGTGCAAACTGCTGTAGGATTAGCGATGACAGATGGACGGAAACGGATCGAAACATCTGATCTTGAATGGGTAGTGCATGTTAGTCAATTAAGTCCGCGACCAGATTTAAAAATGCCAGCCAAAGCTCACATTGGACTTGCCACTGGGCTAGGTGTGTTTGGTCATCATACTGGTATGATTCTGGAGGTGGAAGTGACAGCCACCAGAGCTAAAAGTGGTACTGGATCGCTCCAAATAACCGGGGTAGTAGATGAGGAAGAGCTCGGAGGCAATAGGAGAACATTGCGGCGAAAAAGTATGGCACGTGGTTCCATTGAAAATGTACTTACTGTACTCCGGAGAACAGATATTAACCCAGAATCATACCATCTGCATGTTAATTTTCCCGGGGGTATACCACTTGATGGTCCTTCGGCAGGTATTACAATAGCTACTGCTATTTACTCTGCTGTACAAGGAATTCCGATTGATAATGATTTAGCGATGACAGGTGAACTGAGTATTCATGGAAATGTGAAACCAGTAGGTGGTGTCATTGCCAAGGTAGATGCTGCAAGGCAAGCAGGCGCAAAGCGTGTTTTTATTCCAAGTGATAATATGCAATCACTTTTTGAAGAACTAGATGATGTCAAAGTAATTCCTGTCAAAACTTTGGAACAAGTGATTGAGCTTGCTTTTTCATCCCCGCAAAAAGAGGTCGAAGATATTACCACTTTAGGGAATGCTTGGGCAGCAGATAGTATTATTCCTTCTATGGAATCTACCTTTGATTGGACAAACAAAAACGAATAAGATAAAATTCTTCAAGATAAAGCTGGCAGCATGGAGGTGCAGAAATGGCTCAACAAGAACAAGAAAAAACCTATCCACTTCTCCCATTACGTGGACTATTGGTTTTTCCCAGTATGGTACTCCACCTAGATGTAGGTAGAGAAAAGTCAATAAGCGCGCTGGACCAAGCAATGGTTGAGGAGAACCACATCTTGTTAGTAACTCAGCAAGATGCTCAGATAGAAGAGCCAGCTCAAGATGATTTGTTTGCTGTCGGAACGATTGCAAAAGTAAGGCAAATGTTAAAATTGCCTAATGGTACGGTTCGAGTGTTGGTAGAAGGTATAACCCGTGCTTCTATCCAATCACTAACCAATAACGAATCCTATCACGAAGCGAATGTGGTAGAAATCTCCGATGATGTTGAAGTTGATCAAGATATGGAAGCATTAATGCGTTCTGTACTCGATCATTTTGAACAGTATTTGCGTTATTCTAAAAAGTTATCTGCAGATACTTATCAGACTGTGGAAGACATAGAAGAACCAGGGAGATTAGCTGATACAATTGCATCCCACCTTCCACTCAAATTGACAGATAAGCAAGCGATTTTAGAATTACCAACCGTAAAAGAACGTTTGGAGAAGTTGCTTGGTCTTCTTCATAATGAGAAGGAAATTTTGCAACTAGAGCGTAAAATACATGCGCAAGTAAAGAAACAAATGGAACAAGCGCAAAAAGAATACTATCTTCGAGAACAGATGAAAGCCATCCAAAAGGAATTGGGTGATAGAGAAGGTCGTTCTGGTGAAGCAGAAGAACTTCGCGAACAATTATCCAAATTGATGGCACCAGATATTGTAAAAGAAAGAGTGTCCAAAGAAATTGATAGACTTGAGAAAACCCCCACAACTTCAGCTGAAGGGGGAGTAATTCGCAACTACATCGATTGGCTTTTGGATCTTCCTTGGGAATATCAAACAGAAGATCGACTAGATATCAATGAAGCAGAAAAAATACTAGATGAAGATCACTATGGTTTGGAAAAACCAAAAGAGCGAATTCTGGAATATTTGGCTGTTCAACAGATGGTGAAGAAGCTAAAAGGGCCTATTTTATGCCTGGTTGGTCCTCCTGGAGTAGGGAAAACCTCTTTAGCAAAATCAATAGCTCGATCCTTGAATCGTAAGTTTGTTCGTATTTCCCTTGGTGGTGTACATGATGAAGCGGAAATTCGCGGACATCGACGAACTTACATTGGTTCATTACCTGGACGTATTATCCAAGGAATGAAAACAGCAGGTTCTGCTAATCCAGTATTCTTACTAGATGAGATTGACAAAATGTCCAATGATTTTCGTGGAGACCCAGCTTCTGCATTGTTAGAAGTATTAGACCCAAATCAAAACTCTACTTATAGTGATCACTATATTGAAATTCCATATGATCTATCAAAAGTAATGTTTATTACTACTGCAAATACAATGTATAGTATCCCACGTCCTTTGTTGGATCGGATGGAAGTCATCAATCTTTCTGGTTATACGGAATTAGAAAAGGAACAAATTGCCAAAACCTATTTGATCCCAAAACAACTAGAAGAGCATGGATTAACAGAAGAAATGCTGACGATTGATCCGGAAACCCTTTTAGCTATTATTCGCTACTATACCCGTGAAGCAGGGGTTCGTAGTTTAGAGCGAGTTATTGGTACACTATGCCGAAAAGTAGCTAGAGATATTGTTTCAGGTAAAACGGATCAAATCGTGGTAGATGAAGAAAAATTACAAGATTTGCTTGGACCCCATAAATTCCGTTATGGTCGAAGAGAATCAAAAGATCAAGTTGGAATGGCTACAGGTTTAGCATGGACGGAAGTTGGTGGTGATACGCTGGCAATCGAAGTCACACTGCTTCCTGGTAAAGGTAAATTGACCTTGACTGGTCAACTTGGAGACGTGATGAAAGAATCGGCTCAAGCTGCATTTAGTTATATACGTTCACGTGCCAAAGAGTTGCAGATCCCTGAAAACTTTCATGAAGAAAACGATATCCATATCCACGTACCAGAAGGAGCAATCCCAAAGGATGGTCCATCTGCGGGGATTACGATGGCAACAGCTCTCGTTTCTGCACTTACTAATACTCCTGTATCTAGTAAAGTGGCGATGACAGGGGAAATAACACTTCGTGGACGTGTACTTCCAATTGGTGGTTTAAAAGAAAAATCTTTGGCCGCACACCGTGCAGGGATAGAGCATGTTATCTTCCCAGAAGAGAATCAAAAAGATTTAGTGGATATCCCAGAGAGTGTACAAAAAGATCTTGTCTTTACACCAGTGTCTCATTTAGATGAAGTATTACAGATTGCATTAATGAGGGAATACGATGAAAATCACACAGGTTGAATTTATGACCAGTGCAGTGCTACCGGAACAATATCCAACGGAGAATAGGCCAGAGATTGCACTCTCTGGCCGTTCCAATGTTGGTAAATCTTCTTTGATTAACTGCTTGGTCAATCGGAAAAATATTGCTCGAATTAGCTCCAGACCGGGGAAAACGCAAACGATTAATTTCTTTTTAATCAATGAAGAGATCGTTTTTGCAGATGTTCCTGGATATGGATTTGCGAAGGTGTCCAAAAAGGTTCGGGAGTCTTGGGGTAAAATGATGGAAACTTATTTTACCAATCGGGACAATCTTATGAGTGTTATCCAAATTGTTGATCTGCGTCACCCCCCGACAAAAGACGATCAGAGTATGTATCAATTTTTAAAACATTATCAAATCCCAGTGATTATTGCAGCTACAAAGGCAGATAAATTGCCGCGGAGTAAATGGCACAAACATCTAAAACAAGTAAAAGAAGTTTTGCAGATGGATTCATCCGATACTTTAATCCTATTTTCATCCGAGACAAAAATGGGTAGAGATGAACTATTGGCGGAAATAGAAAAGCGAATAGTTGGATCGATAGCAGAATAACATTAAATATTAGTAGGAGAAAGTTGGGGGATCATGAGCAAAAAAAAATGTGTGGCAATTGTTTTTGGGGGCAAATCTGGGGAACATGACGTGAGTCTATTGTCTGCTTCTTCTGTGCTCCAAGCGCTTGATCGATCCAAATATGTACCATTACTAGTAGGTATCAGTCAAACTGGTGAATGGCTTACTGGAGAAGAAGTATCTACTTATTTGAGTAACCATTTAGATACAGTGTTTTTGGACCAATTAAGGCTGGAACTACCAGGTGTAGAAAGTTATCGAGGTAACACTTTTCCATCCGTAACTTTTGAATTAGCTGATGTTGTATTTCCAGTATTACATGGAACTTTTGGAGAAGATGGCACGATACAAGGAATGCTTGAGATGTTAAATTTCCCTTATGCCGGAGCAGGGGTACTTGCATCCGCAACTGGGATGGATAAAGCAATCAGCAAAGTGCTCTTCAAAGATGCAGGTTTAGTACAAGCGAAATATCTCGTAGCCCAATTTTCTGAGTCATCCGAAGCAATTATTCAAAAAGTGGAACAGCTGCTAGGGTATCCATGTTTTGTGAAACCAGCAAATTTAGGCTCAAGTGTTGGTATTTCCAAAGCCGAGAATAGAGATTCTTTGGAGATTGCGATCTCTACTGCTCGAGAGTATGATCGGAAAATCGTGATTGAAGAATTTGTTCCAGCACGTGAAATTGAAGTAGCAATATTGGGAAATGAGAATCCAAAAGCATCCAATCCGGGTGAAATCATTTCTTCCAATGACTATTATGACTATGAAGCCAAATACATAAGTGGTACTTCACAGATGCAGATACCTGCTGTCTTACCTGAGTCTACATTGGAACAAATAAAAGAAATGGCAATTACCGCATATCAGGCAATAAACGGAAGTGGGCTGGCCCGAGTAGACTTTTTCGTTCATAAAAATAGCGGTCAAATTTATATTAATGAAATCAACACGATGCCAGGTTTTACTGCATATAGTATGTATCCGAAAATGTGGGAGGAATCTGGTTTAGCCTATACAGACCTTATTACGGAACTGATTGAATTAGGGATACAACGCCATCGTTTAAAAGTAGCTCTAAATACTAGTAGATGATGATATAAGCATGTGTCTAGGACATAAAGAGGGTTCCATTTGGAGCCCATTTTTAATAGGATGTAAAAAAGGGGACAGAGGGGTTTTTGGATGACAAAGCAACCTGTT
Organism: Shimazuella sp. NTD248; assembly: GCF_059510395.1. Taxonomy (NCBI): domain Bacteria; kingdom Bacillati; phylum Bacillota; class Bacilli; order Caryophanales; family Thermoactinomycetaceae; genus Shimazuella; species Shimazuella sp. NTD248. The sequence goes on along the minus strand of NZ_JCAJZT010000005.1, from coordinate 390,770 downwards.
GTGCAATTAGAAAATATTTCAAAAGTAATTGGAAATAAAATGATCATTGATCAGCTGTCATTTGAATTATATCCAGGAGAAGTAGTTGGTTTTTTGGGTCCAAATGGAGCAGGAAAAACAACTACCATCCGTATGATAGTAGGGTTGATGACTCCGACATCAGGGAAAATATTGATCGAAGGGATTGATATTGACCGAGAGTTTGAAAAAGCAATCCGTCATGTGGGAGCGATTGTAGAAAATCCAGAGCTATATAAATATATGTCTGGTTACAATAATTTGGTGCACTATGCAAGAATGGTAGATGGAGTTACAGAAGAGAGAATAGAAGAAGTCATCGAGCTAGTAGGCTTACAAAGTAGAATTGAACAGAAAGTAAAAACATATTCTTTAGGTATGCGCCAGCGTTTAGGACTAGCACAAGCCCTTTTACATAAACCGAGACTGCTCATATTGGATGAGCCGACAAACGGGCTTGACCCTGCGGGGATACGTGAATTTCGAGACTATTTGCGGCAGGTCGCAGATCAAGAGGGAGTTTGTGTACTTGTTTCCAGCCATTTGTTGTCCGAAATTGAATTGATGTGTGATCGTACACTCATCATACAATCAGGAAAATTAATTGGAGAAAAACAAATACATGTAAAACAAGAAAAATCATCTGAACGACAGATTGTTCGGTTTGAAGTTTCTCCTGTGGATCAAGCTATTCCCTTGTTGGATTCTACCTATCAAACTGTTGTTGGCGGTTTTGAAGTGGAGATTGATCACGATGCCGTTCCAGTTCTAGTACAAAAGTTGGTGGCAGCGAATATCCAGATATTTGCGATAGAGACAAGAGTAAAATCACTAGAAGATGAGTTTTTGGAGATCACAGGGGGGAAATCGGTTGATTAAATTTATTCGTCTCATTCAAAATGAAAACATGAAAATGTTTAGCCGTGTGAGCAATTGGGTGATGGTCGGCTTCTTTTTTCTCGTCATCTTATTTAATGTGGCGATGACACCAGCTGATCTGCCTAACGCATCAGTCGAAGATCAGTTCTCCTATTTTTTGAGCAGCTCCGATTCTCCGCTCATGGTTATCACTGCACTATCGATTATTTGGGCGTCAAGTATTATGGCAGCGGAATTTTCGTCTGGTACGATTAAACTACTCCTCATTCGTCCTGTCACCCGTGTAAAGATACTGTGGTCCAAATATACACTAGTTGTGATGTATGCTTTGGGAATGACTCTTATTTATTTTTTACTGACCGTTCTGTTTGGTTATCTTCTATATCCAGACGTTTCGTTTCCAAATGAAGCCATAACTACTTTAGCTAAAATTTCAGGGCTGTCTTTTATTGAATCATTATTTATGATTACTCTTACCTATTTTATCGCAGTTACTTCTTATAATCGATCGTTGGCTCTAGGTATTTCCTTATTTCTCTATCTTATGAGCTCTGTACTTGCTTTTGTGTTACAAACCAAGCCATGGTCCAAATATTTATTCTTTACCCAATTAAACTTAACCAAGTATGCTTCTTTTGATGGTGGTATCTCAGCGATGAATACCTTGTCTTTTGCCTTATGTGTGCTCGGTGTATATTTCGTTTTATTTATTGCTGCGACTTGGATTACATTTTCAAGTCGTGATGTAGCAAGTTAATAAAAAACTTGTGCCAAATTGATCGACGGCACAAGTTTTTATTATTGTTCTGTTAAAATAATGGGACCATCTTTGGTGATAGCCAATGTATGTTCATATTGAGCAGATAAGCTCTCATCCACCGTCACTGCTGTCCATCCATCTCCTAGTACGCGGACATGATGTTTCCCTAGGTTCAGCATCGGTTCTATGGTGAAAACCATGCCTTCTGTAATGAGTGGACCGGTGTGCGGGGTTCCGTAGTGTGGGACTTCTGGTGGCTCATGCATGCGTTTGCCGATTCCATGTCCGATAAAGGGCCGTACGACGGAAAGTCTATTGGATTCTGCAAATGATTGGATCGCATGGGAAATATCTCCAATTCGGTTTCCGATCTGAGCCTGTTCAATCCCTTTATACAATGATTCTTTCGTTAATCGAAGTAATCGATCTGCTTCCTCACTCACTTCACCTACTGCATAGCTCCAAGCAGAATCTGCTAACCATCCATCCACGTTTACCACCATATCAATGGTAACAATGTCGCCATTTTGAAGCGTTTCTTTGCGAGGAAATCCATGACATACTTCATGATTGATAGAGGCACAAGTAGCATATGGGAAGCCTAAGTATCCTTTTTGTTCAGGAGTAGCGCCATGTTGTTCCAAGTAATCTTCGACAAATTGGTCGATCTCCCAAGTCGTGATGCCTGGGACAATGCGTTTGGAAATTTCCCGATGGCAAGAGGCGAGTAGTTGACCTGCTCGTTTCATTTTGTTTATTTCTCCCATAGACTTAATTCCCATTGTACTCCTCCTATTTTTTTACGATAAAGATTGCTCCAAGCCCAACAATGAAAATGGGCCAATATACATTTGTAAAAGTGGCGATTGGAGCTAAATAAGTAATATCTTTTAATCCCGGCCAAGCAAATACACCACTTAACAATAAGACGATACCAATGACTAAAGTTATGTTATTCTGATTCAAGATATATTGTAACATCAATGTTGCCCCAATCATAATGACGATAATACTCCAATGTCTGGGCCATGCAGCAACATATTGGAATCCCCATACGGTTATTCCGATCGTCGCAAAAATGCCGCCGAGTAATGTCAAATGACTTTGTTTTTGGACAAAAGAAAAGAAAATAAGGAATATACCCACTACAAATAGCAAAAAAGACCAGCTGAGGAATGAAGTTAATTTCGCCCAGTTAGCCTCTACGATCAATAGTATAACACCCATTAACACGAGAAAAAAACCAATCACACGGTTCTGCATGTGTAAGTCGCCCCTTAAGAAAAAACAATTATGAAAGTTTCTTTTCATCATATCACAGATGCTTCATGAGGTGTTCACAGTTGAAGATGGAGTTTGGTAAAGTTTGTGTTATAATGTGAATGGTTTTATGTGCGGTTCTATGTTCATTCTAAAGAATTGAGGTGAGAAAAGATGCATACCCTTGTTGTTGGTCTCAGTCATCAGACTGCTCCGGTTGAGCTTCGGGAGAAGTTTTCTTTTGATCTCGATCGAATTGCCATTGCTCTTCGATCCCTTCGAGATATGAAAAGTATGTTGGAGTGTGTGATTGTGAGCACCTGTAATCGGACAGAGTTATACATTGTAGCTGACCAGCTTCACACTGGGGAGTATTATGCCAAAGCTTTTCTCGAGAGCTGGTTTCGTGTCTCACGAGAGGAATTCGTTCCCCATTTGTATGTGAAGACTAATATGGAAGCAGTCAGGCATTTGTTTCGCGTAGTCTGTGGTTTGGAGTCTTTGGTTATTGGAGAGACACAAATTTTAGGTCAAGTCAAACAAGCTTTCCAGGCGGCTCTACAAGCAGGTACGACTGGCACTCTTTTCAATCATTTATTTAAACAAGCGATCTCACTAGGCAAGAAAGCACATACACAAACGGAAATCGGTCAAAATGCAGTTTCCGTGAGTTATGCAGCAGTGGAATTAGGGAAAAAACTGTTTACTTCCTTTGCTAAGAAAACCATTTTATTGGTTGGAGCTGGGAAGATGAGTGAACTAACCGCAAAACATTTTGGTGCTTCTGGAGTAAAAAATGTGATTGTTGCCAATCGAACTTTTACCAAAGCACAACAATTAGCTGCCGTATTTCAGGGGACTGCTTATCGATGGGAAGACCTTTCTCGGGCATTGCAGGAAGCTGATGTCGTAGTGAGTTCCACAGGAGCAAAACAGTTTGTCATCACTCGTGAAATGGTACAAGCGACATTAGTAAATCGTAAGAAACCTTTATTTTTTATTGATATTGCAGTACCAAGAGATATTGATCCAGCTGTTAATGAACTGGATAATGCATTTCTTTATAATTTGGATGACCTCGAAGAAATTGTGGCTGCAAATGTAGGACTGCGTGAGCAAGAAGCGATCCGCGTGGAAGCATGGATAAAAGAGGAACGAGCATCCTTCCAAGAATGGTTAGACACTCTTGGGGTAGTTCCTGTTATTCGTGCATTGCGCAGTAAATCATTGCAGATTCAAGCTGATGCGATGACAAAGATCGAGCGAAAATTACCTGATCTTACTGAACAACAAAGACGAGTGATCAATAAACAGACAAAAAGTATTGTGAGCCAAATGATGCATGACCCGATTATGCGCATGAAAGAATTAGCTAGTACAGAGGAAAAAGAAGTAGCATTACGATTATTTCAGCATTTATTTGCACTTGAAGTCGAAGATGAGCCAAAAGACCAAGAAGTAAAGAACGTGATGCCAAACGGTTTACCACTTCCGATGAACTAGGGGATTTGTTATGTTTACCGAGCGATGGGTTTTTGATTTTGTCCTTTATGCATATGTTTTAAGTTTGCTTTTTTCTTATGCAACCCTGCTCCGTCCCAACCGACAAGCAAGGATACTATCGAGTTCCTTGCTTATTGTTGTATGGCTCACCCTAACGATGGATATCGTTCTTCGGTTTTGGGCCAAAGGGAATATATATGGACATTTGGAGCCGCTAATGTTATATACATGGGCTTTAATCACGATCACCTTATGTATTTCCCTTGTATTTCAACTCGACTTGTTTGTATTTTGTGCAGGCTTGATAGGAATTACGGTGCTAACCATTCATTTGTTTGTATCAAAAGAAGTAGCACTGACAGCACCTCCTGGGGTGATTTCAGAATTGACGTTTGTGCATATTACCTTAGCCGTCAGTGCATATGCAACATTTTCTCTAGCTGGAATCTGTGCTATGTTGTACTTGATCAGCAGACGATTGTTGAAACAAAAAAAATGGAATTTACTTATGCGTAGATTGCCAAGCCTTGACCGGTTGGAGCAGTTTATGCTTTGGTTTGTTGGAGTGGGAGTAATGCTTTTGTTGGTATCCCTGATTTTAGGTACAATATGGGCATACCAAGTTTATGGACAACTTCACTGGATGGATATAAAAGTTATTGGTTCTCTGTTTCTATTTTTTCTTTATGCGGTTCTTTTTGGCATGGCTTGGAGAAGATGGATAGCAACACAGAAAGTTGCATGGTGGGTACTCATTTCCATGATTTTCGTAATTAGCAATTATTTTTTGTCAAAGGTTTACTTTTCTTTTCATCACTGGATTTCATAAAAAGAGGGGTACTTCATGGCACATTCTTACCCGATGATGGTTGATCTACAAGAGAAAAACGTATTAGTGGTCGGCGGCGGCAGAGTCGCAGAACGGAAAATCCAGTCTTTGCTACCAACAGGTGCTAGCATTATGGTGGTCAGTCCTACCATTACAGATGAAATTCGAAGGCTCACCAAGCAAAAAAAAATTCTGTTGCAATTGCGGGAGTATCAATCTTCGGATGGTGATGATTGCTTTTTTGTTATTGCAGCCACTAACCAAGCCTTGGTCAATCTGCAAATCTATGAAGATGCACAGAAGCGTAACCAATGGATCAATGTCGTCGATCAGCCTTCTCTTTGTAATTTTACTGTTCCATCTGTATTCAAACGAGGAAAACTGACCATATCAGTTTCAACGGAAGGTGCTAGTCCCTCTTTAGCAAAGCAAATAAGACATGATTTAGAATCTCAATTTGGTGATGAATATGCATTATTATTAGAAATAACGCAAGAAATTCGATCAAAATTGCAGTGGGAGATTGATGATTCGCAAACACGTTATCGATTAATGAAAGAACTAGTAAACGATAGATGGATTGAAGTATGTCGTTTGCGTCCTCATGCTGCAAGATCGGAGATGCTGGATTGGATAGACGCACAAATTCATATGAGAGGAGAAGCGAAATGCGGGAATTAATAATAGGAACCAGAAAAAGCCATTTGGCTATTACTCAATCCAATTGGGTGCGTACAAAATTGCTCGAACATAAGCCAGAACTCTCCATTGAATTGGAAAAAATCATAACCAAAGGCGATAAAGTATTAGATGTCACGCTTTCAAAAATTGGAGGAAAAGGATTATTTCTCAAAGAAATCGAACAAGCCCTCTTAGATAAACAAATTGATTTAGCAGTACATAGTTTAAAAGACATGCCTACCGAATTGCCAAAAGGATTGGTTATTGGGTCAGTTCCTATTCGGGAAGATGCACGAGATTGTTTGCTGTCGCGCGATGGGCTTACTTTAGAAGAGCTTCCAACAGGTTCTGTTGTTGGGACAAGTGGTCTTCGTCGGCAAGCACAAGTCTTATCCATCCGGCCTGACTTAGTTGTAGAACCGATCCGCGGTAACGTGGAAACACGAATCGCCAAATTGCGCGATGGAAAATTTGATGCTATTATTCTTGCGGTAGCTGGATTAAAGAGAATAAATTTATGCGATGAAATCAGTGAGTATTTATCCATTACTACCATGCTGCCTTGTGTAGGACAAGGAGCATTGGCGATCGAATGCCGTGAGGAAGATCAAGAGATGTTAACATTGCTTCAAGGAATTCATGATGAAGCATCTGGAAATGCTGTGAAAGCTGAACGTGCTTTTTTACAAGCGATAGAAGGGAGCTGTCATCTCCCTGTGGCAGGATATGGTATTTGGAAAGAAGATAAGGTTCACCTAACAGGATTGGTTGCTTCTCCAACAGGTAAACCTATTATTAAAGGGATAGAAATTGGTACAAATCCGATTGAAGTTGGGAAACAACTAGCTAAAAAGTTAATGGAACAAGGTGCAAAAGAGATTTTGGCCGCGGTATAGAGGAGTGCTTATAGATGAGTGCTATGGTTTATTTAGTAGGTGCGGGTCCTGGAGATCCAAAGTTGATCACGGTTAAAGGCAAAGAAGCGATCGCAAAAGCTGATGTAATTGTATATGACCGTTTGGCCAGCCCGCAACTGTTGCAAAATGCCCGTCCGGAAGCAGAGCGAATTTATGTAGGAAAGTTGCCAGACCGCCATACTTTAACCCAGGAAGAAATCAATCAGCTATTAGTTGAAAAAGCAAAAGCAGGCCTTATTGTTACTCGATTGAAAGGGGGAGACCCTTTTATTTTTGGTCGTGGAGGAGAAGAGGCAGAGACTTTAGTTGATGCAGGAATTCCTTTTGAAGTTGTCCCAGGGATTACTTCAGCTGTAGCAGTGCCAGCATATGCAGGTATCCCAGTTACGCACCGTGATTTTAACTCCTCCTTTTCTATTATTACGGGTCATGAACGGCCTGAGAAGACCGAGTCATCTATCAACTGGGAAAAGCTGGCTACTGCAACAGAGACGCTTATTTTTTTGATGGGTGTCTCGAATTTATCTTTTATTGTGAAACAACTCACGAAATATGGACGTGATGCACAAACACCAATCGCTCTGGTTCGCTGGGGAACGAGAATTGAACAGGAGACATTAGTTGGAACCTTATCTGACATCGTTGAAAAGGTAGAGGCAACAAAGTTTAGCTCTCCAGCGATCATTATTGTAGGAGAAGTAGTGAAACTTAGAGAGAAGTTATCATGGTTTGAAAAAAAAGCATTGTTTGGTAAACGAATATTGATAACGCGGGCGAGAAGTCAAAGCAGTGAACTGGCGGAAATGATAAATGAGCTTGGTGGCGAAGCGATTGAATTTCCAGTAATTCGGTTAGTCGAACCACACCACGGGGATGTTTTTAATGAGGCACTGCATCATATATCCGATTACAATTGGGTGATCTTTACGAGTGTAAATGGAGTAAAATACTTCTTTGATCGGATACGCAAACAAAAGATAGATATTCGTCAAATGACAAATGCAAGACTGGCAGCCATAGGTCCAAAAACGGCTGCTGCGTTAGAAGAGAAAGGACTCCTTGTAGAATCCTTACCTGAAGAATATAAAGCTGAGTCACTAGTTGAACGTCTGCGCCCGCTTGTAAAGGAAAGAGATAAAATCCTTTTGCCACGTGCAGATATCGCACGTGAAGTTTTGGCAGAAGGACTCCGTGAAATGGGCTGTGATGTGACCGAAGTCGATGCTTATGATACAAAAATAGATGCTACCAATGCTCATGGCATCGTGAAAATGCTTCAGCGGCAGCAGATTCATATCATAACGTTTACTAGTTCTTCTACGGTACGTAATTTCATACATGCCATCCGCCTTGCCACAACGGATATTCAAACCGTTTTGCAACATACAAAAATCGCTTGTATCGGTCCTATTACAGCGAAAACAGCAGAGAGCCTTGGCCTTAAAGTAGATGTAGTGGCAAAAGAATACACCATCGATGGCTTAGTACAAGCAATACAAACATTATAAACATTATAATTGGGGGAGGACTTCCTATGCAGTTTCACCGCCATCGTCGTTTGCGACGCAATCAAGCAATTCGTAACATGGTCAAAGAAAATCATGTTCGTGTTGAAGATTTTATCTATCCGATCTTTGTGGTAGAAGGGGAAAATAAAAAAGAAGAAATTTCTTCTATGCCTGGTGTATTTCATTTTTCATTGGACCGCTTAAATGAAGAAGTAGAGGAATTAGTTTCACTTGGAATTGTATCGATCATGATCTTTGGTGTTCCTCACGATAAAGATGAATGTGGATCATCAGCAGATGATGCACATGGTATCGTGCAGAAGGCAATTCGCCAAGTGAAAGAAAATTTCCCTGATTTATATGTGATGGCAGATACCTGTCTCTGTCAGTTTACTTCTCATGGGCATTGTGGTGTCGTAGAAGATGGAGAAATTGTAAATGATGCCTCGCTAGAGCGACTAGCAGCTACCGCTGTTTCTCAAGCTAAAGCGGGAGCAGATATGATCGCACCATCCAATATGATGGATGGATTTGTAGCTGCGATCCGCAAAGGATTGGATGAGGCCGGATTTGAAGATGTTCCGATCTTATCTTATGCTGTTAAATATGCTTCTGGCTTCTATGGACCATTCCGCGATGCGGTGCATAGTGCTCCACAATTTGGTGATCGCCGCACTTATCAGATGGACCCAGCAAATGCAAGAGAAGCACTGCGTGAAGCAGCTTCTGATGTTGCTGAAGGTGCAGACATGTTGATGGTAAAACCAGGACTTCCCTATCTAGACATTATTCATCGGGTATACCAAGAATTCAATCTTCCTGTTGTTGCGTATAACGTCAGTGGTGAATACGCGATGGTCAAAGCCGCTGCTATCAATGGCTGGATAGATGAAAAGAGAGTAGTAGAGGAAACATTGACTAGCTTTAAACGAGCGGGAGCAGAATTGATTCTCACCTACCATGCCAAAGATTTTGCCAAATGGTTAAAAGAAGGGAGTATATAAAACATGGATCATCTTGATCAAGAACTGCTGAACATACTCCAAGCTGGATTAGAGCTCGTTCCACAGCCTTTTCAAGCAATCGCTGATAAACTTGGAATACCAGAATCAGAAGTATTAGAACGTACCAAGAAATTAAAAGGGGATTCCATTCGTCAGTTATCTGCGATTTTTGATACCCGAACACTAGGATATAAATCAAGCCTTGTAGCGGCAAAAATTCCAGAAGATCGCTTGGATCAAGCAGCACAAATAATCAACCAACACCCAGGTGTTACCCATAATTACAAACGAAACCATGATTATAACCTCTGGTTTACGATTGCAGTTCCTCCAAACAGCAAACTCGGTTTAGAAAAAACCGTCGATTTGCTTGGGAGACTAGCAGGTGTTGATATCATAAGGCTGATGCCAACATTAAAATTGTATAAAATCGGTGTACAGCTAGACATGACTGGCAAAGAAGATACAACCAAAGCAAAAGCCAAACCGCAGTATACCGAAGCAGATCGACAAAATGCAGTGAAAGAAATTACTGATTTTGATATTGCTGTGATCCGCCAATTACAAAAAGATTTACCAATTGTTTCCCGTCCATTTGATGACTGGGCAAACGAAATTGGGGTAACAACAGAAGAACTCCTTTCTGCTGGTAAACAGATGATCGAGCGCAAACAAATGCGCCGTTTTTCCGCTGTTCTTAACCACCGCAAAGCAGGATTCCGTTTTAATGGGATGGGTGTATGGGCAGTACCAGAAGAAAAGACAGATGAAATAGGATATGAGATGGCAGCATTCAAAGCAGTGAGTCATTGTTACTTGCGTCCTACTTATCCGGATTGGCCATATACCATTTTCACAATGGTACATGGGAGAACACATGAAGAATGTGAAGATATACTGCAAGCGATCGAAGATGAAACAGGTATAAAACAACGAGCTACGCTATATTCGACCAAAGAGTATAAAAAAACGAGAGTTTCCTACTTTACACCAGAGATGGAAGTATGGGAAGGAAAAATTATCGAAGAAGGATTACATGTATAGCAGGAAAAAAACCACCTTTTCGTTATAGAGAAGGTGATGGGATAGCGTCTGGAAAACGAATACAACTTTAAGAAAGTTTTAATAGAAAGCCCAATTTCTCCATTTAAATGTGGAGAAATTGGGCTTTTTCGTTCGGAAAATCTATTCAATGGGTTTAAATTTTCAAGCTAGAAAAGTATGTGATTTATTCCTTTTTCTGGTTGATATGATGCATAATAGCGTTGTATAAAAAATCGGCTAAGTCTTCATCACTGAATTGATTGATATAACTTTTGAATCGATTATGAAATTTATACGTATTTGCAATACATGTTAATATCTCAGAGTCACAAACGATAGCTTGTTCTAGATTACTTTTCCATTCTGTAATTAATTGCTGTACTTCATCAGAAGAAGGAGACTGGTTTATACAGGATGCCATTCTTCTAAATACACTTTCCATGTTTTGCTCAAATACAGAGAATAAGTTTGCTTTTTCACTACGAGAGAGTTTTTCCAGTCTCCTCTCAAATTCTTTGTATTTTTCTGTTTCTCCATAGAAGAATTTCGCTTCATGAGCATACTGTTCTTGTAATGGTAAAATAGATGAATCATGAAAAATACGTAGGTTGTAGATATCTTTTCCAGATACATACTCGTCCAATGCAGTAATGATTGTTTCCAATCGTTGTTTTTTTAACAATAAAGTTTGGCTATGCTTTTTTAATAATTGTTTCTGTTCTTTCTTCGAAAGTTTCAAAATGTCCTTAATCTCTTGAAGGGAAAAATCCATTTCCTTTAAAAATAAAATGGTTTGTAGTTTTGCTAAACTATTTCTATCATAGAGCCGGTAACCATTTTCCGTAAGATGAGTTGGCTTCAATAAATTTATCTTATCGTAATAATGTAAGGTTCTTTTTGTTATGCCTGTAATTTGAACAATATCTTTAACTGCTAATAATTGTTTCTTCATCCCAAAATCCTTTTACTTCATCTAATATGACATTCGCTGGAGTAATAGTAGCTTCATAAATAGTTTTACCTGTTTTTTCTAAATAGTATTTGATTAAATAATATCCACAGGCATAACCGGCACTATAAGGCATATTAACTGGTGTAAAGTTTTGAAGTTTTGCTAATTCATCACCGTAAAGATACGGTGACAAATTCTCAAAGCCTCTTAGTTGTAATTTTTCCTTGAGCACAGGTTTAATACGCTTATTAAGAGTTTGCCTATCTGTTTTCGATACCCAAGGTCCGAGCATCTCCTCTCCAAAAATAGAAGTAGCATAGTTTTCTGCTAACCCTTCACTCACAACTAATTCACCTAATGTAACAGCAAAATGATCCCATTTAATAAATTGATAGCGGACGTTATGATTACATTCATGAGCTAAAGCTGCCTTCATTCGAGGTATGGTATATTCATTTGGCACAAGTGTACCAAAAATATAGCCAGGAATACCCCCATCGCCACTGTATCCCTCATTTATCATCAAGAAAGGGCTATTTTTATTCCCCAATAGAATAGTGAATAAATAATCAGATACACGGAGATTCACGCCATGTTCTGTAAATAAGCGAAAGCTTTTCTTAACTGCTTCTTCACACTCATCCCAAAAGGCATCGGACGAAATTAATTCTAATTCTGTTGAAATCTCATTGGTGATCTGAGAAGGTGTGATGTGCGTCATATTATTCAACATAATAACATCAAAACCATCGGGCTCCTCAGCTTTAAAAGGGATATGTTGTATTTCCCATTTTTTCATAAATGGAGTAAACATTTCTTGTCTGAATAATTCAACTTTTTCTTCTTGTGGAGCTTCTAAAACTTTACGATATATTTTATCTGATCGTAATGCTTTTATATTCACTTTTTTCACCTCTTATTTGATTTAGATAAAATTATGCACTATGACGTAACGTTACAGTCAAGGGATCTATTGAAGAATAAAACAGGGAGAGGATTGTTTTTGAAACATTATGATCTTCTGTATTTGGTCTACCTTTTTGAAAAAATTATTTCACGGTGTAAATCTTCCATATGCTAATTTTATTAAACTAAATTTTTCTGATAAAATGTAAATAACCCCGAAAGATGGGAGAATCAGCATGCAGAAAAGGACAGGTGAATTCAAAGGCGCCATCGAAAACAATTGTCGGTTCATCCGAGTAGATGTAGTGAACAACTCCTTTGGGGAGGATGTTTACTACAATGAGAGGGACAACGTTGTCTACTGTGGCAACGAGGCCTGCAAAGAGCACTACCAAGAAAGGAGCCAAGCCGCCTGATTCTGCACAAGCTGGATTTGTGCTCCTGGACAAAGGAACGCAAATCCGGCACAGAAAATCAATGTTATTTTAATAGATAGGGAAATCCACTGAAAAAAGGAGTGGGTTTTCTTTTTTTTGAAAATAACTCATAAAAAGGATGATTAAGTCACTGTACGAAAGGTAATACATCATTCTGTAGTTATTATTTAATATCTCAGAATCATTTAATTTTTAAGTTGCAACTTGACGTTCTATCTGCTGTGGCATATGATATTTACAAATGTAACTATAAAGAACAAATGTAAATAACCTTTTGTTAAGTGAGGTAGGAGGCAAAATGATGATATCAACTGAGATCCCAGCATCACTAACAACGAAACAAATCCTTGAGCTATATCATCAGATGTGGCTTATCCGTTATTTTGATGAAAAAGTAGATGAATTTTTTGCTCGCGGTGCCATACATGGCACAACTCACTTATGTGTGGGACAAGAAGCGACAGCAGCAGGAGCTTGTTATGTTTTAGACGCCAAAGATAAAATCACCAGTACACACCGGGGTCATGGGCATTGCATCGCCAAAGGTGCAGATGTCAATCGCATGATGGCTGAATTATTCGCCAAAGAAACAGGGTACTGCAAAGGGAAAGGCGGATCTATGCATATCGCAGATGTCGACCAAGGAAACTTGGGGGCAAATGGGATTGTCGGTGGAGGTATCCCAATTGCTGTAGGTGCAGCATTGACGTCTAAAATGAAAGATTTAGGCTATGTAGTATTGTGTTTTTTTGGAGATGGTGCAGCAAATGAAGGAAGTTTTCATGAGGCGCTTAATCTTGCTTCTATTTGGAAGCTGCCAGTTGTTTTTTTCTGTGAAAATAACCAATATGGTATGTCTGGACCAGTGAAAGAAATGGTCAACATTGAAAACATTGGAGATCGGGCAAGTAGTTATGGTATCCCAGGAAGAGTCATCGAAGGTAACGATTTATTTGCTGTGATGGAAGCAACACAAGAGGCTGTTCAAAGAGCAAAGGCAGGAGAAGGGCCGACGTTGATAGAGGCGAAAACATATCGCTGGAAAGGACATTCCAAAAGTGATGCAAAAAAATATCGAACCAAAGAAGAAGAACAATATTGGAGAAAAGAAAAAGACCCGATTTCTCTCCTAGCTGCTCGTATTCTCAGAGATAAACTTGCAACAAAAGACGAATTGGAAGCGCTTCAAATTCAAGCGAAAAAGCAAATTGAAAATGCAGTAGAGTTTGCAGAAAAAAGTCCAGCTCCTTCCCTATCAACACTAGAATTGGACGTATACGCTTAAAGGGGTGAGGAATATGAATACCAAAGATATGACCTTTTCGGAAGCAATCAGAGATGCTATTTCCTTAAAAATGAGAACAGATGAAGATGTATTTATGCTGGGGGAGGATATCGGAGTATATGGGGGAGCATTTGGTGTTTCCCGTGGTTTAATCGAAGAGTTTGGACCAGAACGAATCCGTAACACTCCTATTTCCGAGTCTGGAATAGCTGGTACGGCAGTTGGTTCAGCACTAACTGGGATGCGTCCTATTTTGGAATTGCAGTTTTCCGATTTTATCACGATTGCAACAGACCAGATTATCAATCAGGCAGCTAAAATTCGTTATATGTATGGTGGAAAAGGCAAAGTTCCCATGGTGTTACGAACACCTGGTGGGTCGGGTACGGGAGCTGCTGCACAGCACTCTCAAAGCTTAGAAGCTTGGATGGCTCATATTCCCGGATTGAAAGTAATTCAACCTGCGAGTGCTTACGATGCAAAAGGGCTGCTTATTTCGGCGATTGAAGATGATAATCCAGTTATCTTCTATGAACATAAACTGCTTTATGGAATGAAAGAACCTGTACCAGAAGGTCTTTATCGTATTCCTTTAGGAAAAGCTGAGATTAAAAGAGAAGGAACAGATGTCACCGTTATTGCTACTTCTGTGATGGTGCATAAAGCGTTGGAAGCAGCCAAGTCTTTGGAAGCTGAAGGCATCGATGTGGAGGTGCTTGATCCGCGTACGCTCGTTCCTCTAGATGAAGAATCTATTATTGCATCTGTTAGCAAGACTGGACGTGTTGTCATTGTACATGAGGCAGTAAAACGTGCTGGGTTTGGTGCAGAAATTGCGAGTGTGATTGTGGAAAGTGATGCATTTGATTTCTTGGATGCTCCTATTGAACGCTTAGGAGGAAAAGCAGTACCCATTCCCTATAATCCTGAGCTGGAAAAGCATGCTGTACCTCAAGTTTCAGATATTGTGGAAGCAGTTAAGCGAACACTTCAACGGGGAAAAGAGGTGTAGAAAATGGCCAAGGAAGTGTTTATGCCTAAACTTGGGATGACAATGGAAACGGGTACGATCATGAAATGGCTCGTAGAAGAAGGAGAAGCTGTTACAGCTGGAGACATTATTTTAGAAGTGATGACAAATAAGATCAATATAGAAGTAGAAGCTTATGAGACAGGAACCGTGTTGAAAATCCTCTATGAAGAAGGGGATGAAGTACCTGTCAATCAAGTGATTGCTTATATTGGCGAAAAAGGTGAAAAAGTAGGCGAATCTGCTAGTCCAAAGCCTGAAAGGGCTTCGGAATCTATGGTAGAGAAAGAAGAGCCTCTTGAGATCAAGGAAACCAAAATAGAGCCAAAAAGCGATAAACCACGCGCAACTCCTTCTGCACGAAAACTTGCACGTGAACACGAGATAGCTTTATCTGTTATTTCTGGAACTGGACCAAAAGGACGAATTCATCGAAAAGATGTCGAAACCTATCTCGCTAACCAAGTTTCTGCTTCGGATGTACCAATGAACGATCCATCTACAGAGAAAGTGCCCACATCTACTCCTGCAAAAGCAATCAAAGTGACGGGTATGCGAAAAGTAATTGGTGAGCGTATGCAACAAAGTTTTTCCGAGGCACCGCATGTAACCTTGCATAGTGAAGTGGACATGAGTGAAGCAATGCGTCTACGCCAACAATTGCTGCCAACAATTGAACAGAAAACGGGATTAAGACTTTCTTACACGGAGATTATTCTCAAAGCAGTAGGTGTGACATTGCGGGACCATCCTATGGTGAACGCTACTTTGGTAAAGGATGAAATTCATCTGTCCTCGCAAATTGATATAGGACTAGCAGTCAGTCAACCAAACGGGTTACTTGTACCTGTCATTCGAGAAGTAGATAAATTGGGGCTGACAGATCTTACTGAACAGAGCAAAACAATTGCTCGGGCAGCTCGAGAAGGAAAACTCCATCCGAATCAATTACAAGGCGGTACCTTTACCGTAAGTAATTTAGGAATGTATCGAGTGGATCAATTTACTCCGATTATCAATCTGCCTGAAACTGCTATTTTAGGTGTAGGACAAATAAAAGACCGTCCTGTAGGAGTAGATGGTGAAATTGTATTAAGACCTATGATGGCTCTAAGCCTTTCGTTTGATCACCGGACGATTGATGGAGCCCCAGCGGCTGCCTTTTTAACCCAGTTGGTAGAGACACTGGAAAATCCTGCGCATCTATTGATCTGATGTAAACAGGTCACTAGCAGATATGGTAAGATCAAATTACATTTCCATAGATTTGAAGGTGTTTCCATGATTAACGATGATGAGAAAAAGAAGCTGATTAAAGTTGCCAAAATGTATTATCTAGAAGAATTAACCCAAGCCGTAATAGCCGAAAAAATAGGAGTATCTCGCCCGATTATTTCGAAATTGCTGCAACAAGCAAAAGAAGAAGGCATCGTGAAGATTACGATTTTGGATGATGGATTTGATGTAATCGAACGAGAGCAAAAAATTGCGGCACAGTTTGGCTTAAGGGAAGTTATTATTACTTCCACGGAAAATATGAACCAAGAACAGGCTTTACGAGCTTTGGGGAAGGCGACAGCTAACTATGTAAGTAAATCGCTCAGATCCATTAAAAGGTTGGGTGTGTCATGGGGAAAATCTCTATTTGAGATGGTGAGGGAGTATCCGATTGAGCAGAGGAATGTGGAAGTCATCCCGTTAGTAGGTGGAATGGGTCCAAAAGAAGTGGCATTACATGCGAATCAAATTGCCTATGAGTTTGCCAAAAAAGTGAATGGTCAATCAGAATCATTGTATGCACCTGCAATGGTAGCAACAACTGAGCAAAAAGAAGGGCTTGTCAGTCTCCCGTTTATTTCTAGTGTTTTGGAACAAGGAAAGCAATGTGATATGGCAGTTGTTGGTATAGGAAATCCTTATGAACATTCTACCATGTATGAGATAGGTTATTTAAGTGATGCAGACATTGAAGAACTGAAACAAGCTAAAGTAGTCGGCGATATTAGTTCAAAATATATCTTGGAAAATGGAGAGCTGGCAGCCGTATCTATTAATCAAAGAGGAATTGGCATTGAATTAGAAGACTTAAAGAAAATAGACAAAGTGGTAGGGATAGCAAGCGGAGTTTATAAAGCAAATAGTATTTTAGCTGCATTAAAAGGCGGCTATGTGGATGTTCTAATAACCGATGATGAAACTGCAAACCAGTTGATCGAATCATTTGAAGATAAAAATTAGGTCATGTTCAAAAATTAAGCGTTTTCATTTCTTCTAAGATCCCGTATAATAGTATTTACAAATGTAATTGAACCGAACATTTGCAAAGGGTGATTCTATGGATCAATGGGGAATACTGATTATCTTTTTCGTATGTGCATGGATTCTTCAAGTGATTTTAAGTTATTACCAAAACCGACATTATGGACAAACTATCCGCCAGATGAGTGCAGATCATGATTCAGGATATCTGGGAGTAGGCGTTGTAAAAAAACGATTTGGTATCGGTTCTGTCGTCATACTCGTCTCGGATTTGTCTGGTTCGGTAGTAGATGCAAAAGAACTAACAGGTGTCACAGTCTTTTCTCGCTTTACCTCTAATCTCGAGTTACAGGGGAAGAAAATCGAACAACTCTTTTTTCTTTCTGGCAATGATCATCGTACGAAAGCCATACAAATGGCAGCAGATCAGATTGTGAACAAAAAGAATGAGCAACAGCAAGAAATAACAGATTGAAAAAGGTTTAGGAGATAAATCAACTTGAGGAGGTTTGGTCAGATGGATTTTTTAGTACACCTTGCTAAAGGATTTATTGGGATGTTTCAAGCTGGTGGAGCTCAATTTATGGGGCTAGCAAAAGGAATTTTACCTACCTTGATCTGTTTGATTGTAATTGTAAACGCTTTAATAAAATTTGTAGGGGAAGAACGAATCTACCGTTTCGCTCAGAAAACAACCAAATATGCAATTTTACGTTATACGATTTTCCCTATTTTAGCCGTCTTTTTCCTGACCAATCCAATGTGTTATTCCTTCGGAAAGTTTTTACCAGAGAAACAAAAACCAGCTTTTTATGATGCGGCGGTATCTTTTGTTCATCCGATAACTGGATTGTTCCCTCACGCAAATTCAGCTGAACTTTTTGTTTACCTCGGTATTGCCAGTGGGTTGACGACATTGCATCTCTCCTTGGAACCGTTAGCAGTTCGTTATCTATTAGTCGGGATTATCGTCATCTTGATCCGTGGATTAGTAACGGAATGGATCACGAACATGATGCTAAAACGTCAAAATCAATCTGCTCAAACGACCCAAACAACCACCTAAAATGGAAAGGGGTATATCCAAATGGCTAATTATTCAACAGTAAAAGTGAGTAAGGGAGCAGGTGGTTGGGGGACCGAATTGATCATTCAACCAACTGAACAGAAAAAATATATCGTTTCCGTTACAGGCGGCGGTATACATCCGATCGCACAAAAAATTGCCGAATTAACGGGTGCCGAAGCTGTAGATGGATTTCGAAACTCAATAGATAAGGAAAATATGGCTTGTGTCGTCGTAGATTGTGGAGGTACAGCACGCTGTGGAGTATATCCTAAAATGGGGGTACTGACCATCGATGTTTTACCGGTTTCTCCATCAGGACCTCTGGCTTCCTTTATCAACGAACAAAATTTTGTCTCTGGTGTAACCGGACAAAATATCACTTTGACAGATGATGCTGCTCCGTCCACAACGGTGGAAACGAGAAGCACCAAAGAAATCAAAGAAGATGCGAAGAAAAAGGCAGCTGAAATATATCCACAAAAAACCAATATCTTAGTCAAAATTGGGAGAGCAATGGGAAATGTTGTCGGGGTGTTTTATCAAGCTGGACGTGAAACGATTGATATGGTAATTCGCAATATCTTACCATTCATGGCATTCGTCAGTACCATTATTGGGATCATCACATATACCGGAATTGGTGATTGGATTGCCCATGTGGTAACGCCGTTAGCAGGAAATATTTTCGGGTTGATCATTCTGTCGATTATTTGTGCGATTCCTATCTTATCTCCGATGTTAGGACCCGGAGCAGTTATTGCCCAAGTAGTAGGGGTGCTGATCGGGGTGGAGATCGGAAAAGGGAATATCCCTCCACAACTTGCTTTGCCAGCGCTATTTGCGATCAACCCACAAGTAGGTTGTGATTTTGTTCCAGTTGGATTGACGCTGGGAGAAGCAAAACCAGAAACCATCGAAGTCGGTGTACCAGCAGTTCTGCTCTCCAGACAGTTTACCGGTCCTGTCGCTGTATTAATCGCTTATGTATGTAGTTTCGGATTGTATTAAAAAAGAATGGGCTGGTTTCCGTGAATGATTCCAGCCCTACTATTCCTGTGGCAGGTGAGTTTATGAGTGTACTTTTTGAAGTAACAGCAACCAAAATAGGGGAACTTGTCTCGAAGTTTGCAAAGGAAAAATTACTTATTTTATTTGACGAAAATGCACCTGAAGAACTACACGATATTACTGTATTGCATACAGATCGAAAAAACGCTGGAGAAATCACCTCAAAAGATGTGTTAGTGATCGATGGTCAATCGTTTCAAATTTCATTTGTTGGGGATACAGCCAATAAAACGATACAAGAATTAGGTCATGTCACGATAAAGTTTGATGGTGGACAAGGAGATTTACCCGGAACCATCTGCGTAGAAGACAAGCCCGTTCCAAGTGTACAAATAGGATCGAAGATTCAATTCATACGTCACGACTAAAACTACAACAAATGGGGTCATCTTATGCCAATTTATCATAAACTCGAAGCACTTGGACAAGAAGGAAATTTCATTCGTGTGGGACTTATTGGTGCCGGACAAATGGGCAGAGGTATGATCTCACAAATCGCAGCAATGAAAGGAATGGAAGTCGTCGCAACAGCTGATATCCAGACACAAAATGCTGTGCATGCTTATGAAAATGCAGGATATGCTAGTACTCAAATCGTTCAAACAGAAGAGATCGAGAAAGCAGAGCGAGCGATAGATGCAGGTCAAGTTGTCGTTACTTCCAATATGCAACTCGTATTACAGCTGCCAGCAGTCGATGTGATCGTAGATGCAACAGGGATTCCAAATCTAGGAGCAGAAATTGCTTGGAAATCTATATTGGCGAAAAAGCATATTGTGATGCTGAATGTGGAAACAGATGTCACGGTGGGGCCGCTTCTTCACCAGATGGCACGAGCAGCAGGTGTCGTTTATACAGGAGCTTCTGGTGATGAACCGGCAGCCATCATGGAGCTATATCATTTTGCCAAAACGATCGGTTTCGAGCCTTTGGTTTTGGGCAAGGGGAAAAATAATACGTTAAATCTTGAGGCAAATCCAGACTCTGCAAGAGAGCAAGCTTTAAAAGTAAATATGAATCCTAAAATATTAGCTTCTTTCCAAGACGGAACAAAAACGATGATTGAAATGACAGCTGTAGCAAATGCTACTGGTTTCCTTCCAGATGTACCTGGTATGCATGGACCAGAGGCAACCGTAGATCAATTGACAAAAGTGCTGCGGAAAAAAGAGGAAGGCGGCATCTTGCATTCCTATCAAACGGTAGAATTTGTGAATGGCATCGCACCGGGGGTATTTGTCATCGTTACTTCCGAACAGGAAGAAGTACACCGTGAAATGCAATATTTGAAAATGGGCGATGGTCCTAATTATGTCCTTTTTCGACCTTATCACTTAACGAGTTTGGAAACTCCTATCTCCATTGCAAAAGCGTACTTGGATAAAGAGGAATCCATCGTTCCTTATCATGGACTCGTTGCCGAAACTGTCACCGTCGCAAAGAAAGACTTGCGTGCTGGAGAGAGGTTAGATGGATTAGGTGGGTTTACTTCCTATGGTCAGATCATGAATGCGTCAGATGCGAAGAAGACTTATGCGCTTCCCATTGGATTAGCAGATTCTAGTCTCGTTGTCACAAGGGATATAAAAAAAGGGGAAGTCCTCACCTTTGACGATATTGAACAGACCAAAGTTCAAATGATTTGGGAACTGCGGCAATTGATGGAAAGAGATGCGTCTATTCGTAAGGCTTAACTTCTTTGTATGTTGCTGTATAATAAGAGTATTCCTATTTAGAATTGAATGGAGGGATGATAGGTGAGAGAGACACAAGAAACAACCGAATTTTTTTGCATCCGTTGCTCAGATGATACCCCTCATCGGATCACCTATTTTAATAATTCTATTTCCCATATCCATTGCGAGGTTTGTGGACGGAGTGTGGATGTTAAGGTAGATTTAAAACATGAAATCTATGAAGAACTAAAAAACCGGCTCACCACCAAACCGTCCCGAATCATGAAAGAGTACCAAGTCAATCGCGCATATTTTTTGCGGAAAATTCCACGTAGGATGCTCAAGAAGCCATTTCGATTGTACAAAGAAGCCAAAGAAGTAAAGTATTTTATCGGGAAGTATGCGAAGTAGGATAGATATCGTGCACACAATTCTAACCAAGGATTGTGTGTATTTTTTTGGGGAGAGAGATGTTTCTAGTGGAGAGATGTAGAGAGTTGTAAGAAAAAAGCAGCCTAAAACGGGCGGCGAACTGCGACCTTCCACTTGTGTGGAGGTGCAGCCCGCCGTGGCGACCGAGTGGACTAGTGCGTCATGCGTCGGCGGACTCCGTGGTGGAGCCCTGCCCGTCGTTGTCGCTCTGGTGCTCGTTCGCCATCTGGTCCATCACCGTCTGGACGATGTCCTCGAACAGCTTGGGGCCAACGAAGATGGTTCCCCGCCGAGGGACGATCTTGTTCAGGATGTAGTTGATCTCCCTCTGGAGCTTGCCGATCCAGTCGATGTGGATGTCCAGCCGTCCGTCGTGCTCGTTGAGCAAGTGCAGATGGGTGTTCAGCCGGTCGTCCTGTTCGGTGTCCTTCTTCTGCAGGTCCTTGATCAGGGAGAAGTGGGACTTCGGGTCGTAGGGGTTGATGACCTTGTTGACATCCTGACGCAGGTTGTTGATCTGCCACTGCTGCTCTCGCCGCCTGTTGGACTGCCAGATGAGCGCGGCCACCAAGCCGAGGATGATCAGCCCGCCGACCACCCAGATGCCCACTAGCCAGTGAGTTACCGTGTCGAGCCTGTTGGTCAAACACTCCGGCGTCTGGGTGTTGTCGTAGTAGCCGAGGCTGTCGTAGCCCTTGCCGCACTGCATGTCCATGATAGACTCGTCTTTCCGGGTTGGGTGAATGGAACCTTCGTACCCCTATTATAACAAACAAAATTGGAAAAGAATATTGATTTTTTTAGACTCTTATGTATATAAGGAAATTTACTATTTGGCTGAAGGAAATAGGAGATTTTGATTAAATGACTTGTTTTATATGTGAACTTGGGTTTTTAATAAAGAGAAATAAGAGGAGGAAAAGTGGTTTAAACGGGCGGCAGACTGCGCGCTCCCACAGTGTGGAAGTTCACAGCCTGCCGTGGCGCCCGAAGTCAGAGCGTCACTTCGATTCCTCCGTGATGGAGGAGTCGTCGGGGCTCTCCTTGTCGGAGATGTCCCCGGTGTCGCCCTTGGTCTCGGTCGCCGTCTGGCTCCGATCGACACCGTCGATGATGACGTAGTAGACGATCACGTCCAGACCACGTCGCACCGGCGAGCAGAGGTTCTGCGGGCGAAAGAAGAGATCCCGCCGCAGGTTGACGATCCGCCTCTCGAACCGATCGAAGTCCCCTTCCAGTTCGGAGACTCGCTCCTCCAGCCCGCCAGCCCGTACTCCGAGCTCCTCGATGTCATCGAGCTGGAGGTCGAGCTGCTTCTCGTGACTGTGGATGAGCCGATCTTGTCCGTCGATCCGCGACGTCTGGTCCGCGGACGTCTGCCGCAGTTCGCCGATCGCCGCCCACAGGGCACTGTTCTGGGCGTCCTTGGCTCGCAGCTGCTGGAAAAAAGCGTACAGCGCAAGCACCAGGCCGACGATCGCAAGGATGAGGACGATGATCAAGCCCCACTGCATGCTGACCTGCCAGCTCAGGTCGTTGATCTTGTTGCTGAGGTAGTTGAGCCGCTCGTTCTGGATGTAGTTCGTCCAGTCGAGTTTGCGGAGGGTGTCCGTCAACCATGGCCACGGGAACGAGCTGTCGTCCATGTTCGGCCACAGGGAGGGTACGGATTCCATGGTTGGACCTAGCCTTTCTTCGGTGTCGATGCCAGATTGTATTCACATTATAGCAAACAAAATTCAAATATAATAATGAATTCTTATTTGTTGTGTATATAAGAAAGAGGATGGACATCATTGTTTTACAATTAATGGGATTGATTTTGCCAGTAGGGGTTCCCATACCACTTCGGAAAAAACACACGTTTAGTATTCCTATAACTTTAAAGAATTGCATGTTAAGGGGCTTGGAATCTAACATATCTGAATTGTCTAAACATAAAATACAAGCATATAGTAAGATGAACATATGGAATCTAATGAATAACTAGTTTAATTAAAATCGGCTATAGATTTGGAGGTAATACAAAAGATGAAGTCATTTCATATGAAATTACCCCTATTCAATTGTAGTAGGGGCCCCTTTAATATATATGATGATCAGGGAATCAAAATTGGGGACGTGCAACGGTATTCTTCTAATAACATTTTTCAGCGATTAAACATAAACATACTGAAGACAGCTATGAATTGGCTAGGGTCTGATGTACTTACTAGGGGAAAAGAAGAGATAATTGTTAAAGCTGAAGAAAGAAGTTGGAAGAAGGCACAATCGAAAGAAAGACTTACAGAATTGGATGTAACAATAAACAATAAGAACGAATCTTTCAAGGGAGTATGCAAGTTTGGTATTAAAAGTGTTACTTATGAAAGAGATGATTTAACTATTATTATTCGGTATAGCAGTGAATTAAGTAATGAGAATCTTCTTTTTATAGATCAGAGTAAAAAGGAAGTCATCGCTGAAGTAGGGACTACAAAGTTCCGTAACTATACAATTTATCAGTATAGTGAAGGGATCAGTATTTATGAAATTGCCTGTCTATACTTTTTGCTCTTTAGTACTGCAGATAGCATCTATCGTCCCTAGGGATTTGTTTTATCAGGATTAGTCCCGGTATGTGCTAAAGATATGAAGATTGGGTATAAAAAGTAAGTAGTACAAAGAACCGACTCCTTAATGTGTATTTTTCCCGAATTGATACGGTGACTCCAGTAGGTGTTTTTTTATATAACATATCCCTCCATTTCTTGTAGTTGGGGGGATTTCTTTGTTAAATTGGAGGAATAAAGGGAAAGAGGGGGATAAAAACGGCGGCGGACTGCGTGCTCCCACATATGTGGAAGCCGCAGCCCGCCGTGGCGCCGAAGAGGTCATCAGAGATGCTTCGGTTCCTTCTGGTCGGAGGAGCCGTCGGTGGCCTCCAAGCCGGAGTTCTGCTCGGTGCCGTCCTCGACCACCTCCACGTACTCCCGGATGGCCTCCCGGAGCTCCCGGATCTCGTCGCCGAGACCGTGGTGGGTGCCGGAGAGACTGCCGAGCCGGTCACCGACCCCGCTCATGGTGTTGTTGAGACCCTGGAGGGTTCCCGCGATGTCGTTGAGGGCTCCGTGGATCGCCGAGTCCGCCGTCTGGGGCCTGCTGGCTTCCAGAGCGGAGATCCTGTTCTCGAACTCGTTCAGCTTCTCGCGGTCGGTGTACAGCTTGAACACCGCGTAGCCGAGGGCGGCCACGAAGATCACGAGGAGCACCACCAGGATGGCGATGGTGTCGAGCCGGTTGTCGATGCCGTCGAGCCGGCCGTCGATCCACAGGAACTTGTCCGTGAACCACTGGGAGGTGCTGTCCATGAGAGGACCTAACCTTTCGTCGGGTTGACCAGTTTGTACTCAAATTATATCGGAAAAGGTTTATAAAAGCTATTCCATTTAGATAATAAATATTCGTTCGTGTATAAACGATTCTCATCATTTCTTACACACTAGTCACGATGAGAAAAGTTATATATAGCTGGAGATAATAAAAAAACAGTCCTGCAATCAAAACCTTTGCAAGACTGTATCCATTGTTACTGCCTCTCCAAACTACCCTCTTCTTGCTCCATCGTAACCCAGCCCAAACTCGTAATCATATTCCACTGTACATCTGGAATTTGTAATCGCTCTTGATCATTAGGGGACAGAGTTGTTTTGATTTCGCTCTCTCTGCCTTCTTTGACCTTGTTTACCCAATCTGGCTCCAAGAGTAATTCCCGTCCTATCGCTACTAGAAGTACTCCTGTATCCAGTGCGCGTAAAGCATCTTCTGGAGTATACACACCGCCAACTCCAATGATAGGCACTTGATGACCCACACGTTCTTGAATGATCTCCAACCGAGATCTTGTATCTTGCACACCATGACGGGGTGGAGTCCAAAAGTGATTCAAGGAGATATGGAGATAATCAAGTTGTTTCGTAACTAGTATATCGATCATAGACAAACTGTCAGCCATAGTGATACCAGGTGTCGTCGTTTCCTCTGGAGATATCCGGTATCCTACAATAAACGGCCTTTTGGCATGTTGATCAACGGTTTGTTTTACTTCATCGATGATTGCGAGTGCAAATTTCATCCGATTTTCGCGCGTTCCACCCCAGTCATCAGTCCGTTTATTGGCATGAGGAGAGAAAAATTGTTGAATCAGTCCACCATTAGCGCCATGTATTTCTACTCCGTCAAATCCCGCTTTAATCGCTCTTTTTGTCGCCTGACCAAAAGCCTTCACGATTTCAATTATTTCTTTGTCGGCTAATGCACGTGGTATAGGAGCGTCTTCTCTTTCTTCGGGAACATCACTCGCACTTACCACTTCTCCTCCTTCGACCGCGGAAGATTGTCGACCTCCGTGAAAGATTTGCAGAATTGCTTTTGCTCCTTCCTGTTTAATGGTGGCAGCGAGTTTTCGTAAACCGGGAATCATTTCATCACTATGAACTCCTGGTCCCATTGGTATTCCACCATTTCTCATCACATAAGTTCCTGCTGTGATCACTGCACTTACACCGTTTGCACGTCGGGCATAATAGTTTAATTCTTTGTTGGAAATAGAGCCGTCTTCATGGGAAGCCATATGTGTCATAGGAGCCATAATGATTTTATTTTTTAATGTAATGTCTCCTAACGTTACTTGTTCAAAAAGTTTTTTGTAGGATGGATTCATATTCGAATGTTCCTCTCGTGTTTTGATAAATCAATCATAATATCTCCATTCGATAAAAAAAAATATATATTTGTTTATAGATACATTCCTTTGAGTATATGAAAATAAGAAGGGTGATCACTCTTTTACCTTTTTGAAATGAACATGTTACAATGGAATCATCATGTGTGGCATTTGAGAGGAAGTGTAGAAGCATTGTCAAGAAAGTATGATCGATCAAAAGAGCAATTTGAAAAAGTACTCCCCCTTATACCTGGTGGTGTGAATTCACCTGTTCGCGCATTTCGTTCAGTGATGGAGCATCCGATCTTTGCGGAAAGTGGCGCAGGATCAAAGTTAACCGATATCGATGGAAATACATACATAGATTATATTTGTTCTTGGGGACCGCTAATTTTAGGTCACTCTCATCCTGATGTAGCAGCAGCTTTGCACGAAGCAGTGGAGAAAGGGACAAGCTTTGGTGTGCCAACTATGTTAGAGACCGAAATGGCAGAGTTGGTCAGAGAACGTGTGCCGTCAGTGGAAGTGGTGCGGATGGTGAACTCTGGAACAGAAGCGACAATGAGTGCTTTACGATTAGCTCGGGCCTATACAGGTAGGAAAAAAATCCTCAAGTTTGAAGGGAGTTATCATGGACATTCCGATAGTTTGCTGATCAAAGCAGGGTCAGGTGTTGCTACGTTGGGATTGCCAGATAGTCCTGGGGTTTTAGAACATACTGCTCAGCATACGTTGACAGTTGCTTATAACGATCTTGCGAGTGTGGAGCTTGTGTGTGAAGAAGTAGGGGAAGATATTGCAGCTATTATTGTGGAGCCAGTCGCTGGAAATATGGGTGTTGTGCCGCCGCAGCCTGGTTTTCTGGAAGGTCTTCGCAGTTTAACGGAGCAGTATGGGATTGTCTTAATTTTTGATGAGGTGATGACTGGCTTTCGCGTAGATTATCACTCTGCTCAAGGCAGATATGGAATTACTCCGGATTTGACGACAATGGGCAAAGTGATCGGTGGAGGACTACCTGTCGGAGCATATGGGGGAAAAGGGGAGATCATGCAGATGATTGCTCCAGCCGGCACGGTGTATCAAGCAGGAACACTTTCTGGAAATCCCTTAGCAATGGCGGGTGGAATCGCAACTCTAAAACAATTATCTCCACAGTCCTATGAGCAATTAGAACAGTTTGGACAGATGATGGAACAGGGATTGAGACAAAATGCGAAAGAAGCTGGTGTTCCCTATCATATTAATCGAGTGGGATCGATGGTCTGTCTCTTCTTCACAAATGAAAACGTAATAAGTTATGACCAAGCAAAAACAGCAGATACGAACTTGTTTGCAAAGTATTATCGAAACATGTTAGCAGAAGGAGTACTATTGCCGCCTTCTCAATTTGAAGGGATGTTCCTCTCTCTTGCCCATAGTGAGGAAGATATCAACCAAACATTGGAAGCGAATCGCAATGCATTAAAAAATCTATAGAAAAAATACGGTAAAACAGGCTGTTTCTCTTATAGGGACAGCCTGTTTCCCTTTTTGTTATGCTAAATTTATATATTTTCATTATTGATTTATTAAATTGATTATAGTTTAATCATAGATGTGCCTTGAATTTTGAGATTACATACAGGAGGTTAATTGTAAGCGCATACTTTATTGCGCATATATGAAAATTTTATCGTCTTATACGTGTGACTGATTCGATCAGGCATGAGTAGAAAATATCATTGTGGTGAACGCTAATGGGTATATGACTACCATTGGAAATTAGCCAAATGATTTACTCGTGATCTGGTTTTTTTGCATTTATACCATTTTTGGATATTACTTTAGAAAGGGTGTTTCATTCGTGTTTAAAGAGCTTTTTGGTAAATTACAAAAAGTTGGGAGAGCACTGATGCTGCCTGTTGCTATTTTGCCAGCAGCTGGTATTTTGCTCGGTGTAGGTACAGCCTTACAAAATCCCACACTAATACAATTTATACCTTCCTTGAATTCCACATGGATTCAGCTGGTTTCCAACGTATTGTCATCAGCTGGAGATATTATATTTGGTAATCTCTCTCTCTTATTTGCCGTAGGAGTTGCCGTAGGACTTGCAGGTGATGGAGTAGCAGCACTTGCAGCAATTGTGGGATATCTCATCATGAATAAGACGATGAGTACCATTTTAATTGCCACTCATCAGTTGGACCCTGCGAAAATCGCCAATAACCCTGCATATGCTAGTGTACTCGGAATCCCGACCTTGCAGACAGGTGTATTTGGAGGGATAATCGTGGGAGCCTTAGCAGCGATTATGTTTAATCGCTATTACAAGATTGAACTTCCTTCCTATCTAGGTTTCTTTGCTGGAAAGCGATTTGTCCCCATTGTAACTGGCTTCTTTGCCGTAATTTTGGGTGTTCTTTTGATCTTTATTTGGCCGCCGATCCAGCATGCCTTAAATGCATTTTCGACCAACATGGTAAATGCTAACTTAACCTTATCTGCATTTGTGTTTGGTGTTATCGAACGTTCTTTGATTCCATTTGGACTGCATCACATTTTTTATGCTCCCTTTTGGTACGAATTTGGTACCTACGTCACCAAAGCAGGGCAATCTGTACACGGGGATCAAAATATTTTCTTTGCTCAATTAAAAGATGGTGTAAAACTAACAGCTGGAACATTTATGGTTGGGAAATTCCCATTTATGATGTTTGGATTGCCAGCAGCCGCCCTTGCTATGTATCACGAAGCCAGACCAGAGCATAAAAAATATGTGGCTGGGATTATGGGCTCAGCTGCTTTAACTTCATTTTTAACTGGGATCACGGAGCCAATTGAGTTCACTTTCTTATTTGTGGCTCCTGTATTGTTTGCCATTCATGCAGTGTTTGCAGGTTTGTCCTTTATGGTAATGCAATTGCTCAATGTAAAAATTGGGATGACATTCTCAGGTGGTGTGATCGATTATCTCTTGTTTGGGGTACTTCAAAACCGGACTGCATGGTGGCTTGTTATCCCAGTAGGTCTCGTATTTGCGGTTATTTATTACTTTGGATTCCGCTTTGCAATTCGAAAGTTTGATCTTAAAACGCCTGGACGGGAAGATCCGAAAGAAGAAAACAATCCATCCGCTGCCAAAGTAGTTACTGGAAAGAATGAATTGCCAGGTCAAGTACTTGCTGCCTTAGGTGGAAAAGAAAATATTACTCACTTAGATGCCTGTATTACACGGTTACGTGTATCGGTTCATGATGCAAAAGATGTGAATAAAGACAAACTCAAACAACTTGGTGCAGCTGGGGTGTTGGAAGTTGGTAACAATATTCAGGCGATCTTCGGTCCGAAATCGGATACACTAAAAGGGCAAATCCAAGAGGTAATGGAAGGTCGTGCCCCAGCCAATCCGATTAATTCAGAGGAGATCGCGAATACGATGACGACTGCCCCTGTCGAGGGTAAACTCGATGAGTTTGTAGCTCCAGTGGAAGGAAAGGTTGTACCGTTATCAGAAGTTCCAGATCAAGTATTTTCCCAAAAAATGATGGGAGACGGATTTGCTATCCTACCTTCAAATGGAAAGATAGTAGCTCCATGTGATGGGAAAATTGAAACACTATTTCCGACCAAACATGCAATTGGCATTACTTCTACATCAGGGCATGAGATTATGATTCATATTGGGATTGATACAGTAGAACTGAAGGGAGAAGGTTTTACTGCTCATGTCTCTCAGGGAGATCAAGTAAAAAAAGGACAGCATCTGCTTGATGTCGACCTCGACTTGTTGAATAAGAAAGCTCCTTCTACTATCACTCCAATCATTTTTACCAACTTAAAAGAAGGAGAAAAAGTGACCATCTTAAAACAAGGAACGGTAAAATTAGAAGAAAATCAAATCGTAAAGATAGATTAAGGTAGAATAGGGGAAGGAAGACCTGCTGCGCGGGTTTTCCTCTTCCTATTTCTTTTGTTAGTATTCACTTTGTAGCAAACATGAAAGCGACCCTAATTGAGCAAAAATAAATACAAGTAATCCTAAGCGAAGATATGCACCTAAGGGACAAGTCTCGCTACGTCGCTATGCTCCTAGTCTCGCTTTGCATGACTGGAGCGTCCTTTTTGTTTTTACAACAGACGTGGAAGGCATGCCTATCAAGCGAGTTTGGAACTAGGTATTAGTGGATTTGCTCATTTGGAGGACTTATTCTTTCTTATCAAAATGAGGTGTAAAACTTTATGTCAACTCAGCCAAAAGCAATTGTGGTGATCTTTGGTGCTACAGGTGACTTAGCGAAGCGCAAATTGTTCCCTTCCCTGTACAAACTGTATAATGCTGACAAACTTTCCGAAGACTTTGCAGTAGTAGGTGTAGCCAGAGGCGAGATGTCCAATGAAGACTTTCGTCAAAGTGTCATAAATTCTGCTGAGAAAATCGAAGGAAAGATAAAGGATATAAACGATTTTGCTTCCCATTTCTATTTCCAGCCAGCAGATGTAACAGATAAAAAATCTTTTGATACCATGCAAACTCTGCTGCAAAAACTGGATGACCAATACCATACGGAAGGCAATCGTATGTTTTATCTCGCAATGGCACCACAGTTTTTTGGTACGATCTGCGAAAATTTAAAATCAAGCGGTTTGACGTCAACAGATGGCTGGAGTCGTGTGGTCATCGAGAAGCCATTTGGTCATGATTATGAATCTGCAAAAGACTTAAATGATCAAATTGGCCGAGTATTTAACGAAGATCAAGTGTATCGAATCGATCACTATTTAGGTAAAGAGATGGTGCAGAACATTACTGTCATCCGCTTTGCAAATGCCATCTTTGAAGAACTATGGAACAACCAATATATTTCCAACATCCAAATCACTTCCAGTGAAACATTGGGTGTAGAAGATCGCGGCAGATATTATGAATCATCTGGGGCTTTACTTGACATGGTGCAAAACCATATGCTGCAAATGGTAGCACTGCTTGCGATGGAGCCTCCTATCAATTTGACACGAGATGAGATTCAAAGCGAAAAAGTGAAAGTATTGCGCGCATTGCGGCCATTTACAGAAGAAGAAGTAGAACAATACTTCGTTCGGGGACAATATGGGAAAGGATGCATCGAAGATCGTGATGTAATCGCTTATCGGGAAGAAAACAATGTCGATCCAAACTCTACAACCGATACATTTGTTGCTGGGAAACTAATGATCAACAATTATCGGTGGGCGGGTGTTCCGTTCTATATTCGTACCGGAAAACGAATGAAAGAAAAATCAACGAAAATTGTCGTGCAGTTTAAAGATTTACCAATGAACCTTTACCGGGATAGAAGTCATCCGCATCCTAATTTATTGGTGATCCATATTCAACCAGATGAAGGGATGACACTGCATCTTAACGCTCAGCAACGCACAGGAGAAGAAGATTCCTTACCTATTCAGTTACATTATTGCAGCAACTGCGATGATAAAATGAATACACCTGAAGCATATGAAAGACTTTTGTATGATTGTCTATTGGGGGATGCGACCCACTATACCCATTGGGATGAAGTATCCATCTCATGGAAGTTTGTCGATACGATTTCCAAAGCGTGGAACAAAGACAAAGATGTTACGTTTCCTAATTATGAAGCTGGGTCGATGGGCCCAATGGAATCCGATCAACTCTTAGCAAGAGATGGATTCTTTTGGTGGTCGGTTGCAAGTAAGCCATCCAATTCTTAAAGCATTAAAAAAGAGGTTGTAGGATTATCCCTACAACCTCTTTTCTATTTCTCCATCCATTCTGTATGGAAAGTACCTTCTTCATCAATCCGTTGATACGTATGGGCTCCAAAGTAATCTCTTTGCGCTTGTAAGAGATTAGCAGGCAGTGTCTCTGTCCGATAACTATCATAATAAGCGAGTGCGCTGTAAAAAGATGGAGTCGGAATCCCATTTTCAATCGCAATGGTGATCACATGTCGAAGCGCAGATTGGTATTCTTCGGCAATATTTTTAAAGTATGGGTCTAATAATAAATTTGTTAAGTCTGGTTCACGCTCATATGCGTCACTGATTTTTTGCAGGAATTGTGCGCGGATAATACATCCCCCACGGAAGATCATCGCGATATTTCCGTATGGCAAATCCCAGTTATATTCTTTTGCAGCAGCACGCAGCTGACTGAAGCCTTGAGCATAAGAACAAATTTTGCTCATATACAACGCTTTACGAATCGCTTCAATCAAACCTTTTTTGTCACCTTCATACCGTTTAATTGCTGGACCTTGTAATACTTTACTCGCTTTCACTCGTTCTTCTTTCATGGAAGAGATGATACGGGCGAAAACCGATTCGGTTATGATGGAAAGGGGTACACCAAGTTCCAATGCATCTTGACTTGTCCATTTTCCAGTCCCTTTTTGGCCAGCAGTATCTAAGATGACGTCGACAAGGGGTTTGCCTGTCTTCTCATCTATTTTGGTAAAGATATCAGCCGTGATCTCAATGAGATAACTATCTAGTTCTCCTTTGTTCCACTCTGCAAATACGTGATGTAATTCCTCTGCCTCAAGGCCTAGTACATGTTTGAGAAGGAAGTAAGCCTCCGAGATCAACTGCATGTCTCCATATTCAATCCCATTGTGTACCATTTTTACATAGTGTCCAGCGCCATCGGGACCAATATAAGTACAACATGGATCACCGTTCACTTTTGCGGAGATGGCAGTCAAGATCGGTTCTACTAGTTCATATGCTTCTTTTTGTCCACCGGGCATGATCGAAGGGCCATGCAGTGCTCCTTCTTCTCCACCGGATACGCCTGTTCCAATAAAATGAATCCCATCTGCCTCTAACTCTTTATTACGGCGGATGGTGTCATGGAAATAGGTATTTCCACCGTCAATCAATACATCGCCTTTATCTAATAGAGGTTTAACTTGTTCGATCGTAGCATCTGTTGGGGCACCAGCTTTGATCATCATTAAAATTTTGCGGGGTTTTTCGAGGCTCTGCACAAATTCTTCTATACTATATGTACCAACGATATTTTTACCAGCTGCATCTTTTTGGACAAAAGGATTGATCAAATTTGTAAAGTTATCAAATACTGCGACCGAATATCCACGACTTTCCATATTTAAGGCAAGGTTTCTGCCCATAACGCCTAAACCAATAACACCCATCTGTTGTTGTTTCATCTCTATGACCTCTTTCTTGATCTAGTAAATCAAGTGCTCATTTCTTGAAAATAACATATTGATGTATTAAGTTTCAAGTGAGTATGCAACTCAAAAAGACAAGTGGAAATCCTGACAGACTGTACCACTTGCTTATGTTTTGAAGAAGATAGGAACTTTATACCAAGCATATTAGAAGCAGTCTAGACAGATAAGTATGTACTTCGTACTTATTTTTTATGAGGAGATAGTATTTTCCAAGTGTGTTTCATTATAAATGTGGTTATTTTCAATGGGCGGGGAGTAGACGTGGAAAGTGATCAAAGGTTGGTTTCTCGGATTGTACATGGAGTGAATTTGGTCTTGGGTTACGGTAAAATACTCATTTTGTTTATATCTCTCTTCTTTTACCTGCCCAGGTGCCTCAGTAGATTGTTTTATTTGATAGATACGATTATATAATGTGCCATCGACTACTTTTACACAACAAAAAGATTCCCCATGATCGTGTATGGGAGTTTCAATTTGTGGAGGAATTTGCAGAATGATTACTTCAAAAAGTTCGGATCGAAAGATAACATTTCTTCCATATTGCAGAGGGGGAGCTGGAGATGTGATGTAAGGGGAGATCTGCGGGTAAGTAATATTCCACCTGCGCATTTCTTGTTCTACTGCCGAGGGGCTTGGATGAGTGATAGGCAATAACCAATTGGGCAATTGAGCGGTCAAATCCATACTTGTTCCTCCTCATATTTCAGCCGAGAAATCCATATACGTTTAATGTATGTGGATGAGATGAAATCATGATTTGACCTCCAAGTGATGAGAAGACAATTTTACATAGCTGTTAACATTTTGTCCGATCTAGTGATAACTCTTTTATCTCGTACATATATTTCAGCATAAGGGCTTGAAAGATAGAAGGAGGGAGAACAGGTGGAGCAACTTCGCTTTAATATTTCAGAAAAGATTCGTCTGCATCCACAGCAAGCAGGGATAAGTTCGCTTCTGGAATTGGATTTATATCCCGATGTGGAGATCAAAGATGAAGGGCAGCATCTTAAAATTCACGGTTATCTTCGGCTGAATGGCACCTATGAAGGGGATATCGATGAAGAAGCAGATGTTTCTGATTATGATCCTTATGAAAGAGAGGGGGAAGAGATTGCCTATGTAATTCCTGTCGAAATTACTCTGCCTCGTGACCGTGCAGAACTAGCAACTGTCTGTGCAGAAGTAGAATCTTTTGATTACCAGATCTTATCACCATTTGAATTACAGATTGAAGCAGTTCTGATGATAGACGGGATATTGCCAGAAGCCGAGGAAGAAGAATTGATCACAGAGGTTTCTGAAGATCAGCAAGAAGAGATAGAAGAGAAAAAAGAGATCGAGTCCCCCACTTTTGCAGCTCAGCCTGCCAAACCAGAGCCAGAACAGGTAGAGGCAAAAAAAGAACAATCCAAACCCAAAGAAGTTGAACGCACCATACATCGGGAGACAAGAAAAATAGCAAAAGAACAAGTAGGCGAAGAACCACCATCACAAGAAGCCTTTCAACCTCAGCTTGTGATTGAAGAAGGACAACAAGAGGAAGAAATCAAGGAACCAAGTAATACAGAGGAAGAAGTTCGTGGCAGAGAATGGAGCAGGTGGTTGGTAGGAAATAGAGAAGAATCGTTTACTTCCTTAAAAATGGTTATTGTCCAAAAAGACGAGACGATCGATACATTAGCTGCCAAGTATGATGTTTCTTGTAATGCGATTATTAGAACGAATCAGTTCCCAACAGATCGTTTAGTGGAAGGTCAAATCGTAAAAATTCCGGTGAAGCGGAGCTAGGGAAGGAGGGCTTTCGATGTGGGAAGTGATTCATGCATTTGGATGGGACCCTTCTTCGGTGCAACATCGGGCTGGAGTATGGGAGGTTGCGGATGGAGACCAAAAATATGCGCTGAAAGAAAGTCATGCACCGAGAGAAAAACTGTATGTACTGCACCGCATGTTAGAACAAGTTCGCACAGCTGGATATCCTCATCTGCTTCCGTGGGTTCCTACAGAGGATGGAGAAATAGTCGTTTCTGCTTATGGAAGCCAGTGGTATGCCACTCCATGGCAAGAGCCTGCTGATGATCATGTATCGGCAACAGAGCTGGCATCATCCTTAGGGCGCTTTCATCGTTTAGCAGAACCTATAGCAGCACAGTTTCCCAAGTTGCACCAAGTCATCGATCCAGATCTAAAAGAGTCTTGGGAACAGCGAAAGACACAAGTATCTAGTTGGCAAGAGACGTTAGAAGAAGGAGAAGCAAAAATATCCGAACAATCTGCTCAGCTCTCCCAAAATGGATTTACGTTTGCTATCCAAGGAATCGATCGTTATCTTCAAGTGGAAAAAGGAATTGCCCCGAGATACACGATATGTCATGGTCGGGTTCATCCTTCTAATGTACTCACAAGTGAGGAAGGATTGTACTGGATCGATTTTGACCATGCTGCGCTAGATACACCCATAAAAGACCTTGCTACTTTAATACATCGATATCCAGAGGAATCTCCCGCAGAAATACTAGCAGCCTATGAACAAGAAAATAAACTATTGCCGAAAGAAAAAAGACTTCTAGCTGTCTTTCTCTCCTATCCCGAACGATTGGTTCGTGCGGTAGACAGACAAGAAGAATTAGTAGACGTTTCAAGTGAATATGCCCATATCCAAGAATGTCAAAAACTAATCAAAAAACTATGGCCGGCAAAGAAGAAGTCAAGGTCCAAACCAAAACGAAATCGATAATCCTAACGAGGGAAACCTCGTTTTTTTATGCCAAGAGGACGGGCTAGTATATATTCAAACATTATGGAAAACATAGGTAATGATTTGAAGTATCTAAAATCGGAGGATTATAGTATGGATAAAATGTGTATGAATATGATGATGATGGTCATGATGGAGGATATGATGGGAAAAATGAGAATGATGACCATGATGATGAACAAAATGCAAGAAATGAACACGATACCAGAAATGGACATGGATATGATGATGAACAAAATGCAAGAGTCAGATGAAATGATGACAAAAATGATGAGTATGATGCGAACAATGAAAGAAAAATCGATGTAGTTATTTACAATTAAAATAATTACATATATAATCAACAACAAATCAACCAAAACGAAAAAAATCGAAGGATCTCTTATCAAGAGAGGTGGAGGGATTGGCCCTATGAAACCTCAGCAACCTCAGTCAACAGACTGTATGGTGCTAAATCCAACAGAGTAGAAACTCTGAAAGATAAGAGGAGGACCTTTCTAACTAGAAAACCTCTTCTTAAAGAGGTTTTTCATTTGTTAGGGAGGTAAAATCATGATTCAGTTAAAAGAAACTTGGATAAACGATTATTTAGACTTGTATTTATATGCAAAAGAAATCGGCGATCAAGAATGGCAAGCTGAAATTTTACAAAAACTGAATTTCACAGACAAAGATTTATTTCTCTATCATTTATGGGCACAATTCGATGCTA
The DNA here is from genome assembly GCF_059510395.1 of Shimazuella sp. NTD248. Lineage (NCBI taxonomy): Bacteria > Bacillati > Bacillota > Bacilli > Caryophanales > Thermoactinomycetaceae > Shimazuella > Shimazuella sp. NTD248. The sequence continues at coordinate 353,870 of NZ_JCAJZT010000005.1, read as the reverse complement.
TAAATACGCAGTTGTTGTTAAGTTATCAACAACTAAGAAGTGCATCGGATGCTTTTGAACAGGAACAACTATGGGAGAAAGTATGGAGTTTAAAAATGGAACGTATTACCTTGTCCCGAAAAATTCGTTCTTTTTGGTAATAGAGAAATATGGTTGTGAAACAGCTGAAGTCAAAAACAAGATGAAAATGAAATAGATAATACATACGAGGGAAACCTCGTTTTTTATGTGAAGATGTGGAGTGTTTGTTTCATTTTCTGACATTCGTACTTCCCTTTACTTAAAAAAGAATAGCCTCCTAATTACCTCAAACGACCAGTATGTTCCACATCTCACTCAATAGACGAAGATGTGGGATTTTTTACGTTTGAGTCTTTGAATATAACATTCCGTTGAGCAAGTTTGATAGGAAATCCCTAAATCATAGAAATGATGATTCTTTTTTACCCTTTGTCCACATAAATTGAAATAAAGGATAGTGGAAAAGGATGAAGAGACGTGAAAGCGCTATTGGTTACGCACAAAAAACGCTTATTCATTATATTTTCAATTGCACTGTTTGTACTGATCGCGTTGCTCGGTCGTCTTACTTTTGTGCAGTTGGTACAAGGGCCTTGGTTGACAGGGAAAGCGGAAAATCTTTGGGGCAGGGATATTCCCTTTGCGTCAAAGCGTGGACGCATCTTGGATCGCAATGGGGAATTGATTGCGTATAATATCAGTTCGCCTTCGGTGATGGTCGTACCAGCTCAGATCAAGGATAAAGATGGAACAGCTTATAAACTAGCAAAAATATTAGGTGTGCCAGAAGAAAAGATTTTGCCGTTTGTAAAGAAAAGACAGCTTATCGTTCGGATTAATCCCTATGGGAGAAAAATATCAGAAGCAAAGGCAGAAGAGATTCAGGGGTTACAATTACCAGGGGTAGTAGTTACAGAAGATAGCAAACGTTATTACCCTTATCAAAGTTTAGCTTCCCACATCCTTGGCTTTACTGGAATTGATAATCAAGGGTTAGCAGGATTGGAATTGGAGTACAACAAGCAATTACAAGGTACCCCGGGATATATTTCGTTTAGTGCCAATGCACGTGGAGAAAAGTTGCCAGGAGGGGTAGATCGCTTCACACCGCCAAAAGACGGGATGGATTTAAAGCTTACAATTGATCTAAATATTCAACAAATCATCGAACGAGAATTGGATCAAGCAATGGCGCAGTATCATCCAGAAAATGTGATCGCCATTGCGATGGACCCCAAAACAGGAGAAATACTGGGGATGAGCAGTCGCCCCACTTATCGGCCAGATCAATATAGAACAACAGACCCATTGATCTACAACCGCAATCTGCCAATATGGAAAACGTATGAGCCGGGTTCGACATTTAAAATTATTACCTTAGCAGCCGCTCTGCAAGAGAAGAAAGTAAACTTACACGAAGGATTTTTCGACCCCGGTTTTATTGCTGTAGGCGGGGCACGACTTCGCTGCTGGAAGTCTGGCGGACATGGCTCGCAAACCTTTTTGGAAGTCGTAGAAAATTCCTGTAATCCCGGATTTGTCACCTTAGGCCAACGGCTTGGAAAACAAAAACTGTTGTCCTATATCCATCAATTTGGGTTTGGGCAGAAAACAGGAATAGACCTTAATGGAGAAGCAAAAGGAATCTTGTTTAAACCTTCGCGTATGGGACCAGTGGAGCTTGCAACTACTGCATTTGGTCAAGGGGTAGCAGTGACTCCGATTCAACAGGTGGCCGCTGTAGCAGCAGCTGTCAATGGCGGGAAATTGATGGTTCCACATCTTGCCAAGCAATGGATAAATCCAGAAAATGACCAAGTTGTAAGCACCATTAGCCCTGCTGTAAAAAGACAAGTTATAACAGCAGATACATCTGCTGCTGTACGGGCGGCGTTAGAAAGCGTTGTTGCCAAAGGATCAGGTCGTAAGGCATTTGTAGATGGCTATCGTGTTGGCGGGAAAACTGGAACAGCGCAGAAAGTAGGGCCGAATGGCACCTATCTTCAAAATAATCACATCGTTTCGTTTATTGGATTTGCTCCTGCTGATGATCCAAAGATTGTGGTGTATTTAGCAGTTGACAATCCAAAAGGTATCCAATTTGGTGGGGTCGTTGCTGCTCCTATCGTAGGAAATATTATTGGAGATACCATGCGGTATATGAAAGTACCAAAACGAAAAAATCAAATTGAACCAGAAGAAAATCCGCTTTATGATACGATTGTCACCACTCCAAATTTTGTTGGTCAAGATATTGATAAGATCAAAAATAGTTTGTATACAATACCAATTGAAACAGTAGGAAAAGGAAAATTGGTCATCAGCCAAATCCCACGTCCAGGAGAGCGGGTAAAAAAGGGTACTTTGATTCGGATGTATTTAGGGGACAAATAAATTAGCGGCTTCCATCTGTGTTTTTACAATGAGGTGGAAGCCTATTGTTGTTTCACAATATGGTTATATTTCGATTCGTTGCTTGTTTCGTCACTCTCCCTCAAGGGATTTTTTGCGTGAATTATGTTAAAATGGGTGTCATGATTGCCAGGACCCCCATACCTGGTTTTTCTATTGTTACACTTATCGTTTATTTTAAGTGTAGCTAAGCCTCTTTCAGAGTCTTAAAGGCAAGACACAATGCCAAGTTTTCTTGACAAGTGGAGTGGGAGGTTTACCTTATAATGAAATTAAGTGAACTAGTAGATGTATTACATGTAAAAGAATGGACAAATCCAAGTGATGAGCAAATCACCGGAATCGAAACGGATTCGAGAAAGGTGAAGCAAGGAGATTTGTTTATTGCTCTTCGCGGGTTTACGGTGGATGGTCATGACTATATCCAAACTGCTGTGGAAAATGGTGCTGTAGCAGTACTTGTAGAAGAATCTGTGGAAACGACTGTTCCGATGATTCGAGTGCCAGATACTAGAAGAGCAATGGGCTTTTTGGCAAACACCTTTTACCAATTTCCATCAAGACAATTAAAATTAATCGGAATAACAGGAACTAACGGTAAAACAACTACTTCCCACCTGATCGAACAAATTTTAACGTCTGTAGGGAGGGAGACCGGGATTATCGGCACAATTGGGGTGAAGATCAAAGATAACGTTATCCCAGTTAAAAATACCACCCCTGATGTGGTCGATCTGCAAAAGAGTTTACGTTATATGGTGGATGAAGGAGCCGAATATACGGTAATGGAAGTTTCATCCCATGCTCTGCATTTGGGAAGAACGAGGGGCACTCATTATCATATCGCCGTTTTTACCAATTTAACGCAGGATCATCTCGATTATCATGAGACGATGGAACAATATCGAGAAGCAAAGGGTCTTTTATTTAGCCAATTGGGCAATGATTACACCCCTGAAAAAGACAAAACGCAAGTAGCAGTGTTAAATGTGGATGATGCCGCTTCCAGTTATTTTGCTACAATCTCACCAGCTCAGGTCATTACATATGGCATTTCGGAACAGGCCGATGTTCGAGCAGTGAATATCGAGCATCGAGTAGATGGTGTGTCTTTTGAGCTGCATACCTATCAAGGTAATGTATCCATTTGTCTGCCTCTATTTGGTACGTTTAATGTCTATAATTCACTAGCAGCTGCTTCTGTTGCTCTAGTCGAGGGAATTGATTTGACGAAAATTAAACAAGCATTAGAATCGCTTACAGGAGTAGATGGCCGCTTTGAATCGGTGCAAGCTGGACAGGATTATACGGTATTGGTCGATTATGCCCATACCCCGGATAGTCTTCAAAATGTTCTAACAACTGCTAAATCTTTTGCGAAAGGAAAAGTAATTTGTGTGGTGGGTTGTGGAGGAGATCGGGATCGTGGTAAAAGACCATTGATGGCAAAGATAGCTACCGAAATTAGTGATTTCACAGTTATAACTTCCGACAATCCAAGAACAGAAGAGCCTAAGGCTATCATTGCAGATATGATAGAGGGTGTTTCTACTTCTTTACAAAGGTATATGACGATCGAAGATCGCAAAAATGCGATTGAACATGCCGTGCAGTTAGCAAAACCTGGTGATGTGGTGCTAATTGCGGGAAAAGGGCACGAAACATATCAAGAAATAAATGGTGTTCGCTATCCATTTGATGATCGAAAGATAGCTTATGAGGCAATAAAGGGTGAACAGCATGGAACGTAGAATAAATTGGATACTAGAGACCGTGTCAGGAAGCTATGAACATAAAGAGGATGATAGAGAAACTCTTTTGGCAGCAGGAGTATCAACGGATACCCGAATACTGACAGCAGGGAATCTGTATATCCCACTTATTGGAGATGTGTTTGATGGGCATCAGTTTATCGATAAAGCGGTAGAAGCAGGTGCAGTTGCGTCATTGTGGCAAGAAGATCGTGCTTTACCTGATGTATCGATTCCACTGATTGTCGTGCCAAATACTTTATTGGCAATGCAACAATTGGCAGAGCGTTATCTAACGGAAACATGTTGTAGAATAGTTGCGATTACAGGCAGCAACGGCAAAACAACAACAAAAGATTTGGTTGCAAGTGTTTTAACCACAACTTTTGAAGTACATAAGACAGCTGGAAATTTTAACAATCATATTGGTCTTCCGTTGACGGTATTGCAGATGCCAGAGACAACAGAAGTTGTCGTACTCGAAATGGGCATGAATCACATTGGCGAAATATCAGAGCTCTCTAAATTAGCCAGACCTGATATCGCGATGGTGACAAATATAGGAGAATCTCATATCGGTTATCTCGGTAGCCGAGAAAAAATCGCTCAAGCAAAGTTAGAGATTTGTGATGGTTTATCCAAAAATGGAACCTTACTATTGGATGGGGATGAGCCATTGTTAAAGAAGGACATTCCTTTTAGTAATATCGTTTCCATTGGCTGGAACAAAAAGTGTAAAGAGGGTCCAGAAGATGTACAGAGTCTAGGACTTACTGGCTGGACTTTTTCCTCCCGTAAGACAGGACACCATTACACTTTGCCATTGTTAGGCAGACATAATATCAAAAATGCTTTATTTGCGATTGAGACTGGGAGATTACTAGATATTCCAGAAGAAGATATAGCAAAAGGTTTACAGGCTGTTCCTGCAACACCGATGAGGTTAGAAGTGGCAGTGGCGAAAAATGGGTTGAAAGTGATTAATGATTCCTATAATGCGAGCCCTACTTCGGTAAATGCAGCGATTGATATTTTAGCAGAAGTAGAGCCTGAGTTAGAAAAATGGGCACTTCTTGCAGGAATTGAAGAATTAGGAGACGAGGGAAAATCCTATCATGAGCAAGTTGGAAAATATGCTGTTACCAAGAATCTTGCAGGATTGATAACAATAGGGGCAAAAGGGTTATGGATTTATGAAGCTGCCAAGCTTGCTTCTCCTAATCAAATGCAACTGAAGCATTTTTCGACCAATGAAGAAGCTTTTTCCTATCTTGATCAGGAAGGAAATGAAAACATTCTTCTTTTAGTAAAAGCTTCAAGAAAAGCTGGATTAGATCGTATTGTGAAACAATTAGTAGAGGGAGCGTAGAGTGGTGGCAAATATCGATATACGAATTATACTCATTCCACTCGCAGTAGCATTTGGGATTGGCGTACTTCTTGGTCCAATGATTATTCCAACACTACAGCGATTGAAATTTGGTCAAAGTATCCGGGAAGAGGGACCAGAAGCACACTTAAAAAAGGCTGGAACACCGACAATGGGCGGGACGATTATCCTCATGTCTGTGGTGTTGACAGCACTGCCATTTAGTAGTTTTATACTCTTAAATAATTCGAAACCGATTGTAAACTCAGACTTGTTCTTTCTATTGTTTGCAACTCTTGGATACGGAATTATAGGTTTTTTAGATGATTATATAAAAGTAGTAATGAAACGTAGCTTAGGATTGACAGCCAGTCAAAAACTGCTTGGTCAATTGTTCATTGGTATGGTGTTGTTTTGGGTTTTGATTGAAGTACGAGTACTTCGTATCGATTCAGGTGGAAGTTCTAAATTTATTTTTAACGTAGATATACCAGGAACAGATTGGACGATCCAGCTTAACTGGCTCTACTTACCATTGTTGTTAATTATGATGATTGGTGCTTCAAATGCTGTTAACTTGACAGATGGATTAGATGGATTATTAGCAGGAACCGCCGCAGTGGCATATGGTGCTTATGCCATAATCGGGATGGTACAAAGCAATTATACCGTTGCTATTTTTGCGATTTCCGTAGTTGGAGCACTTCTTGGATTTCTGGTGTTTAATGCACATCCTGCAAAAGTATTCATGGGGGATACAGGTTCACTTGCACTTGGGGGAGGACTTGCAGCTCTAGCGGTTATCACCAAGACGGAGTTATTGTTACCGTTGATTGGTGGCGTATTTGTAGCTGAAGCGTTATCTGTCATGTTACAGGTTCTTTCTTTTAAAATACGTGGGAAACGGATTTTTCGCATGAGTCCCTTGCATCACCACTTTGAACTCACAGGCTGGTCTGAGTGGCGTGTTGTTACGACATTTTGGTTCGTAGGTTTATTCTTAGCTGGTGTTGGTATTTACCTTGAGGTGTTTGTTCGATGATCAAAAAAGAAGATAGAGTATCTGTGCTTGGACTTGGAAAAAGCGGAGTTGCCGCAGCCAAGTTGTTGGCGAAAATAGGGGCAAAAGTGGAAGTTTTTGAACAAAAAAAAGCCCCTTCTGACAGCCCTGAAGCGATAGATCTCCAAAACCTAGGTATTCCTGTTCATTTTGGGGCACCAGTCGATCAGATTATTCATGATCAGATCGACTGGCTGGTAAAAAATCCTGGTGTACCATACAGTAACCCAGCTGTTCAAAGAGCAGTAGAACGATCAATTCCTGTCATAACAGAGGTAGAATTAGCATCATCTGTATTAGATGTTCCCATCATTGGTATAACAGGTTCAAATGGCAAGACTACCACTACTACTATCGTTGGTGAAATGTTGGATAAGTCGAATGTACCTGCCTTAGTTGCTGGTAATATTGGACGTGCACTATCAGATGCAGTGGAGGATATATCAGGAAAGAAATGGATCGTTACAGAATTGAGTAGTTTCCAATTAAAAGGGACCAAAACGTTTCATCCCCAAATTGCAGCATTACTCAATATTGTTCCCGCTCATTTGGACTATCATCAAAGCATCGAAGATTATGTAGCGAGTAAGGCGAAACTCTTTCAAAATTTAGATACTCCAGATATCGCTATTTTTAATTTTGATAATGAGTTATGCAGGAAAGTAGCTAACTCGCAAAAAGGTAGCATCTATTGGTTCTCGATCGAAGAGGAAGTAGAAAGAGGACTATTTGTGCGAGATGGATGGATGATCGCTCGTATGAATGGTGAAGAACAAGCAATTATGCCGCTATCCGAAATAGCTCTGCCAGGGGACAGAAATTTGGAAAATGCTTTGGCAGCGACGGCTATTTCCTTAGCAGCAGGGGCGAAGAAGGAAGCGATCCGCGGTGTACTGCAATCCTTTACTGGAGTAGAACATCGTTTAGAATATGTTTCGACAAAAAATAATGTACGTTATTATAACGATTCAAAAGCGACAAATGCCCAAGCTGCTATTACGGCACTGACAGCATTTAGTGAACCCTTGATCTGGATCGGCGGTGGATTAGATCGTGGTGTAGGCTTTCAAGAATTGGTTCCCTTTTTACGTGAGCATGTAAAAGTTGCAATTGTGTATGGAGAAACCGCATCCATCCTAGCAGATCGGGCAAATGATGCGGGAATCATCAAGATTGTGCATGCAACAGATGTAGAAGATGCTGTACATCATGCAAGCAACATCGCTACAGATGGAGATATTGTTGTCTTATCCCCTGCATGCGCCAGTTGGGATCAGTATACCTCTTTTGAAATACGAGGACGCATTTTTAAACAAGCTGTGCATACCTTGTAATAAGAGCAAGTCCCAAGAAGAGGTGTTGCCCTATGCACAGTAGTCTTAAAAAACCTGATAAGCTGATTGTAGCAGCTATTTTCTTGTTACTTATCATCGGGGTAGCAATGGTTTATAGTGCAAGCGCTGCTTATGCTTATCACCGTTTTGGAGACAGTTTTTTCTTTGCGAAACGGCAAGTATTGTTTGCGGCCCTAGGTGTATTTTGTATGTTTATAATCTCAAGAATGGACCCGGATAAATTTTATTTTGCAGCAAAGCCAGTTTTAATCGGATGTTTTATCCTGCTTTTGATCGTTTTGATCCCTGGTGTTGGGATTTTGCGAAATGGAGCGAGAAGCTGGCTCGGTATCGGAGCATTTAGTATTCAGCCTTCGGAGTTTACCAAACTAGGAATGATTCTCTTTTTTGCTCGTTGGTTTTCGAAGAAATCTTTTCAGATAGAGAAGTTTAAACAAGGTTTTATTCCGGGGATGTTACTTCTTTGCTCTGCTTTTGGCTTGATTATGTTACAACCTGATTTAGGTACAGGTACAGTCTTGATGGGAACAGGCCTCATTCTCATCTTTGTTGCAGGAGCGCGGTTTCAGCACTTAGGAAGTTTTTTGATGTTAGGTATTGCGGGCTTTGTCGGCTTGGTTCTAGCTGCTCCTTACCGGGTTCAACGAATTGTTGCCTTTTTAAATCCATGGGAGGACCCGTTGGGAGCCGGTTATCATCTGATTCAATCTCTTTTTGCCATTGGTCCTGGTGGATTACTGGGGCTCGGGATTGGTATGAGCAGACAAAAACATCTGTATTTACCTGAGCCGCATACCGATTTTATCTTTTCGATATTGGCCGAAGAGCTCGGGTTTGTCGGTGCGGCAAGTGTAATTATTTTATTTGCCATACTCATTTGGCGCGGTTATCGTGTTGCCATGTCAATGCCGAATCAATTTTACAGTCTGATGGCTGCTGGTGTTACTTCAATGATTATGATTCAAGCAGGGATCAATATCGGAGTTGTATCTGGAGCATTCCCTGTAACAGGGATCACGCTTCCGTTTTTAAGCTATGGAGGGTCATCATTGACCCTGACCTTAGCAGCTGTAGGAATTTTACTTAGTTTATCACGCTTTGTTAAACAGTGAGGGAGGAGCAACTATGAAACGCATCTTACTAACCGGTGGTGGCACTGGGGGTCACATTTATCCTGCACTAGCAATTGCTCGTGCAGTTAGAGAAAAATATCCAGAAGTAGAAATTGGATATATTGGTACAGATAATGGTCTAGAATCCAAGATTGTTCCCAAGGAAGAGGGAGTACAATTTTTTACTGTGGAAATCCAAGGCTTTAAACGCAGCCTGTCTTGGGAGAATGTGAATACAGTTCGCAAATTTATTCGTGCTGTGAGCAAATCAAAAGAATACATAAAAAAATTTCAACCAGATGTAGTAGTTGGTACAGGAGGGTATGTGAGTGGACCAGCAGTCTTTGCGGCTCATCAGTTAAATATTCCAACGATGATTCATGAACAAAACGCCGTTCTTGGATTGACGACTAAGTTTCTTGCTCGTTTTGCAGATGTGGTAGCAGTAAGTCTAGAAGATACTGCCAAACATTTGACGGGTGCTAAAAAAGTTGTGTACACTGGAAATCCACGTGCTACCGAAGTAATTCGAGCAAACAGAACAAAAGGAAGAGAATCATTAGGTTTGATGGAAAATACACCTGTCGTACTCATTTTTGGCGGCAGCCGTGGTGCAAAATCCATTAACCAAGCAGTACTTGGAATGCTTCCAAAGCTAAAAAACCTTCCAGGTGTACGCTTTGTTTATATTACAGGAGAAGTCCATTATCAAGACATTACTGCGAAAATAAATACACAAGAATATCCCAACTTAGATGTAAAACCTTTTGTTTATAATATGCCTGATGTTTTGGCGACAACGGATCTCGTTGTAGCAAGAGCAGGTGCATCAACTTTGGCTGAATTGACTGCGCTTGGAATCCCATCCATCTTGATCCCATCTCCTTATGTGACCAATAACCATCAAGAAGCAAATGCTCGTGTATTAGAAGAACAAGGTGCTGCCCGGTTATTGTTGGAGCGAGATTGTAATGGAGAGAATCTATGGGGTAAGATAGAAAATCTCGTTCTTGACCCAGAAGAGAGAAAAGCGATGAGCGCAAATGCCAAAGCATTGGGCCGCCCAGAAGCAGCCACTCTAATCGTAGAAGAACTGGAACAACTCATAACAACAAATGTCCACTCCTAGAAGAAAGTTGGTGAACAGGGAACGATGGAAAAACATCTATTAGAAGAGTTCCAAAAGCATGGAGTAACCCATATTAAACAGAACGAAGCCCTTTCCCGACACACCACTTGGAAAGTGGGAGGTCCCGCAGATTTTTATATTGAACCTGCCGATAAAGAAGAATTAATGAATGCGATGAAAGTCGTTACTGAACATAAATTGCCTTGGCGAGTGATTGGCAGAGGCTCCAATCTCCTTGTAAAAGATGGGGGGATTCGAGGAGTTGTCTTTCAACTTCAAAAAGCATTTGACTATTTGCAAATAGAAGGAACAACGGTAACTGCTGGCGGAGCTTATTCCACTATTTTATTAGCGAGCAGAACAGCAAAAGCTGGTTTAACCGGTTTGGAATTTTCAGGGGGCATTCCCGGCAATGTCGGTGGAGCCGTTTATATGAATGCAGGTGCCCATGGTTCCGAAATCAGCAGAGTGTTAAAGAGTGCAGAAGTACTCACAGAATCTGGCCAATGGTTACAACTGAGCAATGAGGAATTACATTTCCGGTATCGTACCACCATCCTTCAAGAAGAGATCAAGGGTATCGTCACAGGAGCAACCTTTGAACTAGAAAAAGGGGATGCCAAACAAATAACGGCATCACTCGCTGCCTTTAAAGATCGAAGACGCAAGACACAGCCTTTGCAATATCCTTGTGCTGGAAGTACTTTTCGCAATCCACCAGGAGATCATGCTGGTAGATTGATCGAAGCCGCTGGATTGAAGGGATACCGAATTGGGGATGCAGAGTTCTCTACGCTTCATGGGAACTTTATTATCAATTTGGGACAAGCCAAAGCAAGTGATGTGTTAGATTTGATCGATCATGCGAGAAAGACGATTGCAGAAAAATTTAATGTAGAGCTTGTTCCGGAAGTAGAGGTTATCGGGGAAGAATAGTTTGCTTGAAAACTATTCTTATTTCATAATAAAAATAGGCTTGGAATTCTACCAAGGAGTCACCGTGAGAGTTATCTTTTGGAGCGCGGTCATCTTCGGTGCTATGGCCGGCTTGGGCTTTTGGTCCGCTGCCAAGCTCCGCAGGAAGTTCAACGATGACCAAAGCGAGATGATCGATGCCCTGAAGGTCCTCAGCTATCACCGATGGCGCTTTACTTTTTGGGCTGCTCTGGATGTCTTAATCGGCATGTGGCAGTGGCTGTTCTAAGTTCTACCTCTCTTCATCGTGTTTCATATACGACTTGAAGAGAAGCCCCTCATCACGACGAGCACTAAAAAGATGATAATAAGAATAAATATAAAGGTAAATAGGAGTTCCATTTTGGGTCTCCTATTTTATGTTGCTTAATTAGATAGAAAATAGGGACTATTATGGATTTATTTTAGTTTACTTTATAATTTAAATAACATGTTATACTCGAATAAACCGAATGTATTTGTCTTGCTCAGGAGATTGTTTTGAAGACGCCTATTGGTCTCGTGGTTCTCGTTTTGGGTTTCCTTTGTATGCTCGCCCTCCGGAGGTACCGAATGATCTACACGGTCGATAAGCCGACGGTGATCCTGTTTCTCTTTGGAGTCAGCTGCATGCTGATAGGGTCCAAGATTCTGAACAGTTGACAGACATCCGAAACTTCTGCTGGCTTTGACTTTTTGATCTCAACCAGCACCGAGCCCACCACACCCAGTGGTGGGACAACGAAAATAAATAAATTTTAAATACAAAAAATGGAGATTATTTCCAATTGCTTTATCTTTGGGATTCTCTCCTTTTTTCTTTTGTGGTAGTATAGAGGGAAGAAATTGGACAAAGGAGAAGGTGGCATGGTGGAAAGGGTTCCTCCTTTTCGCATCAGAGTCGAGCGCAAAGCTCCATCATTATGGGCAGTTTTGTTTATATTTTTGTTTTTCATAGGCATTCTATTTGTACTATTTCTACGCTCCCCACTCAGTCACATTTCCAAAATTACCATTACTGGTAATCAAATCTTAACCAAACAGGAAATTTTACAGCAATCGGGGATTCGCCAAGGAATGTCTTTTTTTGGTGTAAAAACAAAGGATGTAGAATCCAATCTTCATCGAGTAAGTGCAGTCAAACTGATCACTTTGGATAAGCAATTTCCCAGTACTATCACGATCAAAGTAGTGGAATATCCGGTTATCGCTTACATAGATGACGAGCAAGCTCTCATCCCTCTTTTGGCTAATGGAGCTTTTCTCCAAACTCATCCTGTCACCTCTATGTTGAGAACAATGCCCGTAATGGAAGGATGGGACAAAGAAAAAGCTACTTTTTCGAAACTTACATCGCAATTTGCTCACTTACCGGCTTCTACGCGCAGTCAAATTTTGACCGTACGACCGTTGGAAAATAAGCCGGCATATGCTGTGCTTTCGACACGCAGAGAGCATAAAGTAGAGGTTCGAATTGATCAATTAGCTGAAAAGATGAAATTATATTCCAGATTTTTGAATCAACCCCCTGGAACGGTTCACTTATTGGAGAGCGTATGGTTTACACCTGAACATTAAAATCAGTCTATTTTCCATTACTGTAATATTATGTAATTTACATACCAGAAAAAGGGGATTTGTCTTTACTGTTGAATTATCACATGGAAGAGATACTATCTTATCCCGCTTTTCGATACTCTTCGGGCAAGGAGGTGCCCAAGACATGAGCAATGGATATCTAGTAACGTTAGATATTGGATCTTCGCAAGTACGAGTTGTAGTAGCGGAATTAACGAAGAATAGAACATTTCCTATCGTCGGTGTTGGTACTGCTGTGTCTCAAGGTATAAAAAAAGGAACCATCATCGACGTTGAACAAGCAGCAGGGGCAGTACGGCTTGCTATAGAACAAGCAGAGCAAATGGTTGGTATAGAGATTACAGATGTATATGTAGGTTTATCTGGTAATCATGTCTCCATCCAGCATAGCCATGGTGTGGTCGCGACTTTAAATCAAGATCGAGAAATCGAGGCTGTTGATGTGGAACGTGTGTTACAAGCAACAAAAGTTATCGCACTTCCACCAGAGCGCGTTATTATAGAAGTAGTTTCGAAACAGTTTATTGTGGATGGTATTCCTGAAATTCGTGACCCGATCGGCATGGTTGGGGTACGATTAGAAGTAGATGCCATGGTTGTTACTGGTTCCAAAACGGTAGTCCACAACGTTTATCGCTGTATAGAAAAAGCTTCGCTACATATGGCGGGATTCGTCTTTTTGCCACTTTCTATTAGTGAATTTACCCTGACAGCAGATGAGAAAAATTTAGGAGTTGTTCTAGCCGATATTGGTAGCGGAACGATTAAATTAGCATTTTATTCCCAAGGAAACTTGGCTGGTACAGCAGTTATTCCTATGGGTGGAGAATATATTACTACAGATCTAGTGTACGTTCTCCAAACCCAAAAAGATGTTGCCGAAGAGTTAAAATGTAGACATGGGATTGCAGTAAAGGCACATGCAGACAAACGAGAATCGATCCCGATTCCGATGATGGCAGGTAAAGAACGATATTCTTCACAGTTAGAACTGGCGCAAATTATGGAACCACGCATTATGGAAATTTTCCAGCTGATCAATCAGCAAGTCAAAGCAATGGGTTTTGCAGCAGAACCTGCCGGTGGTTATGTATTAGTAGGTGGAGTAACGGAAACTCCCTATCTATTAGAAGCAGCTAAATCCCAGTTAGGACAAGCAGTTCGTATTGCTAGATCAAAAGAAACTTCCATTTCCTCACCTGCTTTTTTAGCAAGTGTCAGCATGATCCATCAGTTAGCGAAGCAGGGAAGTATTTTAGTAAACAAACCACCTCGTAAAGAAACAGTGCCTCGGATGAAAGAAAAGAAGCGGCCATCTGCATTTCAGAGGATGAAAAATTGGTTAAGTGAATTTATATAGTGTTGGAGGGAATAGCATGCTGGGTTTTGACTTAGAGTTTGATATTGAACAAATCGCACAGATTAAAGTAATTGGTGTTGGGGGTGGAGGAAGCAATGCTGTCAATCGCATGATTGAAGCGGGTGTACAAGGTGTAGAGTTTATTGCAGTGAACACTGATGCCCAAGCATTGAATCGTTCCAAAGCGCCTATCAAATTGCAAATTGGAGAAAAGTTGACTCGTGGTTTAGGTGCAGGAGCCAAACCAGAAGTAGGTAAAAAAGCGGCAGAAGAAAGTCGTGAACAAATTGAAAATGTACTCCGCGGAGCAGATATGGTTTTTGTCACCGCAGGTATGGGCGGAGGAACCGGCACAGGAGCAGCTCCAGAGATCGCTCATATTGCTCGTGAGCTAGGTTCTTTAACAGTTGGGGTAGTAACCAAACCATTTAGTTTTGAAGGAAGAAAGCGTTCTGTACAAGCTGAGACAGGTGTAGCTTCTCTAAAAGAGAATGTCGATACGTTGATCGTGATTCCAAACGACCGTCTGTTGGAGATTGTAGATAAAAACACACCGATGTTAGAAGCTTTCCGTGAAGCGGACAATGTACTGCGTCAAGGGGTTCAAGGTATCTCCGACTTAATCGCTGTACCTGGATTGATCAACCTCGACTTTGCTGACGTGAAGACCATCATGACAGAACGCGGTTCTGCTTTGATGGGAATCGGTACAGCAGCAGGTGACAACCGGGCGACAGAAGCTGCGAAGAAAGCAATCTGTAGTCCTTTACTAGAAACATCCATCAATGGAGCACGTGGGGTATTGATGAATATTACAGGTGGAGCAAATCTCAGTCTTTATGAAGTAAATGAAGCTGCTGATATTGTGACCCAAGCCTCTCATGCGGAAGTAAACATGATCTTTGGGGCAGTGATCAACGAAGATCTTAAAGATGAGATCCTCGTTACCGTTATAGCAACTGGATTTGATAATCAATCCCAAGAAACGGGTGGAACAACACAATCCAAGAAACCTATTTTCCATGAACGGGAAAATGAATTTACTCCACTTTTTAAACACAATAACATTCGGCTTCAAAATGAAGAAAAGAACAACAAAAACACCAATCCTGTGATTGATGAAAGCTATGAAATCCCTACGTTTTTGAGGAATCAATTTAAAAAGTAATTAAATACAAATCGCGCTTTTATAATGTGCGCCCCTTAAAGTTAGGCCAAGAAATCTAACTTTAAGGGGTGCATTTTTAATGGAGAATTATGTTTTATTTGTAATATATTCCATAAATTTACTTAAAAAGTATTATATTTGAACTGCTGGATCAAATAGTTATGTTTTCTTCATCTGCTCAGATGAAAAAGGATGCTGCACCTATGTATGATGAGACAGAGGAGGGACTGTTTTGTGCTTTAGTACAGCAGCACGACCTGTATACGTGGTGTGCTTGTGCCGTTGTGAAAAGGGTATATCTTCGCTAGTATTAATTGTATCTATTTTTGTTAAAGTAAGTTTATAAGGATACAGGAAAGGAATCTTAAAACATGATCTTAATTGTAGAAGATGAAATCGCTATCTCACGTGTTTTGTCTGCCTATTTGCAAAAAGCTGAATATACGGTAGAACGTGCCTATGATGGGAAGGAAGCAATAGCAAAATTTGATCAACTACAGCCAGAGCTTGTTTTGTTAGATGTGATGCTTCCTAAATCAGATGGCTGGGAAGTATTAAAACAAATACGGAGCAAAAGTCCATGTCCGGTAATTATGATAACAGCATTAGATAAGTTAGACGAAAAACTTACTGGACTCGATCATGGAGCAGATGATTATATTAGCAAACCATTTGAACCAAAAGAAGTAGTTGCGCGTGTACGTGCTGTTTTACGTCGGTATAATCAGATTTTAGAAGAGAAGGATGTTATCTATTATGGTGGATTAAAGCTTGATTTTCATGCTCACATCGTTATATTGCATGGAGAAAAACTTGATCTAACCCCACGAGATTTATCGTTATTATTGTTTTTAGTGAAAAATCCCAATCAAGCATTTACGAGAGAACAATTGTTAGATCATGTATGGGGAGCTGGTTTTGATGGAAGTGATCGATCTGTAGACCTAGCAGTGAAACGATTGCGGAAAGCATTATCCAAGTGGTCAAAAAAAGAAGGAGAAATTGTTACCTTAAGAGGAGTGGGTTATCAATTATATGTCCATTCAAAATAAAACAAGCAAGAAGCAGGTTTCATTAATTAAGCATTGGACCAGACGTTATGTACTCATTTTACTTTTATGTTTAATCATTGTGGGATTGGTTTCGAATTATTGGATGAAGTCATTGCAAATAGAAGATCGATTAACTTTTCTAAAGTTTTTTGCTAGAGATCTTGCTGAAAATCAACCTCCACTGAATCAGACGAAGGCTCCAAATAGCGATATAAATGCATCAGATCATAATGACTTTGATGAAAACATTCGTAAGCGAAAAGAGAGATTTACCGATTTAAAAGTACAAGTGATTAATGAAAAAGCATATATCCAAATTTCCAATCAGTATGGTAGAGCTGTTTTCCAAAATCAAGAGGTAAAAGATCCAGAAATTAAAGCAATCCTTTCTAATCAAAAATTAGTGACGAGAGAAGCAATTGAAACAATACATACAAAAAGTGTAGGGACATTGTATCTTATTTCAGAACCAATTCGTAAAAGTAATAAAGTAAATGGGAATCTTTATATGTTTATAACGGAGAAAGATCTCTTGGGGAATATCTCCAAAGATTTATTTATAACTTGGTTCATCATTATCGTATTACTAGGTATTTCAGGTTTTTTTATTATTTATTGGTTATCCATACGATTAACTCGACCTATCCGTAAAGTAGCCGATGCAGCATCGCAAATACGCAAAGGAAATTATCAAGTTTCCTTATCAGAAGAAGAAATTAGAGAAAAAGAATTATATGAGTTAGTTTCTTCGTTTAAAGAAATGGCTGTGCGCTTAAAAAAACTAGAAGAAATGCGAACAGAACTTTTAGCAGGTGTAACACATGAATTGAAAACGCCGGTTACCTCGATAAGTGGCTTAATACAGGCTGTGAAAGATAAGGTTGTCACTGGAGAAGAAGTTGAAGAATTTTTAGATATTTCAATTGCAGAATCAAAAAGATTAAAAAATATGATTAAAGATTTGCTGGATTTTAATTCCTATGCTGTCGGTGCAATTCAGGTAAACATAGAAGAGATGAATATGAATGAATTAATCAAAGAAGTTATTCATCATTGGCAAGTAACAAATAGACATGATTCCATCGAAGTAACTGTTTCCTTACCGGAAAATATACTTTGGGCGCTTGGTGATCGTCTAAGAATTCAGCAAATACTATTCAATCTATTGCGTAATAGTCAAACAGCTAATAAAGAAGACGGAAAGATTGAATTAAAATTGTATCAAGATAGTAAGGAAATGATCTCCGTCGATGTGATAGATACCGGCTGTGGAATTCCATTGTCTGAACAATCGTTTATCTTTGAGCGTTTTTTCCGTGGTGCTGCTAAAAAGGATCGAGTGAGTGGGTTGGGACTTGGGCTGCCTTTTAGCAAAATGTTGGCAGAAACACAGAAGGGAATTTTAGTTCTGACAGAAAGCTCATCAGATGGAACTACTTTTACACTTGCACTTCCAAGCGTTAATGTGAAATAGGTTAGGATTATTCAAAAATCTTTCAAAAATATAAATAATCTGGACATATACCTGACTTATTCCTTCTGTATAGTTACTCATGTATTTAACAAGGAGGTTACATATTATGAAAAAACAAATCATCACGATAGCATTAGTAGGAGCTGTATCACTAGGAGGATTAATTCCATTTGCTGGTACTTCACATGCAGCAGCCCTAGACAAGCAGTCAGTGAAATCTGTTGAACTCAAACATCAAACTCCAACTCCAACATCAGTAATAAAACATAGAAAACACGTTCCAGTAATAAAGCACAAAAGACATGTTCCGGTAATAAAACACAAAAAACATGTTCCAGTAATAAAACATAGAAAACATCATGTACCAGTAATAAAACATAAAAAACATCATGTATTAGTAAAACATGCTCCAATCCTAACACATAAAAAGTAACTTCACAGCACCATTAAAAAGAAGTGAAATCAAAACAGTGCCGAGTCAATCAGCACTGTTTTTTTGTAGTTAAATGATATAAATAAATATAAAGAAAAACTTAAATTTTTAATAAGGGGTAGTGACAGGGTTCCTACCATAGACCGCAAAGTAGCATCATGATGTAAATGATTCTCCTAATTCGAAAGGTCTTCTTTAATGAGAAATCCATTAGAATCAAAAATAGTTATTCGGATTGGGGGAAAAACTTGATGAAGCGGAATTGGAGTCCAGATGAATTATTAGAACATTTTGGATTGGTTCCAGTTGAAAAACAACTCATTGGAAATAAAACGGGAGCAAGTCGATTAGGGTTTACGGTTTTACTGAAGTATTTTCAACACGAAGCTAAATTTCCCAATAAGAAACAAGGCATTCCTCCAGTAGTGATTGAGTTTATTGCAGAGCAATTAGATCTACCTCCAGACTTATTTGAGGAATATCGCTGGGGTGGTAGTGAGCGCAATTTTACCTATCACCGAAAGCAAATCAGAGAATTTTTTGGTTTTCGAGAAATTCAGGAAAAAGATAAGGGACGCTTAAAAACATGGTTAAAAGAACAAGTCCATTTTAGCCATGATACCAATGACTTAATAACAAAGGTCTATGGCCTTTTTCGGAAATGGAAGGTAGAACCACCTCAACCGATTACTTTGGAACGAATGATTCATTCCGCCATTGATACATTTGAAAAGACATTCTATCACACAACATACCAACAATTATCTGAAACCACCTGTTCACGGTTGGATGCTCTTCTTGAGTCCGCTATAGAGGAAGAAAACGAGGAATGGAAAGAAGAACAAAAGAAGGAAACCCTCACTTTTCGCTATCTATTGTCGTCTCCCAATAAACCGAGTGTAAACACGATGAAGGAAGAAATAAAAAAGCTGTTAGCGATTCGTCATCTTCAAATTCCTGATTCGCTATGCAAACAATTAACTCCGAAAATACTTAAGATTTATCGATTGCGTGCAGCTACTGAAACGGTAACGGAGCTTCGTGCCCATCCACCTTATATTCGTTATAGTTTGCTTGCCATTTTATTTTGGCATCGCTTAGCAGAAGTCACCGATCACTTGGCAGATTTAATCGATGAAGTTACTAGAAAACTTGGAAATAAGGCTGAAAACAAAATCAAAATCGAAGTGGTAAAAGATTTACAAAAAGTAGAAGGAAAGAACAAACACATCATTGATTTATTGGAAGCTGCTATTACCCATCCAGAAGGTGTGATCCAAGATACCTTATATCAAGTGGTAAATCCAGAAACCATTCGAAATATCATCCAAGAAATGAAACGAAACAAACGGGAATACCGAGAAAAAATTTACACCAAGATGCACACTTCCTATCAAGGGCATTACCGATCTTCTTTCTGTGACATGTTAAAACATCTGGATTTTCATTCGAATAATAAAAATCATCAGCCGGTAATTGAAGCGATTCAACTCATTCGAGACTATGAAGAAAGTGGACAACGCTATTTCGCTCTTTCGGATGAAGTACCAATTGAGGGAGTCATCCAACCGAAATGGAAAGAGATCCTTATTGAAACGGATAGTAAAGGAGAAGAACGCGTCAATCGAGTAAACTATGAGATTGCTGTTTTGCAATCGCTACGAAAGCGACTACGCTGCAAAGAAATTTGGATTGAAGGTGCAGATCGCTATCGGAACCCAGAAGAGGATCTTCCCCAAAATTTTGAAGAACACAAAGAAGAGCATTTTCAAGCCTTGAAAATCCCACTGGATGTCGAACTGTTCATCTCGAAAATAAAAGATTTGATGAAAGATAGCCTAAGTCTATTGAATCAAGGGTTCGAAGAGAAAAGCAATCTAAAAGTAGTGATTACTACGAAGAATAACAAAGGCTGGATAAAAGTCACTCCACTAGAGAAACAGGAGGAACCTCAGCACTTGGTGCAAATTAAAAATCACATCAAGAAACGCTGGTCTGATCTCAATTTGCTCGATATCTTAAAGGAAACGGACTTTCATACCCATTTTACCGAGCATTTTAAGTCTACCGCGGATCGACAGATTTTAGATCAAGAAACGATTCAACGACGATTGCTACTCTGTTTGTTTGGTCTAGGAACGAATACCGGTTTAAAGGCAGTTTCTGCTGGAAATGGTACCGATAGTTATCGGGAACTTCGCTATCTGCGGTATAAGTTTATCCATAAAGAACATTTGCGGAAAGCCAATGCAGAAGTGGTGAACCGAATTATCCTTTACCGATTGAAAGAAGTTTGGGGAGACGCTACTACTGCTTGTGCTTCTGACTCTACCGCATTTGTTGCTGTGGATCAAAATTTCTTAACTCAGTGGCATCCCCGTTATCGAAGACGCGGAGTTATGATCTATTGGCACGTAGATCGGAAGTCAGCTTGTGTTTATTCTCAACTAAAATCTTGTCTTTCTTCAGAAGTTGCTTCCATGATGGAAGGCGTTCTTCGCCATTGCACGGATATGGAAGTAAATAAAAATTATGTCGATACGCATGGTCAGAGTGTCGTTGCCTTTGCTTTTTCCCATTTGCTCGGTTTTAAACTGATGCCACGCTTCAAAAATATTGGTTCGCAAAAGCTGTATCGCCCTGAAACAGGAATGAATGAAGCATATCCTCACTTACAACCTGTATTAAGCAAACCAATTAACTGGGATCTCATCCGACAAGAGTATGAACAGATCGTCAAATATGCTACTGCTCTTCGTTTAGGAACTGCATCGGCAGAGGCTATTTTAAAGCGATTTACAAGGGATATCCAACATCCCACCTATCGGGCAATCTGTGAATTAGGCAAAGCCATTAAAACCATTTTCTTATGTGAATACCTACACTCGGAAGAAATTCGCAGAGAAATCCAGGAAGGCCTCAATACGGTGGAGAATTGGAACTCTGCTAATACCTTTATCTTCTACGGAAAAAATAGTGAAATGCGTTCGAATTCTTTGGAGGATCAAGAGGTGTCAGCATTGTCCCTTCAGTTGCTTCAAAATTGCTTAGTCTATATGAATACCTTGATGGTTCAAGAAGTTCTCTATGAAAACAATCAATACTGGTTGAAGAAAATGACACCAGAAGATTTTAGAGGATTATCTCCATTGTTTTATCATCATGTAAATCCATATGGAACTTTCAAGTTGAATATGGAAAAGCGAATACCAATTAAATTGAATGTCGCTTAAAATCATTTATTGGAGTCTTCAAAGTTAATATAGCATTTTATATAAATTACGCGGCGACTGGAAACGATTAGCAAAGGCTAATTGTTTCCAGTCGCCTTTCCCTTACTAGGGGATTGCGCAACTCATCTCAAAGAGGGGTATGGCACCGATTCGGGAAATGAGGGGCAACTATGGAAATAAAATACATTTTCATTTGCGAGTTTCCTTACAATTACCCTCATTATGTGTTCAGAAAGATATCGGTTTTGCAACACACAGGAGTTGGTTTTGATTTGTCCAGATAAGTGTAGACGATTCAGTAGCCTATCCACTTTTTTTGCTGGAAAGTCGCGCACCCCGCTTTCTCCTAAGAGACAGCGGGGTGCCGTTGGTGTGGGTGTCAGAGGCTCAGCGCGAGAGCGCTTCCTCCACCACCTCACTAAGAGGGGACCACTTCTTAATCAGGCCGTTCGCCTCCTCCGCAGAAGAGAGGAAGAGAAGGTTCTTCATCTCGTTGTCCGGGTCCTCCCGGCGGTCGAAGCGACGACGACACTCCCTCTTCGAGGGGGCGTCGTAGATCCCTACGAAGTTGATGCTCTTCTTGTCGCGCACGACGCCCATGATCTGCAGGTTGTTGGCCGGAAGCCCCGACTCCTCCGTGATCTCTCGCTCCGCGTGGGCAAAGAGGTCGGGGATGTCGAGGATTCCCGCGAAGGGGAACGCACCAGCCGTCTTGTGCTCGCCGGCGACGATCCACTTGGGGAGCCGGTTGGCAACCCACTTGGGGAGCCAACGCCAACGACGGACCCCGAAGGAGGCGATGTTGACGGTCTTGAACTGGATCTTGACCGCCAGTACGCCACCTCGAAGTTCAACGATGACCATCTCTTCGGGGAGCCGGTTGAGCTGGTCGAGCAGCTTCGAGTACTCCCTGCGGAACGTCTTGAAGTCCATTCCGAGGGAGGAGATGTCGATCTCCAGCTCCTTGCCTCGCGACGCACGCACGGCGAACGAGGTGTCCCAGAGGTGGACATTCTTCGCATCGTCACTGACGACGGCGGCGTAGACGCGACCGTTGCGACCTTCGGGGTTCGTCGACTGCCAGTCGGCGTCGATCTTCGCCTGCAACCACCCGGGCAGAAGGGAACTCACGACGTACTGGTTGGGTACGAATCCGTGCGGAAGGGTTTCGAACATGATGACTCCCTGAGTCTCAGGTGGGCTACAACCCATACCAACAATACTTAATATTCATGATAGCAAAAGAGGAGAGCATGTTTCAATTCAAATAAGTTTCTGGACTGGATTAAGTTATCAAAAAAATAAACATTTTCTAACGGTGGATGTATTCATTTTCCCTGTTCGATATTCAATGACCAGTTAAATAACCTTGTCTTTGTTACTGAACACACTAAACATTAACGGAAATTTGTAATTAATTTCCAAGTCGATCCCTCAATGTCCTAATCAGTGCCTTACCCCAAAGAGGTGAGCTCACCTTGCTGATGGTTGTAACGGAAGGTGTGAAGGTCACATTTTAGGACTGATTGCGGTACTAAATCGATTATAGATAAAAACGAAAGCACTTAAAATCTTATTACTTTATAAGAAATTTGCTATAATAGAAATACTGTCAGTAATACCTGCGAAGGAGCAATCATGCGTGATCTGAACCCGGCAGTCTTCCAGATCGACGGTCTGGAAGACAAGTTCTTCACCAAGCTCACCAAGGGTCAGTGGCGAGTTGCAGTGTCGCCCCCCACCGGCGAGGACTACGTGTTCTTCAAGACCATGCTCTCCAGCGAGGAGGAGTGGACGGACTTCCGCCGCCGCGCTGAGGCTGGTGAGTTCGAGGACAAGTTCCCGGGTCTCCAGTTCCACATCGACCCCCAGGAGTCGCACGACATCGTTGTCGCGATCCCGCAGGTCATGCGAGACGGAATGTGGACCTCCGTGGTCTACGTGTGTCTCCACATGTAACACCCGGCGGCTCACAATCGGCACCTAACTGTTCACAAAATATGTGATCAGTCAGGTGCCGACGTGTTTTTAAGCTCTTTATAAATATTGAAACATAATATAAATTATGTTTACTTAATGAGCAAAATCAGCTAGGATATAAGCTAGTAATGAAACATAATTGATGAAATGAGTGCACGAATTCGATGAAACATAATTTATCAGAAGATATTCTTTGCTTGTTCGAACAACATTTGACCTTGAATGGAAAATCTCCTAACACGATCTCCTCTTATCTATCTTCTGCGAAAGCATATATTCAGTGGTTCCAAGATCGATTCCAGAGGGTTCCACAGCAATTATTTGTGGAGAATGTAGCTGATTATAAAGTTTTTCTCCAGCAAAAAGGCATTGCTCCAAGTACGTTTAACTCTCACATGGCTGGTTTGCGGTCTTGGAATGAATATTTTATTCAAATGGGGGCGCAAGATCATTTGGTGATCCAGAAAGAGGATTGGAAGAAGGTTCAGCACGGATATGCATCACCAGCTGTACATAGTGAAGCCGATGTACAACGATTTATTCAGACGGTGTTAGAATCAAAAAACAAACGCGATTATGCTTTGGTGAATTTACTGGTTTATACCGGTCTACGGATCAGCGAGGCTCTTTCATTGGTAATCCATGATCTCTATTTGGAATCACAAGAGTTGCTAGTGAGAGATGGGAAGGGAAAGAAATCTCGAACCGTTTTTTTATCGGACAAGGTGGTTCGATTATTGAGAGGTTACCTAAAACAAGAAAGATCCAAGTATCGACTGACAGAAGCTAGCCCGTATGTATTCGTTAGTAACCGCAGCCAACGACTCTCAAGAATCACTGTTTTCAAGTCATTTAGCAAGTATAGCAAGTTAGCTGATATTCAACCTGCAATTTCTCCACACGATCTTCGACATTTCTTTTGTTCGAATGCATTAGAAAAAGGATTAAATGTACATGAAGTGGCATCCATCGCTGGACATAGTAACATCCATACCACTTTGCTTTATACCAATCCTAGTCGGAAAGCAATGCTGGATAAGTTAAACCAGCTCTAATATAAAATAGGCTGGTTATGATTATAACTCACAACGGGATAATTTATTATTTTAATAAATATTATTATACTTTGCGGTCTATGGTAGGAACCCTGTCACTGGGCCAATAAGAAAAAGAATCCCCTAAAGGATTCTTTTTCTTATTGACGATTCTGTTGCTCTTCCCACTCACTTCGTAATAAACCCATGACGATACGGTCATAGTTACTACCATCACGAAGTACAGCTGAACGCATTCTTCCTTCTATCTTAAAACCAACTTTTTCATAAGTTTTGATCGCTGCATCGTTATATTCAATAACATCGAGCCCAACACGATTCAAATTAAGTTCGTGGAAAGCATATCGCAACATAACTTTTATTGCATCTGTTCCAAGCCCTTTGCGGCGATATTTTGGATCTCCAATGCCAATTGCCAAAAGCCCTGATTGATTGTTCCATTCAATGGAGTGCAAGGCAACGAACCCGATGAGAACATCGTTTTCTATCGTTCGTATAGCAAATTGAAAACCACCCGGCATACGACTTTGTAAGCGGTCCGGGGTTTGTATCTCGTCTAGTGTTTTTGGATAGGCAATATCAGTATCCAATCTTCGGAGTGTATCTGCATCTTCATACCAATGAACCATTTCCATTGCATCATTTGCTTGAAAAGAAGTCAATCGCACTTGGCTGCCATGAAAAAGTGAAGTTAGCTTTAATGTCATTTCTTTATCCCTCTTTTTTTCTAAAAATTATCACCTCAGTTGTTGACGAAACGTTTATCCCAATCATTGGCGTTCATTCCTTTATGTAAGATATTATAATTTTAAATCGAAATTCTTTTTATTTCAATGAAAAACATAAAGAGAGCATGGATGTTTCATTTCAAGTCTTGTTTTGTTTGAAATGCAATTCTTTCATCAGCATCTTGAGAAATGAGAGTGAGCAGATCATCTAACTCAATTATTTGAATATTTAAAATAAAAATACCCTCCATAATTGCATGCCGTGATTTTTCCTTTTTCGCCAAAAGAATCAAAAATAGTTAGGCAAGTTTCAACAGACTTAGCAATATATATCTTTTATACTGCTTACGAAGGCCAAGGGAGAGAGGAGAGGGACTAGCTGGTTGTATATGCAGATGTCGTATTTGTTTTAAATGGTTGTATCGACTTTCTCTTACTGTGGCTGACTTCGGGCATACGGAAGGAGAGAACGACGGTACTTCGTTTGTTCTCTGCATCGATTATCGGTGGTCTGTATGCAACTCTTTACCTATGGCCAAATTTTACGCTGGCCTATACGCTTCCGGTTAAAATTTTGTCTTCTATCTTAATGATTTGGATCGTATTTGGCTATCGGAATCCGTTTGTATTTCTCCGAACTTTAGGAGTTTTCTACTTTATTTGTTTTGTGACAGGTGGAACAATGGTCGCACTGCATTATTTGCTTGTAGGGGACGCACAAGTAGCTGGGGGGATATTATTTACTGAGACAAAAGGATGGGGTTCTCCTGTCTCTTGGGTATTCATTATGATTGGCTTTCCGCTCGTTTGGCTTTATACCAAGTTTTCCTTCCAATCGATGAAAGAACGAGATCAGATTGAACAGTATATGACTGCTGTTCGCATCCAAATACAAGGGAAGAGTTTTGAGTGTACTGGATTAGTCGACACAGGAAATCAACTGAGGGACCCCATTTCACGGGCACCTGTCATGTTAGTAGAAATGAAGCAGTTGATCGAATTTGTTCCCGAAGAAGTACATCGGATGTTTCTTTCAAAAGATTGGGAGCAGAGTTGGAGTGAGATTCCGCCAGAGTGGATGGTTAAAATAAGAATTATCCCATATCGTGCAGCTAGAACTGATAGTAATATGATGATTGCTTTTAAACCAGATCAAGTAGAGATATGGAGAGACGACCAGTGGAATAATGTTGGAAAAATTCTCATAGGAATAGATGTCGGGCAATTATCTACTGATGGTTCCTATCAGGCGATTATTCATCCTTCCTGTTTATCTATTGTTAGTTAAGGAGGTAGTCATA
Organism: Shimazuella sp. NTD248; assembly: GCF_059510395.1. NCBI lineage: Bacteria > Bacillati > Bacillota > Bacilli > Caryophanales > Thermoactinomycetaceae > Shimazuella > Shimazuella sp. NTD248. The sequence goes on along the minus strand of NZ_JCAJZT010000005.1, from coordinate 327,324 downwards.
TTGTTAGTCAAATGGAGATTGTTTGCACAATTGTTCTGGTACCGTTTACTTATACACATGGGACTTCGCGGACGTGAAATTTACTATATTGGTGGAAGCGAAGCATTACCACCTCCATTATCGAGGGAAGAAGAAGAGCATCTACTTGTTCGGCTTCCAAGTGGGGATGCAGCCGTACGGGCAATGTTAATCGAGCGTAATTTGCGATTGGTTGTCTATATTGCTCGTAAGTTTGAAAATACTGGGATCAACATAGAAGATTTGGTTTCCATCGGAACGATTGGTCTTATCAAAGCCGTCAATACATTTGATCCCAGTAAAAAAATCAAACTAGCTACGTATGCGTCACGTTGCATAGAAAATGAAATTCTCATGTTTCTACGTCGTAATAATAAAATCCGTTCGGAAGTCTCATTCGATGAACCTCTAAACACGGATTGGGATGGCAATGAATTGTTGTTATCGGATATTTTGGGAACGGAAAATGATACGATCTATCGTGACATAGAGGATCAGGTCGACAAGAAAATTTTACGTTTGGCGCTCGATAGTTTAACGGAGCGAGAGCGGAAAATTATGGTTTTACGTTTTGGATTAAATGGTGGAGAAGAAAAAACACAAAAAGATGTTGCAGATATGTTGGGCATTTCACAATCTTATATTTCTCGACTAGAAAAAAGAATAATCAAACGATTGCGAAAAGAGTTCAATAAGATGGTCTAGGAAAACCTTTATATTTCTTTGTATTTTTTCTGATGACATAAGAGGATGACTACTAACACAAATTAGTTAATTTACATTTTATGTATTTGAATTATATTTTTCCCTCCGAAGGAGATACTTAACATGATTTCATCCTGAGGAGGGACTTTTTCTTGGCACGAAACAAAGTAGAAATTTGTGGAGTAGATACATCAAAATTACCAGTCCTAAAAAACCAGGAAATGAGAGAGCTGTTTCGCGAGTATCAGGCAGGGGATTTGGATTCTCGAGAAAAGCTAGTGAGTGGGAATCTCCGTTTGGTCCTAAGTGTTATTCAGCGATTCCATAACCGTGGGGAATGTGTAGACGATCTCTTTCAAGTAGGCTGTATAGGACTCATGAAAGCGATTGATAACTTTGATTTAGGTCAAAATGTTAAGTTTTCCACTTATGCAGTTCCGATGATCATTGGGGAAATCCGTCGTTATTTACGAGATAATAACCCTATTCGAGTATCACGCTCCTTGCGAGATATTGCCTATAAAGCACTCCAAATGAGGGACAACCTTACAAACAGACATTCTCGAGAACCCACGGTTCAGGAGATATCCAAAGCACTAGGTGTTCCCAAAGAAGATGTTGTATTTGCTCTAGATGCTATTCAAGATCCAGTTTCTTTGTTTGAACCCGTCTTTCAAGATGGAGGGGACCCAATCTATGTGATGGATCAAATTAGCGATGAGAAAGCAAAAGATATTCAATGGGTAGAAGAAATAGCTTTAAAAGAAGCGCTTGCCAGGTTAAATGACCGGGAAAAAATGATCTTATCTATGCGTTTTTTTGAAGGCAAGACTCAGATGGAAGTTGCAGATGAGATTGGTATTTCCCAAGCTCAAGTCTCTCGTTTAGAAAAAGCAGCTATTCATCAAATGCATCGCTATGTTACATAATATAAAAGAGGATTCAACTAATAGTTAGATAGGTAAAAAACAGCAAACCAGTGCGATTGCACTGGTTTTTAATTTGACTAATATAGGAAGAGACTTTATCTTCCATCAAAGCTCTGACTGAGGTCACTCAAGATGTTTTGTTTTTGCGATACAGCACTATTCCGATGATGAGAAGAACTAGACCTGCAACAATCATAAGAGGATAGCGGGTAGCTGTTTTAGGCAGTGCCCCACCATTCGATGCAGCGTCAGTAGCATCTTTAGCAGTTGTAGTTGGTTGTGTTTTTGTATCTGTATTTGAGTTACTAGGATTAGGTGTAGGATTGTTATCATTACCTGGTGTTTGAGTGGAATCGTTTTTCACTTCAAACTTTTTCGAGTAATCAAATTTGATCTGTTCATCGTAATCATGCATTTGGCCATTAAAAGAGAAGGTTACTTTATATGTTCCATCTTTGAAGTCGGAAAAAGCATGGGAAAATTCGAGTCCATCAACATCTTTTTTACTATACTTGCCAACTACTTTTCCCTGTTTATCTTGTACCTGTATCTTCCACTTTCCGTAAGCCTTATCAATATTGGTTACATTAATTTTAAATAGATCTTTTCCTTTGATCGAATTATCATAAGTGACTTTTAGTCCGAAGATTTTAAATTGATCTGTCAGATTCATCTCTTTCCCATCTACTTTACCCGAAAAACCCACCTTTACATCCAATTCTTCTCCAAATTTATATCCTTTTAAAGGGATATTCAGAGAGGTTCCATTGTGCTGCTTGGATTCTTGTTTGAGTCCATTGTAATAATAAGTCCAAATTCCTTTTACTTTTGTTCCATTTTCTATTGTTGCTCTTAATTGTTTTTTTTGTGTATTCTTATCACTAATTTTCAGCTCTACGTTATTATCATGTTTTTGCGCTTGCTGATCAGAATTTAAATTTTCTGTTACATTCTGATTGATGTTGTTATTATTCGTATTGGATTCAGCAAAAATAGTAGATGGAGCATTAGAAATTAAGAAAAAAATAAAAAGAAAAGTAATCAAAGGAATAGTAAATCTTTTCATGTAGTAACCTCCTGTATTCCTTCATCTAAATAGTTAAGTATAAGATTCTTTTTTTCCCTGTATTTCTACTATATGCGGAATAAAGCGATTGATCTATTGGTAAATCATACATTTTAATAGGAAGATTTGTAATTACAAAAAATTCGCACCAATAAAATCTATGATGGAATAACTTTATGGTTTATAGAGCTTCTCAATAGGAAGATCTTTTGTGTCTAGTGTTTGATAGGGATTTATTGAATTTTAAAAAATTATAGTATAAGAATTTTTTTTATTTCATTCCATCTGATCAGAAGAAGGGAAGAGTGTTTAACGAGAATGTAGCTTCATATATATAAATATTATATGGTTGACATTGGGGAGTTGCGGATATGATGAAGATATCAGAGTTACAGGCAAAAGATGTGGTCAATATTGCAGATGGGAAGAAATTAGGGCAGATTCAGGATTTGGAGCTTGATTTAAAACAAGGACTCATCAAGGCTATTGTTGTTCCGACAGAGCAGAAGTTGTTTAGCTGGTTATCAAGCGGGCAGGAAGTGGTCATCCCATGGAATCAAATAGTAAAGATTGGTTCGGATGTTATATTGGTACGTTTAGGTAACAGATACCAAGAAATGGATGCTTATACACAAAAATAACAAGATTCCTTAATAGGAATCACTTTTTTGTTTTGGTGTAGTCTCTTTTGAAATGTTAAGATAAGACATAGGAGGCTATCTGCATGGAACCATTTGTATTATATAGTAAAAATCATCCCTATTTGCATTTAGCGCAATGGGAATCAACCTTTCCACATTTGGTTGCTGGTATGAGTACACGTACCGAGCAGAATCGCAATTATGCATTACATGTCGGAAATTATCCCGAACAAGTAATCACCAATCGGCAATACTTGGCAAAGTCTTTATCTTTTCCTTTTGAAAGTTGGACTTGTGGAGAACAAGTTCATCAAGATCATATTGAATTGGTTATGAGTGCCGATCGCGGAAAAGGAAGAGAAACACGAGATTCTGCGTTCGCATGCACAGATGGACTTATCACGGATGAGTCTGATATATTGTTAGCCTCATTTTATGCAGATTGTGTACCTCTTCTCTTTTATAGCCCTGATCTGGATATGATTGGGGTCGCTCACGCAGGATGGAAAGGTACTGCGGCCAACATTGGTGTGAGCATGATAGAAAAATTTCTCAAGTTAGGAGCGGATAAAAACCAAATTTTGGTAGCGGTTGGTCCATCTATTGGCAGTTGTTGTTATGAAGTAGATGACCGTGTGATGGAACCGCTTTATCAGTTGTTGCCAAAAGCATTTGATGAGTCTATATTTATACCTACAACACGAGGACATTATCGACTGGACCTAAAGAAAGCAAATCAACATTTGCTTTTATCCACAAGACTAGCCAATGATCAGATTTTGGTAAGTAATCGCTGTACCCAATGTGAAGACACTCTGTTTTTTTCTCATCGAAGAGAGGCGACGAACGCAGGGAGAATGGTTGCTTTTATTGGGAAAAGAAGGAGTAAGGAATGATAGTTATGGAACATTTTTCAAAAAGGATTGCGGAAATTAGGCATCGTGTTGATAAAGCATGTGAACGTGCTGGCCGTAGTCCTGATGAAGTAAATATAGTAGCAGTTACCAAATATGTCGATACAGAAATAACCAATCAAGTGATGAATGCTGGATGTTTGCATATTGGTGAAAGTCGTGTGCAACAAGCTGTGCCAAAATGGAAGCAGCTGGGAGACAGAGGAACCTGGCATTTCATCGGTCATCTTCAGAGGAACAAAGCAAAGGATATTATTGGACGTTTTGAATATTTACATGCATTAGAAAGTTTACAGCTGGCAGCTGAGTTAGATAAAAAATGTGCTTCAAATCACAAAAAGATAAAATGCTTTATTCAAGTGAATGTATCTGGAGAGAAAACAAAATTTGGAATTTCTCCTGTCGAATTAAATGATTTTGCAAGGTCAATGGCGAATTTTTCACATATTGAGCTTGCGGGCCTGATGACAATGGCACCAAATACTCCCGATCGAGAAGAAGTGCGACCCGTTTTTCGGGAGTTAAGACACTTGCAAAAAGAGTTACAGCGCCAGCAATTTGCTGTTCCACATTTATCGATGGGCATGTCGCAAGATTTTGAGGTAGCTATCGAAGAAGGAGCTACTTTTGTGCGATTAGGTTCTATTCTAGTGGGGACAAGCTCTTAGACGCCCGGTAGGGAGGAGAGGATTGTGACAATTATGGGAAGATTTATGAATTTTTTCGGAATGAATGATGATGAAGAGCAGTTCGATGAGATGGATCTAGATAGAGAGCCAAACAATAATGCAAAAGGGAAAAGTAATATTGTGTCTTTACATACACAAAAAAATATTCGTTTGATATTGATTGAGCCACGTGTATTTGAAGAGACACAAGAGATTGCGGATAATTTAAAAAGTCATCGTCCAGTTGTAGTAAATTTACATCGAGTCAGACGTGATCAGGCAAAACGTGTAATCGATTTTTTAAGCGGTACTGTTTATGCACTGGGTGGTTCGATCCAGAGGGTAGGGGATCATATTTTCATTTGCACCCCTGCGAATGTAGATGTACAGGGCACGATTACGGAGATCATGAACGACGAAACTTTTTAAAATTCTTAGTTGAGGTGACTTTAAGCCATGATTTTACTCGATTATGTACCTACTATTATTAAATGGGCTTTTAACATCTTTGAGATTCTACTCATTATATACATCCTTATGTCTTGGGTCCCTCAAGCTAAAGATTCCCCGATTGGCATCGTAATCGGCAATATAGTAGAGCCATATCTCAATATATTTCGCCGTTTCATCCCGCCAATTGGTATGATTGATTTTTCTCCAATTGTTGCAATTTTTGCCCTTAAATTTGTACAGATTGGACTACTGACCGTCTGGTTTTGGATTGTTTCTCTCATATAGGAGTCTGGGCTATGGATGATCATCAACTTTTTACTCATTTTCGCAAAGAGGAACATGCTTTTGTTGAACGGGGACTTGATTGGATATACCAAGCATCTAGGAAGCACAAAGAAGTACTAACTTCATTTTTAGATCCAAGAGAACAATATATTTTATCTACACTGGTCAATCGAGAGAATCAAGATATCCGCATGGAAAAAGATGGTGGATATACAAACGCAGAAAGATGCCGCATATGTATATTTCCTGAATATCTCTTTCCGGATGCAGATGCTTTTTCTCTTGTTTATTTAAGTTTTGATAGCGAATTTTCATTGGAGCATAGAGAAGTTCTCGGCTCTCTACTTGGACTTGGTATTCAGCGTTATATGCTGGGAGATATTTTACCTAAATTAAATGGTGCAGATGTCATAATAGCAAAAGAAATGAAAGATTATGTGATGGGTACCTTGACAAAAGTGGGGAGAAAGGGGATTATCATTTCGGAGATTGCTCGTGATCAACTTTGGACAGAGCAACAACAAGGAATGGAGCAACAAGCTGTTGTCTCCTCTTTACGCTTAGATACCATCATTGCAGCTGTTTGTCGAATTTCCCGTTCTAAATCTGTTGATTTAGTTCGATTAGGTAAGTGCAAGGTAAATTGGCAAACGATCGATCAAGCTGGTTATATTGTTACAACGGGGGATGTTATTTCCGTTAGAGGTTATGGTAGAATTCGACTGAACGAAGTGCGAGAAGCGACAAAAAAAGGGAGGCTTCCTATACGATTTTTACGCAATCTCTAGCTGTTTCCAGTTATTTCTACATAGCTAGGTGGTAAATAAGCAGGATATCTGTTAATATTGTCGAATAGGGAAGGCATGCGATAGACCATACAGGAGGTATGCTTAGATTAAGAGAGAGAAATCTTTCTAGTAACTAACTATAATCCTAAGTGGTACTACTTTTGTCTGTGATCGGGACTATTTCTAGAGCATGCAGTTAATTTGGAGGTGCATTCATGCTAACGACGACTGAGATACACAGCAAAGAGTTTAAACGCTCTTTTCGTGGTTATGATGTCGATGAGGTTAATGATTTCCTAGATCAGATTATACGAGATTATGATTTGATTATTAGGGAGAAAATGGAATTAGAACAACAAGTGGAAGAGTTGCAAGCTGAATTAGAGGGAGTTATGGAAGGCGAGTCCATGTACGCTAATTCGCAACAGCAACAACCGGTTCAAGAAGTTCCAGCTCAACAAACCCCGTCTCGCTTTGCTGCGGATAATACGATGAATTCCTTGCAACCTACAGCAGCAGCGCTGACCTCGATGGAACAAAGCATCCATAAGTCGATTCGAGTTGCGCAAGAAGTGGCTGACGAAGTTCGTCTAAATGCGAAAAAAGAAGCTGAACTTATTGTGCAGGAAGCGGAGAAAAATGCAGACCGTATCATCAACGAAGCTCTTACCAAAGCTCGTGCGATACACACGGAATTGCTTGATTTGAAACAAAAATCTACGATCTATCGCACTCGATTTCGTACCTTAGTTCAATCTCATCTTGACATATTGGATAACTCCGATTGGAATTCACTAGAAGAAATTGAACAAGGGCTTGACGAACATGATAAACAACTTGAACAATTATCAGAAGTAGACGATAATCAAGACTATATGATTGAAAATACATTACCAACTATTCAGCATGATTTTAATGATGAAGATGCTTTAGTAATGGATGAAGTTGCAGTTTCTTATATGGAAGAGGAAGAAGAACCTCGCCGTGAATTACGAAGAACTTCACGTAAATTAAAGAAAAAAGCAATGTTCTAGTCAAAAGTATGGAGTGGGACAAGTAGCTAGAAATACTCTTTCTGCCAGCGAGCTAGGGATGGTGTAAGCCTAGTAAAGAGACTTTATGCTATATCACCCAGGAACTGTTCACCTGAACTTCAAAAATCGATAAGTAAGGTGAGACGGCTGACTCTCGTTAACGAGTTATGAGGTAGTGGCAATATAAAATGTCACTACGAATTTGGGTGGTACCACGAGAACCTTCTCGTCCTATGGGATAGAGGGGGTTTTTTTATTTTATTGTAAAGGATTGGGAATATGGCCGATTATAGTAAAACCCTCCAATTACCAAAAACTGCTTTTCCGATGAGAGGGAATTTGCCTAACAAAGAACCAGAACGCCAGAAACGTTGGAAAGAAGAAAAAGTGTATCAGCAAGTTTTGCAAAGACGTCAGGGTGCCCCTAAGTTTATCTTGCATGATGGACCTCCATATGCAAACGGAGATCTGCATATTGGACACGCTTTGAATAAAATCTTAAAAGATTTTATTGTTCGGTATAAATCACTTGCTGGGTTCGATGCTCCTTATATTCCGGGTTGGGATACACATGGTTTACCAATTGAGCATGCTATTGTTACCAAGAAAAAAGTAGATAGAAGATCAGTTGATATTCCAACTTTTCGAGATCTTTGTACAGATTATGCGTTATCTTTTGTGGAACGGCAAAAATCCCAGTTTGAACGATTAGGTGTACGTGGAGATTGGGAAAATCCATATATTACGCTTAAACCTGAATATGAAGCTGAACAAATTCGTTTATTTGGAGACATGATGGCAAAAGGTCATATTTATCGTGGAATGAAGGCCATCTATTGGTCCCCTTCTTCGGAGACCGCACTTGCCGAAGCAGAAATTGAATACCATGACAAACGATCTGCTTCTATTTATGTAGCTTTTCCAGTGATGGAAACTGGGGGTGTTCTTCCAGAAGGAAGTGAAGTAGTAATCTGGACAACCACTCCTTGGACAATCCCAGCAAATTTAGGGATAGCTTTAAATGAAAATTTTTCCTATAGCCTTGTAGAAACTGGGGGCAGAAAACTCGTATTAGCTACAGATCGGGTAGCCTCCGTAATGAAAACGATCGGTGTAGAAGATTATAATATAACGAATAATTGGCAAGGGAAAGAACTGGCTGGTGTCGTTTGTCGTCATCCATTCTATGATCGGAAAAGTCCCTTAATTTTTGGAGACCACGTTACATTAGATGCTGGTACAGGTTTTGTACACACTGCACCAGGACACGGGGAAGATGATTTCTGGTTAGGTAAGAAATATAATTTAGGTGTGCTTTCTCCTATTGATGAAAAAGGAAAATATACGGATCAAGCACCTGGATTTGAAGGTATTTACTATGAAGATGGAAATAAAAAAGTTACGGAAAAATTAGAAGAGGTAGGAGCATTATTAAAACTCACCTTTATCACACACTCTTATCCCCATGATTGGAGAACCAAGAAACCGATTATTTATCGGGCTACGGAACAATGGTTTGCTTCTATCGATGGATTTCGAGCAGACATGTTAGAGCAGATCAAACAAGTGAAGTGGACTCCAGAATGGGGTGAAGTAAGGTTATCCAATATGATAGCTGATCGTGGAGATTGGTGTATTTCTCGTCAGCGCGTTTGGGGTGTACCACTGCCGATATTTTATTGTAGTTCTTGTAATCATCCCCATATCAATGAAGAAACGATTGGATTTATCGCCGATTTATTTGCGCAAGAAGGTTCAAATGCTTGGTATAAAAAAGATGTGACTGAGCTAATGCCAGAGGGACACATTTGTGAACAATGTGGTGCTAAAGAATTTGTGAAAGAAACAGATACGATGGATGTATGGTTTGACTCAGGCAGCAGCCATCGTGCAGTGCTCACTCAGCGCGAGGAGACAGTATGGCCTGCTGATTTGTATTTAGAAGGCTCGGATCAGTACCGGGGCTGGTTTAATTCCTCTCTTTCTACTGCTGTAGCAACAACAGGACATGCACCATACAAAGCAGTTTTAAGTCATGGGTTTACCTTAGACGGAGAAGGACGCAAGATGTCGAAATCACTTGGAAACACCATCGATCCAGCCAAGGTGATGAAACAATATGGAGCGGATATTTTGCGACTATGGGTAGCTTCTTCTGATTACCAAGCTGATTTCCGTGTATCCGATGAAATCTTGAAGCAAATCGCGGAAGTGTATCGCAAACTTCGTAATACATTCCGGTTCTTACTTGGAAACTTAGCGGACTTTGATCCTAGAGCGCAGCAAGTATCCATAGATCAAATGGATGAATTAGAGAAGTATGTACTCATCAAGTTACAAGCATTGGTAGAACGTGTGACCAAAGGCTATGAGAAATATGATTTCAATCTGGTTTATACCAACATTCATCAATTTTGTACCGTATTTCTCTCACAGTTTTATCTCGATGTACGAAAAGACAGATTGTATGTCGAAGCACCAAATTCCGTTTCTCGCCGTGCGACACAGACCGTTCTACATGAGCTATTGGTGACACTTGTTAAGTTATTAGCACCTATTATCCCGCATACAGCAGATGAAGTTTGGGAGTATGTTACTGGTGAAAAAGAAACAAGTGTTGAGTTGACGGATTTTCCAGTAGTAAATGTTGATATACTAGATTCTGTATTGGAAAAGAAATGGGATCAATTTTTAACCCTTCGTGATGTTGTATTTAAATCATTGGAAGAGGCACGTACTGCTAAGGCCATTGGAACTTCACTAGGAGCAAAAGTGGACATCACACCAGGATTTGAAGCTGCAACATTGCTAAATCGAATTCCAGAACTCAAAGATTTGTTTATCGTATCTGATGTGGAAATTCACCCGGTTTCTGGAGATGTAGAAACGATTGAAGTACAAGTAACGGCTGCATCTGGTGAGAAATGTGAGCGTTGCTGGGTAATCTCCCCATCTGTGGGTCAGAATGAGCATCATCCATCACTTTGTGATCGCTGTGCTCCTATAGTTGAAGATTGTTATACGAATGAAATAGATGTTTCATAGGAACAAGAGTTGCTAATTAGCAACTCTTTTCTTTTTGGTTACAAATCAAAGAAATGATTGAAAAAAATTGTCTGAAAATGTTGGAAACGGTTACTTTAATGTTTAATATTTCTTATAATAGAAAATGAGTCCCAATTTTAAACGGATTAAATCTATAATTGTGAGGTGTTTCCATCTTGATTAAAACCGTTTCTATTTACAAAGACATTGAAAACGTGGAACTATTTGAGCAATTTTACAAAAAAGTTATCTTTCCACGGCTTCATAAATTTCCTGGTGTTCTTTATACAGAGGTTACAAGAATGGTTCCGATCAGTGAGGAAAAAGTAGCAGAGGCACTTAAAGGAGTCGAATTTATTTTAGAAACCTACTTTGAGTCTTATCAAGTATTGGATACAATTTATTCGACCCCAGAGGGGCATGAATTAATGCAGTTAATTGAAGATCATTCCCCAGGAGAAATGAATTCGTTTGTAGGGAGTAAACAAAGATTTTTGGCTGATTGCTATAAAAACAGACAAGACCAAGATACAGATTCTGATCAAAAATACCTTGATTCTTTTTAAAGGAAAATATCAATATACATAGGAAAGAAACTAATCACATACCTATCACTCTATTCACATAACGAAGAAAAATTTGATCCATTTTCAAGACCCCTAGAAAGACTTATAGGGGTCTTGAATGTGTTAGGAACTACAAATATTACGGATAGATATCTTGGAATGCACTCGATTTATATGAAGTAAGGTTTATGATCAGCGCCGCTGAGAAATAGGAAAGCCTTTCCCAGCGGTGGAGGGGTGGATGAATGATTGTCATCCGCCCCTCCACCGCTGGAGCACACATGCAGACAGGTCATCAGACCCGTTCGCCGTCGACTTCTACCGTCGGCCAATCGGGGTCGGTGTCGACGATGATTTCCTTCCCAGTATAGGGCTTGTAGTCACTGTACACACCGCGGTATAGGGCCTGCTTCTGGGGATTGGTTGTCATGGCGGTGTATACGAACCCACCGACCTCGACTTCCTCTGCCATGAGCTTGTGTTCCTTGCTCTTGGCAGAGGCGTTACCCTTCAGAGAGATGGTGCCGCGAATCTTGATGGACTCCGCCTCACAGTCGAACCCGTACAGCTTCAGGCGGGCGAGCTTTTCGCCTACACCTGTTACCTCTTCGATGTTTCCCTGCTCGGAGAACACCGTCGAGCCCCAGATGATCGCTTTCCTCTGTCCGGTGGTTCGTGTGGTGCTCACCTCACCGATGACACCTCGGATGCGGCCATCACGGATGATGGTGATGTTGTTCGGGTGATCCGGCACCTCCACAGCGTGCCTCGGCTGGCAGCAGTAACGAGCTTCGTACCCGTAGTAGCCCTTGCAGCTTCCGCGGACGATGATGTCTTCGTCACCGATCTGGATGGAACCCTTAGCACTCACCCGGAGGTGGGCGAAACCCTCTTCCAGCTGATAGGTCTCATAGGTTCCGTCGATTTTGATGATCTTGTCGTCCTTACGAACGACAGTGCCGCTTGCACGAACCGTCCCGTCGAGGAACTCGATCTCGGCACCGATCAGTGTTTCCGTGCCGTCCTCGTTCGACCGTCGGCCGGTGGCCGTCCATTTGTAAGTGGCGGTCTTACCGCCCAGACCGAGGTCGATCGAACCCAGCATCTCGCCAATGGCAGGCATGGCTCCCCCTTCAAGGGATGTGGTGCTCCAGCAGTTTGTACAAATATTATACTACGTTGATATAGAAAACAAAATATACCCAACTTTCGATCATGACGCATCAAATGTACAGACGCTCACAATTTCCACGATAAGTGAATATAGCAGAGCATTTTCTTGCATTACTCATGTAGTACAAACCAAATGGATAATATATAAATGTGACGGAATGTGATTCAAGTTAACTCTAATTCACTAACTTTTACAGTTAGAAGGATTAACTGTAAAATAATGAACAGGTATTGCGGAAGGGAGTAACAAATGGATATTCGCAAAGGAACAATGGATGATCTTAACAAAATCGTAGAAATGTATATTATCGCCAGACGTGACCTTCAAGAAAATGATATTCACCAATGGGATCACAACGATCCTAGTATTCAGATGTTACAAGAAGATATAAAAAAGGGAAACTTGTATGTCGCGGTTCAAAATGAAGATATTCTTGGTTCTATTGTTTTAGACGAAGAGAAAGAACCTGAACATAAAGATATCGATTGGGCAGTAGAAGATGGTAAAGCTCTCTATTTGCATCGATTAGTGGTTCATTTGGATTTTCAAGGAGAAGGCACAGGCAAAGTTTTAATGGAATTTGCTGATCAATATGCCAAGGGGCGTGGTTATACTTCTATTCGTCTCGATGCTTATGAAGAAAATGAAGTAGCTAGAGGGCTGTATGAGAAGTTTGGATATAAAGAGATGGGACAAGTTTATTTCCCAAGAAGGGAAGTACCCTTTTATAGTTATGAGAAGAAAATACAGACAGAGCGTAAACAAAAATAGATACAGGGTAAGAAAAATAATCCTATCTCCAATAGTGAGATAGGATTATTTTTTATCTTTTACAAAGGTCACTGCTTACATTTTTTCAGAATAGATGATAAAATACCATGATTTACCTGTTCGTAAAAGGGTTCTTCGTTTAAAATCTTTATGTCGGCCTAACTAGAGAGAGAAAAATGGAAACGACGATTATTGTCCAGAAGAACCAACGATGGTGGACAAAGGAGTATGTATACATTGTCCTTGTCAACTTCTGTTTGATAGGGGCATTTTATCTCATTGCTCCAATCTTGCCGCTGTTTTTGGAGCAGGACAAAATGACGGTATCGGAAGAAGAAGTCAATCTGGCTGTGGGAATCTTTATTCTTCCCACCTTTGTTTTCCGACCTGTCTCGGGATATCTTTGTGACCGGATTGGTTATAAGTCGATCGGCCTTGTCGCAATTGGGTTGATGGGACTGTCCTTCTTTGGATACGCAACAGTAAAAACTGGAGACCAACTGATTGTCTGGCGATTGGTTCATGGTGTTGCATATGGCTTGTCCATCCCTCCAGTAAAGGCATATTGTACACGCATTATCCCTAAAGGAAGCATCAAGGGGCTAGGTTATTTCAGTGCTTCTGGGGATTTGGCGATGACAGCAATGACTGCATTCAGCTTGTTCATGGCAGAAAACGGTCATTTTTGGGACGTTTTCAAGGTTGGGATTGCCTTCGCCTTGCTCGGGTTTCTTCTCTTCAGTGTACTAAGGAAGCCTGAAGTGGTGAGGATGAGCACAGGAATCCTTCAAAAGGATGAAAAACAGATGTCCTTGCCCCAGGTTTTCAAGGTGATCAGCCCATTTGCTTCGATTATGGGCTTGGCTACGATCTACACTGCAGGTGTAACCACCTATATCTACCCTTATACGAAAGAAATGGGGTATGATGGTCACGCCTATAAGTTTATGATGGTCAACTCGCTAGTCATCCTGTTTGGTCGGGTGCTGGTGAGTAGTTTTGCTCGCAGTCAAGAAAGTAGTGGAAAAGGCTTGGAACGAAGTCGCTTGGTAACTGTATCTTATAGTTGCTTTGCGATTGGTCTTCTTTGCCTGAGCTTCGGGAAAAATTTGCTTTTCTTTTACATTGCCGCAGTGGCTAATGGAATGGGGCTCAGCTGCCTTGCTCCTTGTGTTTACTCGCTGGCAGTTGTTTTTGTTCCTGAAACCAGAAAAGCGATGGCTACAGCTATCTTCTACACGATCTATGACCTTGGAGCAGTTTTGCCTCCCGTAGGCAATGCTTTAAGAGAATGGATTGGGTTTGGGTACCAAGGTATGTGGATGATGGATTCACCGTGCATGATGTTGTCCGCTGTCTTGGCTTACCTACTCATCATCAAAAAATCCCATACAATCTGGGATGAAACACCAAACGAATAATTGGTGTACGGTAGCCGGTGAACAAGTGAAAACTTGTCTGCCGGCTGCCTGCGTTTTAGTAAGTACTTTTTTTGTTTTTGGAAATGCTAACAAAAAAAGTGTGGAGGATGTTCGATGAATCAACAACAGCTTGAGAAGTTAAAGCAGCTATTAATAAAGGAGAAACAAGATTTTAAACAGCGTTTAGAACAAAATCATGATTATGGGTTAGAAATGGGAATGAATGACTCGGTTGGAGAATTATCGGGCTATGACAATCACCCGGGAGACGTTGGTTCAGAGCTATTTGAACGAGGGAAAGATTTGGCATTGCAAGATGCGGATCAGCATCACATCGATGCTGTGAATCGTGCTTTATCTCGTATGGAACGAGGGAGTTATGGAATATGTGAGGTATGTCACCAAGAAATTCCTTATGAACGATTAGAAGCTGTTCCGTGGACAACTACGTGCAACGGGCATCAATCTACTCATCAAATTACTGGGCATCGTCCGATTGAAGAAGAGGTGATAGAAAATTCTATAACACACAGCTTTAAGGATGATAGTGATTACAATGGCTTTGATGGAGAGGATGCTTGGCAGTCGGTAGAGCGTTTTGGCACATCCAGTCCACCTGATGATTTTCAAGATGGTACATCCTATGATGAATTATTGGAAGATAACGATGAGCCCCAAGGATATGTGGATCTTATTGAAGGGTTTGCCGTCACCGATATAACCGGTCACAATGAAGGAATGCCGGAAATCATTCATAACGAAGCATATTATCGGAAAGAAAGAGAACTGAATTTAGACGAAGATAGCTAAAAATACAGTAATAGGAAGCGACCATTGCTCATTATTTATGAGATGGGAAAGGGTGCTTCCTTGTATTAGTAAGAACAGATATTTTCAGAGAATCTGGAGTGACGCATATTAGGCTAGTGGGAACCCGTTTTCCCAGTTTACTGCCTGTTGTTCTTAAGTAAAACATAATCGTTCAAAAGTCATTTTCCTCCTTCGTCTCCTTGTGCTACAATCGGAAATGAATAAATGGAACGGGGGAGTTTTGTGTTACTTTTTTTTCTCATATCGATCCTAATTATCGGACTTGATCAATTAAGCAAGTGGTGGATTGTCCAACATATGGAGCTATATCAATCAATTTCTGTGATAAATAACTTCTTTTCTATCACCTCTCACCGCAATCGAGGTGCTGCTTTTGGTATCTTACAGGAACAGCGTTGGTTGTTTATTGTAGTGACAGTTGGTGTTGTCATTGCAATTATTGTATTTATGGTGAAAATGAAAAAAGAATCGATGCTGACGAAGACAGCACTCTCTTTTGTGCTGGGTGGAGCAGTAGGAAATTTGCTTGATCGGATTCGTACAGGAGAAGTTGTTGATTTTTTTCATTTTCAGTTTGGGAGTTATCATTTTCCTATCTTCAATGTTGCGGACTCCGCAATTTGTGTAGGTGTAATTTTGTTTTTAATTGCGAACTTAATGGATTACAAAAAAGAGCAGTATGATACTTCAGTTGGAGATGCCTAATGGATATACACCAAGTGATTATTACCGAAGAGATGGCAGGAGAGCGTTTGGATAAAGCAATCGCAGGATTTGAGCCAGATTGGTCTCGGGTACGAGTACAAGAATGGATATCAAACCATCGCGTTTTGGTAAATGGAAAAATAAAGAAAGAAAGCTATCGAGTAAAACTCGGAGAAAAAGTGGAGATAGATGTTCCAGAAGTAGTAGACTCCGATATTTTACCAGAAAATATTCCCTTAGAGATTTGTTATGAAGATAAAGATGTTTTGGTGGTGAATAAACCTCGTGGCATGGTCGTCCACCCTGCTCCTGGTCATTATAGTGGGACATTAGTTAACGCCTTGCTTTATCACTGTAAACAAGAGTTATCTGGGATAGGAGGGGTAGCTCGTCCCGGTATTGTCCATCGGATCGATAAGGATACCTCTGGCTTGCTCATGGTTGCTAAAAACGACCTGACCCATCATTCGTTGGTAGAGCAATTAAAGGAACATACGATAACGAGAATGTACCTTGCCATCGTTCATGGTGTTATCCGCCATGAACGCGGCTTGATTGAAGCTCCAATTGGTCGAGATCCGAGAGACAGAAAAAAGATGGCGGTAGAACATCGAAATGGAAAGCATGCAACTACCCATTTTACCGTGATGGAAAGGTTTGCTGAGGCAACTTATGTAGAGTGTAAGCTTGAAACTGGCCGAACTCATCAAATTAGAGTCCATATGAAATCGATTGGTCATCCGTTGATTGGGGACTTGGTATATGGACCTGTAAAAAATAAATATGGGTTTGAGGGGCAGGCTCTCCATGCAGAAGCATTAGGTTTTACTCATCCTCGCTCAGGAAAACGAATCGAATTAAAAACGGAACCGCCATTGGCTTTTACTCAACTAATGGAAAAACTGCGTTCAGAATAAACCTAGGGATTTCCCTAGGTTTTGCATTAGGCTTATAGAAAATTTATTATTGTTTATCAAAAGTTTTTGTGTTTTTCAAGGAGTATGATTCTCCTTCCCCGACATATCTGCCACATGTTCCATATGGATTTTCCAATATCATCTTTAAAATTTCTTTTCCTTCTGAGGTATTGACTAGCTGTCTGACATCATCGATAGTTTCGTAATAGGTCTCCATTACAAATTTTATATCTTGAAAGCTGGTGGGTATTTCTCTCGTGCTTGTGATTAGATGAGTAATTTTCACCTTGATTACACCAGGAAATTTGATCATTCGTGGTAAGACGTTATCAACATAATATTTTTCAAACTTTTTTTCATCTGTAATTTTTGTATAAATTCCAACTGTTTTATACATGTTCAGGCGTCCCCTTTATGCACTAGTTGTAATTCTTCAATGAGGGCAGTCCTATATGGATATTTACGATGACGCTGTTTAGTGGAAGTAGTATTGTTTTAACTTGTGCCAGTTTTCTGGTAAATTGTTGATAATCAAAATATTCTGTAGCGAATCGAAGGAATCCTGCAATTTTTAAAATATATTTATGTTTGTTGAAATATTTAGCTGTACACAAATAAAAATGTAAGCGATCAAAAAGGCATCTTTTTGAATAGATGCCTTTTTTGATGGATAATTTTATATGCTTTTATGCAGTAACGACATCATCTGAAACAGGAGTAGATGAGGAACTGGTCTCTTCTTGTTCTTTGATATGTTGATGATGTTCTGGATAAGCATAGCTGCCATGTTCGGAGATATCTAATCCGAGTTGTTCCTCTTCTTCGGAAACCCGGAAACCAACTACCGCCTTTATCGCAGATAGCAGAACAAAGGATGCGATTGCAACATAGAGAATGGTCACAGTGACTCCTAAAGTTTGTACTCCCAATTGTTTCAAACCACCACCATAGAACAAACCAGCGGAACCGATCCCGACTTTTTCAACTAATTTAGGTGCAGCGAAGAAACCAGTGGAAATTGTTCCCCAAATTCCAGCTACTCCATGGACAGAAAAAGCATAGATTGGATCGTCAATTCCTCTTTTTTCAAGGTAGCTTGCAGAGACGACGGTAATAGAACCAGCAATAAATCCGATAACAATTGCAGCCCATGGCTCAACGAAAGCACAGGAGGCGGTAATAGCTACTAAACCAGCGAGTAACCCGTTTACCATAATCGATACTTCTAATTTTTGTCTGCGTAAATAAGCCATTGACATCGCGCCTAATACACTTGCAGCTGCACCTAGATTGGTAGTCAAAGCGACATAACCAAAGAATCCATCTTTTAGTGTCAAGGTGCTTCCTGGATTAAAACCAAACCAACCAATCCAAATGATAAGTGCTCCTAGTACAGAATACACTTGGTTGTGACCGGGAATCGTGTTGACAGAACCATCTGCGTTATATTTTCCTTTACGAGGACGGAGCATCAAAGTTGCAACAAGGGCTGCTACTCCCCCTTGTAAGTGGACGACTGTTGATCCAGCAAAGTCTTGTTTGCCTAATTCATGCAACCAGCCTTCTGTACCCCAAACCCAATGGCCGACGACGGGATAAATAAAGATGGTAAAGAGTGCTCCAAATAGTATATATACACTCAACTTAGCTCGCTCCGCAAATCCACCCCAAGCGATAGCTAAAGAAACGGCAGCAAAGGAGAATTGAAATAAATAGGATATTTCTACAGGTATTGTACCTGCTGAAGTTGGTGTTGAAAGGAAAAAGTTATTGGTTCCAATCCATTTTCCATCTCCAAAAATGAATCCGTATCCAAACGCCCAGAAAGCAATAGCAGCAATAGAAAAACTAAGTAACTGTTTCGCTGCGATATGACCTGCATTTTTCATTCGTGTTGAACCTGCTTCTAACAGAGCAAATCCAGCTTGCATAAATAGTACCAATACTGCACTGAAGAAGACCCAAAAGGAATCTGCCAATAATGATAAATCTGCTAATTTCAAATCCAACACCCCTAAAATTTTAATATTGTTAACTTATCTAACACATAAATGTGTTCAGAATTAAAATGTTGGATTGATAATAGCATGATCGGGCAAATAAGGCAATTTTGTGTAAGGAATGCTGACATAATGAGTATAATTCCATTTAAATCTGAACATTTGCCCTTTTATAGCTCGTATTGATCGAGAAAAGTTAGCATGAAAATATGGGAAGGAGGATCGGAATTTAAGCAATATCATCTAAATTTGATAATTTTTTTTGATATTTTTAATGAGATGAAAATATTAGATGGATAGCCCTCTCTATCAAGTTTCCAAACGTTAGTGAGTTAGTTCTAAATAGCATTTATTCAAAAAAAGAACTAGAATTTATGTAGTCATTGAAAAGAAATATCAGGATAAATTAAATGAGTATTACTTTTTTTCTTAATTATCTGTGATAATAGTATATATCTAGATAGGGGGGATAAAATGAAGCAATCATGGAAAACAATTACTTTCCTATTTGCAATTGTATTTTTTGTGTTTATAGATGGTCATACAACGTTTGCAGAAGAAGGTTATCCACCAGAGTTACAGGTGGGCATTGAACCTAGCAGCACATCCAAAGGGACAATGGTATTTTTTCTAAACATTTCAGGTGAGAAAAAAGCAGTTGGAACATGGAGTTATATCCATAATGGAAAAAAAGGACCTTCTATTTACAAAGAAAACAATGTAACGATCTCCATCCCTTCTTTAAATCCCAGCAAAACCGAACATCTGACTTTTCAGTTTCATGGACAGATTGATGGAAAATCATATACGCTGACTCATGATATCGTAATTCCCACTTTTCGAGTGGAAATTAAAAATAATACGCTGTCTGTTGCACCATTAATGGATTATTTACCGGTAAAAGGTGATTTTGCGATTGCGTTTTATGATCAAAAGAATGAGTTAGAAAATGCATGTATTTTTTATGAGGAAAGTTATGGTTATTGTTCGCTTGATGATCTTGACAAAAGCAAGACATATTCGCTCGCCGTTTATTTTGATGGTTCATTTGAAAGTTATGGTTCGGCCTACGAGTTTAGTTTTGTTCAAAAAGGAAAATATCAACAGGGTAAGCTAGCTTTGCAAAAACCAAATTTTTATCCTTCTGAAAAAGAAACCTCTCAAAAAATTCAAGAGATCATGATAAATGATCCTGCTTATCATAAACGCCTGGAAAAACAAGATGAAATAAATATGAAACCCCTCCTTTGGGATTTGTTTGTCATCATTCCTTTGGCTTTGATTTTGGTGTTTAATGGAAGAAAAATGAAATCAAAAAGTAACCAATTTTTTTAATTTTTGTGAGGGAGGTTTTGAATTGAAACACTTATTTTGGGTATTTTCTGCTATTCTTTTCTTGATTTGTCCTCTTTTCTTTTGTCTTTGTACCCCTGTATGGTCTGCGTCTCCATCTTATCCAAAAGAACCGAGCAATTGTATTTATCAACTCCAACCAATCTCCCAAACAACTGGACCAGATTTAAAAGCTGATCTGAAACCGCATATAAGTCCAAAGGAACCGTTGCAGTTTCATCTTTATGTGGAATCAGATAAAAAAGTAACAGGCACATGGAGTTACAGCTTAAATGGTAAGCCTATTTCTGCTATCCAAAAAGAGGATACTGCTACGTTATCCATACCTCATCTAAACCCGGCTCAGACACAATGTATTACTTTTCAATTTCAAGGACAAATTGGAGGGAAACCTTATACATTAATCAATCAATTTGTCTTGCCGACATTCCAGTTGATAAAATACGGTGAAAAATATGGAAATCTTCTTGAAGTTCAATCGACACTTGAAATGGATTTTACAGGAAATGGAGATTTAGCAGTTGCGTTTTATGATGAGGAGAATCAATGGAAATATGCTTGTGTAGAAAAGGATACGAATTTTTCGATAGTCAGTTGTTATCCTGATCAAACATTTGACCCTGAAAAAACATATAAAGTCGTCGCTTACATTGCTGGTACAGTGAAAAGTTTACAAGGACACTATGATTTTGCCTTTGCGCAAACAGGAACCTATCACGCAGGAAAACTTTCTTTACAGCAACCAGAAGCCTATCCATTACGATGGAGAATAGAAAATAAAATTGAAGATATCCAATTTGAACATGATAATCCGAAAAAACCAATGACATTCGAAATAATATTCACTTTGATAGTTTTATTTCTTTATTGGTTCTTTATTCGACAATGGTGGATACAACGAAAGAAAACAAGAGGATGAGAATGGTTTGTATAAAAACAAAGAAAGATACTTTATGTACTGAAGTGCTAAATATCAATGAAGGATGGTTATTTGGTCGAGAAAAAGTTGATTTTCATATAATTGGTATGAATTGTCCCTTGAAAACAAAACCTTTTCCTATATGAATTTAAGAAAAGGAAGGATATTATGGGGCAACGAAATATTTTTGCATACTTTCAAACAATGGATCAAGCGCAGAAAGCAGCAGAAGAATTAAAGGCAAAAGGATTTGAAACCGTATCGGTCGACCGATTTTCTCCGATGTTAGGCGGTAATCCATATGATGGGGATGAAGAGATTACAAGTATTTTTCAAAATCAAAGTAACTCGTTAACTACCACAACTTTAGGATCACCGCCAATGGACGATGATGCCCGGATATTGGCAGCTACTCATCCAGATGCAAGTGGAATATCTGGTGGGACAGGGTTTTCCCATCCAGAGGATATATGTGTCACTGTCATTACAGACAACGATCATTATGAAGAAGCTTCTCGTATATTGGAACAATATGGTGCGAGAGAATAGGTAATTTTTTCTGCATGGTTATAGCGAATACGTTTTACTTATATGAAAACTACTTGAGTGTGTAGAGCAACTCAAGTAGTTTTCATATAAGTAAAGCCAATCAAAAGATAACTAACCAGTTCTCCAAATAAACAGAGCAGAGCATTTAGGAATAGATCCATTAGTTTCCCAGTTCCATCTAACTGTTTCATAATAGATTCTAAAAGAAAGAGCAGAAAAACTTCCTCCATCATCAAAAACCCTCATTCTAGCAGACCATAAGGTGTAAGACTTATCATTCCTTCTGTGATAACAGTTAGTAACAAAAATTTCGAATGTGAGAGTACATTCTGACGGAAAACAACTAGCTGAGATCAGCCGATTAATCGATGCTGGTAAAATCCAAATAACAATTGATACTGTTCCACCCTTAGCAGAAGCGGTGAAGGCACATGAACTTAGCGAAAGTCAGCGGGTACGAGGAAAAATAGTTTTAAAAGTTAATGGATAATAAGCGTTTAAGCCATCTCTAAAAGATGGCTTTCTCTATTACGTAAGATCATATAAAAGTTTATCGTAAGAATTCTTTTTGTCTCTAATAGGAGGTAAGACATCTTCTCAACGAAATCCCCCGGAAGCTGTGATTCTTTCTCCTGTTAACCAAGCAGAATCATCAGAAGCTAAGAATACAACTACAGGGGCGATGTCTTGTGGTTTTCCAAATCGGCCAAGTGGTGTGACTTTAGCCAGTGCCTTTTCTCGCTCACTGCCAACAATACCGAGACTTTGGGTTCCCTCTGTATCAGTTCCTCCTGGAGCGACCGCATTGACCCGAATGTTTCGGGGTCCTAGTTCTTTTGACAGTGCTACAGTGAGAGAATCGATTGCTCCTTTGCTGGCGGAATAGATTGTTGAGTTGATGACAGGATTCTTACTTGCAGTCGAACTGATATTGATAATACTGCCGCCACTGGATGGAAAATATTTCAGAGACTCCTGAATCATAAGGATTGATCCCAGGACGTTTGTGTTGAAAGACAAGTGGAATTCTTCCTCCGAAACATTTTCAATGGCTTCAAATTTATATAATCCAGCATTGTTTACAAGCACATCGATAGAACCAAAAACTTTACTCGCTTCTTTCAACATTCGTTTCACGTCCGCTGAATTCGCTACGTTACCTTGAATACTGATCGCTTTGCCTCCCTTTTCCATTATTTCTGCTACAACACGATCAGCACCCTCTTTACTGGAAGAATAGTTTACGACAACTGCTGCTCCCGCTGCTGCTAATTCGATTGCGATCTGAGCCCCAATTCCTTTTGATGCCCCTGTTACGAAGGCGGTTTTATCGGATAGTTTGCTCATATGATTTCCTCTTTTCTGATGTGATAGATAATAGTTGCATGTTGACAACAGTGTTAATTATTTTTCTTAAGAATAGAATCATTATAGTCTTATATCGCTGTTTCTTTGTAAAAAGAGTTTTCGATTCATGAATGAACTTTTATGCTATGAGAGGATCATAAGACGATTATATATTGTCGAAACGTAGAATATTATGTAAAATATATGAAAGAATTTCTAAATATCAAACAAAGGATTTATCATGCGTTGGTGGAAACTCGTGCCGCTTATCCTCGGTCAAATGATCATGATCGTCACGGTTAATGATCTGATCAGCCAAGCATTGCACGTTTTGCTCGATCAGCATGGACTGTCATCAGGCTTGATTATGTCCAGCTTCTGGTTGACCTGTATGATTTGTGGTCTTCTCTTTGGGAAGATCGTGGATCGGTATGGGGCGAAGAAGCTGGCTATCCTGTTTCTTCCGATCCTTTTGGGAGCAACCAGTCTGTACTCCTTCGCTCATACAACGAAGGAATATGTCATTGTCCAAGTATTGATTGCGGCAGTATTTTCATTGTTGACCAATGCTTTGATCGTATTGATGCGGACGAGCATTCCTGCTGACCCCAAATTTCAGGTCAAAGTCAATGGTTACAGAGCAGCGAGCAACTATATCGGTTCAGGGCTTGCCATGTTTCTCGGGCTCCAACTCGTGGTTAACCCTACCAAGCTTTGGTTGACTGTAACGGAGATCATGGCGGTCTCGGTCATTTTGGTATATTGGGGCATTGCTCTAGTCAGTGACTCGGAGATGACCTTGAGGCAGGAAGTGTTGGCACTGATCAAAAGCGTGTTTCTCGCATGCTTTAGGGGCTCCAAGCAGATGATTGAAAAGGAGGCCTTGTTCGTAGCCCTTCCTGGAATGGGCATTTCTGTCTGCTACTTGGCTTTTCTAACCTACTTTGCTCTTTATGTAGGAAGGGAAACAGCAGGAGGAATCCTATTTATTGCTGTCATAGTGACCGGCATTTCTACGATGACTGTTGCACCAAAAGTAATGGTGAGTAGAGGGTATCATTTCCTCTTGGGATCGAGTATCCTGCTTCTACTCGGAAGCCTGATCTTGATTCGGATTGGTCATCCTATCTGGCTCCTTGTGGTAGCTGGAGTGATGATGGGGCTTGCCATCGCGGGGTTTAGTACTAGTATTTCAGAGGAAGTCAACCGCCGGGTTAGCAGGGACCGGCTTGGTGCAGGCTATGCAACTTCAGGCTTTTTGCAAAGTCTTGGTGGAGTAATTGGGACTAGCTTCTCGGGTGTGATGTGGGGGATCTGGCGTGAGAATATGTGGATCTCACTCATTCCCTTCCTAGCGGCCTCACTCATTCTCCTCTACTGGATTCGGTTGAAAACTGAGAAAGATAAAACAGAAACTCTGAGTACCATCCAACAGTGGAGAGAGCTGTATAAATTGAGGTACGAAGCTGCTAATGAGGTAGCAAGTGCTGCTTTTCTAGCTATGCCCAATAGCTATACCTATAAGTACTGGATGAGGCTGAATCAAGATCTCGTGGACGCTCCGAAAGGTCTAGTCTCAGACTCTGAAATTCTAGTATTTAAGACCCGAAGTGTTGCTCTTGCGTTTGGTCTCCTGCGAGCTGCAGCAAGTTCAGGAGTAAGTACAGGAACAGGTTCAGGAAATTGGGGGGATTTTCGTCAGACGACCAGATTCCTTCGAAGCAGACTGACCCAACTTCTGGAGCAAATCGATCGAGAAAAAATCCAAAATACAAAACTATTTGAAAACTATCTGGGTTTTCAAGCCATGTGGAACTCAGAAGACAGTGTACAGGACTATCAGGCAGAGCTAGAACAATCCAGTTTGATTTTGTGGTGCTACAACCTTCGACAAGTCTGCACCTCCGAATTTCTTCCCAGCCCCAAAATGATTCAACGTCATTTGGAGGCTGTGCGGATTTTGGGTGTGCTGGAAGAAGAACCTAAGCTGCAAAAAAGCCTTATTCAAGAATTGGATAGGCTTGAGGATATCTATGGAAATTGGGCTGATCAAACAGATCTAGTCTTTTCAAATGATCTAGTCTTGGTATAGATTCCGATGCACCCCTCCTTCTAGAAGGAGGGGTGCAATGCTTTAGATACGAGGTCAAAAAGGATATTTCTCATTCGAGGATAAATGAATCGTTTTTCCATCAGAAGTTCATAGGGGTTACTATATATTGTCCCAACACGGAAGATTGTGTAAACTGTATGAAGGAACTCCTAAACATCAAACAAAGGATTTATCATGCGCTGGTGGAGACTAGTACCTCTAACTCTCGGGCAGATGATCGTCATTGTGACGATCACTAGCCTAATCAGTCAAGCATTGCATATTCTACTTGATCAGCAAGGGCTGTCCATCGGGTTGATTATGACCAGCTTCTCCTTGACCGGATTGATTGGTGGACTCCTCTTTGGAAAAGTGGTTGATCGGTTTGGAGCGAAAAGGTTGGTACTCTTTTTCCTCCCTATTCTCTTGGGAACGATCTCCCTTTATCCTCTAGCTCACACGACAAAAGAATATGTGATCATTCAAGTACTGGTCGCTATCGTATATTCTTTGCTGGGAAATGCTTTCGTCGTGTTGATGCGGAGGAGTACTCCTTCCAATCCCAAAGTTCAAGCACAAGTCAATGGCTACCGTCTAGCAAGTAACTATCTCGGTTCAGGACTTGCAATGTACCTGGGGCTTAAGCTTGTGAACTATCCATCTCTCCTTTGGTTCACAGTAACAGGAATCATTGCAGGAGCGATGATTTTGGTTTACTGGGGAATTAAGCTTGTTCACGAACCGGAGAGAACGAGGCAAACAGCGAAAACGCTGGTCAAAAGGGCATTTTTTGCTTCCCTTCGGAATACTAAGAGATTGATCGAACGAGATGCCTTTTTTATCACTCTTCCTGGAATGGGCATTACCGCTAGTTACTTTGCATTCCTCACCTACTTCGCTCTCTATGTAGGGACAGAAACAGCTGGTGTAATCCTCCTTACATCGACTATTGCCAATGGGATCGTCTCCGTCACTATCCTACCAAAAGTAGTAGTCAGCAAAGGCTACCCCTTCGTCATGGGATCAAGTATCCTGATCCTGATCGTAAGCCTGATCTTGATCTGGACTAGTGGTCCCTTCTGGCTTCTTTTGGTAGCTGGAGTCATGATGGGGGTTGCAGTCGCAGGAAGTGCCCACAGTATTTCAGAGGAAGTCCATCATCGAGTAAACCATAGACTACTCGGGGCTGGATTTGCAACCTCTAACTTTCTAAGGCAACTTGGTGGAGTCATTGGCACCAGTTACTCTGGTTGGATGTGGGGGATCTTGGGAACCAATATGTGGATCTCGCTCATCCCCTTCCTGCTGACCTCAGGCACACTGCTCTATTGGATTCAAACAAGGGCACGTAAAGAAAAAACAGAACATCTTACCGTTGAACAACGGAGATATCTCTTCGCTTCAATGTTCGAAGTAGCTCAAGTGGTAGCGGTAGGGGAAGAAAAAACATCTTTTTTTGAGACTTCTCAAGATCCATGGGACTCAGCTCCCACCCCATGGGAGCAATGGACGGGAATCCAATCCTACCTTAGGCGACCAGGAGTTTTGAAAGAGAGAGAACTAGAAGAGTCTGAAGTACTGGTGCTAAAGACAAAAAGTATTGCGCTGGCACTTAGCCTCTTGGTAGTGGTAAAAAATACAGGAGAATGCAGTTATGATTTCCAAATTGTTAGTCGAAAGCTGATCCGAATGCTTCGGAGGAAGCTGACACACCTTTTGAAGGAAATCGAACGAGCAAAGCTGCGTGACAGCTCCCTTGTTTTCTCCCACTTGGATTGGTGGAATCCTGAAGACACCGTTCAGGAGTTTCAGGCAGAACTCGAACAAACAAATCTGCTTCGCTGGAACTCCAAAATTCCATACAAGGAATTTCCATTTTCAGTGGGAGAGCACGCTAAAAAGGTGCAGCAGTTTCTCGAAGCTGTGCAGATCTTGAGGGTGTTGGAACCTTCTGATCAAGAAATCATCGAAAGAGAAATAAAACAACTTGATGTAGCCTACAGGAAGTGGTCTGGTCAAGCAGATCTAGTCTTGGGATAGGTTCCGCTGTGCTGCTCCTTCTAAAAGAAGCAGCACAGCTCAAATATAAGGATTAAGTTGATCATTCGGAAATGATTCGGTGATTTTTTAACATTTCTGTCTGATTAACTCTAATGAGAAGTCGTTAATAATCAAGTTTTGCCAAATGAATGTTAGCTGTACCGTGATATCGATTTCATAGAGTGGCGATTTTTGTTGAATCAAACGTTTGATTTTTATATTTCTTCTAATTTATTTTTTGCCCAATGCTCTTTTGCATCTAAAAATACATAAGGTAAATTTGTCGCTCGGATATAGGGATTTACATAGGTAGTGTAGAGTTCTTGTGGTAAACCGAAATATGGAGCGACGTTTAGACAAATATATTCGCAGCCAGAATGTTTTATCTTCTGCAAAATGAAGACAGCCGTTATTGATAAATAGCCTCTCACCTTCTCGAACTACTTGTTCTTCCTCATTTATTTGAAAATTTGCCTCTCCTTTTACAATCAAAACCATTACCATTTTGAAGAATGGTAGTTTTGTACCATGCAATTGATAATTCGACCATTCGATGCTCTGTGAGTTCTTTAAATGTTTGATCCACCTAAAAATCTTTCATTGGTACCTCACCAACTCAATATCATGATACTTTTTGGTCGATTTACGTGTTATTTTATTTATGTATAATTTAGTATTATTTTATCATCATAATATTTATATATATAGAGGTGGAAATTGACCATGATCAGGAGAAAGGGGTTGTTTTTTTCGTTATCACCGGAGCAACATTTTGGGGAATTGGGGGCATAGTTGCAAAAAAGCTACTTCAACAATACGCAATCGATGTGAAAACAAGGAAAAAGATAAAATGAAGAGAAGTTGCCTTTTTGTAGTCCATATTACATAGCCTCAGTGATAGGGATCTTCCCTAGACCGCAAAGTAGCACCATGATATCATAGGGATAATTAGCGGATTTAATGTAAAATTTTATGTGTAATCAAATAGTATTAAGAGGTTGTTCCTGTGCAACATCAGCTTCTCACATCCGAGCCATGTACCAAACTTCTTTCGGCCTAAAAAATGTTTGCAATTCAGTGAAATTCGTATAGCGGAGGATTGTTGACTATGGCAAATATAAGCGTTATTGTCCATGACTTAAATACGAAGGAAGACAATATGCTGGAAGAAGTATGGAATGGTCTTAACTCTCCGGTTAAAACCATTCATGCCAAATATTTTTACGATAAAAAGGGTTCGGAATTGTTTGAGCAAATAACCGAAACGGATGAATATTATCCGACTAGAACTGAGATATCGATTTTGGAAATGTACAGAGAAGAAATTGCTAAAAGAGTTGGGCAGGTGACAACACTAATTGAGTATGGCAGCGGCAGTAGCAAAAAAATTAAAACATTGTTAGCGTCCCTTCATTCACTTAAAGAATACATGCCGATTGATATATCAAAAGACTTTTTATTTCAATCTTGTTTGAAGCTGTCACATGAATTTCCGAAATTAAAGATAGAGGCTGTTTGTGGTGATTACATGCATCCGTTACAACTGCCATTGGATCACGCCAAGAGAAAGGTCGTGTTTTTCCCGGGCTCCACGATTGGTAATTTTGAACCGAATGAAGTGTATGATTTTCTGAACCGCACCTGCGAACTGCTTAACAGTGGGGACGGCTTTATTATCGGGGTGGATGTGAAAAAAGAAACTCATATCTTAAATGCTGCTTATAACGATCAAAAGGGTATTACAAAGGCATTTAATTTGAATATATTGAACCGGATTAATCAAGAGTTGGGAACTGAGTTTCAGCTTGATCAGTTTGAACATGTGGCGTTTTATAATGAGGAAAAAGGACGAATCGAAATGCATTTGAAAAGTAATTGCGAGCAGAAAGTATCTATTGGACAGTACGTGATTTCATTTCAAAAAGGAGAGTATATTCATACAGAAAATTCATATAAATACACTGTACAGGAGTTCCAGTCTATTGTGTCTCAGTGCGGATTTGTGCCTCTTGAAGCGTGGACGGATGAAAATGAATTGTTTAGCGTTCATTACATTGAAAAAATATGAGAGAGTGCCTGGGAGAATTTTTTTCAGGCAATTTCTTTTTTATTTTTATGTGAGTTGGAGCGAACAAGTAAGGTCATATTGATTTGGCAAGTGGAAATACTGTTTGGAAAGGTGTTAGTCTGCCACTATAAGTATAATCAAGAATGAATTGTGGGATGTACGGTTATTTTCTATTTTTTCGAAAAAAGATAAGAGAGAGGATCTCTACAAATCTATAGAATTCCTCTTTTTTTTGCGTTTTTTATATGAAAAAGGTGTCATTTTCATTGACTTACGAAATTTATCAATAAAATAACTTGTGGTATTAAAACCCACTTGATTCAAAACAAATTGAATTTCATCATAGTGAAGTGGTGTATATCTTAACATTTTGAAGAATGGTAGTTTCATAACATGCCGTTGGTAGCTCAACTGTTCTATACTCTGTCAGTACCTTAAATGCTTGATCAACCTTAAAATCTTTCAATTGTACATCTGCTTCTCAAATATCATTACATTTTTTGTTTGATTTAAGTATTTTTTTATTTATATATAGATTATTATTATTTCATGATCATAATATTTTTATATATAGAGGTGGAAGTAAACCATGAGCAGGAGAAAGGGGTTATTTTTCGTTATCACCGGAGCAACATTTTGGGGAATTGGGGGTACAGTTTCAAAAAAGCTATTTGAACAATACGCAATCGATGTCAATTGGCT
This sequence comes from Shimazuella sp. NTD248, assembly GCF_059510395.1. Classification (NCBI taxonomy): domain Bacteria; kingdom Bacillati; phylum Bacillota; class Bacilli; order Caryophanales; family Thermoactinomycetaceae; genus Shimazuella; species Shimazuella sp. NTD248. Next base: position 297,323 of record NZ_JCAJZT010000005.1, on the reverse strand, counting down.
TGTAACAACACGGTTACTCATTGCCGGTTTGTTACTATTAACCATTCAATTGATAGGAAATGACCGCTCTCAAGTATTTGGTGTCTGGAAGAACAAAAAAACCGCTATTCCATTGATTATCTTTGGATTAGTCGGAATGCTGGCTGTTCAATACACGTATATGGCTGCAATTCAACATGGGAATGCTGCTGTTGCAACGCTATTGCAATACTTAGCACCTGTATTCATCATTCTTTATTTGGTTTTAAGCAGACAATCTGCTTTGACAAAACGAGATATATTAACAGCTTCACTGGCATTAGCTGGCTGCTTTTTCTTATTGACAAATGGATCGATCTCCAAATTATCAGTACCTACACTCTCCATTGTTTGGGGTATTTTATCTGGACTAGCGGCAGCCTTTTATACGTTATATGCGGTTCCATTGCTCAAACAATTTAATTCCCTTGTCATTGTAGGATGGGCTATGGTGATTGGCGGCTGTGCATTAAGTTTTATTCATCCGCTGTGGCAAATGAACTTTAAGAGTTTACCGTTAGAAGCTTATTTCTATTTAATTTTTGTTATCCTCTTTGGTACTATGATTGCATTTTGGTTTTATATCGAGAGTTTACAAGGTTTGTCTCCAAAAGAATCAAGCCTTTTAGGCAGCCTTGAGCCACTATCTGCTGTGTTGACAACTGTTTTTTGGCTAAAAGATTTGTTTGGTATTTTTCAATGGATCGGGACGGCTTGTATTATTGGAGTTGTTTTTATTTTGGCTTTGAATAAAGATCCTTCTTCGATGACTAGTCCATCTTCCGAAACCGAAAAGCCTCTCCATGTGTGAGAGAGGCTTTACTTTCTCTTTTTTTTGAAAATTAAGTATATTTTAAAGCAGAACGGGCCCTATGTCACTACATTAAAATTTGTAATATTAAATTGCTTTTTCCTATTTATATTAATGTAAATATTATTATAATAGAAAATATATTGAATAATATAACATCTGGGGTGATTAGTCTGAAACATTCATTTTCAAATCCTTTTCCTTGGTTTAAGCAAATGATGGAAAATAGTCCTGTTGTGTATGACAAAGATTTTATGCATTATTTCGGCAGCAAGGGTACATGGCATGTATTTCGCTATGATGATGTACAAAACGTATTCAACGATCATGAAAACTTTTCTAATGAGTACTTTCCTAAAGTAGCAGAAAGTCCAGTGTCGATAGCCATGTCAGTAACAGATCCACCGCGTCATAGACAACTTCGTTTGCTAGTATCAAAAGCTTTTACTCCACAAGCAGTAGATGATATGAAACCTTGGATTGAGAAAATTACCCATGAACTGTTAGATCAAGTGGCGGATCAGGGTGAAATGGATGTGACCCGCGATTTAGCTGTATCTGTTCCGATTCAAGTGATTGCGAAACTGTTAGGAATATCGCCTCAAGATCAAGATAAATTTAAAGAATGGTCGATTATGTTTGCAAAACAACCTTCGGAAGTTGAAGGAGGTGCAGCAGGTTATTTTAAAGCTCAACAAGAGATGGGTGAGTATTTCCTAAATATGATTGAGCTTCGCAAGGTACAGCCTGAGGATGATTTAATCTCGAAACTATTGCAGGCTGAAGTAGATGGTGAAAAGCTGTCAACAAATGACGTATTGGCTTTTTGTATTCTCTTGTTAATAGCAGGTAACGAAACGACTACCAACCTTATCAATAACTCCATCTTTACACTTATTGAAAATCCTGAGATACAAGAGCATCTGGTTGAGCATCCGGCAGATATCCCTAATGCGATTGAAGAAGTGCTCCGATTTCGGTCACCCCTGCAATATATAAATCGAATCGCCGCCAAAGATGTCCAATTAAGAGGGCAGCAGATCAAAAAAGGTGACTTTATCAATTTATGGATGGGTTCTGCAAACCGGGATGAATCCGTATTTGCTAATGCCGATCAATTCAACATTCATCGAACAAATTTGAAGCACATCGCGTTTGGACATGGCATTCATTACTGCATGGGAGCACCTTTAGCCCGTCTTGAGGCGAACATCGTACTCCGATTGCTGTTTGAACGGTTACACCAATTCCAGCTCAAAGATCAGAAACAACCTGTTATGAATCAAAGTGCTGTGACATACTCCATCAAGGAGTTTCCGGTGATCTTTCAAAAGCGCTAAATCTAAAATACTGCGACAAAAAGAACCGTACCCTTGTGTCGCAAACAAAACAAACAATCCTTAGGTGAGGATTGCAAATGATTCAAAAAAGAAACCATACCTAAAAACAATCTACCCTTTTTTAAGAAGGTAGATTGTTTTAATATATATGTGATTAAAAATCATATGCAGGCTCCCGGGACGGGGATCACATACTTAATAGCATGAGTTCCATCCCGGGCGGACCATCAGGCAGCGACGTTGGCGAGCTCAGCCGCCTTCCGTTTGATCGCATCCACAGCATGTTTGGCCGAGACGGTGGCCGGCTTGTCGTTCAGACCTGCCTTGTTGACGTACTGCTCGGCGTCCGTGAGCCGTTTGTAGAGCTGGCTCTCCTCTGCGATGGTCAGCTTGGAGCTGATATCGAACAGCGTCTTGAGGCCGTCCTCAAGCGCCTCGCCATTCGTCTTCTCGGTCATGGAGGTGCTGGTCATTTCGGGTCCTTCCCCCTGATGGTGAGAGAGTTGTAGTTAATACTATACTTTAAGTATAGATTATAGGCTGAATACAGTAAATACTTGAAGACTATAAATAAGTAAGAGCAATCTTGCTATCCTCTGCGACAAGGGGATGGTTCTTATTGTCGCATTGCTAGTTTAGAAACGACCTATGGAACAAAGTGATACCTTTGCCAGATAAATAGTAAGAATAAAAGATGAAACCAGTGTTCTTTGGTACTTTACCGGAGACACTGGTTTCATCTTTTTCTGGAAATATTGGTGATGATCTCTTGATCATAATTGAACTTTTTCTCACATAAATTAGTTTGAAAATAGAGGACAGAGTTTGACAAGCAGAACCATTTTAGAAGTAAGGAAAGGGCGAAAATAAGATGCAAAATACTCCGAAAGATAGCAGGAATGGTCATGGTCTTTCCAAGTGGAAGATAGATGAACCGGCAACTTTTCATTCAGAGACGGTAGGAAAAAGAGGCCCTATACTGGAACAAGACAATATTTTGCATGAGACATTGGAAACTTTCATCCATGAAAAAATATTGGAACGACCTGTTCATGTGAAAGGTTATGGAGCTTTTGGCTACTTTGAAACAACAAATTCCATGTCAGCATATACCAAACTCTGTTTCTTACAAAATCTAGGTCAACAAGTCCCCGTTGCGGTGAGATTTTCTCTTGCTATAAGCACGAAGGGTACACCCGATACTTCCCGCAATATCAGAGGATTTGCCACTAAGTTCTATACGGATGAGGGTGTTTTTGATTTGGTTTGCAATCATATTCCTGTATTTCTTATACGTGATCCGATGCGTTTTCCTGAGACTGTTAAATCTCTTTCGCCATCGCCAATCAATAACTTGATTGATCCTGAACGATTTTGGAGCTTTGTAGCAAGAGCACCAGAATCTACTCATCTAGTTGTTCGGCTTTATTCCGATGCAGGTACAGTAAAAAGCCTGCGCCACATCCCGGGTCATAGTGTAAATACATATGTCTGGAAGAATGCCCAAGGAATTCGCACCTATGTAAAATACCACTGGATTCCTGCTGCTGGCATAAAGTATATAGACAGTAAAGAAGCAGCCTATTGGAATGGGAAGAATCCAGATATCGCTGGAGAGGACTTATACAGCGCGATAGAAAAAGGAAAAACGGTAGCGTATGGACTTTATGTACAGCTCATGAATCCGGAGGATGAAACGGAACTGCCTTATGATCCTCTCGATGATACGAAGGTTTGGGATGAACAGCAATATCCCTTGATGCCTGTTGGTCAATTGGTGTTAAACCGCAATCCTGATGACTATGCAGAACAAGTAGAAAAAATAGCCTTTTCACCGTCCAATCTATTAGAGGGAGCAGAATTATCAGATGATAAAATGCTTCAAGGAAGGGCAAATATTTACTGGGATTCTCAGCGTAGGAGATTAGGCCCAAATTTTCGTGCTATCCCTATCAATCATCAAAAAAATTGGTCACCAGCGAACCTTGTGACAAGCGGCTGCGGGAGACATCTAAAAGGCCGTATCGTGCGCTGTGCTATACCAAAACAAGATGATTTTACACAGGCTGGTCACTATTACGATTCACTTTCGGAGGGAGAACAAGAACACCTTGTAAAGAATCTAGCCAATGATCTAGCTGGAATCTCTCCTGAAATACGAGACATTGTCATGCCATATTTCTATCATGCTTCTGTCCAATTAGGAGAACGGATTTCAAGTCAGATAGAGAGGAAGAGAAGGAGGGAGTAGGGCTCTATTTTCTCATCTCATTTATCAATGAGGCGATAAGGAGTTTGGAGAACGGAACCTTGTAGAGGCACCCAGTTGTCCAGTCGTACGAACATAAGTAATCATATAGATGAAAGTCGTCATAGTCTCTTTTTGTTGCATTTAAAATGTACTGACCGGCTGATAGCAAGGGTATCAGCCGGTCGTGTGTTCCCGTTAAGGGATTACTTATCTGTCTTTGTACAGAATGCTCCTGAGCATCTCATTCAGGACATCCGTCGGGATCTGGACACTTCGGTGTGGACTGACCATATTCACGCCTGCTACCTAGGCTAACAGACCAAAAATCATTTTCGACGAAACCCAGGTACAAATGTAGCCAAGGGGCATAATCTTGAATAACGATTTCGGCCCCTGCATCATAGAGTTTTTTCGCTTTCGCAAAGGTATTTGCATGTCCAAGAAAGCGAACTCCCGCTGCTTCTGCTGCTTGATAATCAGTGGGAGAATCGCCAATCATCAAGCATTCTGCTGGTTCTCGCTTCAGGAATCGCATTGCGTCTATGAGACATTTTGGGTTGGGCTTAAGATCGCGAAAATCAGAACTACTGCGACCAAATACAGCGTCTCCAAAAAACTCCTGCCACCCATTTACTCTAACAACATGGTTTGCCGCTATTGTCCTGTTATTGGTCACAATTGCCATCGACTTGTTGTTCTTCTTGAGAACGGGAAGCAATTGATCAGTAAATGGGGTAGGCGGAGCTACCAAAGCAGCCGCAATTTCCAAATAAGTTAGTTTTTCTTCCCAGAGAGCGAGGTCTCGACAATATGGTTCCGGACTCGGCCGATCAATAGACCGAATTACCTCAAAAGGATCATCTTCAAGAATAGCCTTTTCTGGCAAGAGCTTCATGAGCCAAAGGGTTTGTTTCAGTTTATGAGCCTGTTCGTAAGCTGGACGTGATCCGAAGAGGTGACAAAGTGGACCATCCATATCGAATAGGAACGCCTCTACGCCTTCTAGTTTCTTTTGCAAGGTTTTCCCTGATGGATTGACATACTGACCGAACTTTTCTGACAAAGACATTTTGCTCCTTAAGGATAAGAGGATTCTGTCTATGTAATTCTATCGAATAAGCATGAAAATTGCAAAAGGAAAGGATCTATCCATTTTATGCGACAAGGGGACGGTTCTGTTTGTTGCATTGCTAGTTTAGAAACGATCTATGGAACAAAGTGAATTTACCTATGTCTATTTGATAGTTAATAATGAATCAGTGTTCTTTGGTGCTTTATCAGAGACACTGGTTTCATCATTTCTGGAACTTTCTTATTCTCACATAAATTAATTTGAAATGAGAGGACAGAGTTTGACTAGTAGCACCATTTTCTCAGCGTCGGAGAATAGGCTCAAATTTTCGTGCTATCCCTATCAATCATCAAAAAAATTGGTCACCAGCCGACCTTGTGACAAGCGGCTGCGGACGACATCTAAAAGGCCGCATCGTGCGTTGTGCTATACCAAAACAAGATGATTTTACCCAGGCTGGTCAATACTATGATTCGCTTTCAGAGACAGAACAAGAACACTTGGTAAAGAATCTAGCTAATGATCTTGCTGGAATCTCTCCTGAAATACGAGACATTGTCATGCCATCATGCTTCTGTCCAATTAGGAGAACGGATTTCAAGTCGAATAGAGAGGAAGAGAAAGAATTAGTGCAAGATAAGGACTGTTCCCCCCTTGTTGAGTTTATAAATAAAACAAAAAAGAGGTTTTCTCATATTTTCGGGAAGACCTCTTTTTATAGTGATATTTTCATTATTCAACTGTATCGTCATCATTCCCCATTATGATAATCTTTCAAGACTAAATTTTATTCTCTTTTTGCTGTCATGCTGTATTTATATTGACAGATTCACAAAAAAATCAGTTATCAGTTTCATCGCCGGGTGCCATCATAAATTGATCAGAAAAAATCATAAATCTCATCCTCTTCACTTTTGATTTCCAATTCATTTTGAATTTCAAGCATTTGTTTCATACATTGTACCAGCTCATCATGTTTATTCAAAACATCATAGCAACGTGATAACCTAGATAAAGCAGTATATTTTCGATTAATAAAACCATGTTTTCTAGTTATCTCAATAGATTCCTGGTAGAAAGGAATAGATTTCTCCCATTTCATTTGTTTGCTCTGTATATCACCTTGTACGATTAAAGCTTTAGCTAATCTGAAATCATTTGTAATTTCTCGGCTGATCTCAATAGCTTTTTTAGAATGTTTTTCTGCTTTCGACCAATCTTTTTGTTTGGAATATAAAATTCCTAAATATGTGTGAGTATCAGCATGTACACGTGGAAAATCAAATTCCTGATCCATTAATAAGACCATTTCAAATCGTTTCAATGCTTTATGATATTTATTTTGTTTTATGAAGATACTTCCCATTACATTTAAGAGATCGAAGAGTCTATCTGGAAACTCATTTATGATCGCAAATTGAATAGCTTCTTCACAAATTGTGATTGCCTCCGTGTACATCCCCCAACTTCGCAAAATCATGGATCGGAATTTGTGTAAATTAAGTACTATTTTTTTCCGTTTGATCTTTGCGATTGAGTTCCATAGGTCATCCAAAATTTGAGAGGCATAGTTTGTTTGGGAAGTTTTCATCAAGTAGAGCACTTTGTTACTAAGTAGTGAGTACTTGATATCTTTTCGAGCTAGTGAAGTATCATAAGATTCTAAACCTGACTTTACATATTCAAGAGCTCCAGTGAAGTTATTCTGGTTAAAACTACAGATGCTCAATTGATTATAACATGCTGAGATTATATTATCTGAAGGTTCAATTCTATATTGGCTACAGATTTGGATTCCTTTATTGCAAAATTTCTCAGCAAATTTCCAATTCTGAGATTGTCTATAATATAAGCCTTTCAAATAACAAAGTTCAGGGGTCAAAGGATGAAAATCGACTAACTCAATTATAGTTAGTTGTTTCATTGCAACTTCATTCAATCCTTGCTCAAGTAGTGATTCCACACAGTCAAAAGTAAATCGCAGCTCCTCAATGGATTCTTTCTCTTGCTCTACAACTTCATTCAATTTCTTTTGTGTTATCCCAAGCTTTTTCAACAAATACTCAAACGTTCCGTCTCTAGTCTTTACCTCTCCTCTTTCCAAATTACTGATCGACCCAGATGAAATATGGTAATCTTCTAAATCCTTCAAACGAAGTCCCTTTTCTTTTCTCACTTTACGAAGCACATACCGAACTAGTGGGTTATCTGGATTATATGTTTCCAAACCTAGCACTCCCTCTATTATACTATTTGACCAATTATGCCATAAAGTGAATTTATCCGACATAATATTTTGATTTCAATTTCTATTTTGAAATTAGGGGTTTCGTTAATCGTAAATGTCATAAATACCTTGAGACGAGATGAAAGGATGAGATTTGTTTTTAAGTAGGAAGTTAAATTGGGAGATAGAGGGAATTATGCAAAAATTGCATCTATAATCAAGAACTAGACGATTGGGAAGCGAAATTAAATACGGAAGGCATGAGTACAAAAGATGTCTGTCCAGTGATGAAAAATTATTTGGACTACTTCCAGTTATTTTAAGGGAAAAGAAAGGATCACACTAGATGGATGTAGCGATTCGAATAGAGAATGTCAGCAAAACCTATCAATCCAAACGACAAACGGTAGAAGCAGTAAAACATGTTTCTTTGGAAATACAAAAAGGAAAGATTGTTGCTTTGCTGGGACCAAATGGATCAGGTAAAACGACGTTAATGAAAGCAATGTGCGGGCTTTACATCGGGATTAGTGCAGTTGCTGTCTTTAGTTTTATCCTACAAGAAGAAATGCGATTGGGCACTCTGGAACAGATCTATCTAACTCGTACATCTTTAGTCAAAATGCTTTTCGGAAGAGCAATAGGGACATTTTTATTTGACGCGATTGGGGGAACCGTGTTAGCAGCCATGACATTTACGTTTATTTCGCTTTTTACATCTATTCATCCTTGGGAGATGTTTCGTCTTCCGATTTCATGGTTTGCATTTATTATCATTGTCCTCTTTACGATGATAGGTATTTATGGATTTGCCTTTCTCCTCGCAGGATTGTCTCTTGTTTTAAAACGGATAGGAGCAATAACCATAGTTTTGAATTATATTTTTCTATTTTTCACTGGTATAACTCTTTCTCAACAAACGCTGCCAACTGCGCTGGATGTGTTTTCAAAATGTTTACCGATTACTTGGGGGAGCATCAACTTGAAAAATATGATTCTTCTCAAATTGCCGTTTGAAGATGTAGTAATGAGTTCATCTTTTGGATGGTTGATGGTAAATAGTTTTGTTTATTTAGTAATAGGATTGATTTTATTTTATAGGCTGGAAAAACGAGCAAGAAGGAATGGAAATTTAGGAAGCTATTAGGAGATGTAATTGGATTGTACCACACCATTCCATACGCATTAGATTGGACACCTAAGATAGCTAGAAATGGGTAAGTAATGTTGAACGTTTTAAGATTTATTCCTGATAAAGCAAAAACATCCCAAACCACTTATAGTGGAGAGGGATGTTTGTTCGGTTTTTAGAATCAAAGCAAAATCTTTCCAAGCTGAAAATGGATCTGATCTTGTGCACGAACTAAATATTTGGGTGATACTATTTGAGAATTCACTTGAACTTTCCCCTGTTTAATCCATTTTTGAATCTGAGTACGACTCAAATCTTGTATTCTAGTAGAAAGAACTAGATCCAATCTTATTGGTTTATCCATAGACTGAATGGAAATTTGTATGGTTTGTACGCCTTGCTGGAGTATTTCTTGGATAGATTCGATTGGATCTTTCATTACCTCATTTTCAAATTCCAATTCCACATCTTCGGTTGATAAAATAGGTTTTGCCTTGTAGATGTCTAGTTTCTTGTTCCAAGTATGATCATTGGGGCATTTATAAATCGCAAATTGATAGATATCTTTTCCATTCGCATTATGCCTCCGTTTCATAGAATCAACGAATGGCACCTTTCGTCCGCATTGGGGGCAGTATCGTGCAGTTGCTTCTTCAACTATTTGATCAAAGCTCCAATGATAGAGATGGATCGACATTTTCCTTCACCTCGTAGGTAAAAGGAACGCAAGACCATGTCGCAAAAGGAGATGTCGACTTTTAAATAAAAAAATGCGGAATAACCCTAAGGTTCTCCGCATGATTTGTTTATAACAACTTATTCCTGCGTTCCTTGTAATGGTTAAAAATAGGCAGACTAATCCCGTGATCGAAATTGGTGAAAAAAGGATTGTATGCTATTTAATTGATAAACCATTACAAGTAAACTGGCATAAGTATGAATGCTCCTCTCAACTATCTCCAGTATTGATAATACCCTATTAATCTCTACTTTTCAATCTTACTATGGCTACCATCGTTTGTTTTAATTTATACTTTGAAATTTTGAATTCTCTACCTTTGCGATTCTTTCATTTAGGAGAGTTAATCTGAATACAAGTGAACGGTTTTAAAGGGAAAGTTAAATTCATCTAATGCGAATAATAACAGGAATATTCAATCTATAATAAACCCATGAACTTAGATTGGATGATCGAAAATAAGACTGTACCCATCGAAGTTACGAATGCCTTACAGGAAATAGCGGACAAATATGGCTACACGGCTGACCTCATGCATCAGCATAAGCAAAAAATCATAGATGAACTGAAGCAGACAGGTAAGGGATATATCGTGAAATTTCTATTTTCAGTAGGGTTCGATCACCACGAAAGATGGATTCACGCCTTGATTCGGATGGAAATCAGGCGGTTACAAGCGTTAGATAAGGGGAGAATCAAATGACATTACGATTGCAAGTAGAAGGTTGCCGGGAAAAGGTGAGAGCGTTTGTGGATTCGCTTCAATGTCTGCCACAATGGCGATTTCACAGTGGTTCCAAAGTGTCCCTATCAGAGGAAGAATATCGGATTGAATACACCTTTGAAGAGAAAGCTTATCAGAAACCTTCCATTCCAACGAGAAATGTAAGTAAGCTGATGATTACAAGTGAGGCAGGTCAGAAATTCGAGTTGGTACTCTTAGATGCGGAAGTAGTGCAGATGGGAAAAGGGATGACCTATATACATGGACGCAGTTTTGATATTTTTTAAATAGGGAGATATCCGTTCTTACGGATTTCTCTTTTTTGTATTGTTCTTCAATGAGTCTATGTCATTGAATCTATCTAAGATGATAAACGACTTATTATAGCTAATATTGAAAATATTATCAAATTATGGTTAGATGAAAGTATGTCTGTTTTGATCTGATGGAAATATGTACTTCTCGCCTGATCGAACATGATGTTCTCGGCTGAGTTGAGCTGCATGTTTGCTCGATTGCGTTATCGTAAAAACAGCTGCTTTTGGCAGGATTAGCGATAACAACGCAGGTAGAGGGCTTTCGTCATTCCCTGCACATTACTTTGTTTTACCTTTAGCTTTTCGTCTACCTCAAGTAGACACTGTGGACGGTAGGCCAATGCATAGCATCTGGCCGCGTGCGACGTGACTGATCTCCCTTAATAAAAGGGGGAAATAATGAATGGAAAAACAAACGAAAGTTGTTGTGGACCAACAGTCATGTCAAGAAGTAGAGGGATTAAACACATACCCGGTAGAGACGATCGAGGTGAAAGATGCTAAAATCGACTCACTGCTCACGGAGTTGAATGAGATGAAAAATCGGGCAATTACTGCCGAGGCTCAATTTCAATTGATTTCACAGGAACTCGCCGCAACCAAAGTCGAGCTCCAAAAGCAGCAAGCAGAAACCAATGAGATGGAAAATTGGGCAATTAAGGCCGAGACTCAATCTCAATTGACTGCACAGGAACTCGCTGAAACAAGAGACGAGCTCCAAAAGCAGCAAGCTGCAAAAAATGAGTGGGAAAACCGGGCCATCAAAGCTGAGGATGCTTTAGAAAAAGCGAACTCCGGTAAATGGTGGAAAATAGTGTTAGATTGGGTTGGACTAACGACGTTTTCGGTGATTTTCAGTAAAGCTGTCGAAAACGGTTCTACCCAAACAATAAATAAGATCACACCACTGTTTCCAGTCGATGCGATCTTATCAATCCCCTATGAATACGCGGCTTTGCTTTGGCAGGCTCTCCGTGTATTTGTAGGTTTATAACACATTAGACGGGGGATCGGTCACGTCGCACGCGACCTGATCACCGTCCACAATATTTTATAAGAAGCAGAGATTTCTGTCAAGAATTCTCATGGAATATATTGGTTTTCCTCGTTCTTGATCCAGCCGCTCTAGTGAAATGTTGTCCATCTCTCCCTCGCTTCCTTTCCCATTTGGAGTAGTTTTTATACAACAACCTCATAAAATGGATTAAAATTAGGATATATAAGTAGAAATAAAGCTAAAAATCAAGATACGAAATAAGAACAAAGGGGAGATTTCATTGAACTTACATGTTCTTGAGCAGTTAGAAGAATTACTGGAATTAGTTCCTGAAAAACTAAAACTATTATCAGAAGGGGAAATTATCAAAGCACTCTCTCCGGGAAAGTGGTCGCGCCTTGAAATTATCGGTCATTTGTGTGACTCAGCGATAAATAACCTGTCTCGTTTTATTCAAATTCAGTATCATCCAGAGCCGATGGTAGTCGCTCCATATAATCAAGATGAATGGGTTTTTGCACAACACTATAGAAATGCATCTTTAGATGAGGTGCTGACATTATGGATAAGTTTAAATCGCTCAATTGTTCGTGTGATATCTAACATGCCAAAAGAAATGTTCTCTCGTACATGTATATTGCCCAACGGCGATCAGGTAACACTCGAATGGTTGATATATGATTACCTACAGCATATGAAACATCACTTAGAGCAAATATTCCCTGGTTTTAAAAAACACTATAGTTAAAGGAGGCTAGTGTTTAACATCAGCCTCCTTTGTATATCTATTTACTTTAAAAGGCTGTTTAAATTAATAGAATCTGCAATCTTTTTGTTTCCAGCATCTCCTGGATGGAGGTGGTCTCCTGAATCATACTCTGGTAATAATCTTGCTGGATGCTCGGGATCTTTCAGGATAGCATCCAGATCCACTACGCTATCAAATTCACCACTGCGAATCCATTTGTTCACTTTTTGGCGAAGTTCATCTTTGTCTTTGCTATAATAATTATCTAGCTCTGTTCCCGATAGTGCTCCTTCAAATGGAGTCAGAGTTACACCAATGACTTTGATATGATGAGCATGAGCTTGTCTGATAAGTTGGCGGTATCCTGCAACCAATTCATCAAATGTCGGTCTTTTTTCGGCAGGAGCAAAACCGGTACCCGGCCAGCTGATATCATTAATGCCGATCAGCACAATTACCGATTTTACATTTGGTTTGCTTAGTACATCTCGATGGAAACGTGATAACACACTTTCTCCCATGCCGTCTTTTAACAAACGGTTTCCGGAGATTCCTGCATTGATTACCGAAACATTTTGTGAGATAAGACGATCAGCAAGGAAATTGGTCCAACGGGTATCTGCATCTACGGTTGCTCCATCGCCATCTGTGATCGAATCTCCTATTGCTACAACAGTACCGTTGTTTTTAGGAGAATGTACCGATATACCTGTTACATACATACTTGCATCGGTAGTAGAATTAGGTGTGATACTCGTTGCTGATGTAACATTTCCATTTGCGATATAGGTGGTTTGACGTGCATCCCAGTGGAATGTTGTTGGGATCGTTGTTTTTGGTAAATACAAACTTATACTTACTATGGACGATGGATCAACTTTTAAAGCTATGGTATCACTGACGATAGATGATCCTGCTGGAATGACAACTGATGTTTTCCCGCCAAATTTTATTTTTTGATCTGTATTTTTCACAATATTTGATCCTTTATCCGTTAAGGCAACATGCGCTTCTCCGATGGTTAATGGTTCTTTTCCATATTCATTGGAAAAAGAAATACGTATTTGATTTCCTCCGACGCTAATTTTGGCGATTTGACGTATTGTTTGGTTTGAGATTTTCGCAGGTAATTTTGTAGGTAAAGGAAAATCAGCTCCCCAAGTTGGCTCCGGACTAGCATTCCAAGTTGTTACCCAGTTTTTATTTATCTTTTGCACATTGGTGAGTGCATGACTATCTTTATAAAAATTTGCAAAAACGGTGGGTTGAATAAAAGGAAAGGCAAAAAGCGCTGCAACAAAAATACCAATAATAAGGGATTTATATCTTTTCATTTTTTTTGCTCCTTTTTTCTATTGATTTAAATTGGTCTCGATTATAGTTGTTTTAAGGAACCGCCATTTACCATGTACTCTGATCCAGTGACAAAGGAAGCTTGATCGGAGGCGACAAAGGCAATAATAGCAGCTGCTTCTTCCGCAGTTCCTAATCGCCCAAGAGGTAAGGCTCTAATATTTTTAGCGAAATGTTCAATTGCAGCTTCTTTATCCATATCAAATGTGGCAGCAAGACCATCTGCGAAACCACCTGGGCGATCCCATAATGGAGTTCTGGTAGGTCCTGGAGATACGACATTGGAGCGAATTCCTTTTGGTCCAAATTCTTGAGCAATGGATTTAGAAAGGCTCAACATTGCAGCTTTGGATACACTGTAATCTGGGAGCATGGCATCTGGAAGCTGCCCTACTTCAGAAGAAATACTGACGATCGAACCTTTTTGCTGCTGAATCATATAGGGCAGGGCAGCGCGAGTGACGCGAACCATACTCATAAAGTTGGTGTGAAGAACATCTTCCCATTCTTCATCTTCAATGGAGAGAAATCCATTGCGAATAGGAGCAATCCCTACATTATTTATCAAAATATCGATTCTACCAAACCTATCTACAGCAGTTTGAATAACAGATTCGGCCCCTGCTCGTATACTTAAATCAGCGGATACGGCAATAAGCTTATCCGTTGAAATATGCTCCATAGCATCAATACTCCGACTTGCCCCTACTACTTTAGCACCTTGTTCTAAAAATAAATGGGTCGCTGCCAAACCAATTCCCGAACTAGCTCCAGTGATCACCACTACTCTATCAGTGAGTTGTAAATCCATGTGATTACCCCTTACTTTTTGAAATAAATTTCTACTTCTTGCCTGTGAACAAGGCTGGTGTTTGACTTCAAAGGTATTAGGATATTTGTTTCGGTTGATAGCTTGCTTTTTTGGGGCTGTAGGCCAAAGTCCGCACTGCGATTAGGATAAGACTGAGTGCAAGGAATAAGATGCCAGCCCACACTACGTAATGAGTTCCCATATTGGAAATAAACAATCCTCCAACAGAAGTTCCGATGGTAATCCCTAAGTTGGCAAAGGCTACAAATAAACCATTCGAAAATTCAGGTGCTTCCGGTGCAGCAGATGTGATCCAGTATTGGGAGATGTTGAGCCCTAAAGTAAAGAGAACACCCCAGATGGCGATTAGGAACATCATGAGACCAGAAAAATCTGCCAGCCCATACACCAGCAAATAAATTACGGTAAAAATAAACGGATATACCAATGCGGTAGGCATTGCTTTTTTCTGAAGGAATCTACCTGCGACAATGTTCCCGATGATCCCGGTTAGACCAAATAATACTAGCATCAGACTGATCTGTTTGCCCGACATATGTGTTACTTGATCCAAATACTCCGCAAAATAACTATAAACGGCATACATGGCAGAATTGATGCTAATAACGGTTAAAATGCTTAACCATACCAATGATTTCTTTAAAATGCTCAGTTGTGATCCATATGAAAGTCTTTCTTTTACTGGCATGGATGGAATGAAAAGCAAAATAGCTATAAAAGCAATGGCATTCACAATGGCAAAGAACCAGAGAGAAGCATCCAGAGAGATGGAATTCGCGATCAGGGTTGCAATGGGTGTTCCAATAACCATCCCGGCAGTAACACCCATAAATATTTTGGCATTTGCTTTCGTGAGTTGATCTTCACTAACCGTATTAGCTGCTGCAACAAAAGCGACAGAGAAGTATACGGGATGAAGAAATGCAGGGATGATTCTAGCGATTAAAAGCAGAGGGAAATTGCTTGCATAGACGGAAATGACGTTGGTAAGGACGAAAAGACCTATCACTAACAGCATAGAAGTTTTTCGGTTTATTCCTGAAAATAATAGAGGCATGATCGGCCCCGTAATGGCAACTGCTAGTGCGAAAAGACTGACAAGTAATCCAGTTTGGGATGCGCTAATGTGGAAATGTTCCGCAATCTGAGGTAATATCCCGATGACTCCCATTTCGGTATTGATAATGCCAAAAACTCCAAATGCAAGAATAAAAACAATGAGTGATTGGTACCGTGTCTGAGTACTCATTTTTTAAATACTCCCCTTCTTAGATGTGATAAAAAGTTGATAACACAATTGATAGATACAGTTGAAATCTATGTGATACTAATTAATCAATGTACTAATTTTCTAGTACAAACGAATAGTAACACGCAGAAGAGGTAGAGTCAATATATTTTTTAAAGTACTAATTATTTGGTACATTAGTAATTTGAATTTTATTGATTGATATGTTATTCTTTTCTTATGAGAAAACCATTTCAACCAAATAAAAATGATATTCGTTTATCTTCTGTTTTACATGCTTTGAGCGATCCGAGGAGATTACAGATTGTAATGAGCTTAGGGAAAGATGGAGAGGAAAATTGTGCGATCTACCATGATTTGATGCCCAAATCAACATTAACTCACCATCTCAAAGTTCTTCGAGAGGCAGGTGTGGCACAAGTAAGGATTGAAGGAACACAACATTTCTACTCATTGCGATATGATGATCTTGAGGAACTTTTTCCAGGAATGCTCCAAGCTGTTTTACAAGTGAACTTAGAAATGATTGATTAAGTTTCTAATTAAGAAAAATAAGGGTTAATCCATCAGTTGGATTAACCCTTATTTACGATCTAGCAGAATTCGTTAGCAGGTTTCATTGCATGGTTCAAACTTTGCGTAGAACGCCGTCCCATCCGGTCAAGTTTTCGCATCAAATAGAGCTTTTTTATCTTCAAGATCATTTTCAGCAGGTGGATGTTTGTTATTCTCCTTCGTTTTATGGATTATGATAGAGGACAAGTTTATAAAGTGAAGAAGTCGCTTTTGTTAAAGAAACGAGGAGTGACTTGATATGGAAACAAATTGAATATTCTATTTCTAAAACAAAACATAAAGAATGGGCAATTTTCTATCCCAAAGTTCTTCTAATCTAACTTTTGCTTCTCTAATATCTCCTGACTGCCTGGCAAATCATCAAACCAAGCAGCATCATCGGGACATTCCAATACCATAAAATGTCCATAAAAATGAGGATTACGAGCTTGATGGTATTTTAAATAGATTTTACCATCATTTACGGCAAGGATTTCTATTTTGCCAGAGGAGTGACTCATAACATATCGAACTCGTTTTCCGAGTCCCGATGTTTTTGCTTTGGCATTTTCGATGATCTCATAAGCTTCTTTTAGGGTTAAGACAAAGCTTGCATTCCCTTTCACTGGACGGTTTTGAAAAAAATAATAAGGAGTGACACCAGCCCAAGAGAGTTTATCCAATAATTCCGTGAGTACAGCAGGATTGTCATTGATTCCTTTTAATACTGGTGTCTGATTAACGACTGTAACCTTTGCTTTTTGTAAGGCTTCAATGGCTTTATAAGCTTCCACAGTCAATTCTCTTGGATGGTTATAATGCGCCATGATATAGAGACGATTCTCTAGTGTACTGTATTTTTCCAATACCTTTAGTAGTTCTTCATCTTCATAAATTCGCTTCGGATGAAATGCCGGCAGTTTTGTACCAAAACGAATAATTTTTACATGAGGGATTTGGCGGAGTGAGTGGAGAATCTGTTCGATTTTTCGCGTAGAGAGGATGAGAGAGTCGCCGCCAGTCAGCAATACATTATTGATATTTTCATTACTGCGGATATAATCTAACCCTTTGCTTACATCTAAGAAAGTCTCTGAAACATCGTTTCGAAACAATCGCTTACGAAAACAAAAGCGGCAATAGGCACCACATACTTCCGATACTAGTAATAATGCTGTAGTTCCATACTTGTGCTGGCAACCGGCAACAGTATAATTCAAATGTTCATCTGAAGCATCCCAGCTTCCATATTCATCAAGTTCTGCTTCTTGCGGAATGATCAGTTTGTAAATTGGATCATCTGGGTCATCCCAATCGATGAGCGAAAGATAATAATCGTTTACACGAAAGACAAATTCATCTGTAATCGTGCTTAATATTTTCCGTTTCTCCTCAGGAATCCTTTCTAGGCTGCGAATATCCGTTATATAGCGCAAAAGGAACCCTCCACTCCTCTAATTATTTCTAATAGTAAGTATATATTTTTTTGTTTATTTAATTAATATATAATTTTATTTATATTTTGCATTAAATAAGATTTGTGGCTTAAACATGCTATGATCAGGACAAAATCAAGAAGGATAGAATGAAAGATATAAAAATCAATCTACCTGTTAGGAGAGGTGCACAAATTGGCAAGTATCGATGATTTTCAGAAACTAGATATGCGAATTGGGACAGTAATATATGCAGAACCTTTTCTAGAGGCGCGAAAACCAGCAATCAAATTAAAAATTGATTTTGGTGAAATGGGAATAAAATATTCTTCCGCTCAGATTACCAACCGATATGTTCCTGAGCAACTTATTGGCAGACAAGTAGTGGCAGTTGTTAATTTTCCCCCTATGCGAATTGCTGGCTTTAAATCCGAAGTTTTGGTACTTGGGGGAGTTCCAGGACCAAGTGATGTCGTTCTGTTAAAACCTGATGAGACAGTCGAGAATGGTACTGCTGTTTTATAAATTTTCACATAAAAAAAGCAGCTTCGCTGAACTGCTTTTAAATTTCGCTTCGTTTTATGATTTGTTTCTCCAGCCATTCCCAAGGGAAGAGCTTTTTGAGTAACAGGGTTGATTGGATACCTTTTCCGATGGGGTATCTTAATTTGGGACGATTGGATGAAGCAACACGGACAATTAAATCTGCTACTTCTTGCGGATTTCCAGCTTGGTCAGCAGTTTTTTTCATTTGGTTCATCATGTTGTCCATACTCGTTTGATAGGCAGAGTTTTCGTTGTTATGAACAGTGGATACACCTTTTGACCAAATCGCTGTCTGATAGGAGCCGGGTTCGATTAAAGATACATACACGCCAAATGGAAGCATCTCCAGTCGGAGTGATTCACTAAATCCCTCTACGGCATGTTTGGATGCTGCATAGGGACTCAGTGCTGGAAAACCAAATTTCCCACTGATACTACTGATATTGATAATCTTCCCTTCTTTGCGCTCACGCATATGAGGCAAAATGCTTTGTGTTATGGCGACTAATCCAAAAAAGTTTGTTTCGAATTGCTGGCGATATCTCTCAATGGTTACATCTTCGCAAAAACCTGCTTCTGCATAACCTGCATTGTTTACCAAGACATCTATTTTACCGACACGCTGGATAATATCCCTGGCTGTTCTTCTTATCTCTTCATGATTGGTCACATCTAATTGGACAAGTTCCAACTTGTTTTGATGTTCCGCTAAAATACGATCTTTTAAAACTTGACCTTTTTTCAAGTTTCTCATCGCGGCAATGACATAATATCCTTTTGCTATAAAAGAGATGCTGGCAAGTAATCCAAAACCACTAGAAGCTCCGGTGATAAGGACGACAGGTTTGTCCATCCTATTCTTCCTTTCTATTTTTTGGAAAGTGACATACGGATATATTTTTTTCTTTCGTTCATCCTATATCTTGATAAGCATCTATTCAAAAGTCAAAGGAGAACAAAGAATGAGAAAGCAATTGGTATGTTTGATATCCGTATTATTACTAAGTTTTTCGCTTGCCTATCTTACTCCAGCTCATGCTGCTACTATTGGTGATGATAATAACAGTCGAAATGCGCGGCCTAACAACACCAATAACGTACCAAACCATAACAACAGAGACAGTTTAAATAATCGTTACAATACAAACGACATCAATAAGCGTAATACTCCATACAATACAAGCAATATTACCAACCCAAATAATAACGATCAATACAGTCCCAATAACATGAATAACACCAATAATATACAGCGTCGCGGTACCACTTTCACTCGTACATCGACAACAATGACTAATCGTAATGCTCCAAGCTATGGCTGGTTAGGACTAGTTGGGCTGATTGGATTTTTAGGTTTGCTCGGTTTGAGAAAAAGAACAAATAACTAAGTATGAAAAGATTCCCTTCGCACACTACATAGCTTAGGGAATTTTTATTTATTTCTTTTGCAGCTCATAACTCAATTTTTGAATAAAAATCGTTTCCGCTTTGGAGAATCGGGTTTCTTCAGCTCGAACCCAACCAAGGTGAACAGACTCAGGGTGTGGGATATCCAGTTCAATAATTACAAGGTCTCCTTTTACCACTTGAGGTAGTTTGGAAAAGGAAAAGTCCAAACCAATTGTGACAATGTTTTCTTCTTGCAGGGCACGGAAAATCGCATCTTGGTTATTTGTCGTAAACATGATATTTGCTTGTCCATATTTTTGCTGAAATTGCTCCATATACCACTTGATATAGTCATCGTTAAAGAAAACAAAGGATTGTGCCAGTAACTCTTGCGGAGTGATGGTACGCAAGAGAGCGAGAGGGGATTTACGACTGACACAGACAACCATGCGTCCTTTTAACAATCGTCCATATGTCAGGCGGGTATTTTTTTGTATGAGGTGTTCAAATAAAATGATCAGCCCAAGATCAACTTTGTTATTTCGAATGTCATCAATGATTTCTTGTGTTCCTTTTTCGCTAATCTCCATTTTTATTTGAGGATAAGCAGTCTTAAATTGAATCAAGGTGTCTAGATAAAGGGAAAGTGGACCTGGAATCGTAGCAAGATGCAATTGACCACTCTGCGTATTGGAGAAGTCAGACGCTTGATCCTTCAATTCTTGTACTTTGCTAATGATTTCAAATGATTTTTTAATGATTGCTTCCCCCTCCACAGTAGGTACGGTTCCTTGACGGGATCGGGTGAATAGTGTTAAACCAAGCTCTGCTTCTAAATTAGAGATCGATTGGCTTACTGCCGATAAGGTGATATGCAAGTTTTGTGCAGCATTGGTAAGCGAGCCTGTTTTGGCTACTTCAATGATGCATTCCAATTGTTCTAAGTGCATCTTTCTCCTCATCCTTTACTTATATTTAAGATAACCTTATTATCATTAAATTTACCTTAATATATTACTTCGTTAATATAGAAGCAAATGTAATTTTGATTTCCTTTATCATAGCAATGATTTATCAGAAACAAAAAATGAAATATTCCATTTTTATAGAGATACTTTTGGGAGTGTACGAATATGAAATTGTTTCAAGTATTTAAAGATGATCTTAAACATTTTGTAAAAAAACCCATGCTCATTATTACCTTTATAGCTGTCGCTTGTGTTCCCATTTTATATAGTGGTTTTTTAATCAAAGGGACATGGGACCCATATGGAAAACTGGAGAACTTACCGGTAGCAGTTGTCAATTTGGATAAAGGTGCTGCCTACAATGGGAAACAGTTAAACGTTGGAAAAGAATTTATGGATAAATTAGAAGAGAATCCGAAATTCGCTTGGAAATTTGTCAGTCAAGATGAAGCAAAACAAGGAATGGCTGATAATCGCTATTATGCGATGATCACGATTCCAAGTAATTTTTCCAAAAATGCAGCGTCCTTAAACACAGATGATCCCCATCAGGCAGAGATCCAGTATGAATCCAATAGTTATTACAATTTTATAGCAGGGCAAATAAGTGAAAATGCGACCAAAGAGCTGCGTACCGGGCTGTCTGATAATTTAACACAAGCTTATACCAGAAGTGTTTTCGGGCAGTTTACCAAGCTTTCCGATGGTCTGCAAACAGCAGGAAAAGGTGCAACAAATATTCAAAAAGGTGCCGGCCAGTTAGATGATGGATTAACAAAAGTATCTACCAACTTAGCGAAGTTATCTACTGGTGCAGTCAAAATTCAAGAAAGTACCAAAAAACTATCCGATGGTTCTACCGGATTGGTACAAGGTACGGGAGATATTAACAAAGGTGCTAACGACTTAGCGAGTGGAACAAAAAAGCTTGCAGCAGCAGGAAAACAACTGGAGACAGGGGCTAAAGAAGCTAAAACAGGTACTGCTAGTCTAGCAAATGGAATCCAAGCCTCAAAACAAGGAACAGATCGCCTTACGGCAGGACTTCAGTCTTCATTAAAAGGGAGCCAACAGTTAGAAGCAGGTTTGTCTGCTTCCAGTTCGTCAAGTAAAGATTTAGCGAATGGTGCATCGCAAGTATCTACTGGGTTGCAGCAAATGCAAATCACTCATCCGGAGCTTGCTTTAGACCCTAACTTTCAAAAGTTATTAGCTGCGAGTATTCAGGTGTCCTCAGGAGCCAATCAATTGAGTGAGGGGCAATCCAAATTATTAGCAGGCAGTAAATCGCTCACTTCTGCTCAAGAGCAATTATTATCTGGAAGTCAGCAATTGAGTCAAGGAAGTAATCAGTTGTTACAAGGAGCAAAGAAGCTCCAAACCGGTCAACAACAATTAGAAGATGGTCTTCACCAATACAATACAAAGTTTACAGGTGTAGTATCAGGAAGTCAGCAATTAGCGGAAGGTTCGAAACAATTACAAGCAGGAGCAGGAAAATTGCATGATGGACTTGGCCAGCTATCCTCGGGAAGTGGCACCCTAGTCTCAGGCAGCCAGCAGCTAGCAACAGGCACAAAGAAATTAGAAGTTGGAGCTGGAAAGTTAAGTGATGGCTCAGGAGAACTTGCTGCGAAGTTAAATGATGCAGCTGATCAAACAAGTCATATAAAAGCAGATGACAAAACCATCAAGCTATTTTCCACACCTGTATCAATCAAAGCAAATGACGATCGTCATATTAGTCTATATGGGTACGGGATTGCGCCGTATTTTATATCGCTCGCTTTATTTGCTGGTTCACTCGTATTCACGACTGTCTTTTCTGCTCGGACCTCTACGACGAGGAAAGATGCAGCTGGTTGGAAGTTATTTGTGAGTAAGACATTGACCTTTGCATTGATGAGCTTGGGGCAGTCTCTTATTGCATGTACCATATTGATATACTTCCTTGATATAGAGGTTCAAAACATCCCGCTGTTCTATGGTTATACGACACTAGTAGCCTTCACGTTTATGTTTTTCTGTCAGGCAATGGTAACCTTGTTTGACCAAGTTGGACGCTTTCTCATCTTACTAGTCATGATTTTCCAATTGGCTTCCAGCGCAGGGACATTTCCATTTGAGCTGCTTCCTAGCTGGGCAAAAGCACTCAATCCCTGGCTGCCAATGACATATAGCATTCGTGGATTCCGAGATGTAATTTCCAGCGGTAACTTTGGGGACTTACAAACTGATGTAAACCATCTCTTGATTTTTTTCGTTATCTTTCTAGTATTGACGATAGGTTACTTTTTCTTTAAACGTCCTAAAAGAAGAAAAGCTATGGCGAATTTGGTACATGCATAAAATGTAGACATCAATTCTGAAGTTTAAAATAGCTCGCCTAAGGTTAGGCGGGCTATTTGGTAAAGAAATGAAGCTGTTTTAGAAGACTGTACTTTTATGATACATGTTTGGTTTCTTTGATTTTGTACTCTTTTTTGATGAACATAAGGATGATATCGATTACTAAGAATAAGCAAATTCCAGCTAGCCAATATAAAAAGTCTGTCTTTGCCATAGTGTACAGTTTCCACTGACCAAATTCGTACAACATAGTAATGACATAACTAAGGATAGTAAAGACAATGACTTGAACAAGTATAGAAATAATTCCCCAATATTTGTTTTGTACTTTTTTTACAAGAAATTCTATGAATAAAGAAACTGGGATACTGATGAAAAAGATTAATGGAATAAGGTAAAGATTCCAAAAGAACATTCCTAAACCTAACTCATCTGAACCTGTAAAGATTACAAGCGAGCAAATAATAAACCAGTAAAGAATAGATCCAACTAATAATTTCCTCTTTAATGAAGAGTATTTACTTGAAATAGAGTAATTTTCTTTCGAAATGTTGATGAAAAAATGATTGAGTAACCAAAAGAACACTACAGCTGCAAGTATAGGACAATAAAGGTTTGGTCCTGAAGCATCTGCAATTGGTCTTAATAACAAAGTAGAAATCACACCAATAAACAAAAAATGTAGTAAAGCAGAAATGATTTTTACATTATTCTGTATCTTCTTTGTGATTGTGTCGAACACAAGGATACAGGTAACCCGAAAAAAAATAGGATTGGAATTAAGAAAACACCCATTTCTACTGCTAATCCAAAGTTTAAATCCCGCTAAAATAAATAACCATACAAAGCATAATATCCAATCAATAATACATAAATAATGGCGCTGTTCATCAATTTTTTTCTTACCATCATTATCACCTCAAGTTGTTTTCCTTGCTTTCACAATATCAAGTACTTATCTCTTCTCCTATTGATAAAGCTAAAGAAAAACTTACACTTTTGTAAGGATATTTGTTATGTTTCGAGGTGAGTTTGAAAATTACGACAAAAAATTTTAAATACTAAGAAATGAGAGCAAATCAAGTACTTTAGAATGGGTCTTTTTTTTGTTAAAAATGTGTTGACTCTCCTGTAAGAGGAGACATTAAGCTCAAAGAGAAAGGAGAGGTGAGATGTATTTTACAGTAAAGGAAATGGCAGAAATGTCGCATATAACGGTGAAGACACTACATCATTACCACAAGATTGGATTGCTTTTACCAGCAAAAATAACCGAGGCGGCTTATCGTTTGTACAGCATGACGGAACTGGAACGATTGCAGGAGATTTTGTTTTATCGAGAGTTAGATTTTCCGTTATTGGAGATTAAACGATTATTGGATCATGAAGCCAATCGGCAAAAAGTATTAGCAGAGCAAAAACAATTATTACTAACGCGTAGAAATCGGTTAGACCAGTTATTAGACACGATAAGTAAATCGATAGACTTTGAGAAAAGGGGAGTAACCATGGAGAAACAAGATTTATTTAAAGGATTTCGCAATGAGGAAGATTGGAGAGAGGCACTCAAAGAACAAGATCAGTATTTACAAGACAAATATGGGTATTCGCTATTAGATGAACAAAAAGAAATAAAGGTAGACGATCTCAACGAAAAGGCAGGGGAAGCGGTTCGTTTTACAAACAAGATGATCGTAGCATTACAAAAAGGTACGAAGTTTAATGACGTACAATTGCTAGAGACAATTGGAGAACATGTCGCTTATTTAAAAGCCCAAAATTTGTTATCCGATGATGCTCAGTTTGTAGAACAGACGAGATTCTTTTTAGAAGATGATTTCCACCGGACGATGTTGGAGGAACAGCAAACAGGACTTGCTTATTTTCTCTATGTTTCAGCAGAGGCTTATATTCAAGGTAATAGATGATAAATTGAAGTTAAAGTGAAGTGATGTATTTAAAAACAGATATCACAATAGTAAGACTTTATGATTTAGATTTTATTCCATTTGACAAAAGTAACATAGATGAGGGATAATACTCCTAGTTTAAAAAGGAACCTTTAATACAGTCCTGTGAGGCTGGCAAGGATGCGGAGATAGTACTATGACGTACTTCTTGTTCAGTGTGGGCAAGAAGTTTTTTTATTATCCACAAAGGAGCATTCCATTGTCCACAAAATTAATTTTGGATGAAGCGGCTGTTCGCCGAGCACTTACCCGTATTGCGCATGAAATTATTGAGCGCAACAAAGGGGTAAAGAACACAGTGCTAGTGGGAATCAAAACACGTGGGGTTTTTTTGGCAAGGCGTTTGCATGAGCGCATCTGGCAAATTGAGGGGCAAAAAGTACCGATTGGGGAACTAGATATCACGTTATATCGAGATGACCTGACTGAGAAAAACGATGAACCTCAATTGCGTGAAACCAATGTTCCTGTCATTGCAGGGAAAAAGGTTGTGCTGGTTGATGATGTGCTTTACACTGGTCGGACGATTCGAGCTGCGATGGATGCGTTGATTGATCTGGGAAGACCAGAGATGATCCAACTTGCTGTACTCGTAGACCGCGGACACCGTGAACTGCCGATTCGACCAGATTTTGTAGGAAAAAACGTTCCTACTTCCAAGCGAGAGATCGTTCAAGTTTCCCTCATGGAAGCAGATCGTCAAACCGATGAAGTTTCCATTAAGCAAAATAAGTAAATAATTCCTTTTAAAGGCGGTCCTGTGAGGCTGACAAAGGCAAACTTTTGAAGGTACCAAAAGTCTCTTTGTCATGCAGGCAAAGAGACTTTTTTTGACCAAATCAGTAGGGGGAGAACAGATGGCTAAAATACTATTGAAAAACGGACGTATTTTGGGAACGGCAGGAGATGAGTTGGTTACTCGAGACATCTTGATCCATGAAAATCAGATTGAGCAAATTGGGGAAAACATAGTAGATAAGGAAGCTACAGTAATCGACTTAGCTGGGAAATTTGTTGCTCCAGGATTTGTTGATTTGCATGTTCATCTGCGGGAACCCGGATATACCCATAAAGAAACGATTGAAACAGGAGCAAATGCAGCCGTTCGTGGTGGTTTTACAACGATTGCATGTATGCCAAATACACGCCCGGTTATCGATACAGTAGAAGTAGTCAAAGAAATCCTCGCCAAAGCAAAAACAGCAGGCAAAGCGAGAGTATTACCGATTGGCGCAATCACCACTCGCCAGCTTGGAGCTGAGCATACTGATTTTGAAGCATTACTGGAAGCAGGTATTTTCGCACTCTCCGATGATGGAGTAGGAGTTCAAAGCAGCCAAATGATGCGCGAAGCAATGCGAAAAGCGAAAAAGCTCGGATTACCTATTGTTGCCCACTGTGAAGATGACACCCTAGTCAAAGGTGGAGTAGTTCACGAAGGGAAATTTGCCGCAAAACACGGCTTGACAGGGATGCCAAGTCTATCCGAATCCATCCATATCGGACGTGATATTTTACTAGCAGAAGACACTAGTGTGCACTATCATGTCTGTCATATCAGTGCAAAAGAATCCGTGCGATTAGTCAGAGAAGCTAAATCTCGAGGTCAAAAGGTAACAGCAGAAGTTACCCCACACCACTTGCTGCTCTGTGAAGACGATATTCCAGATGTGGATGCGAACTGGAAGATGAATCCGCCTCTTCGTGCGAAAGAAGATAGAGAGGCATTGATTGCAGCATTGCAAGATGGCACGATCGATTTTATTGCAACCGATCATGCGCCGCATAGTGAGGAAGAAAAAGCAGCCGGAATAGAACTTGCTCCATTTGGAATCGTAGGTTTGGAAACAGCATTTCCTCTTCTCTATACCAACTTAGTAAAAACAGGGAAATTTACGCTGCGTCAGTTGGTGGAGTTAATGAGTACGAAACCAGCAGAACGGTTTAACTTACCGTATGGAAAGCTGGAAGCAGGACAGCTTGCCGATATTACGGTGATTGATTTGGAACAAGAACAGGAAATTGATCCAAAAACCTTCTTGTCCAAAGGGAGAAATACACCTTTTGTCGGATGGAAAACGCAAGGTTGGCCAACGCTGACAATTGTTGATGGTAAAGTAGTTTGGTCGGCTTAAAAAACAGATTGCATAAGCGGAGGGTGAACAGGATGAAAGCACGATTACTTCTCATAGACGGTACAGTATTTACAGGTAAATCATTCGGAGCAACTGGAGAATCCATTGGAGAAGTCGTATTTAATACAAGTATGACTGGGTACCAAGAGATTGTCACAGACCCATCTTACTGTGGGGAATTAATCACAATGACGTATCCGCTCATCGGAAACTATGGGTTTAACCGTGAGGACAACGAAGCTTTACAACCTCACTGCCAAGGTTTAATCGTTCGAGAGCATGCAGAGTATGCAAGCAACTGGAGAAATGAGATGCCGATTGACGAGTGGCTCGCCATGCATCATATCGTCGGGATTTCGGATCTCGATACACGGATGTTGACGAGAAAGATTCGAATTCATGGGACGATGAAAGGCATGATTACGACAAGTGAGGAGCCTGTTGAAGTTCTTTTATCTCGCCTGCAAGATGCTTCTCTGCGTACAGACCAAGTAGCACAAGTGAGCACGAAGAGCGTACAAATTTCTCCTAACAATGGGAAACGTGTGGTTTTAGTAGATTATGGAGCAAAGCACAACATTCATCGTGAATTAATGGAACGCAATTGTGAAGTAGTAGTGGTTCCTTATAACACAACTGCGGAAGAGATTTTGAAATATCAACCAGATGGTGTGATGCTTTCCAACGGACCTGGAGATCCAAAAGATGTTCCAGAATCTGTCCAAGCGATTCAAGGTTTACTCGGCAAAGTTCCGATCTTTGGCATCTGCCTCGGACACCAACTCTTGTCACTGGCTTGTGGAGCAGATACGGAGAAATTAAAGTTTGGTCATCGCGGGGGCAATCATCCAGTAAAAGAGTTAGCAACTGGACGCTCATACCTCACAGCGCAAAATCACGGTTATGTGGTTCGCGAAGAAACGCTGAAAAATACAGCTCTAAAAGTTAGTCATGTTGCGTTAAATGATGGAACAATTGAAGGTGTCGAACACAAGAAATTTCCTGCTTTCTCGGTACAGTATCATCCAGAATCAGCTCCAGGACCACTGGATAATGGTTACTTGTTTGATCGGTTTATGACAATGATGGAGGGGAAATAATCATGCCAAAAGATACATCACTTAAGAAAATCCTCGTAATTGGATCTGGACCTATCGTAATTGGGCAGGCAGCTGAATTTGACTATGCTGGTACACAGGCTTGTCAAGCATTAAAAGAAGAAGGTATGGAAGTTATTCTCGTCAACAGTAATCCTGCAACGATTATGACCGATACCAATATGGCAGATAAAGTTTATATCGAACCGTTAACGGTCGATTTCCTCACGCAAATCATTCGCAAAGAGCGACCTGATGGCTTACTTCCTACCCTTGGAGGTCAAACTGGGTTAAACCTTGCAGTAAAACTAGCAGAGGCAGGTGTCTTAGAACGAGAAGGCGTTCGCTTGCTTGGAACAGAACTGCGTGCGATTACTTGTGCCGAAGACCGTGACCAGTTCCGTGCTTTGATGCACGAGTTAAATGAACCCGTTCCTTCCAGCGAAATTGTACACACCGCTGATGCAGCTGTTGCATTTGCCAACAATAATGGTTATCCGGTTATCGTCCGCCCGGCTTACACTTTGGGTGGAACCGGTGGCGGTATCGTAAACAACGAAGAAGAATTGCGCGAAATCGTGGAGAATGGCCTTCGTTTAAGCCCAATCACCCAGTGTCTCATCGAACAGAGTATCGCTGGTTTTAAAGAAATTGAATACGAAGTAATGCGAGATGCCAATGATAATGCGATCGTCGTTTGTAACATGGAAAACTTCGATCCAGTTGGTGTGCACACAGGAGACAGTATTGTTTTCGCTCCAAGCCAAACTTTGTCTGACAAAGAATACCATATGCTGCGCTCCTCCGCGCTAAAAATGATTCGTGCTTTAGACATTCGCGGCGGATGTAACGTTCAATTCGCACTAGACCCAGACAGTTTCCAATACTATGTGATCGAAGTAAATCCACGGGTTAGCCGCTCAAGCGCATTAGCTTCTAAAGCGACTGGCTATCCAATCGCCCGAATCGCCGCCAAAATCGCTATGGGATACACTTTAGATGAACTGATCAATCCAGTGACAGGACAGACCTACGCTTGCTTCGAACCAGCCTTAGACTATGTGGTTAGCAAAATTCCACGTTGGCCTTTTGATAAATTTTCTTCCGCTAACCGACGTCTTGGCACACAGATGAAAGCGACTGGGGAAGTCATGGCGATAGGACGTACGTTAGAAGAATCCCTGCTCAAAGCTGTTCGCTCTCTGGAGATCGGTGCAGACTACCTCTACTTAACGGAAACGGCTGAGATGACTCGCGAGGAATTGGAACATAGATTGGTACGAGTAGATGATGAGCGTCTCTTCTTACTTGGGGAATGGTTCCGTCGCGGTTACACAGTAGAAGATGCTCACCAACTCACAAAAATCGATCGTTTCTTTCTAGTCAAACTGGAGCGAATCATCAAGTTAGAGCTTCATCTAAGTGAAACAAGCGAATTGACAGCAGACTTACTCTTGACTGCAAAGCGATTGGGCTTTACGGATCGAACGATTGCAAGACTTACAGGAAACAAAGGAAAAGCCATTGCTAAAAAGCGCAAAGAGCTTGGAATTACCCCAGTTTATAAAATCGTAGATACTTGTGCAGCTGAGTTCTCTGCTTCTACTCCTTACTACTACTCGACTTATGAGCAAGAAGATGAAGTGGAAAAAGGTGATAAGAAAACGGTTCTCGTCCTCGGTTCCGGTCCGATCCGCATCGGTCAAGGGGTAGAGTTTGATTATGCCACTGTACATGCGATTTGGGCCATTCGCGAAGCCGGCTATGAAGCAGTTATCATCAACAACAATCCAGAGACCGTATCTACTGACTTCAACACATCTGACCGCCTCTACTTTGAACCGCTCTTCAAAGAAGATGTGATGAATGTGATCGAACGAGAAAATCCGATCGGCGTGATCGTGCAGTTCGGTGGTCAAACAGCTTTAAACTTAGCAAGAGATTTACGTGAAGAAGGGATTCCAATCCTCGGTACTTCACTAGAAGAGATTGATCGAGCAGAAGATCGGAAAAAATTTGAGAAACTGCTCAGCGATGAAAATATCGCTCAACCGCCAGGATCAGCAGTGACTTCGATTGAGGCAGCAGTCCAAACTGCCACGGACTTGGGATATCCAGTGTTAGTCCGCCCATCCTATGTCCTCGGTGGACGTGCGATGCAAATTGTCTACAACGAAGCTGAACTTCGCGATTATATGGTAGAAGCAGTAAAAGTTAACCCGGAGCATCCAGTATTGATTGACAGATACCTTCTAGGAAAAGAATTAGAAGTAGATGCGATCTGCGATGGAGAGCAAGTCGTGATTCCTGGGGTCATGGAACACATTGAACGGGCTGGTGTACACTCTGGTGACTCCATCGCAGTCTACCCGCCGCAATCGATTACTAACGAGCAAAAACAACGCTTAGTGGAGATTACGACAAGTATTGCAAAAGCACTCAACACCAAAGGACTTATCAATATCCAATTTGTGCTGTTCAAAGAACAGTTGTATGTCTTAGAAGTGAATCCACGAGCATCTCGAACAGTGCCATTTTTAAGTAAAGTCACAGGCATTCCAATGGCACAAGTAGCTACCAGAATTATGCTCGGTGAAAGCCTAGCAGATCAAGGTTATACAGGAGGATTATGGCCGGAAACTCCTGAAGTAGCAGTAAAAGTTCCTGTGTTCTCCTTTGCCAAATTACGCCGTGTAGATATTATGCTTGGCCCTGAAATGAAATCGACTGGAGAAGTGATGGGTCGAGATCGCGATTATGCAAGAGCGGTCTACAAAGGTTTGATCGCAGCGGGAATTTCCTTGCCTCGATTTGGTACAGTTGTGGCAACGATCGGAAATAAAGAGAAAGAAGAAATAATTCCGCTGATGGAACGCTTTATCCAACTAGGATATCGGGTTGTTTCTACCGCTGGAACAGCAGATGTGCTGGAGAAAGCTGGTATTCCTGTCCAAAGAGTAAACAAACTAAAAGATGGTTCTCCTCATATTCTTGACATGATACGCAAAGGAGAAGCAGATTTAGTCGTAAACACTTGGACGCGTGGCAAAACCCCTGAAAGAGATGGGTTCCTTATCCGCCGTGAAGCAGTAGAGCACGGGGTAGCATGTCTCACCTCTCTTGATACCGTGGAAGCATTACTGACAACGATGGAAACCATTCACCTGTCTGCTCTGCCGATTGGCGAGGAAGCAAAGGTTGCCAGAAAACAAACGGTAATGGTGTAGGAGGGGCTCATGAGTAAACAAGTAATCATCGCTCTGGACTATTCCCTGCAAGAAGCGGAAGCTTTCTTGCACTCCTTTCCGCCTGCGTTTATCAAAGTTGGTTACCAATTGTTTTATGAAGCTGGTCCTGCATGGGTTGCCAAAAAGAAAGAGGAAGGCTACCAAGTCTTCCTCGATCTTAAGCTTCATGATATCCCGAACACCGTTTACGAAGGGGTAAAAACGGTGAGTAAACTTGGAATTGACTTATTAACGATTCATGCCAGCGGCGGAAGTCAAATGATCAGACGGGCGCGAGAAGCGGTAGAGCAAACAGCTACCGCAAACCACCGCACCAAAATTTTAGCAGTCACCCAATTGACCAGCACAGATCAAGCGATGTTGACGGATGAACTACAAATTCAAGGAAATGTGTCCGATTCTGCGATCCATCTTGCCCAGTTAGCACAACGATCAGGCGCAGATGGTGTCATCTGTTCGGGTCAAGAAGTAAGTGCGATAAAACAAGCAACTGCTTCGAATTTCCTAGCTGTTACCCCAGGAATTCGTCCAAAAGAAGCTGGCGCAGATGATCAAAAACGAGTTGTTACCCCCGTGGAAGCACTTCAGCGTGGAGCGGATTATCTGGTCATTGGCAGACCGATTACCAAAGCGAGCGATCCAGTACAAGCATATGAAAACATCTTACAATCGATCGAGGAGGCAACAGCATGAGTGAGTGGACATTAGAAGCAGCGATTGAACGGACAGGAGTATTAAAAAAGGGTCACTTTCTCTTAACATCTGGCCGGCACAGTGACCAATACATGCAAATGGCACAATTACTCCAATATCCTAGAGAAGCAAAAGAAGCTGGAGATGCTGTAGCAAAACTGTTTGCAGATCAAGAAATCGATCTCGTAGTAGGACCTGCGCTAGGCGGAGTGATCATCGCTCACGAAGTGGCAAGAAGCCTTGGAGTCCGCTGTATCTTTGCCGAACGCAAAGAAGGCGAAATGCAAATCCGCCGCGGTTTTGAAGTAGACCCTGGAGAACGCGTCTTGGTCATCGAAGACGTTGTGACCACAGGCGGTTCAGTGAAAGAAGTTATCGCGCTCTTGGAAGAAAGAGAAGCGAAGATCATCGGAGTAGGTTCTTTAGTAGATCGGTCAAAAGGCGAAAATCCGTTTGATGTTCCTTATAAAGCACTAAAAGCAGTGCAAATTGAAAGCTACTTAGCAGAAGATTGTCCATTGTGTAAAGAAGGTATTCCTGTGGTGAAACCTGGAAGCAGACATAAAAAATAAATTTGGATAAAGTGCCATCATGAATATGATGGTACTTTTTTTGTATTTATAAACAATTTATAATAGGGTAAGGAAGCGTTGTCTAACAGAGAGAAAAAACAATGTTGACGCCGAGTTCCTCTACCCCTACTCAGCTGTTTGCGGCTGATGTTTATACATTGAAGAGGATTGCAGAAGGGAAAAGGCAGGTTATCCTAGTTCATGGTTATCCGGGATCAGGTAAATCACGCTATGCTCAAAGGATGATTCGTGATTTTCGAAGACTCCTTGGTCTCAATGTAACCTTGATTGATCCAGACGAACGACACCGAATTATCAAGGGAGAAGTCCCCCCAAAAGTAGGTAGAAAGGCGATGAGAATCGCCTTGAAAAGGTTCGTTATGGAACTGTTGAAACCCTCCAAAAATCCCATTCTTGTTGCAGATGCGGGCGACAACCAAGGGATGAGGGATTCCATGATCTACTTGGCACTAGCCGTTTGTGAACTCTGGAATAGACTAGCACCTAAAATAGGGCTCAGAGAATACCAGACTCACATTCATCTTGTAATGGTACAGACTGATTGGTGGGTTGCGCTTTGTAGGAACGCTGTCCGTGATCGGCAGGTTGACCCAACTCTATTTGGGGATGCGGTTAACGGTGTCGATAGTACCTTTGAGTCAATGAAAGAGCTCTGTGATACATGGGAAGTGGTGGACAGCGGACTTTCCGAGAAAAATGCGCAGTTGTTCAGATTGTTGTATCAAGAGAAGAAGTGCAATTACAACCTACTACCTGATGGTTCCGTGTTTGGAACACTCCATTGTTCGAACGCAGTGGTTTCAGAGGGTGACCATCTTTGTCTCTTCCATCGGGCTCAAGTAACTAGGAGCCAGTTGAAATTTTGAAGAGATACCAGCAGTGCACCTTCTACACAGAAGATGCACTGCTGTCTGCATATAAGGTTATAGCCACTAATACGAAAATATAGTAAACTGATCACAAGGAAGAGTCTTTAAGGAGTGGAAATGAAATTTCTTTCTGTAGAGGACGTAGCTGCTGAAATCAAAAGACGGATCACCAGAGGTGAATTGGTGATCGGCGCTGCGCTTACCCCTGAAGAGGTTGTAGCTAAGGTATTTAAGACAGATAGAAATACGCTGCAACTCGCCCTTGAGCAACTTCACGAAGAGGGATATTTGGATGAGAGGAATCGAGTCCATAGGGATTGGCGTGATCGAACAAAAGCAAAGGGAGCATATGGTTCCACCCTCGTGCAAAATCTGCTGGAGGTATTCGGGGAAGCTGATGACGTGAGAATTTGCGTTTATAGCTTTACTTCGGAAACCTTCAATGGCGCTATGGGACCCATTTGGGAGAAGATTCAGAACAGAGAACTTGCGATTGGTTCGCTTTCTGTAAGGCTGTTGGTTTCGAACCCTACTGCCCCCCTTGTGATCCCAGCCATGGTGAATGATCCAAACGATCCTTTTGCGCTAGAGCGTTTGCTTCAGATCACGGATGAGCACACCAGAAAGCTTGTTAATGGTTTTAATGCGTTGCGGGAGAACGAAAATGTCGGTGATATTTGCATCGAGCTTCGAATGCTTCCGCAGACACCCACCCACAAGGTGCTGATCCTCAATGACCGATATTTGCAGGGACTGTATATTCCAGAACGGGTAACTATCCAAAACGAAGATATGACTGATCTTCGAGGATGGAGGATGCCCTTGGATGTCTCTCGAAATGTCGAAGAAGTTGCGGCAATGGTAGATTGGTTTGATGGGTGGTGGAAAGTAGCTACCCCTGCAGAAGTATAGAAGTAATTTGACCATTTCCATGTTTCTACTGTATGGAATAATCGGTATAGTAGAATGAAGGCGGCAGTGACAACTCAGTTGCCACTGCCGTCGCCTGTAACAATAGCTGTTTCAGGCTATCCAGCAGACGGTTGATCTTCTGCTAGGAGTACTTTAATATCGCTGGCCAAGGCCTTGACTTTCTGGATCAGCTTCTTTGCTAGTTGAGTAACATCGAAGGTTACATCCGACAAGCACTGTGTCCAGCTGTTCGAGACTGACGTGGAGACTGTTTGAATCCCCAATGGACTTTCCTCTTGCTCCAGACGTGCAGAGGCTTCGTTTGCAAAATCCCCCGCCTTCTTCACCAATGCCATTGCTGTCTTATAACGATACACCCATTCTGCATGAGTCCCATCTTTGTCAGCATCCGGCGCGTTATAGTTGCTCTTTGCCTCACTTGTCCGATCGATTGCCTCGTTCAGCTTGAGAAGCTCCTCTTGGCATCGTTCAATAAGCTCCAAGTAATGGAGAATGACTTCTCTTTCCGCTCCAAACGCTCTCCAAGCCGCTTTCTGTGTTTCATTCAGCTTGTTCCAAGCATCAAGCATAGTCGAGAACATGGTGCTATCTTGCCATGGATGCAGAGAAAAGTCTTCTGTGGAGATCAAGTCTCTCACATCTCGATAAGCGAGGACCAACTGATTGCGATCGCCGAGGGCTTGGTGAAGAGTCTCTGTCGCCTCCTCAAGCCTCCTCAAACTTGCCGATGAACAGAATCCCCGCACGTCTTCAGGGTTATAACTTCCCACGATGAACATTTCGAAGCTATCTGCTTTTGAAATGGGAGCCTCATCTGGATGGAACATTCCAGTGTGACTCATCGGTTGAAACTTCACTTGATGCAGATAGGAATCCTTGGCATATTCCTTCATCAGGTCGGGAAGAGTTGGACTATTGCTGAACACCAGGAAGACCCGGTATTTTTCTGTGGTTTTCTTTTCTACGAAGTCCAGCAACAGTCCAATCGAAATGTCATCGCCTTGTTCTCGGCTTGCGATTTTTACACATGAGACTTTACGGGATACCTTTAGCATGCTATCCGCGTAAGTTGTCCATGCATGCTCCTCGCCGGTGCCAAGAACAATGATGATCTTTCCGCCACTGTCTTCCAGCAAGTCGTGAAGTGTGGGATGAGAGGGTGCAAGTTGTCGGGTCATAGTAGGTAAATCCATTCTGTGAGTCACTGATTTAAATCTATTATAATCAATAACCGAATGGATGGAAAGGTTTCAAAAAAACACGCGGGCTAGGGGA
The DNA here is from genome assembly GCF_059510395.1 of Shimazuella sp. NTD248. Classification (NCBI taxonomy): domain Bacteria; kingdom Bacillati; phylum Bacillota; class Bacilli; order Caryophanales; family Thermoactinomycetaceae; genus Shimazuella; species Shimazuella sp. NTD248. The sequence goes on along the minus strand of NZ_JCAJZT010000005.1, from coordinate 261,457 downwards.
CGATGTCCTCTAGCCCGTTTCACTACGTTCCCGCAGTATTCTCCTCATTTAGGAGTTAGATATCCAACAGTGCAGTTTCTTCAGCTACCCCATTCCAGTGGCTGTCGAATGCCCTTCGGTTCTGTTCAGCTTGTTCTGTTTTTGCTGAGTAGTAGATGAGAGGCACATCTGTACTGAGCAGGTCACAGATATGCATTACCTCTCCGTTGTATTCGACGTTATGCCTCCTATACACATATGGTGCGGACAGGGACTCTTCATCGTTCAGGTAAATTCTTGCTGTAGGCATTATGGGTGAAGTCTTGATCAAGACTTTAACCCGTAGTTCCCCAGCTTTCTCTAGCGAATCCATTTGTTGAACGAGTGGAATTGCGAAACTTTGGCAAATTCCTCGCAGTCTTTCCTGAGGACGAGGATCAGTTGGATCGTCGACTAGGAAAGGCAGTCCATGCCTCAAGTTGAAGTTCGGCAGCATCAGACGGACAGTGATGGACTTCGGACGTGGCCGCCTCCCCATACGGATATCCGTGATGATGGGGATAATGGCATCGTAAAGCGACTGTGTAGTGACACTCCAAATAGAGAGTTCTACCTCTTCTTCGAGAAAGGTTCTTTCTAGAAAATTGTGAAGTCTTTCAGCAGGGGAGAGATGTGGTTCATAGTCCATATCCCATCCCTTTTTTGATGCTGAGATAATCCAGCGACCATAACTGAATTCGGTCACAAATCCCTTTTCCAGAAGAACATGGAGTGCTCTGCGCATGGTACTACCAGCTACCCCACATCTCTCAGCCAAAGCACTTTGAGACCAGTGCATGTCTGAAATGGAGCCGGTTCGAATTTCCTTTTCCAATGCTGCTGCAATTCTGAGGTGTACTTCTTCTAAATCCATCTTCACTCCTAAAGATGTAGGTGACAATAATAATTATACTGATTTTCTATCGATATAGCTATTTATGTCAGCTGGGATAATTCAATATTTTTTAGGGATGAACATGGGATTTAGAAAGAAAATAATATAAAATGAGTGTAGACCTGTGTTTCAAAGAGAAAGAGAGAAAAGTGAACACAAAAGGTGTGAAGGAACTTTTCTACGCCGGGGCAAAAGAAATCGACGAACTCAGCGCAGGATACAACGGTATTCTAATTGCGGAGTTTGGTCTTCCTGGTGTCGGAAAAAGCGTTGCTGCTCGCAATACGCAATGGGATTTCGAACAACTGAACAGTACCAAAATCTTTCGTCCTAACCATGTTGTGATTTTGGATACGGACAATTATCTCTCCGAGGCTGAAAAAAATGGTGAAATCGAAGTTACGAGAGAAAGAGCAGATCGAGCTTGGGAATTGACGATTGCTGAATATAGAAAAATCATCGTCAATGCCTCAAACCTAGTGATCATCGTGCCCGATGCTGGGGACGATTTGACGAAGAGAACTGAGATCTACGAGCTTGCCAAGGCGAACAATTTCTACATTCATTCCAGGTACCACAGAGCGTCTACCGAAACGGCTATTGAATGGAATGGAAATCGCCTGCGTAAGGTGGATTTCCACATTATGTATCGCGTATATCTGAGCTTGGAGACAACTTGGAAAGATATGCACGATAAGGGTCACAGCTTTGAGATTGTCGACGTCAAGCGTGTAGATTTTGATGCAGTTATTCGAAAGTTCTCTGCGACACAACTATCCAGTTTCCTTGCAGAAAACGTCTCTCTCATTCATACTTGCGTCGAGTATGCTAATGAGAATCAGGACGTTGAAAGAGCGCGCAGGGCATGGACTATGGCCAGAGACTTGCTTTCGTGGAAGACTCCAATTCTTCAGGCGTACCGAACTCGAGAGGGTTCGGAAGACGTAATGGGATGGTGGGCCTCTCTCGAACAATTGAAAGAGGATTCCTGGAATACATGGAAAAATCTCGAAAAGAGTCCATCTGTTTTGTCAGCCATGGCGATTTCTGAAGTAGCTTGGGGAGCTATTGGTGAGGTATCTCAGAGGATTGACGATCTTCGGGCAGTTATTCCCAAGGCATTTGAATTTGCAGAGCGAGCGAGTCGTTTGACCGATGATTCCAAGCCTTCTTTGCTTCAAGAAATCATTGCGTTTAAGCAAATCATCTATGAAGCGAGGAAAGCAGCACAAAGAGCAGAGGTTGCTCAACAAGATGCTCTCCGGTATTTGGAGGATTGCAAGAAACCGGAGAATACCAGTCGTGGAGAGATCCCAACAGACTTGGACATCTTTGGCGCAAGCTTGGAAGCTGGGAAAGCATCTCAAAAATGGGAAAATCTAGGCTGCGACACTTTCCTTGACACCTTGCATGTAGTTCTTACCCGACAGCTGAAAGTCATCCAAACTTGGATGGATGAACAGATCTGGAACGACAGTGTGTGGAATAGGGCAAGAATTGACTTGTACGGGGTCTTGAAAGAACTCGAATTGAGGCTCTAGTCCGGTTCTACACCAGCGGCGGTGACAACACATGATGTCACCGCCGCACTACGTTTACTTATAGTTTTGATATTTTGGCCCATATGTATCCATTTGATGAATCTTACCAAGAGAATGTCAAGAAATTCATATACGATGTGTCCAGCACTGTTTTCTCTGTTTTATGTCAAGGTTGAAATTCTTTTTGGGGAGGAAAAGAGGAACTTCAAAAAAAGTAGATTGAAAAGAACGCGGGCTAGGGACACGATGTCTCTAGCCCGTTACTACGTTTCCGCAGCCCCTATCGCTTTTTGAAGTCAGATTTCCTCCAGTAGTATTTTTTGATCAATCGAATCCCATTCTGAATCGAACGTAGTCTGGTTTTGTTTCATTTGTTCCGTCCCTGCTGGGTAGTAAATGAGAGGTACGTCTTTACTGACCACGTCCAAAATTCTCATCTCTTTGCCATTGAAGGTGACGGTGTGCTGTCTCTTGTGGTAGAAACCAAACAAGGATTCTTCACCGTTGAGATAAAATCGACCTGGAGGCAAAGTGGGGCTTTTCTTAATCCAGACATTTGCGACACGCCCAGGTGTCTGCAAAGACTGAATTTGTCGAACCAACGGAATAGCAAACCGTTTGGCGATTCCCCTTATTCTATTTTGAGGACGCGGATCAGCAGGGTTATCTAGTGACCTCGGTACCCCAAGAGGAACAGAATAGTCTGGAATAATCAACCGGATGGTGATTGATTCAGGACTGTAGCGATTTCCATTTCGGATATCCGTAAGGATCGGAGCCAATATCGGAAATAGGAACTCTGTCGTAAAACACCAGACTGAAAGTTCTGCTCTTTGTTCTAGGAATGTTCTGTTCAGAAAGTTGGACAGTTTCACAGAAGAAGGGAGACTAGGATGATAGTCCATGTCCTTTCCCATTCTGGATGCGATGATGACCCATTCCCCATATCGTTCTTCGTTAACAAATCCCTTTTGTTGAAGTACGAATAGAGCCATCCGCATAAGAGAAACAGGCACATGAAATTTTTTAGCTTTCTCATCCTGATTCCATCGCATTCCCGAAATGCAACTGTGACGGATCTCATTTTCCAATGCTTCTGCAAGTTCTATGGCGAGCTGGAGCGGCACTGTTTGTTCTGTCTTCATCTTTACTCCAAAAGCACTAGGTTACAATATTCATTATACTATTTTTTTAAGAATCTGCTATTTTAAAATAGGTACTAATATGGTAGGAATTTGATTAATAAATTATTTAGGAACATTTAAAAACAAATAGGATTAGAGATAAAACTGATATAAAATAAATTTATCCAAAGTTTCAGAGAGAAAAGAGAGAAACGGTGGAAACGAAAAATCATCCAGTTGAACTTTCTGGTGCCAGTGCAAAAGTGCTCTTTGAGCTCAGTGCTGCATATGATGCCATTGTGGTTGGCCTGTCCGGTCTGCCTGGTGTTGGCAAAAGTGTAGATGCTGAAGCATTGCAATGGGATTTCATGCTAGAGAATAAGAGCAGAATCTTTGGCCCTTACGAGGTTTTTATCTTGGATACAGATAAAAATCTTCCTAAGGAGCAGCAGGAAGGGAGAATGGCTGTCACTCCAGAAATCGCCGACATGGCATGGAAAAAGACGAAGCGTCAATACAAAAAGACCCTCGGCCCAAATAGGGTCATCATTTTCCCTGATGCTGGTGACAATGTGGAAGAGAGAATCAAAGTTTATGAAAGAGCACTAAACCGTAATGCTTATCTCTTTCTCAGGCACCATCGATCTGATTTTGATACAGCTGTAATCTCTAATGCAGGCCGTCTTCGTAAGGTTGATCCTTGGATCATGTGGCGTGTATTCGAGGCTATGGAGAACGCTTGGAAGGTCTTGCATCAGTTTGCTCATGGGTATGAAGTCATCGATGTTAAGCGTGTTTCTTTCCAAGAAGTAGCGCAGAATACATCTTTGCAGGATCTCCTTCATTATCTAGGGGAGAATATCGAAGTGCTCCAAGTGCGAGCCAACCAAGCGATGCGAGATGAGGATGCTCAAGCGATGCGATTGGTTTGGAAGGCTGCTAAGGATCTGCACGCTTGGCGTGTTCCCATCCTTAAGACTTACCGAACTCGATCAGGTTTGGAAGTGGTTGACGCTAGTTTGGCTCCTTTGAAAGATGTCGTGCAGACATCATGGGAAACATGGCGAAGCATTGAGAAGAAGCAGAACTCATCTATTTTGGTTACCATGGATCTGCATCAGGCAGCCTGGAGTGCTACAGATAAGGTAACGAAAGCCCTTGAGCAGCTTCGGATTGCTATCCCTCAAGCCCTTGAGTTTGCTGACAGGGCTAGCATTCTGCAAGATCCCAAGAGTGCCCTGCTTCAAGATGTTGTCAGGTTCAAGCGAATCATTCGTACGGCTCTAGATGTTGCTGAAGAAGCCGAGCTAGCACGTCAAGAAGCTTGGCATCTCTTTGAAGAGAGTAAAAGAGCAGATACTGGCCTTACGATTCCTGTAGACTTGGATCTCTACGAAGCGGGGTTAAATGCAGGAAAAGCAGCCAAGTATTGGGCAGATTTGCAATGCGGTGAGCTTCTAGAGTCATGGAAGACTGTACTGAAGCAACAACAGAAGGTTCTCGAAAAATGGAATAAAACGCAAGTTTGGGATGACGAAAAGTGGAATAATGCAACACAGAAGTTGTATGTGGTCTTGACAGAGCTCAAAAATAAGCTCTGCTAACTCTGATCCATATTTGCGGCGGTGACATCCTTTGTCACCGCCGCACTGGGTTTACTTACGATCCAGTATTTTAAATATGATAGAACAAGCTCAAACTGCTTATCATGAAAACAGTCACACTTCTATCCGATATAATTTGGAAATATATGCTATAATCATCTCGATATGGACAGTATATGAGGTGGGTTATATGTTGAAAAATAGCAGAGAGTTAATTTTCATACTATTTATATTATTATGTTTTACATTATTTTCATTCTATTTTAAATATAAAGTAGAAGCCAAGGAACCGAAACATAAGGAAGAATTCTCCATAGACTATGGCTCCATACAACAAGAAGGCTATATCGCCTACCTCCGAAAAATAGGGAAGATTACCGCCACTACAACCCCTGAACAAATCGATAAAATCATCCAGAATGAACTACAACAAAGGCAAAATCGTTTTCCATTCACAAATGGGATTGATACCACGAGTATATTTGGCAAACGAGTATATTCCCAGCAACAAAAGCTTCTGCAAAAAACCATCGATAAAGTGAATCACCTTTCTGAGCAAAGAACTCTGCCTGCTTTGACTCATCATGATAATGCGGTAGTTGCCCTAATTGAGTTTCCGGATCAGAAACACAATCAGATTAAACCAACAGCAAAGAGCAGCTTTTGGACCAATGATTTTAACCCTGCTCACTATCGTCAACTCATTTTTGGGATAACAGCTTTGAGGCATAATGGCAAAAGATTGATCACTGCCAATCAATACTATAAACAACAATCTGCCGGCTCGTGGTCGTTAGCCGGAGATGTGACGGATTGGACTGTTGCCAAGCATGATGCTGCTTTCTATGGGGCTCATCATAAAACGGATGAGTATGACCAAAATGATGGTAATCCAACAGAATTAATAAAAGAAACGTTGCAGAGTGTCGCGGCTAAAATCAAAGGGAAAGAAAAGTTGTATGACCAGCGGGATCCTTATGATCTTGACGATGATGGCAATGTAATGGAACCCGATGGATTGCTCGATAATCTATTTGTTGTGCATGCTGGTCTTGGGGAAGAGGAAAGCGGCGGAGATAATGCGATCTGGTCGCATCGATCCGTCATCGGACCTAAACCAGTGGAGATTCCAGGAACGACTCTAAAAGCATATGATTACATCATCCAACCAGAAGATGGAGCAACTGGAGTGTTCGCTCATGAATACGGGCATAATTTGGGCTTGCCTGATGAATATGATACCGGGTCAACAGGTACTGGTTCACCAGTAGAAGCATGGTCTTTGATGTCCTATGGCAGTTGGACTGGAGAGATACCGGGAACAGAACCATCTGGCTTTAGTCCGTGGGATAAATTATTTTTTGCTAGTTTGTACGGAGGAAATTGGTCTATCCCCAAAATAATCAAATTAGAAGATCTAAAAACACCAAAAACGCTTGGTTTGCAGGAAGCAGTGGCACCTGTGAAAAATGGGAAAATGATCAAAGTGGATTTGCCGGATAAGATCGTTTCTCCGCCGCTTCGTCCCTTAGGTAAGAAATCCTACTATTCTACGAAAGGAAATATGCTGGATACAAGATTGATTTCCCCAACAATCGATTTAACCAATAAAAAATCAGCTGCTTTGAATTTTGATACATGGTATGACATCGAGTCTGGATATGATTTTTTATATGTGGATGCATATGTAGATGGAGCAAAGGAACCAAAACAAATTGCTTCCTATACTGGCAAAACAGGTGGAAAATGGGTAAAGAAACAGCTTGATTTATCTTCCTTTGTTGGACATCAAATTCGTTTGGAATTTCGGTATGTGACAGATGTTGGGGCAGCTCAAGAAGGCTTTTATGTGGATAATATCCAAGTTGCCGCAGATGATAAGCAAATGTTTATGGATGATGTGGAAGGAAAACCGCTCTTTACACAAAAAGGGTTTCAAATTTTCGATGGTTCTCCGATCGCCTATCCAAATTACTACTTAATCGAATGGCGTACCCATCATGGACTCGATCAAGGTCTTGCTCATATTCGCCGTAATAATAGCATGCTGAGCTACGATTCTGGTATGCTCGTTTGGTACTATGACGCTAGTTACGGAGAAGATAATCAGACAGGACTGCATCCGGGAGAGGGATTTTTAGGTGTAGTGGACAGCCATCAAGCCGGACATTTTTGGAGTGATGGAAAAGTAGGATCAACCCGTTATCAAATCAACGATGCAGCATTTCATTTTAAACCAACAAGCCCGATGGATATTCAGTATCCAAAAGTGGAAATGAAATATGACAGTGTCTCCGGAATTCCTTATTTCTCCGACAAAAATGATTATAGTAGTTCCTTTAATCCAGCTGGTGGAAAAATATTGCCAAAACATAACCTTGCGATTACATTAAAAAAAGTAAGTAAAGACGAAAGAAATGTTTGGATCACTTTTTCAGTCCGATAAAGCATCCGCCCCCCAGAGTTATCTGAGGGGCGTTTTTGACTACTTCAGCAGCATTTGTGCTAATGGAAGTGCGTAAGTAGTCAGATGGAGGCAGAACTTGTGAAGCGCTTGATCCACAAAGGGGGCTCCTCCTCCATCTTCGAAATAGGATTTTTGTCCCATGCGCATCATCTTGGCTTTCACGGGCCAGCGCCGATCGATGAAGCCGTGGAGAACAGCGTTTACGATCAGCCAAAGGAGGAAATTTGTCCACCCGATCAGCTCTACGGGGTTGAACTCGACTCCATGTTTACGAATCATCGCGTAGTTCAGCATGTAACTGGATGCTACGAACAATACACCGATGCTCAGCGAATAGGACGACACATGGAGGAAGTTATACCACAGGCTTTTCAGATAGTCTTTCCTCTTGTCCCCGTAACTCTTTCGGTAGTCGAACAGCAGAAGGAAGGCTTCGCGACAATTCCATTTCTTTTCTTTGGTTTCCTGATCGAGTGTACCCTTATGTTGATCCATCTTGTCCGTTTGCAGAACGTAGTCTCCTACGCTATGTCCGACGAAGGCACAGTGCCACAGGATCAGTATCGCGAGGATGTCGAATGTCACGTCCTGCATTTGTTTGTCTCCAATAAGAAGCGGAAGGTATCCATTTTCGTTCCTTTCTAGTATAGATTAAAATAGAAACAGTGTTAACAATTAAAATAAAGTATTATTTTTGGAGGTGACTATGCAGTATTATCCAGTACATACCTTCCCTGTAGAGGAAGAGAAAAAAGAATGGATACAAAGAGATCTAAGAAAACAAATGGTTATTACCCCTTACTCTCATACCCCCAAAATTGTATGCGGGATTGATCTTGCCTATAAAGACAATCTAGCAGCAGCAGTTATTGTAGCGATGGATCATATTACTTTTGAAATAGTAGAGTTAGTTTGGCATGTAGAAGAAGTGATAGAACCATATGTGCCGGGAATGCTTGCATTTCGTGAATTGCCACTTATTTTAAAAGCTTGGGAGAAGCTTACGATGGAACCCGATGTCGTGTTTTTTGATGGAAATGGAATGCTGCATCCGAGAAGAATGGGAATTGCTTCTCATGCATCTTTTTTTCTGCAAAAACCGACGATTGGGATAGCGAAAACATATTTATTGGGAGACCATAAACCACTCGATTTGAAACAAGGAGCATATGAGTTCATCGAGGATCAAGAGGAGGTAATAGGTGCGATAGTTCGAACACAAACAGGGGTGAAACCTGTTTATGTGTCAACCGGTAATTATTTAACCTTAGAGGATGCGATACGACTCAGCATGGAACAAGTAGGAAAGATAAGCAGATTGCCTGAGATTGTCAGGCAGGCAGATATTCATTCGCGAGAAGTATTGCGAGAATACATGCAGCGTCCAAAAACGATATAATAATAAAGTCCGTAGAAACAACCGAAGGGAAATCCATGTTTTCTCGATACCTCAGAATGTTCCCCGCAGCTTTTTACCCTTTCATAGGGGTAAACCTTCTGTCCTGTGGCATGATGTACTTGGGGAATATGTCCGTTCCGCTTCTCTCCGATCAACACGGCTGGGAAAAAGAAATGGGGCAGATCAGCGCCCTGTTTCTGGTCGGCATAATGTTTGGACGAGCGCTGGGGGCTTGGCTGCTCAGCAGAGTGAATAACTTGTATGCCCTGCATATTTGTATGGTACTGCTTGTTATCACGACATTTCTGTATGGATTTGTCGGACAAGCTGCTGTCGTCATCACGCTTCGTTGGGTCCAAGGATTGGTTCAAGGAGTAACGCTATCCTTGAGTGATATCATGGTGACACGAGTTTTGAACAGTCCACCACCAGGTAAATCAGATGTACCACAACAGCAATATGCCAAAGGAATGGGGTATTACTCTGTTGCGGGAACCATCAGCATGTTCCTCTTTGGCACTAGTGGCCTGTATCTGATGCAAGATTACTCGTCTCCCATTGTTTTTGGGATAGTGGCGATTCTCACCTCGCTTATTTATATTTGGATGACTCGATTCATGTCGAAGAATCCCGCATTTATCGCAGCCCAAGAGAAACAAGAAAAGGGCTGGAGCTTTTTTGTCCTAGCAGCAATTCCGTTTGGATTTTCAGCAGGCGGAGTATCAGCTGTTTTTACTGCACTCAACTCTTATAGCCAGCCGATTGCGGAAGTGAAAGGCTTGGCGCTGGGTACGGTTACAGGTGGGATCACACTTGCCATTCTGTTTGGACGAGCACTAGCAGGATGGTTTGCTAGACGCCTTCAAGCGAGCATTGTCCTTGGCATTTGTGTCATCTGGCTTGGGAGCGTGTTGCTGTGGAGGACAGAGGGCATTATTTCCTGTATGGGAATTTTGGAGATTGGGTTTGGATTTGGGATCACCATCATCTTGTTCTTTGATGTTCTTCAGCGTCAAATGAATCCTCAGACGATCGGTGCAGCTTTTTCCACCTTTTCGATCATTTGCTTTGACCTTATGCCAGCTTTCGCCAAATGGCAATATGGGAAAGCATCTGTGGAACAGGGGTATGAAAATGCTCTGGGGCTTCTAGTTTGGTACCCAGTGGGCTCTCTTGTCCTGTTTTTGCTGTATATAGGGATCAGAAAACAAAAATAGTATCCCTTAATTGGCTGGTGCAGATGTGCCAGCCACCCACATTATAAATTCATTTGAAAATAGATAATACAAATCGAAAGGAGAGAGTTAGATGAATATTCAATTGATTCGCCATGCGACATTATGGATTGAATATGCTGGGAAGAAATTACTGGTAGACCCAATGTTTAGTAAGCAAGGTGAACTCCCTGCTGCTCCTAACACACCAAATGAACAACGAAATCCACTAGTAGATTTATCTTTGAAAATCGAATCCTTTTTGCAGCCTGATGCAATTTTGCTCACTCACTCCCATCGAGATCACTTGGATGAGGCTGCTGTACAACGTTTATCAAAAAATTTGCGTATCTATTGTCAGCCAGCAGATGAGCAAAAATTAATCGAGCTGTCTTTTACAGATGTCCAAGTAGTAGAAGATCAAGTAAATTGGGATGGTTTAAGTATTATCCGCACGGGTGGTCAGCATGGCAGAGGACAAATCGGCAAACAGATGGGAGCTGTTTCTGGATTTATCCTTCAAGCGGAAGAGGAAGACTGCTTATATATTACAGGTGACACGGTTTGGTGTGAAGAAGTAGAACGAGCGGTAGAAGTATATCGTCCAGAAGTTATCGTTGCGTTTTCAGGTGCAGCTCAATTTCTTACTGGTGGCGCGATTACGATGGATAAAGAAGATTTACGACAATTGCATGCATCATCTCCAGAAAGCAACATTGTGGTGGTTCATCTTGATACATGGAATCACTGTCTACTGACGAGTAAAGCGCTGAGTGATTATTTAGTAGAAACTGATATGTTTGATAGATTTCATATCCCGCAAGATGGAGAAATTGTATTGTTTTAAGAACAAAGCCCAGCTTCTAGCTGGGTTTTTTGACGAGTTCTTCTTCTTTTATCGAAGGAATCTTCATTTCATTGATGTGAGAGAAAGTAAAGACAATGAGAGCTGACCATATGAAGCTAAAGCTGATAAGTTCAATTGAGGTAAAAGTTTCATGAAAAAAGAAAATACCTAAAATTAGGTTAATTGTCGGCGCAATATACTGTAAAAAACCCATCGTAAACATGGAGACTCGTTTTTGACCAATACCAAACCAGAGCAAGGGAACCGCAGTGAGTATTCCTGAAAGAATGAGAAGAATGATGACAGAAGTGGAAACATGGTTGAGCGAGCCTGTCCCATTGCTTTCCACAAAAAATAAATAAGCCATTGCAAATGGGGTGAGGAAGATGGTTTCCAATGCAAGGGAGAGGATAGCATCTGCTTGTACTAATTTTTTGAATAGTCCGTATAAAGCGAATGTAAGAGCTAAAGAAATCGAAATCCAAGGAATTTGTCCATAATTAATGGTTAGAATAATCACACTTATCAATGCAAGACATAAGGAGGCAGTCTGCCATTTATTTAACCTTTCTTTTAAAATTAACATCCCAAAAGCGATACTGATCAAAGGGTTAATATAATATCCCAAGCTAGCTTCAATGACATGATCGTTGGTAACAGAATAGATATAAATAAACCAGTTGGCACTCATAAAAATAGATCCAGCTAACACAAGTAATATTGTTTTTTTATTAGATAGGATTTCTTTTAACAAATGCCACTGTTTTCTTATGGTGATAACAATGGCAACAAAGACAAATGACCAGACAAAGCGGTGTGCTAGTATCTGAAGGGAAGGAACTTGTTCCATATAATGCCAATATATAGGCAGTATTCCCCAGGAAATAAAAGCGAAAGAAGCATAAAGCATGCCGGCTTTATCATCTTTTAAATTAGATGACATAATGATAACCTCATTTCTTGAAAGATTATTTATATATTAAAAAGAGAATATTGTAGAAAAAGAATTGAAATTATCTTGCGAGATGGAATTGTTCTGATAATCCTATCATATTTAATAGTTATTATATACTAAATTATAATATTTCATTTTATTATCGAAATAATATAATTCTTCTCGGTTTTAATCTTTTTTTGGTTTCGATCCTTTTATTCATTTTTTTAACATTTATAGAAAAATAGTAATATCTGCTTTTTTTATTACATAACCGAAAGAAACCTCAAAGCTGACTTGTTGAACTGTCAGTTTTGAGGTTTGTTTTCTAAAATGGATTGCAGTTTTTGTTCCTCTGGAGTGACATAGAGGGTTTTTTGATCCACATAGATCACAAATCCAGGCCGTGCTCCAGAAGGTTTTTTTACATGTTTTACCAAGGTATAATCTACAGGAACTTGACTCGATTCTCTTGCTTTGCTGAAGTAAGCTGCAAGCAAAGCCGCTTCTGTAAGGGCAGTTTCGGAAATACGATCTCCGCGTATGACGACATGGGACCCGGGAATATCTTTGGTATGGAGCCATGTATCTGTTTTTTTCGCTATTTGATGGGTGAGTCTTTCATTTTGTTTGTTGTTTTTACCTACTAAGATAGTGGTGCCATCACTAGCTTTATAGGAAGCAGGAGTGGGGGAAGAAGATTTTTGACGACCCTTCTTTACCTGCTTCTTGATCCATCCTTCTTCGGTTAATTCCTCGCGAATTTGTTCTACTTCTGCTAGATTTGCAAGAGCGATCTGTGCGAGAACGGATTCTAAGTATTCGTTTTCTTCTTGGGCGATTTGAATTTGTTCTTCATTATATTTTTTACCGGCTTTTAGCTTCTGGTATTTTTTAAAATACCGCTGTGCGTTTTCATTAGGAGTAAGTGCTTCATTAAGCGGGATCGTAACTTCTCCAGCAGATTCATCATAGTAATTAACAACGGTAATCGACTTATCACCGCGATTTATTTGGTGCAAATAAGTAGTAAGCAGCTCTCCAGACAACCGAAAGGTTTCGGCCTTGGATGAGTTTGCGATTTCTTTTTGCAATACTTTGATCTTTCGTTTGTTCTTCTCGACATCACGTGTCAATTTTTGAACCAAAGCTTGTGTTTGTTGGGCGACTCGATCTCGTTCAGCTTTATTTCCATAAAAGGCATTTAAACATGTACTCATCGTAGCGAAAGAGCGATGTTCTCCTTTTTTATGGGATAAGGAGCTAGAGGAGAAAAAGGTGCGGTTTTGGTCGATGACAATCTCAGGTTCATAACGATGAGCCAACATATTTTGCTGCCATATAAAAAATGATTCCCAAAGAGATTCTCGATCTCCTAACGTTGCTCTGTAGAGTATTTCTTCCGCTGGCAAAGGCCCTAATCCCATAAAGTGATTAACCATTTGTTTCGCCAACTGTCCTGCATTGTAATCCAAACTTGAAATAAAAGTATCCTGCTGAACAGTTAGTGGATTTATTTTCCCTTGATCAGGAGGGGAAACATATTCCACTCCTGGTAGTACTTGTCGATACTGGCTTGTTTGAAATCCGACACGACGCATTGCGTCAACAATCTTGTTTGTTTCTGGATTTAATAAAATCACATTACTATGACGTCCCATGATTTCGATGATAAGCTTTCTTTCCACCATATCCCCGAGCTCATTTTTTCCTTTTATCCAAAAGTGAATGATTCTTTCCATTTCCACTTGTTCAATTTTCTCGATCATGCTTCCTTCTAATTGTTTGCGCAGCAACATGCAGAACATCGGAGGTTCCGCTGGATTTTCATACGCAGCTGTAGTCAAGTGACATCTAGCATAAACCGGATGACATGAAAGCATTAATTTATGGTTTTTTCCTTTTGCCCGGATGGTGAAAACGATCTCCCATTGGCTAGGTTGATAGATTTTCGTGATGCGAGCCTTCGTTAATTCTGTATGTAATTCATGAGCAACCGCACGAGTAACGGTTCCATCAAATGACATAAAACTCCACTCCCTTATCTTACTCATTGTACATGATCATCGATTTGAACACCATTCCTACTTCTAACCTGACTTGTCCTGCATAAGATGAAAAGAGAAGGTTGTGGGACAAGGGGGAAAGTCATGACGGATACATCACGTTTTGTTGGATGGACAGCTCAGAAAGTTACCGAGTACTTTGGTGTAAAGCAATCAGCTGGCTTATCAGAAAAAGAAGTGAAGAGCCGACTTGCAAAAGTAGGAAATAATCAACTTTCTGAAGGGGAGAAAGTCTCTTTATTTGCTTTGTTTTTTAGCCAGTTCCAAGACTTTATGGTCTTAATTTTACTTGTGGCTACCTTGATTTCAGGCCTTTTAGGAGAATATGTGGATGCCATTGCCATTTTGAGTATCATTGTGCTCAATTCGATTCTTGGCTTTGTGCAAGAAGTGAAGGCAGAACGTTCATTGTCGGCATTGAAAAAGTTGTCTGCACCTATGGCAAAAGTATATCGTGATGGTGAGTGGAAGCAGATCGATGCATCCTTACTTGTACCAGGAGATGTCGTAACGCTCGTGACTGGAGATCGGATTCCGGCAGATATACGTTGGCTGGAAACTACTGGACTAATGGTGGAAGAATCCGCATTAACAGGCGAATCATTACCGATTGAAAAGATAGTAGAACCGTTGACACAAGCTGATCTGACCTTAGCAGATTTTCGCAATATGAGCTTTATGGGAACAATGGTGGTCAAAGGTTCTGGATTGGGAGTAATTGTAAACACAGGAATGAAAACGGAAATGGGACGCATTGCTCATTTGATTCAAAGTACAGAGCAACATACAACTCCATTGCAAAGACGACTAGAACAATTAGGAAAGATATTGATCATTGTCGCGCTTTTTTTGACTGCTTTGGTGGTGGTCACAGGTGTTATGCATGGGCAAGATATGTATAAGATGTTTCTTGCTGGAGTCAGCTTAGCAGTTGCTGCTATTCCTGAGGGTCTACCAGCGATAGTGACGATAGCATTAGCGCTTGGCGTGCAAAGAATGATTAAACGAAAAGCAATCGTAAGAAAGCTGCCATCCGTGGAAACGCTCGGCTGTGCATCTGTCATATGTTCAGATAAAACCGGTACGCTGACAGAAAATAAAATGACTGTCACTCATGTTTATACCAATCAGCAACTTTTAACGCTTGAAAATGATGACTTAGCTGGGCAAAATCCAACTTTACGGCAACTTTTACAAATTGCTGTACTCTGTAATAATGCGGCTTTGGTACGGAAAGGAAAAAAAGTCAGCTACGAAGGTGATCCGACTGAAGGAGCACTGATGGTGATGGGAGCACAAGGAGGTGTTACCCGTGAGGTTTTGGATGATAGTTGGGCAAAAATAAAAGAACACCCATTTGATTCAGTACGGAAAATGATGTCCGTGGTGGTCGAAAATAAGCAAAAACAAAAAAAGCTACTTGTCAAAGGTGCACCAGATGTACTGATTCGCGACTGTACCCATATTTTACAAAATGGAAGAGTAGAGCCCATAACAGCAAAAGTCCGACATCAATTGCTTGAGAAAAACGAAGAATTAGCTTCCGATGCTCTGCGAAATCTCGCATTTGCTTACCGTGAAGTGAGTGGCTCTGTTCTTACTCAATCTGAATCTCAATTAGAGCGAAATCTTATTTTTGTTGGTCTAGCAGGGATGATCGATCCCCCGCGTAAAGAAGTGCGGGAAGCGATACGTCTATGCCGCAAAGCAGGTATTCGTACGGTGATGATTACAGGCGATCATCAAGCGACTGCGGAAGCTATCGCTGTTCAGCTAGGTATCAAACGGCAAAATGGTTTGACAGTGACTGGGCGGGATATCTACAATATGAAAGACAGTGAGTTTGAGCAACAAGTAGAAAATATTGATGTGTATGCACGCGTTTCCCCTGAACACAAACTTAAAATTGTTTCTGCTCTCCAACAAAAAGGACATGTTGTCGCGATGACAGGGGATGGGGTTAACGATGCGCCTGCGATCAAAGCGGCAGATATCGGGATTTCAATGGGAAAATCTGGTACAGATGTATCCAAAGAAGCATCATCGCTTATTCTGGCCAATGATAACTTTGCAACGATTGTGTCTGCTATTGAAGAAGGCCGTCATATCTATGATAATATACAAAAGTTTATCAGTTATTTGCTAGCGAGTAATGTTGGAGAAATTTTGGTTATGTTTTTTGCTATGCTGATGGGATTACCCTTACCACTGATCCCTATCCAAATATTATGGGTAAACTTAGTTACAGATGGATTACCAGCGATGGCTTTAGGAGTGGACCCAGCAGAAGAAGACAGCATGTCAAGGTCGCCGCGAGACAACAAAGAGAGTATCTTCGCTCGTCGTGTCGGTTGGAAAATAGTCACTCGAGGTCTGCTCATCGGACTGTGCTCTCTGCTCGCTTTTTGGGTTACTTATCAAGAAGCTGGTCAATTGGAGTTGGCACAAACGGTAGCGTTTGCCACACTTGTATTTTCCCAGTTAATCTATGTATTTGACTGCCGCTCTACTGGAACGATTTTTGAACGGAATCCATTTTCAAATTTGGCACTTTGTTTTGCCGTTCTCATCTCGATCTTACTGTTAGTTATGGTCATCTACTATCCGGCCTTCCAGCCCATTTTCCATACTGTACCATTACAGTTGCATGAGTGGGTATTGATCACCGTAACTTCAACACTGCCAGTAATTTTGGCGGGTCTAATGGATCAACTGCGCAAACCGATCAGAAAAACAGTTGCACAATAGAAAGGAAAGCACATCATGAAATTCCATAAAATGCATGGGTTGGGAAATGATTTTGTTATCGTTCAAGCAGAGGATCAAATGCCGGATAAAGTGTCTCAGTTAGCAATCCAAATCTGTGATCGACATACGGGCATTGGTGCAGATGGGCTTGTTTTCATCACCCCTTCCGAAAAAGCAGACTTGCACATGCGGATCTTTAATGCTGATGGCACCGAAGCGCAGCAATGTGGAAATGCTATTCGCTGTGTTTCCAAGTATTATTACGAACGAATGGACAATAGCAAAACGGATATTTTGGTAGAAACCAAAAGAGATATTCAATCGATTGTTTTACAAGTAGAAGCAGGTATTGTGACAAAAGTACAAGTAGACATGGGAGAACCAATTCTCGTACCTTCCCAGATTCCAGTAAAGTCGCAAACCATTCATGATCAAGTGGTCATAAGAGAACAAGCTTATGCATTTACCGCTGTTTCTATGGGAAACCCTCATGCCGTGATAGAGGTAGAAAGTTTATCAGATGAATTGGTAAAAGAAATCGGACCTCAGATCGAGACAAATGCTATATTTCCAGAGAAAGCAAATATCGAATTTACCACCATCGTATCTCCCGAAGAAATCAAGATGCGAGTATGGGAGCGTGGTGTAGGCGAGACGATGGCTTGTGGTTCAGGTGCCTGTGCAGTACTTGTCGCTAGTCATCTCAATGGAAAAGCAGGTCGCCAGGCAGCGGTTCACCTACTGGGTGGAGATTTGCTGATAGATTGGAATGAAACAGACAACCATGTGTATATGACTGGTCCTGCGGAGTTTGTATTTACGGGAGAGTTTTTCACAGTCTAATAAGAGATATTCGTTACCAAGAAATGTTCAGAAACGACAGCCCCCCTCTATCGAATGATAGAGGGGGCTATTCTTACTGTGTCAGAGCACAGTCTTTGGAAAGGCATCGACTCCATCGCTTGGAGTAGAACCTTGTAGTAACAAGAGATCCCCTGAGAACATCAAAGAGAACCTTGGAGATCAAAATAGCGTCCAGTCCCCAGTTTCGCATCATCCACAGAGAAGCAATCCAAAGCGTGGTTACGATGATCACACTGTTTCGGCTGCCTTTTTGATCTTCAACTGCGGAGAGTCCTCCCCTGTACATGACGCAGTAGCAAGTGAAGGGCACAAGGTAGAAGGCTGCCGCAAGAGAAATCTTTTGTGCAGATTGGATTGTCAACGGATCATCTGTATATAGGTGAATGATCCAGTTCTGGACTAAGTATTGGAGAATCGCCAATACTCCCAAAAACAAACAGGTGAGTCCGAGGAAGGTATTGACCGTATGCGCAAGCTCCTTATCTTTTTTTACCAGAGCTCGCACTAGTTCTTGCTCTCGAGGGTTCTTTTCTCGAGAGGATGAGATTGTTTCATGCAATTGATGGTGAAAAGCAGTGCGCTCACCATAGAGTTTACTGACTGTAGGTGTCATGACTGCGATAAAAGCCTCCATCACCACAAAAGTAAACTGGGTGAGGTCAGCATTGATTCGCTGGGCGACATATGCCTCTGTACTGACATAGATCATCACTGTTCCATAGGCGATCAGTGACCCTCTGATAAAAATCCCTTGAACCAACGTATGTTTGGAGAGGATGAACATATCCTTGAGGATAGCCCACTCCCACTTCCAAGGAAACTTTTCGTGGAAAGCTTGTTGCTTAAGGGGACGGATCAGGAGCAATAGTCCAATTACTTGACAGATCATCGTCACCCATGCAACACCCTCAAGCCCAAGATCGGTGAAGTGGACGACAAGAAGTACCAAGAAAATGTGCAAGGCATTCATCCAAGCACTGGCCTTCAAAGGAGACTTGAAGTCTTCCATTCCTTGCAAGGCTGCCGTAGCCAGCAATCGAACGCCCTCGACGAAGTAGAGCCCTCCTAGAATCCTAAGGTAAGGAGTTCCCAAGACTACTGTTTCTTGATTCGAACCACTTGCTTTGAGCATTTGTGGGGCAAAAAAGAAAGTGAGGGAAGAAAGCAGCAGGCACAAAGACCCGACAAGGTAAAAGCCTTGGACAATGATTTCTCCCCTTCTGGAATGCGTGTTTCCAGAAATCTGATCTTCCCCCAGCGACTTGCCCACTTTCGTGTTGGTAACATTAGTCAAGGAATCGATCAGGAGACTGAAAGTCGAGAGGATCATGTTGGATACGCCAACTGCTGCTACAGCGTTGAGACCAAGTTTATTGGAAACGAGCAGTCCGTTGGAAAAGATAACTAACTGAATTAGACTTTTCTCTGTAACTGTTTTCCACAGATGGTTTTTGTTCTGTTTCAGCAGACGCCAGTACATGCATTCTCTTTCTTAGCGTTGTTCTCTAACAATTACTATCATATAGTAAAAATGAAATATTGGGAATATTTTTATTAGTTCTTTAGTAAGGGTAGTGTATGATTTATATCGTTTTACTTTCCTTATATGTGAAGAAAGTATTTGTAATCATTTCTGGTGATGAATACAGTGCGAAGAAAATTTCGGTGAGCTTAGCAGAAACCATGAGGATATTCAAAACAGCAGCACCTCTTCATCCGCAGATGAAGAGGTGTTTTTTTACTGTGTCAGAGCACAGTCTTTGGAAAGGCATCGACTCCAACGCTTGGAGTAGAACCTTCTTGCAACAAGCGATCCCCTGAGAACATCAAAGAGAACTACTGTGATCAGAAGTGCATTTAGTCCCCAATTTGCTCTTTGCACCACTAGCACAGTTACGATCCAAATAAAGGTAGCGATCATCACGTTGAACATGCTGCCTTGTTGGTCTTCTACCGCAGCAAGTGCGGCTCTGTACGTAATAGAGTAGCAGGTGAAAGGGATAATCCCTAGGAGAAACATGAGAAGCATTTTCTGAACGAGAGGAACAGTCGAAGGATTATCGGTATAAAAATGACGAGTGATCCATTCTCCTGCTGTCATCAGCAAGAATGCCAGCAGATACATGGAAAAGCTTGCCAATCCTAGCGTCCAACTGACTATCCCGATTAGCTCCTGATCTTTTTTCTCTCTTGCAATTGCTAGATCTCGAATGTTTGCCTGCTTTTGATTCAACTTTGAGAGCTGTGCTTCATGGAGTTGGCGATTTAGAAAGGTCCTTTCTCCATAAAGTTTGCCCGCCAAAGGATTCAAGATCGCAGTGAATGCATCCATCATGACAAACGTGATTTGAGTAATTCCTACTTGAATACCGGAGGCAGCATATGCTGTTGTTCCAAATGAAATCAGCACACTCGCAAAGAACAACAGTGAAAACCTAGTCAAAAGTCCTTGAACCATCGTAAACTTGGACAGCTGGAACATGTCCCATAGAAGGCTTTTGTCCCATTTCAAAGGAATTCCCTTTGGAAAAGCCTGTATTTTAAGGGGACGTACCAAGATGAGCAGTCCAACCACTTGGCTCGTAACTGTCGCCCAACCTACAAATGCAAGGCCGTGATCCAGCCCGTCAATAATGGGAATGGTAAAGGCAAGATGCCAGGCATTCATCCAGAAGCCGGAACGCTTGGGGGAGTGGAAATCTTTCATTCCTTGGAGACTCGCTACGGCTTGCTCCCGAAGTGCTTGCAGGAAGTAGAAACCCCCAATGATTTGCAGATATTCTGTACCAGCCTTTACCGTGTCATCATCTGCTCCACAAAGCGAAAGTAGTTGTGGAGCGAAAACGATGGACAGGAGGCTGAGTGTCAGACTAAGGATACCTACAAGATAAAACCCTTGAACGATTACTGATCCCTTACAGGATTCAGTAGCACCTGACATTCCTTCTTCACCCAATGTCTTCCCTACTTTAGCTGTGGTGACAGATGTGAGTGCCAGCAGCAGGTTAAGGTAAGTGAAAAGGATGAGATTGGAAATACCTACTGCTGCAATGGAAATAAGACCCATTTTCGCAACGATCAAACTATTGGTAATCAATAGGAGTTGATCATAACTTTTCTCAAGAACGGTCTTCCGTAAAGGTTTCAAGATTTGTTTCGGTTGATCCCAATTCATGTTTTTTCTTTCTGATCGAGTTGTGGATATTTCAATTTATTATAGCACCCAAAATGGATTTCTTACTGTTTCCAAACTAATTTATTACAAACTGAATTAGTGCTCCAACCAGGAATAGGGGGAGTATTTGCAGAAGAATATCAATCAAAAACTTAGCAGTAAATAATCCCTAGTACCTGAGAAACTAGAAGAACCGTTTAAAACGGCAGCACCCCTCCATCGACCGATAGAGGGGCGCTAATTTTTACTGTGTCAGAACACAGTCTTTGGAAAGGCATTGACTCCATCGTTTGGAGTAGAACCTTCCTGTAACAAGTGATCCCCTGAGAACGTCAAAAAGAACCTTGGAGATCAAGATGGCATCCAGTCCCCAGTTCCGCACAAACCAAAGCGAGACAGCCCAAAGCGTGGTTGCGATGATCGTACTGTTTTTGCTGCCCTTACGGTCTTTCACAGCATTAAGACCTCCCCTATACATCAAAACGAAACAAGAGAAGGGTACCATTGCGAACAACGATCCAACGGACATCTTGTGAGCAGCTTGGATTGTCACAGGATCATGTGTATAGAGCTGAATGATCCAGCCTTGAACCAAATATTGGAGGATTGCCAACGCTCCCATTACCAGACAGGTAAGTCCAAGGAAGCCATTTACAGTACGTACTAGCTCCTTGTCTTTTTTTAGTAGAGCTTGAACTCGTTCCTGTTTTTGACCGTACTCCAGTGAGGTGTCATGCAGTCCCTCATGCAGAGCTTTTCGCTCCCCATACAGCATACTGACTGTAGGTATCATGACTGCGATCAAAGCATCTAGCATCACATACATCCACGAAACGATATCAGCATTGATTCGCTGGGAGACATATGCCTCTGTGCCCACATAGATCATCACAGATCCATAGATGAAAAACGAACCTCTGGTGAAAATCCCTTGAACCAATGTATCCTTGGATTCCTTGAACATCTCCTTGAAAATCACCCGTTCCAACTTCCAAGAAAACTTTTCATGGAAAGCTTGCTGCTTGAGAGGCTGGATCAGGAGCAATAGTCCGACCACTTGACTGACCAACGTTGCCCAGGCAACACCAACAAGCCCAAGGTTGGTGAAGTAGACGACAAGCAGAACCATGACAATGTGCAAGGCATTCATCCAAGCGCTGGCCTTCAAAGGAGACTTGAAGTCTTTCATCCCTTGCAGCGAAGCTGCACACAGCTTTCGCAGACTCTCGAATAGGTAGAGCCCCCCAAGAATCTTCAGATAAGGAGTTCCTTGTGCTACCGTCGCTTGATTTGCCCCACTAACTGTGAGAATTTGTGAGGCAAAAAAGTAAGTGAGGGAAGAAAGAAGAAGGCTCAAAGCCCCGACAAGGTAAAAGCCTTGGACAATGATCATTCCTGGTGGGAAGCAAGAACTTCCAGAAACTTTCTCTTCTCCCAATGACTGACCTACTTTTGTGTTGGTAACACTAGTCAAGGAATCGAGCAGGAGACTGAAAGTCAGGAGGATCATACCGGACACGCCAACTGCTGCTACAGCGTTGAGACCGAGTTTGTTGGAAACAAGAATACCATTGGAAAGGATCACCAACTGACCAAGCGTTTTCTCTGCAAATGTTTTCCACAGTTGGTGTTTGATCTTTTTCAGTAGATGCCAGTACATGAGCTCTCTTTCTCAGTGGTTGATTTCTAATTTTTCTAATTACTATCATACAGGATTTAGGTACCAAAAAGAATTCTTTCTTTTTGATGAGATGGTCGCTATGGAACTTATTGGATAAATAAAAGATTCCAAATAGACGACTATCATTTTTTATCATTCATGGATTATATTCCCGAAAACATATGCAAGAATTAGAGAAACTAGAAGAGTCGATTAAAACAGCAGCGCCCCTCCATCGACCGATAGAGGGGTGCTAATTTTTACTGTGTCAGAGCACAGTCTTTGGAAAGGCATCGACTCCATCGCTTGGAGTAGTACCTTCTTGTGACGAGCGATCCTCTGAGAACATCGAAGAGAATCTTGGAGATCAAGAAGGCATCCAGTCCCCAGTTCCGCATCATCCACAACGAGGCAGTCCAGAGACAAGTTGCAATGATTACACTATTTCGGCTGCCTTTGCGATCTTCGACCGGAGCGAGTCCACCCCTAGACATGACAAAGTAGCAAGTGAAAGGAACAAGCCAAAAGACAGCAGCTAGAGAGAGCTTGTATGATTCATGGATCGTCGCTGGATCGTTTGTATATAGGTGAATGATCCAGTCCCAAGCCAAATATTGTAGGACTGCTAACGCCCCCATAAACAGACAGGTGAGACCGAGGAAGCTATTGACCGTACGTACAAGCTCCTTATCTTTGTCTACCAGCTCTTGAATCTGTGTTTGTTCTTGATCAACTCGCTTCTGGGACGAGAGAGTGTCATGCAATTGGCGGTGCAGAGACGTGCGCTCCCCATACAGGATACTGACAGTAGGAATCATGACTGCAAGAAAAGTTTCCATCAGCACGTAGACAAACTGCATGATGTCAGCTTGAATTTTCTGGGCGACATATGCCTCTGTACTGACGTAGATGAGCACCGTTTCGTAGACGATCAGAGATGCTCTTGTACAGATCCCCTGAACGAATGTGTGTTTGGAGAGGATGAACACATCCTTCAGGATAGCAGTATTCCACTTCCAAGGGAGCTTTTTTTGGAAAGCTTGCTGTTTGAGGGGACGAATCAGGAGCAGAAGTCCGACCATTTGACTGATCATCGTTCCCCATGCCACACCCACTAGACCCCAGTCGAGGAAGTGGATGGCAAGCATCACCAAGGCAATGTGCAAGATATTCATCCAAGTACTAGACTTCAAGGGTGACTTAAAATCTTTCATACCTTGCAAAGCTGCCGCAGCTAGCACTCGTAGCCCCTCGAAGAGGTAAAGACCTCCCAAGATTTTCAGATAAGGAGTTCCTTGTGCTACCGTTGCTTGATTTGCCCCACTTACTTTGAGCATCTGTGGAGCAAATACGAAGGTAAGGGAAGAAAGCAGAAGACATAGGGACACAACAAGGTAAAAGCCTTGAACAATCACTACCCCTTTTTGGGAGTGAGTGCGACCTGAAACCTGCTCCTCTCCCAATGTCTTGCCAACTTTTGTACTGGTAACACTGGTCAAGGATTCAATCAGGAGAAGCATGGTCCAGAGGACCATGTTGGATACACCTACTGCCGCCACAGCATTAAGGCCTAGCTTGTTGGAAACAAGCAACCCATTGGAAAATACCACCAGCTGACTGAGGGTTTTCTCTGCAAATGTTCTCCACAGATAGTGTTTGTTCTTTTTCAGTAGAAGCCAGTTCATGAGTTCTCTTTCTCAGAGTGTTGATTTCTAATTTTTCTAATTCCTATCATACAGGATATAGGTTAGAAAGAGAATATTTCCTTTTGATGAGTTAATGATTCTGGCGGTGCTAAAAAAATGTATGTACTTAGGAGATTAGGCTAAATGCTTATTTATCGAATCAAAAAAATCCCCTCCTAAGTAGACCAGATAGCTTTCTGTCTATTATTTGGGGATCTTATTATTAGTTAATGTTAGATTATTATCCAGTGAACAGTTGCGTCCAGTAGCTGCCATAGCTGCCGCCAGCAACATAACCAACACCGATTTTGGTATACGCTGGATTTAAAATATTGGCACGGTGACCGGAGCTGTTCATCCAACCTGTCACAACAGCTTGTGCAGTAGGATAACCAGCTGCGATATTTTCCCCAGCGGTGCGATAGGAGACACCAAATTGTTTTAGCATATCAAATGGAGACCCATAAGTAGGGGATTGATGAGAAAAGTAGTTTTTGTCTATCATATCTTGAGATTTTTTGCGGGCGATCGAACTCAACTTGCTATCGAGCTCTAATGGTTTTAATCCTTGTTTTGATCGTTCGACATTTACTAGACGGACTACTTCTTTTTCAATTGGCAGTACACTTGAATCAGTGGTGGATGAACTGCTGTTCGATGATCCACTACTTGAGGTTGAAGGTGTCTGATTGGAAGAAGTGGATGGTTTTGTATTCGTTTGATTGGAAGATGAGTTACTTGTTGATGTTGTTTGGTTATGAGATGTGTTTGAATTTGCAGTTTTTTTGGTGGTTGTTTTCTTGGTCACTTTCGTTTTCTTTGCTTTGACCTTTTCTTGGGCTATCGTTTTAGGGAAAGAAACTTTAATTACCTTAACAGTTGTTGCTTTAGTTGCTGTTTTACAAATATTTGCTGGTGTAGATGATTCTCCTGCTGCTTGTCCAAATGTTGGGAGCAAAAAGAGTGCAGGTATGATCATCACATATATCCACCGCATGATATCCCTCTTTTCTAAAAAGATTTTTATGTGTGTACCAGTATATATGATTTTTTTGTGGATAGAGTTGCCAATTTAAGGGAATAGAATACACACATAAATGATTGGCAAGGAGGAAGTATCCTATAAACGCAATAATATTGCGTAGTGGGAAGATATGCGATTTCAAATTCTTCTTAAAAACTACTTGTGTTTTGTGAAATTGGAACTCCAAAATAACCTGTTTATACATTCAAATTAAAATTTAAAAATTGAAGAAAAAATGTAATATATTACCTTGTGAAATTCGAATTATGCTTATTTACACTGAATTTTGGTTTGTTGTATTATGATAATAATAACAAATATTTGAGATTTACATTTTTTTCTACCTCTTTCTTTTCGCTATAAAAAATAAAGGAGGTCTTTGTCGTGAAACTGTATCGTGTAAGTTTTGCGGTGATGTTCACATTTGCTTTAATCATCTCTAGTCTTTTTGTCCAAGCAAGAAGAGTTGATGCTCTATCGTATGACGGTACCAATCCCTATACAACTGGTTGTGCTTACAAAAGCTCGTTTGTGTATCAAACCAAGTACATTTATATGACGACGAGAACCGGAGACAAAGTAAAACTTGGTTATTTACAAATGTGGGGAAGCTCTTACTGTCATACAGCTTGGGCTGAAGTGCATTTGTACAGTGCTGCTCCTTACAATGGCTACGCTAATGCATTTATTCACAGAAGTAATGGTACAGAATCGAATTGTTGGAGTTCAGGTGGAAACGGGACTGTGGATGATGGACAACATTCCTGTCATACTGGACAACTATGGGATAAAGATCCATATCAATCTTGGAGTGCTGGGGATATTGGTAATTGGGGTGCCTACACAAGTTGGTTTTAATTTCATGGAATGAATGAAAAGTGCGCGCGAATTGAAAGCGCTTACTTTTTGGTTTATTGAAACATAAATACTCCTTCATTCGTAAAATCTTTAGATGAAGGAGTATTTATGTTATTTATTACTCGGATGTAGAGTATAAAAAAATCTTTATGCGGGTATTCGATAATTCGTGAAATGTAGTAGGTTTTAGTTGTTATCTTAAATGTTATTATTTTCTTTTAATTGTCATTATATTTATGGAAGTGCTGCTATCTATTGTTTTTAGAAAAAAATATAATAGATATACATTTAGAAATCATATTAAAAGAGGGAGTGGATTAGGTTGTTACATAAATTACGTATCAGTCTGTCCGTCGCTATCATCGCTGCATTCGGATTTGTATTGGGAACTGCTCCAACCTTTGCTGCTAACTACTCTAATGATGGAAAGAGTCCTGTTGCAACTGGCTGTAATAAATCAGGCGTTGTCAAATCGACAAAATATATTAACTCATATAATCTCAAAGGTACAATCCAACTCGTGTACAGTACCAAATGTAAAACAGCTTGGGCATTTGTTAAACTTTCGAAACCTTACTCTTCCAAATACGGTTACGTTAACGCAGTGATCCATCGCAATAACGATAAAAAAACGTATAGCTGCTATTCCATAGGTGGAAATGGCCGCATTATAAAAGGTCAGAGCACTTGTTACAGTGCAATGGTGTATGACTACAAACCAAATACTTCTTATGCACAAGGAACCTATAGTCCTGGGGAAGCAGATGTCTATAGCCTAGGTAGAACTTCAAGTTATTAAACAACCAAAAGCCCTGCTGAATGAAAGCAGGGCTTTTTTTCTTTCTACGAGTTAGTAGATAGAAATGGATTAAAACTTTTTTGAGCGTAATTCATTGCGTCTATAAACGCCTTTTCTTTTGATCGTTCTTCTGGACTTACATTCTCTATATGAGTGTGAAGCCACCATATGTTTCCAAAAGGATCTAAAATACGTACACCTCTATCTCCCAAATATCGTGTGATTGGTTTGGTCATTGATTTTTTAAATATAAAGCTCGTCCTTGCAAAAATCCAACATATTTCTCCTTTGGTCTCCTTGTCCCTTGGGTATAATAACCAGAAATTTCTGAAAAAAATCTAGATATAGATATTCAACCCTCATCTTCAAACAAAGATTCAATGTAATTTGTGGTTCGTTCAATCTCGTACTGCATGATGTAGTAACCAATATAAGCATATAAATTATGAAGGCTTTCGTCGGAGCAAACCTCTATGAATTTAATGTAGTTAGTTAGTTTTTCTTGTGTAAGTTCTTCCGGCCTTTGAAAGAAAACCACTAGTTTGTATCTGCTGATTAGTTCATCATGCAGAAATTTTGATAACTCAATGTTGGGGTGCTCCATTACAACTTCATATATAATTTCTTTAATCTTCATGTGCATATATTAAAATTGTACCTGATGGAGTCTGAAAGATAGTAACATTTTGGAGTTGGAGTAAACCTGTTTCAAATCCCTCAATAGGCTCTATAAGCAGCTTTAATTGGGGAGATTTAGTTTCTAATAAAGGCAGTTCAAATACACATAACATGTAAAACACTCCTTTTATCTGATTGAGTTGTTAGTAAAATTATAGAATCTAAATAAAAATAATTCAATGTTTATATTTTTTAGATAAATTAGTAATATATTTTTCATAATTGGAAGGATAAAGGGAATTTCCGCTGAATATGTAATGCAAAATAAATTATTGTATTACGGGAGATATAGCTGATGAATAGAAAGCTGTTAGGGACAAAACTGAAAGAGCGAAGAAGTGAATTGAAAGAGAGTATGGACAGTATTTCTGATGAATTTATTTCAGCTTCTACAGTTGGAAACATTGAACGAGGCTTACCAAATGTAGCGCAAGAAAAAATTCAATACTATGCAGAAAAACTTGGACTTGGAAAAGAGCTTTTTGGAATCTTGAGTGATGCGGAGCGAAAAGAAAAAGAGTTAGAAGCAGAACTTTCTAAATTAGGTGGAGTTTTGACTGCTGACTTTGACGCCTCTGTGAAGAGATTGGAAGAGCTTAGTTTTTTAAATAAGGACAGTAGATTATCACCTCAATATCACTATTTACTAGGTCGTTGTCAGTTTTTAAAGAGAACAGTACATGGAGAGAAAGTGCTTTATAAAGCACAAAGACATTATAATGCAATTCTCAATTTACTTCTGAAATCGTTAGAACCTGATGAGGCTAATTTGAAGGCAGCTACATTAAACGAATTGGGTAGGACATTTTATTATTTGAGAGACTACGCCAAAGCATTAGAGTGTACAGAGCAAGGAATAGAAGCTTATAGAGAGAATGGTAAACGTCAAGCGACTTTATTTTATCTTTTGATAAATAAGGCAATGTATTTAGAGCATTTAAATGAGGATGAAAGAGCATTGCGAACACTAGAAGAACTTTGGGGAAAAATATCTAATTCGAATCCAACAAAGATACTTGCTGTATTACGGTTAGAGACATTTTTGCAAATCCATATTAATTTTGCCAAATTACTTAATAAAGTGAAGCATTATCATAGAGCTCTAGAATTTGCAGAGGCTGGTGTTAACATTGCAAGGCAAAATAATAATTATGATAAATTAGCTTTGCTCTGGACCACCATTGGAACCATTTATGAAGAGAGAAATATTGATGAAGCTGTTCAGCATTATCTAAATGCTTTAAGTATCAGAGAAAAGGTAAAAGAGCAAAACATTGTTTATGCTCTTAAAAATCTTGGATTTCTTTATATAAAAATGAAGAGGTTTGAGGAATCGCAGAAAGTCTTAAAGGAAGCTATTGAGATTGCAGGTAAACGAAAAGATGAAGTGACAATCTTAGATACTTTGATGGTACAAGGTGCTTGTTATCGTGAGCAAGGTTTGTATCTAGAGGCGATACCATCATATAAAGGAGCACTAGAATTATCAGTAAAACATAAGCAATTAAAAAAACAGTATGAAAATATTGTGAATCTGTGTTATTGTTATAAAAAAACAAACAATATGGAAACACACCAATATTATTTACAAAAGACATTTGAGCTTCAAGTTAGTATGATGGATTTGGAAGCGACCCATCAATGAGGCTAGGGGGTATCCTTTATGCGTTTTCATGGACCAGACGATACAGTTGGAGATGACTAGATTTTTTCATGAAGAACCTGTAAAAATTGCAGGTTCTTTTTTATGCTTAAAAAATTGAAATGAGGTGTTAATGAATGGATTATAAAAACATTGTAAAAGAGATATTAAGTAACTTTGAGAATGTTAATGAGCATGATTGGAGGTTAAAGGGAATTGCATTGCTTGGAAAGATGCGAAGCGGAAAAGATACAGTAGCTGATTATGCTGTTAGGAGATACGGATTTACTAAATATGCTTTTGGTGATGCACTTAAACAGTACGCTCATATATATTCTGATGTTCCAATTGATGCTGGAGAAAAACCAAGGGAACTATAGCAAGAATTCGGGCAGAAATGCAGAGAGATTGATGAAAACATTTGGATTAAATGTTTGATTGGCACTTTGAATTATGATATGCCAAGCCTTTTTATTATCTCTGATATGAGACAACCGAATGAAAGGATGTTTGTACATGTGAATGTGATACCAGTTATTAAAATTGAGAGTAATTTGTTTGTAAGGCTTGAGTGAATCAGAGGAAAATGACAATTTAATATGAAATCATTAATTCATGAAACGGAAATGCGGGTAGATTTGCTTGCACTTGATTTCAAAATAGAAAACGATTCAACTATTGGGGAAGCAACAAAACAATTGGATAAATTAAGGGGGATTTTTCGATGACACCTGAAAAATTGCATATGGAGCTACTGAAAATTGAAATACAGGACAGCGATTTTCTAATTGATTTAGAGAATGCGCTGTTTATTTTGTCTGATGAGGAAAAACAGGTATTTGATTTATTTTATAATCAGGTCTCATCAACACATGGAATTGTTGATGAGACCAAAATAAATTACATGAAGGTGCGCAGTTTGTTGAAGAGTTCAATTGCTTCATCTTCATAGATTCCATATTTTAAATCGTACACTGTAATTCCCGTTAGTTCTGTTATGAATGGTGTTAATTCTTTTCCAGCTTCCAATTTAACGAAAGTATGAAAAGTTCCTATCTCATTACCTAACAAACAGGGCTGTGTGAGTTGAATAATCTTGTTGATTATCATGTCGAACGTTCAATGAAAGAAGAACGCAATAAAAGATGCAAAGAAAAGGACCAGAGAGGAATGGAAAGAACTCGAACACAGTCTAAAGAACGAGCAAATCACAAAAGAGAAAATACATCAATTGATTGATAGTTATGTTGATGCTGGCCTTCTTGAAGATGATTCACTAAAAGAAAGATTTAAGGAATGCAAAAGTTATAGTTGCGGTAATTTCTTTTACGCGAAAAATAAACGTATTCAATATTGTAGCTATACTTGGTATTACAACCAGCACAACGCAATAAAGAGGAAAAAGAAGAATGGGACATATTTTAAGAAATCGGACTACTTGCCGAAGCTTGAAACATCAAAAAATGTGGAGTGGATTGTAAATCTGATAAGAAGAATGATAAAAGGGTTATAGGACTTGGAAAGATGAATGAGCAGGTAGTAGTGAAGCGGTATTATTTGAATTTAGTTGTATTATCTGTAATTCCTTATTTATACAAATCTTACCCACACTTCATTAACAATTGTTGGATGTTTTTGAATTCATCAGAATTTATAATAAACATAACGCTTAATAGAAGGATAGAGGGATGCTAGTATGAAAATTGGAAAAAGTATATTTACTGTAGTGTTGTGTGCAGGAGCTTTACTCACAGGTTTTGGACAACTAGAAAATGCCCATGCTGCCGGAATTGGATTACTAAATAGTGGACAGAGTGTTGCTGTAGGCGTGGCAGCCGGTGGTAACATAGCAAATTTAAACGTAGACAAGAAGCATGAACATGTCCACGTGATAAGAGAGGCTGAATCTGACCTTGAAACAATAGGAAACTTAGACTTTTGAGAATGGGGGTAACACTATGAAAATGAAAAAAGTATTTCTTTCCACAGCTTTACTATTAGGATTTGCTTTTACAACTCTTACCCCTGTCGCTCACGCTACTGATGTATTGAATTTAGTTAATGCAAAACGTATTCCTGTCTCTGTTCTTAGTGAGGGCAATACTCCAGCAGACAATATTCAGGTAACGAGTGTAGAACAAGAAGTAGTTGGTAGTTGGGTAGGTGCTGATGGGGTTGTTAGGGAGGCGAAACGCCCATATGAAGAAGATGCAGTTGAAGCTATACTGGCAACACTGATAAGTCACGATTATGAGGAATAATGAAAGTGTATCTCTATAGAGCTCAAATAATGGAATGCTGCTCATTTAATTGAAATACTAAAAACAAAAATAAAATTACCAGAAAATTTCGGTATAATTGTAGTTGATTTATTTGAATGATGCCAAAGTGCAAAGTAATCCTTATTAAATCAAGGATAGTTTTCATTTTGGCTCGTTATATTTATACATTGATATGAATATTAATTCCTATGCGATATTCTGTTATACAAGTGAGGGTGTTATTCTTCAAAACGCGATTTCAGAAAAGAATAGGTCAGATTATTCTGAATGATATGTCTTGATTTCGGTTCTAAGGGGGTGTGGTGAGATTTTAAAGGACCTTCCGAGGGGTATTTTTGAGCTTAGAAACGAAATTGAGAGGGCAATTTTGAAAAAGTAGATGAAACTGCATGTGGGAAAGAGCCACGGTATTGTATTATTCGCAAAGGAATCAACGGATGTTTCCTGCTACTCATCTACAAGATATCACAAAGAAGAAAGAGAAGTAAAAGATTTTTTAAAAAATGTCCTTTTCATCATCTCACCATTGTATATATCTTTTAAATAATAAAAGCTGACGTCCTGAAAAGCTTTTATTATTTGTTTTAAATACTCTTAAAGGCTTTTCAGAAAAAGATATAGTTAGTGTATTATAAGATATATTCTACTGAAAAAAAGAACTTAAAAAAGAAAAAGAAAGAGTTCCGCGCCGTCAGGCATTTATGCATGATTTATGCATAAGGTTTTTGGGTTAGATTTTTTTATTTCTATAAAAAAATATCAGAATATTATGTATTTATTAAAAATTGGGGAGCCTGATACTTGGGTAGCACCAGACTCATCCCTAGTTACGGAATAACCACAACCGTTACTCCGATGTCCGGCAACCGGAACTTACTATAAGAAGTAGTCCCAGTATCAGCAACGCCATTCCCGTCCTTGTCATAAATCGAGATAGAGCCACTCGAACAGACAGAGATTCTCGCAATACCATCAACAAGGTACACTTCAACAGAACAGTACTCGTCGCCTACTGTCACGACCCTGTATCGATGAGTGGGAAGGTTCCTCACTCGGACAACGGGATTGAGCTTGGAACGGCGGTAAGGCATAGAAGTCTCCGATGCTAGAAATCACTAACTTATCTTATTAAAAATATCAGAGTTAGGGGTTTAAATCAACAGAGAGGGGGTGTTTTGATGAACGACTTGAAGAAAGACATATGACTACAATGACATTGCTTTTATCTGGAAAGAGCGTAGCTGATACAGCAGAAGAGGTTGGAATTAGCAGAAGGCAGTTATATCGATGGATGGAAAAACCACTGTTTGCTCAAACAATGAATAAGATGATTGTCAATAATACCAAACACAAAGTTTCTGAGGTAATTGATGCAATGATTAAAGCAGCAGTTGAAGATAGAAATGCACAGGCTGGAAGGCTTATATTAGAAACTCATGGACTTTATAAAGGTGCTGATAAGGTTGAAGTGAATGTAAATAACAATGAAATTGACCTTGAGAAAATAAAGGCAGAATTAGAGGGTATGTGACATCTTTTATTTTTAAATAAAAAAGATTATAAAAGTCGAATTTCCTCTATTTAAAGGTAACATGAAAAGATGATTTCTCGAAATCAGACAGTAGATGTCACAAGCCAACTAAAACATATGGTGCGACCTAATAATAAACGAACCAACAAAAATATTTTCAACTTTTCACTTCAACATCGGAACATACTTATATAAATCGTCAACTCAAAATACTTTCTATCAAAAATAACACCCCTACCATATCTAAATTCAATGAATTCATAATAACAGATATTACATTTTATTTCTGAATGTAAATAAAATGTAATATTGCAATATTCAGAATGTAATGTAAACACAATAAAATGTTATTGGTTATGAGGGGGTGAACTTTATGAGTATTTTTAAATGGGTTCGATGGAAGAAGGCTCCAAAACCAAATGCCTGCCCTGTATGTGGTAAGAATGACCAGATGGTTTGGGATAGAGGGGAATGGAAATGTGTTCGTTGTGACCATGTCTGTTAAATTATAGATATCGACAAAACTTGCTCACTTATGACAGACCACTTTCATATAAAATGACTTCAACAAGAAGTTAAAAGATATGGAGTGGTCTTTTTTATGAGAAAAAGGGAACATTATGCCTTTTTGGATGGATACAAACCTTCAATATTGATTGAGCCAACTAACGAACTTTTTAAGCTCATACCAACAAGCTATCCTCACTTGAAATCTTATATAGACCAAGAAAACGTATTTATGTTTTTTCAAACCGAAAAACAAAAAAAAGAATATCAAAAGAGAATGAAAGGTGTAAAATGGGGAACCTATGATTTTCATATGATTATCGGAGAAACACTTGGTTTCCCAAAAAGAAGTATTGAATATTTCGCCGAAATGAGAGCTTTAGAAGACAAACTTGGTCATTATCCAGAGATTGAAAGGCGAGAAAAAATTGGAGTAGAGTGGGCAGGTTTCTTCTTTTCCTCTCACATTGATTTTGTTGTAGAAGAGATTCAATGGCTTTTTAATACATACCAACACGAAAAAGCGGTCGGTTTACCAGTCTGTCTTAGTAGGTTAGCGGAAGGATTAGGTTCCATAGACATACCTTATGGAGACATTGCAAAGCTTCGCTCAATTGTCCATGAGATTAAAGAGGATAGAAGACAAAGAGTAGAAGTAACTATATAGTAATGAAAAAAATCTTGTAAGCTTATACTGTTGTGCACCCCAAAAGTTAGACCAACAAATCTAACTTCACAGGGGGTGCATTTTCTATGAAGAAAACATATGAAGCAACGTTCAAGTTGAAGGTAGTAAACGAATATTTGAAAGGAGTGGAAGGATATACACTGCTAGTCAAAAGATATGGAATTCCAGACAAGTCACAAAAAAGGATCTCTGCTAGGAAGTCATAAAAATAGGAATATGATAAACTATTGGAAAGCCGACCCATGCTAGTGGATAAGGAGCCCCTGCTATGGGGAAGAAGAAACAACAACGCATGGCTGTATGGATTGCGGTCTGTGTGTGGAGGTTTTGGTACTGGTTCTACCTTCCTCGTCATCTCGAAATCCTGATGCTGAAAACGGTTGGGAAGAGGATGGACGATTGGGAATTTCCTGGTGGAGGTGTTGAGCCCGAGGAAACCAAGATCGAAGCGGGAACCCGTGAAACATGGGAGGAGACAGGACAACATGTCTCCAAAGTCTTCTCTACCGAAATCTATCACGAGGTTTTTGGTCGAACAACGGTGATTGGTCTTGCTGGGTTGATCAATCACAGGAAGGTGACACCTCTTGTTCTTAATTCGGATCACCATTCCCAAGGGGGATGGTTTCAGGGACCAGAGACTGTTCCTTGGACGGTGGAAATTCCTCCCACTGTGTATGGGGAAATGGGAAGGGCGCGGTCTGTCATCGCCGCATACCGCAGGAGGACGTTGATGAAGGTGGCTCTCGTGGTCATTCTTCTCTTCCTTCTCTAGAGGAAAACAATGCCAGCCGCTGACCTTCAACAGGATAGCGAGTGATCTTAGGATCTTGCTGTCGCCTCCCTCCCGCTTCGGTGGGAGGGAAAATTATTATAGGAAATAAAAGTGACAAAAATGTGTCTTTTTTATTTCCTAATAAGAATTTATCTGCTAAAATAATAGTAATTAATTTTGCTAATACTTGTTATTGTTGTATGAATCCGTTTTCAAAGATATGGGGTGTCGAGATGGAAAGAAAAATTGATAAACAACTATCGCGTATATTGCCAAATGGACTTCCAAACTATCCAGGTCTGCCAAATCGTTGGTATTTATACCCATATGGGCTTCTAATCTTTTTACTTGCTGTACCTAGCTGCATTTTCTATATGGCTTACAAAGCAGTTATGGAGTATAGTGAGAACTCTGTCAATGTCTCGATAATTTCTTCTGCTTACTTAGTCATTTTATGTGTAGCATTTTACTACATCCTTCGTTTCAATTATCGTTACTGGTTTAATTCGGTACCAAACCCACGTACTTTTGAGGAATTTGTCGCTTTCGCTCAATTTGTAAAAGAGAAAGGGAACAACTGGCAAGTCATCTTGATCCATGAGTATATTCTGAATAAATTTCCTAATGAGAATGTAAGCGCTGTCGAAGTGGATTTGGGGATCGCGTACCTGAAAAATGCAGGGCAAAAATATTTAGTAAAGAATGTAGATATAGAAAAAGGTATAGAGTATGTAAAGAGAGGTCTTGATGCAAAAGATAATCAAGTGAGACAGCTAGCTTTAGAAACATTGAGAGATCACTATCTATCAATAGCAGAGAAGGAAAGATCTGAAGAAATGAATGATTTACTTAGGAAACTAAAACTAGATCAGGTCGTTTTAGGATAAGTCCATTAAGTAAATGTGGGTACGCCGGTTTTCTGAGAACCGGCGTACTTTTTTTCTCTTTATGAAGAAATGATTTTCCTCCTATGTGGCAAGGTTTATTCATCCCTCATCTTTGTTTCCTCTAGGTTAGTTGCCCATTGATTAATATGCTAACCAATAGTAGGAATATTGGCAGCGATCATACCTGATTTGTCTCCTATTGCAAGGCAGTCTGGAGATTTTGTAGATTGTGCCTTGAAATCGAAAAATAATCTTCTCCCTTTTTCAGTTCATCTGTTGTTAATCCTTCTATAGGGTCTAGTATCAGCGCTTTGGCATGGATTTCATTTGTTACTGTCTGTGCTACTTTTGGATTGACTAATTTTTCAAAAAAGATGTAATGTATCTTCTTTTGTTCTGCATATTGGATAATTTCTTTCAACTTTTTGGGACTTGGCTCTTCATCAGGTGATATGCCAGAAATAGCAATCTGCTTTAGACCATAACGCTCTGTCAAATAGTGAAAAGCAGCATGGGATGTGATTACATTTTTGTTTTTTGCCTGAGCCAAAACAGACTGATAAGACTGATCTAATTGGTCAAAACGTTTAGCGAGTTTCTTATAGTTTTGTTCATACAGTGCTTGATGTTGTGGATCTTTTTGGATCAAAGCCTGCTTGATATTTTCCGCTTGTTTTTTGGCGAGTATGGGGTCTAACCAAACATGAGGGTCCTTGTTTATAGCGTTGCTTTCATGAATGTGACCTTCTTCTTGTTCTGTACTATCATACAGAGCAATATTTTTCGTTGATTCGACGATCATCGTTTGTTGGCTGTCTAAATTGGATCGTACTCGATCAATCCAGCCTTCTAAGCCTGCACCGTTATAGATAAGCATATCAGCTTGATTAAGTTGAATGAGGTCTTTTTGTGTAGGTTCATAATCATGTGGTTCTACCCCTGGCGGTGTGAGGTTGTGAACGGTTACCTGTGTTCCTCCTATTTCTTTTGCGAAGAAAGCTAAAGGATACATACTTGTGTAAATTACTAATTTACGATTCTCTTTTTGCTCGGATTTCGTGGGATGATCAGCATGGCTGTTGGTACAACCAACGAGTGACCCGAGTAGAATGAATAGAAACCCAAAAACAACGCCTTTTCTCAATTTCATGTGCACCTCTCTCGTTAAATCGTAATTATTATTATTTAACTCTCTGCGATTTTCATTATATCGATTTGACTACTTTGTGTCTATTAATATTTATAAAAAATATAAAATCATTTATAATTTCCCATAGTAATTGATTTTTTGCTTATAATTTATCTCTCTTTCCGTCTTTTATTTTTTTATTGCAATAGGGTGATCACATTTACAAAATAGAATAATTACGATATAAGTAGTGGGATAGAGAAAATTTTGCATCTTCTTGGTCGTTTGATAGCGGAGAAGAAGGGAATGGAATGAGGAGTGAGTTGGAAATATCATGCTTCGTTTACTTAAAAATTACTATGTAGAGATTTTGCTTGTCTTTGTTTTAGCAAGCTTTCTTCTCTTTTTTAGTTCTGATCAATTTTTAGCTTTTGAATGGGATATCCGATTCTTGACTTCTTTTACAAAAAATCCGCAGTTACTTAGTTTATCTACTATTTTCCTAAGTATTTTTTTAGAAGGATTGCCGTTTATTTTATTTGGCGTGTTTATCTCAAGTTTTATTCATGAATTTGTTAATGAAAACGGATTGTGGAGATGGGTTCCCAAAAATCCATTTCTATCGATTCCGATGGCGATTGTATTAGGTTTTGTGCTGCCGGTCTGTGAGTGTGGAATTGTGCCGATTGCTAGACGTCTAATAGAGAAAAAATTGCCTGTATATACTGCATTTACGTTTTTATTGGCAGCACCCATCGTGAATCCGGTTACGATCTTCTCTACTTATATAGCATTTGGAAACGATTGGAGTATAACGATCGTTCGAGTAGCTATGGGAGCAGGTATTGCGATTGTTATGGGGGGATTGTTTTATTTGTTTTTTCGGAATACTCCTGTTTTAAAGGAAATTCCCAATAGTTGCGACCATATACATGAAGCTTGTTGTACGACTGATCATGAGGGGCATGAGCATTCTTATACGAAGAATTGGAAAGAAAGCGTGGAACATGCCTTACATCACTCCATTTTTGAGTTTTTAAATACGGGGAAGTATTTTGTTTTAGGAGCTTTTTTAGCAGCTTGTTTTCAAACTTTTATTGGCTTTTCTGCCATTCAAGCGGCAGCAAAGTATGAGGGCATATCGATTCTTTTATTGATGGGAATTGCTTTTGGTTTATCCATTTGTTCTTCTTCTGATGCGTTTATCGCTGCTTCTTTTCGTAGTGCGGTCGGTGCTGCACCTCTCTTTGCGTTCCTCGTCTATGGACCGATAATGGATTTGAAAAATCTGTTGATGATGAGCGGTAGTTTTCGACCTGCGGTCATTTGGTTTTTTTGGGGTGGGACTACTTTGTTGACGATTATATCTGTTGTGGTGTTTTTATAGTCGAAAGGAGGGGGAACATGGCAGCATTGTTCCGCATCATTATTTTGTTTGGGTTTGCTTTGGTTTTATCTTACTTGATCATATCTCATGATCTCGATTATTTTATTAATCCTCGTCTGCAATACTTAAGTGTTATCAGTGTTTTATTTTTGCTCACACTTGGTTTGGTTCAACTAAAAAACGTTGGAAAACGAGCAGTCCACCCAGTAGGGATATGGGGTTATGTGATGGTTTGTTTACCCATCCTATTTTTTCTCTTTTTTCCTAGTAAACCAGCCGAAACGAGTTTAGCAGATAACAAAATGTATACATATGTTCCAAACCAAGTGAAAAGGGCGAATCCTTCTCCAAATCAGTCCACAGATGCTCCTCAAGAACTAACGGAAGAAGAGTGGGAGCTTCCATATAAAAAGAAAGCTGCTGAATTAAAGAAACTGCCTGTCATCATTTTGACCAGTGAAAATTATATCGATGTGTCCAATGTGTTGATGATGTATCCGGAACAGTTTATCGGGAAAAAGATTCGCACCATTGGCTTTGTATATCGGGAAGAAGGATTGAAAACGGATCAATTTGTGATAGCTCGCTTAGCGATTACTTGCTGTGTGGCAGATGCAGGTGTTGTTGGATTTTTGATTGATACTCCAGAAAGCAATCTGTTTCAAAAAGACCAATGGTTTCAAATCGAAGGGACATTTGAATTAATGAAAAATGAATCTGGGGATGTACCTGGATTGAAAATAAAAAATTATAAAAAAGTACCGGCTTTAAAAGATTCTTATGTTTATCAGCGGTTTTAAGATGAGGGAATAAGCGATTTGCAAAATAATAGAGAACAGAAGAGGATTTAAAAACAATAATGATTACGATTTAATAGAAACGATTATTTGCTTTTTGACATTTTAATTGCACAAATATACGCTTGAGCGGACATTTAAATCATATTCATTCCTATTTATAGGAATGAAGCGATGTTCTTTGGGTGAAATACAAGCAATAGCCTGCCCAGAGCAAAATGTTGTTCGGTAGAACCTACTAACGGAAGAAAGAATCATGCATAAGCATCTAGTCGAGTCTCGTGACCCGCGTCGTAGTCGTAAGATCACAGGAGTTCTCCTCATCCTGTTGCTCATTGGATTTCTGGTCCAATTTGTAGGCAGTATCAGCTCACATTCATCTAGCGTTATGAGTGATGCTATCCATATGTTGGTTGACGGTTCGAGTCAACTAACATATTGGTTGGTACTCTCCATTGCTATTTGGGGTACCCAAACACCGAAGTGGCTTAAGAAGTGTTATCCTTCTGTCACCAGTAGGTTGAAGCAGGCAAATTCTTCCATCCTCTGGATGATCGGGGACTTCGCCAGCGCTCTGTTCCTCTTCGTGGCATCAATCGGTTCCATCTGTCTAGCCTTGCGACGTTTGGCTTATCCACAAGAAGTACATGTGGAAGTATCCTTCAGTGTTGCAGTGATCGGACTGATGGTCAATCTCGTCAGTCTGTTGGTCATCATTGCCACTAAATCGCAAGAGAACCTGAAGGGCGTTTTTCTACATGTGAAGTATGATCTCCAAGACTCTATGTTTGTCATCGTGGGGCAACTGGTGGTATGGAAGTTCGGACATGATTTCCAGTTTGTCCAGTATGTTGACCCGCTTCTCAGCTTGTGGTTGGGAAAGAAAATGATTAAGTCATCATGGGGTCTTCACAAAGCCGCACTTCAAGGAAAGACCTTCCATATGAATGGTATCCGTATTCAGTATCCGGTATATGCCAGTCATGATTGCTCTGGACATGGACACGGATCAGAGGAAAATGAGCATAGGCATCGTTGTAATCATCACTGAGAATTGTATAGAGAAGAGAGGCGTGAAGAGGTTACTTAGGAAGAGATAGAAAACTCAAGTAAACTCGAATGTCTGATAGGAGGTTCTATCTAGTCCCAAACATGCACAGGTGTGCAGTGTTTGGGACTACAATTTTTTCAGGAGAGAAGTTCATATTTAGATCTATATTACAAGTATTCATAAGATAATGGGGCTATCGAAAACAACTGACCATAAGATTTCTCGATAAATGAATGGATAAAACCTGAAGAATATAAGAAAAATGGATGGCAGGGAAATGATAGTAGGCGATTTTCAAGTGGTAGAGGCAGGAATGAATGTGCAAAATAATATTTTTTTGATATTTTGCACAAGAGAAAATTTAGTTGTTATACTAATAGGAGTTGAACCCATATGAGCTCAACTCCAAGTTGGTTTGCGAGAGAAAAAGAGGAAAACAGATGACCGAATCGCTCACTCCGGCAGAGCGTGAGAATCTGACCCGAGGTCAGATCGATTCTCACGTCGTTCTGGGAAACGAGACATCCACACCGGACCAGAAGGCTCTGGCTGAGTCGACGTCCGACATGACGCGGACAGTGCTCGGGGAGGACTCGGGCGAGTGATGGTGAGGTAGTTCACTCGTGATCACAGACGTGCTACGGCTCTACATTATGTGGAAAGTCGTAGCGCGTCGTCCATTATGGCATATGATGTTTCAGGATTTCCTCATAAAACTGAGAGTCTTGAATCTTTACTTGATAAATTTGATCAAATCCTTCGGAGTAACTTGGAGGTTCCCATATCTTACAGGTACTTTTGATTGCAACGATCGGGACTTGTTCTGTTTTATCTCTTGCTTGGTTACGAGCTATGGATGCTTCGATATCAGGAGGAAAGAAGTAACCGATCACTCGAAAGTCATGTTGTTTTGCTTTTGGAATATAACGGAGCCGATCTTTTACTGTTGGATTGGTATTATCTACAACAAATGGCTGTTTTGCATGTAGACAAGCATCCACTAAGTAATTTTCCCGATATCTCGTTTTCAACATATCTAAATTAATACGAATGTGAGTCCGAAAAAAATAGTCTTTTACAAAAGTTGATTTTCCTGATCCTTGTAATCCCATCAATATAATTGCTTCCATTTGAGTACCTACTCATCCTTTGGATACACATATTGTTCGATATATCCTCTGTCTTGCGAGAAGATCGGTATTTCCTTATCTACCACCCAGCGGTGACGGATAGCATTATCTTTTTGATAAGACTGCTTTGTTATACATACCCCTCGTT
The DNA here is from genome assembly GCF_059510395.1 of Shimazuella sp. NTD248. Taxonomy (NCBI): domain Bacteria; kingdom Bacillati; phylum Bacillota; class Bacilli; order Caryophanales; family Thermoactinomycetaceae; genus Shimazuella; species Shimazuella sp. NTD248. The sequence continues at coordinate 219,903 of NZ_JCAJZT010000005.1, read as the reverse complement.
TTTGCCAAACCGGCAGGTCATTCCAGTTTATTTCTTTTTCCATCATCAGTTTTTCCTGCATCTGTTTTCCACTGAGACCATGTAGTTGTTTAGCAGAAAAATGACTTTGAGCAACCATGGAAACGCTGTTTTTGGCTGCATCCAATTGTCTCCACAAAAAATAATTGACGACTTCATCTGAAGGCAATATCCAAGCTCTACAATCAAAGGTGGCAAGATTCTGGTCGGCTAAAATCTTCTTGATCACATCATTAAATTTTGCTGTCGCCAGAGATGCGGCAACAGAAGTGATTTTTTGCAGGTTGTTATCAAACCATGCTTCTGTCGTAAGTTTGTCATTGTTTGTCAGGAGGAGGGAGATTTCATCACTTTGGTGATAGATGAGTTTACAACCCATTATTTCACTTGCTAAAAATTGCCCGGTTTCCCAAAATGCTTGGACAAGTCGTTCATCAAATGGCTTGTCTAGTTTTTTGGTATAGCTATGGAAGTGACAGCCATCGATTCGGAGCAATACAGGTAAGCGTTTAGGTAAGTAACTACGATATGCAAATTCATAAGCTTTCATACGATTGCCGAACTCATCGGTTTTTTTCATAGGTTTCCCACTCTTTTTGTATTATAATGAATTGTTAATATTATTCTTATTTTTATAAAGAAAAGGGTGCTTTTTTTGAAAAAATAACGGTTCCAACTGGTATTTTGATATTATACCATCCAGCGCAAGCTGTTGAACGGATAAAGGAAAATCCGAGTTATAAGTTACCTTTGTTATTTCTGTGTATGTCTATCGTTGTTTTAGGAGCAATTTTTGGATATGCACAGCCCTATTTAGACCCAACTTTACTGGAACCTGGTGATTCGATCGAAGTAGTTTCCGTTTTTTTTGCAGTTTTTTTGAGTGTATTCATGTTGTTCGTAATAACGCTATATCTTCTTATAGAAGCATTTGTTATTTGGGGCATAACAAAACTAGTTAAAAAAACAGTTTCTTTTCGATATGTGTTTATCCTAACTCTTTATATTTCGCTTATTTTAGAACCTATCACTTTTCTAGTCAGTTTGTTAGTAGACCCTCAAATCCAAGGTCCTCAAGTTACTGCATTGAGTTATTGGATTCCTTCATCTGGTGTGGTAACAGCCGTACTGGATCAAATAGAGCTCGCTTTCATCTGGGAAATGATAATTTTATTCTTTGCTTTGCGGCCGCTAGCTAATGTCACCGTGTTACAAGCAAGTATGATAACGGTGATTGTATTCATATGTTCTTGTTTCGTTGATATTGCAACATATATGCTATGATTATCGAATGGATTGGCAGCATCATAATTTTCGCAACAAACCCTTAAAGTTAAGATAAAAGTTGAGGTGTTGAAGTGTCTTTAGATTCCACAGAAAAGAATAAATTATATGATGGGAGTTTGGAAGATAAGAGGAGAGTTTCGCTATTTTCTTCTGTAGTAGCACAGCTTCGGAATGCAGGATGTGTATTTGCAGAGGAAGAAGCTCAGTTGTTACTTGAAACAGCACAGGATGAATCTGGGCTTACCAAAATGGTACAACAGAGAGTTTCTGGATGGCCAATTGAGCATGTTGTTGGATGGAGTGAGTTTTACGGTCATCGAATTGCAGTTGATAATGGTGTTTTTGTACCGCGAAAAAGAACCGAATTTCTGGTAGAACAAGCTGTAAAACTTGCAAAGAGCGGGGATACCATACTAGATTTATGTTGTGGATCAGGTGCATTAGGCATTGCGGTAACTGCGTCTTTAGAGAATTATCAGTTGTACGCTTCAGATTTGGATGCAAAAGCAGTGCAATGTGCTAGGAAAAATATCTCTGCTAGAGGAGGTAAGGTGTATGAAGGCGATCTATTTTCACCACTGCCAGATTATTTACAAGGCAGGGTGAACATTTTGCTCGCCAATACCCCCTATGTGCCGACAAATGCAATTGCGTTTCTACCTACAGAAGCTCGTGAGTATGAAGCACGGATGGCACTCGATGGAGGAAAAGATGGTTTAGATATCCAGCAGCGAGTAGCCTCAGCCGCATCGCTGTGGCTCGCTCCCAATGGATATCTATTCGTTGAAACAAGTGAGCAGCAAGCCTTGAAAACGGCTGAGCTTTTTATACAGAATGGGTTGCTTTCGCAAATCGTAACCAGTGAAGAGTTAGATGCTACTGTTGTTATCGGGATGAAAAAAGAGATTCCATGTAGATAAAGAAACCTACCATGTCCATAAACGACTAGGTAGGTTTTCTTATGCGAAACAGGATACGAATCAAGTAAATGATAATACCAAGGCTTGCTAGGATCAGTAGTATCCACTCTATTGTGAGTGTCCAAAAATCAGGGACATATTGTGTTAAGTTATTACCCGCTGCAAGCAATAAGAGGATAGGTGTTGGAACATCGATACCCAAAACGATAGGGTTGTTTTGTCCAAGTTTGAGATTCCAAGACAATGTTTTTCCATCTTTACTCACCGCATTGGCATTTTGTTTCGTAGGAGCGATTGGTAAAGTCAGGAGAAAACGGAATTTGAGCCGATCCAACAAATCACTCAAATAAGGAGCAAAAGGTCCTAGTAAATTCGAAATGTTTTTCTGCATATTAACTTGTGTTTGATAGAGCAGGGTTGTCTTCCAAAAACTACTTTTAATGCTTAATTCCTTGATCGGTTGAAAGGTAGTTTTTGTGGAAAGAACCGCTTTTGATTGGCCGCCGTTTGGTATTAGCTCTGTGGGGATAGCAGCATTTATTTCTTTGTTTAGTGGTTCTTTTGCAATATTTTTAACTGGTTTTGTGGCTATAAAGCCAACTTGATTTTTTTCGCGTATAAACTTAGCTTCATATCCTTTGCTTGAATAGAGGGTTGTGATATGACGTATATACCTTTGTGCTTTGGCATTTGTTAACACTTTCCACTGATAGATTCCAGAACCATCTTTGTTTATCGTTACATGTAAATTCCCTTGGATGCAGCCGGTGAGAAGCGAGAGGATAACAAATAAGAAAAGCAGTTTCCACTTCTTATTTTGCATTGAGGTACTCCTTTAAATAAGTAGATATATTACTAGTATAGGGAAAATACGAATATTTAGTCCTTCATCGACGAGGTTTGGTAATTTGGGACAAGAAACTGATTCTCTTATATAGAAAAATAGAAATCTTCTCTAATCATAAGAGAATAATATTTACTATTATTGTGAAAAATAATAAAATTAGGTTGTAAGGGATTTTACATTTTCAGGAGGGGTATAGTGAAATTTTTGGAGTTTCCAGCTTGCTCTTATGAAAAATATATCGTTAAACTCAATGTAAATCGGGTAAAGAAGGATCAATCCTCTACTATGGATCGTTTTGTCTTTGTGTTTAGTCGGTGTATCGAAGAGAGTTCCACTTATGGAAAAGTGGAGATTGAGTTAGTACCAGAAGGGAACGTTCCAATTTTTCATGATGAATTGAAAAATGCCCAAAAGAAAGAAATCAAAGATCAAGACTTTGAAGATAATGGTTTATCTCTTCAAATTGGGGATGACATCAAAATCATAAAAAATATAAGTGATTTTGCAACCAATTACATTGCAGTGGTGCATGATCCAAACAATGGGCGAGACAGATACCATTGGCTGCTGACAAGAAATCTTGGTCATAAAGGCAAATTGGAGAACCGGCCATCTACTTCCTTTGCTCCTGAATTTCACTTTGAGATGTGTAAGTATCAAGATGAACAAGAAAAATCGGAAATAGAAAATAGTGTGAAGAATATTAAGGATTTAGAAGGACTGGCAGACACCTTTGAAGAGATCGTTTCCCAATTGGAAGCGAGAAGATCGAAAGTGGAAAATCGGACAACAGGTGAGTGCCTTAGATCATACTATCGAGGGAGTGACTGCTAAGGAGAAGATACGACAGATATGGGAGAAAATCGTTTTTTGGTGTCGCTGAAAATAAAGAGAATCATCCTTTTTCCTAGGATGGTTCTCTTTATTTTTCTAAATTGAAATAATAGTATTGCATACATTTATAGTTACTACTATAATGGTGACTATGATGATAGTGACTACTTAAATAGTAACTAAAAGGACAGAAGTGAGGAAACAGATGGATGAGCTAATAAAAGAAATACAGCAATTTGGTCTGACACAATATGAAGCAAAAGTCTATGTTGCCCTCGTTCGTTTAGGTACTTCAAATGGCTATGGGATCAGCAAAAATTCTGGTGTTCCAAGGGCAAGAGTGTATGAGGTATTAGCGAATTTAGAGCAAAAAGGAATGATCTTAAGAGAAGAGATAGATGGGGATGTCTACTATACTTCCTTACCTATTAATGTGTTTCTCCATTCAGTAGATGAGTCTTGGAAGAAGTCATTTGCTTTTGTAAAAAAAGAATTAACTCAACTTGAACAGGCAGTTCCACAAAATAAGTTTCATGTCACTACCATAACAGGAGATGAAACAATAGTCTCATTTGCTAGTGACCTAATAAGAAAAGCGAAAAATCGGATTGTCGTTTCCTTGTGGGATGAGATGTATGATCAGTTAGTTGAGTTGTTAAGGGGAAAATCTAACGAATGTCGAGTGAAGGGAATTATCTTTCAAAAAGATGAAGTGATTCCTGAATTAACTATTCATCGTCGTACTTCTTTTCTTGAAGAGAGGAAAGAGAATAAATGGTTCATCGTATCCGTAGATGGGAAAGATGTTTTCTATGGTCATTCGTTGAGGGAAGAAGGAAAAGCTTTTTATACAAATGACCCAATCCATGCGTATTTAATGGAGGATTATATCTGGCATGACATACTCGTCAATCACTTAGTGAAAGAACAAAAAGGATTGGACGACTGGATAAATGAAGCGGCCAAAGCGTTTTTCAACTAGAAGAAAACAATAGAGGATGAACATCATGAAGAAAACGTTAGGTTATATTGTCATATTTCTTATACTCGCTTTAACGATATTTTTTGTACAACCTTATATTTTATTAGATGATAGTCAAAGCCGGGTTCCGATCACGTCCATAAGTATTCAATATCCATTATTGATCGTGCATATCTTTTTTGCAGCGATCGCAATGGCGATAGGACCTTTTCAATTTTCAACTAGTCTGCGAATCAAAAAAGTTAAATTGCATCGAGTGTTAGGCAAAATATATCTCATTGGCATTCTTTTTGGGGGATTGACAGGGTTTGGTGTTGCACTTTATACGGAAACATTTACAAGAGAAATAGGATTTCTTTTTTTAAATGTATTTTGGCTGTACTCGGCTTGGATGGCGTATTCTACTATCCGCAAGAAACATGTGCAAGAGCATCGACAGTGGATGATACGTAATTATGCGTTGACAGTAGTTGCGATCAGTGCAAGAATTCTCGCGCAATTATTGGTGCCAGTCTATGTATTATTGCGAAATGTATCTAGTGATGTTGCAGCTACTCCAACTGTTTTTGATGGGTTATTAGAAACTGGAGTTTGGTTAGCGATTGGATTACATGTGATCATCGTTGAATGGTTTATCCTTAAGAAAAAGAAAAAAAATGTACCTGCAAGTGCAGGTTAGGTTTGTTAAGGAACTCGAAGTACAGGAGTTCCTTTTTCATTTAAAATTCTGCTTGATTGCATCACAGATATCCAGCACTTTTTGTTTTGCCTCTTTTTGGTTTTTCCCCACAGCTTCCATATAGATTTTGACCTTTGGTTCTGTGCCCGAAGGACGAATAGCGATCCAACTACCATCAGCCAACCAAACTTTACCAACTTCCGCTTTTGGTAATGGATCTAATCCTGTTCGATAATCAAGTTTTTCCTTTGCATTATTCCAAATGGTGAAGAAATCATCGATAATATCCCCTTTTGTTATGTTTGGAAGAGAGATAACTTTGCTAACATGGTAGCCATATTGTCGATATATGTCATCCAATACATCTAAGAGGGTTTTTCCTTGTTTTTTATAGTGGGCGACAACATGACATAGGTAAAATGATGTTTGAATCCCGTCTTTATCTCGGACAAAATCTGCTAGGAGATACCCATAACTCTCCTCAAATCCAAGCAATAAATCTTGATTTTTTTCAATTTGTTCTGCTATATATTTAAAGCCGGTCAATGTTTGGGCAGCTTTTCTTCCATGGTGATGGGCGATTTTTTGTGTCAAACTTGTGCTGACAATGGTAGAGTAAACAGTGCCTTTTTTTTGCTTTACCGTAAGTAAATAATATAACAATAGAGTACCAATTTGGTTTCCGGTCAGGTGTATGTAATCCTCTTGATATGGTATCATTATGCCGACCCGGTCTGCATCTGGATCTGTTGCCAAGATCAAATCGGCATTAACATTTCGGGCAGCTTTTTTTGCCAAGGTAAAAGCGGCTTCATCTTCTGGATTAGGAGAAGAAACAGTAGGGAAGTCGGGGTGGGCTTTTTCTTGTTCGGTTACGAGGTTGGTGGAGATAAATCTTTCGTTTTGGAGTAAGGATGGGAGTGCTATTTGACCAGTTCCATGTAAGGGAGTGTAGACGACGCTCAGATGTTGATCGCTAGAACAACATGATGTGAGGGATTGTACAGCCTGGTAGTATGCTTGATCGATAGCTTTAGGAACTTCTCTTATTTTTCCAATCTGTTGTGCATGCACATAGGATAGGGTGGGAATGGTAAGAACATCTGCTATAGCATCCATGTGTTGCTCGATTAATTTCGCACAAGCTGGTAATAATTGTGCTCCGTCTTTTCCATATACTTTGAAGCCGTTATCAGATGGTGGATTATGACTAGCTGTGATCATAATTCCTCCGATGGCTTGAAGATGACGGATAGCATAGGATAGCATAGGGGTAGGGCATATATGAGAATAGAGATAGACTGGAACCTGATGATAGGCGAATAAACAAGCAGCCTCCTCAGCAAATAGTCTGGAGCAATGTCGATTATCATAAGCTATAGTGATACCTCGGTGCAAATTTGAAGGATGGGTAGCTGCTAAATAACGATAAAATGCTTCCGTTACTTGGCGAATGGTAAATCGGTTTAAGCGATGCGGTCCTATTCCTATTGCGTTTCTTATACCTGCTGTTCCAAAGGAAAGTTTCTTTTTAAATTCGTGTTGTTCTTTAAAGGAATAATTTTGTAATTCAGCTCTTTCCTCTTCGGTGATCACAGTAGAATGCAGCCAGTCAAAATAACGACTCACTTTCTTATTCCTCCTCTAATTTGTATTTGATAAAGTAGGTGAGAAGCATGACGCATCAAGATTTTTTGCAAAAAGCTATTCAATTGGCTGTCGATAATGTCAAAAACAATCAAGGCGGACCATTTGGGGCTATTGTAGTTAAAGATGGAGCGATTATCGGTCAAGGGGTAAATCAAGTAACAACTCATAATGACCCCACTGCGCATGCAGAAATGGGGGCAATTCGCGACGCTTGTAAAAATCTTCAACATTTTCAATTAGAAGATTGTATTATTTATACGAGTTGTGAACCCTGTCCTATGTGCTTTGGGGCAATTTATTGGGCGAGGCCAAAAAAAGTCTACTTTGCTTGTACAAAGCAGGAGGCGGCTACAGCAGGATTTGACGACCAATTTATTTACGATGAATTAGCCATTTCTTATGAGCAAAGAAAAATTAATATGGAGAAGCTATCTCCTCCGGATAAGCTATCCCCATTTCAGATGTGGATGAAATCAATGGAACGAGTTGAGTATTAAAAATATAAAGGGATAAGGTGTGTTTTTAATGGTGACTTCTACTCAGTACGATGTGCTAAAAGAAATCATGGTTAGTCGCGGCAGTGTTAAAAGTTATGATGCTACTCACGTAATGGCGGAAGAGGAAATCAATGAATTATTAACCCTCGCCTCTTCAGCTCCTTCCTCTTGGAATTTGCAACAATGGAGATATCTTGTAATTTCCAAACCTGAACAAAAACAAAAAATGCTTTCTGTTGCCTATGGACAAAAACAAGTAGTAGAAGCATCCATTGTCGTAGCGATTTTAGGAGATTTAGAAGCTTATCGGACTGCCCATCAAATTTATGGAGACGCAGTAGAACAAGGCATTATGACAAGAGAACTCAGGGATAATTTGGTGTCACAAATCGAAGGAGCGTATGCTGATAAAATACGAGCTCAAATGGATTCAACTCTAAACTGTGGATTAACTGCGATGCAATTAATGTTGACCGCTAAATCAATGGGGTATGATTCTTGTCCGATGGGTGGGTTTAATCCAGATAAACTGATACGAGAATTTAACGTGCCTGAACGTTATTTTCCTGTTTTGCTTGTATCCATTGGAAAAGCAGCACAACCTGCAAGACCATCCTCCCGGTTGTCTTTAAATGAATTGGTGATACGTGAATCGTTTTAAATAATAGCGTAACAGCCTTCTCGTCATGGAGAAGGCGTTTTTTCGTGTATAGTGAAAATATGTCATAGAGTGGATGTGAAAACATTGAATTTGCTATATGCACCAGAACCATTTCCAAAGCAAGTAACAAAAAGTATATTTTTAGCCGGTCCCACACCAAGATCTCAAAAAGTTGACTCTTGGAGACCATTGGCTGTAGAAATTTTAAAAAGATTGAAGTTCGATGGATTTGTTTTTATTCCTGAACCACGTAGTGGTGAATTTAAACATGATTATGATGATCAAGTAAACTGGGAGTTAAGCGGCTTAGAAAAAGCAGATTGTATTTTATTTTGGATTCCGAGAAATTTAGTTCATTTACCTGGTTTCACGACAAATGTGGAATTTGGATATTGGATTAAATCCGGAAAAGTCGTATTTGGTTATCCTGAATCTTCTGAAAAGATGCGTTATTTGGATCATTTGGCAAGACTACATGCTGTAACTCCTCAGCACGATCTAGAAACAACAATCAAAAGTGCATTATATTTTTTAATTTAAAAAAGGATAAATATGTATTAGCTTTTTCTTGTACATCCTTGATACGATATGAATAAAGTCCCTCGCCAAGTGCTGGTGAGGGTGTTCGTGTGTAAATATAAAGAGGTGAATCATTAGATGCAAACAAGTGTTGATAAATGGTCGACAACTCGCTTTTATACTTTTTTATTTCTTGTAATGATTTTTGGAATTACGCAGGGGTTTTTGATTCCAGTTATTTCTACGATGTTGGAGCAAATGCATTTGGCTCCTAGTATTAATGGATTCAGTGCTGCGATGCTCTACGTCGGTATGCTGTTTTCGATGATGTTTTATTCAAAACTGATATCGAGGTGGGGATATCGCAACACCATTGTTGTAGGGACCTCCATTTTATTGATATCTTTTGCTCTCTTTCCTTTTACGTATGGGATTTGGTGGTGGTCAGCCTTACGTTTTTTCGTCGGAATAGGGAACAACATTGCTCTTTTATCTTGTCAAGTGTGGTTGATTGCTACCGTCGATCCGGCACACAAAGGAAAAAGACTTTCCCAATTTGGTTTGATGTATGGACTTGGATTTGGAATCGGTCCATTGGGATTGAACATGACTGCTCATGGTTATTTGATTCCATTCGTCATATTGATCATTATGCTTGTCGTCAGTTTGATTGTCAGCTTTCGTCTGACCAAAGGGTATGCTAACTTTGCTAAAACAAATGATAATCAACAGGAAATATCTACTTCTTATAAAATTGTCTACAAAATGGGGTTTTTGGCGATGATCCCTATGTTGTTGTATGGGATATTAGAAGTCGCGTTATCAGGTAATTTTCCAGTGTATGGCTTGAAACTAGGGTTGTCAAAAGGTAAAATTTCTCTCTTGATCACTGCTTTTATTTGGGGAAGTCTTGTGTTTCAATTACCATTAGGCATGTTGGGTGATAAGATTGGAAGAAAAAATCTTCTTCGCATTTTATGTTTCTTAGGTGGATTTGGTATGTTATTTGTTCCTTTGGTAGGAGATAGTTTTATTGGTTTATTTTTCATTCTCGGTCTATCAGGGGGTTTTGTAGGGTCGTTATTCTCTTTAGGACTAGCTTTTATGGATGATATTTTGCCCGCTCATTTATTACCAAAGGGCAGTGCATTGTGTTCCATGCATTATAGTGTAGGGAGTATTATCGGGCCATATTTAGGGGGAACCTTGATGCAGTATTTGGGTATATCATCCCTTTTCTATTTCCTCGGATTAGCTTTGCTCGGATTTGTAGCGTTAACCTTTGTATTTCGGTCTTATGGGATTGCGAAAAAGGAAGCCATTATCGAAACGACTTTTTAATAGGTAATTATTTCACACCAGTCCCCTTTGGAGAAATTTCTAAAGGGGATTACTTAGCTTTTATTGTCTTTTTCTCGTGTTTCTACACATTTTCGTGCATGTCGAAAATTTCTTCTTTTTTCTACTTTTATACATAAGATGGTGATAAGACTTTTATGTAGGAGGAGTTGTGTTGACAAAACGCAAACCTAATCCATATCGAGATCAGTACCGAGTATGGTATCCCTGTCATAGTCCAGATGATCCATGTCCCCCTGCTGCAAAGCATTATGTGGTCCCACCCAATCAATTCTTAGGATTCCAACCACCTAATTTGCCGCAGTATTCGAAACATGAGGCATTGATAAAAGGAACTCTATGGCCTATTTTTTATAGTCCATATCCTCCAAAGAATTGGAGGGACAAAGATGGAACATGAAAAACGGAGAGCATTACTTCGGAAATTACAAGAAGTTGATTTTGTCTTAGTAGAGCTAAACCTTTATCTGGATACACATCCAAGTGATCCAGACGCTCTTGCCCAATACAACCATTGCGCATTGGAAAGGGAAGTAATACGCTCTGAATATGAGGAGAGATATGGTCCATTGATGCACTTCGGTCACTCGAGCAATCGTTATCCTTGTGGTTGGAATGAGGGGCCTTGGCCATGGGAAATATGATTTATTTCAAATGATCATTTATTTGGTCGTTTTTATAGCAAAATTCCATAAACACCACCTGGGAGTAAATAGAAATGACAATAATCTCGCTGTGCAGTTCTGGCGAAAGCTTATTGCTAGAAGTTTAATTTATTCCTTATTTTGGAAAATAACTTTGAAGAAGATCATCCCGAGCATTCATATGGAATATGCTTTCTAACAAGTCTGTTTTTCGAGGTGGGGATATTTTTTGTGGATATATGAAAAAAAGTTACAGTATCCAGTAAAAGTGAGCCAATGTAATCCACATTTAGCAAAGTTGCTCATTGAACAATATGGAGGAGCCGATGGGGAATTAGCTGCTGCACTACGTTACTTAAATCAACGATACACCATTCCAGACAAAGTGAAAGGATTGTTGACAGATATAGGTACGGAGGAGTTTGCCCACTTAGAAATGATCGCAACGATGGTTTATAAGTAAACCATATGATTATAGGTACATTAATTATAACTGAATTCAGCGATAAATGAAACAAATACCTCCATAAGTAGGAGGTATTTTTAAATTTTTGGATGAATGACAATGGAAAACTCATCGTTCCTTTGATGTTTTTCTTTCGTATAGATACAGTTGTCGATAATGGTTTTAAGAAGTAAATTTTTCTCTTTAACGGATTCTAAAGAACTGTATACATCTAAGATGTTTTCAATTTTGGGGATGATATCTAACTTGGCTTTCTGTCTTTCCGTTTCAAGTTCTAGATCGATTACAGATTGATTCAAAGCATGTTGTAACTCATCCAATCGACTTGTAATCTTTTGAGATCGATTGATAAAAGTATCCTCATCGTATATTCCTCGTTCTAAAAGATCATGTAGACGGTCTTGTTGTTTTCGAAGATCACTAATCTCTATTTTTAGATTTTTTATTGTTTGTTCATAAATAGTAGTATGAGTATCTTTTTCAATATACTCTTTTGGATCAATCTTTAATTTGTATTCTTCTAACCAGTCATAAAGTGCTTCTAAGATTCTTCTTTCTACGTGTTCTAGTCGACTACTTTTATTGCAATTTCCACCACGACCTCGATTGGTACAAACAAGATGCGGCCACTTGAATTTTGAATTGGATGCCCTTGCTAATGTGAGAGTACCACCACAAATACCACATATGATTAGTCCAGCTAATGGATTCTGTAATGTCGTAGTTTGTTTCCAACGAGGATTTCTCTTGTTGATTCGAATGTCCTGAGCTTTTTCAAATGTTTCTTCTGAAATAATTCCTTCATGTTTCCCATCTACGATTATTATTTCATCTTCTTTTCTATTTCTAGCATCCACTCTTTTAGTAGGATCAGTGGATTTCACTCGTTCTACTGCTTTCCATCTGATTTTACCAATATAAATTGGATTTTTGATGATTTGAAGGATGACGTTATTAGACCATTTTGAACCAGTGTATGATGCGATTCCTAGTTCATTAAGTTTTTTTGCAATATTGGTAGTACCTAATCGTTCATTAGGATCATCACTTGTATACCATTGAAAGATCATTTTAACGATAGGAGAAGCCTTAGGATCAGGAATGAGTGTTAAATCACTTGTTTTTTGATAGCCAAATGGAGCGCGAGCACCAATGTAGTTCCCTTCCTGAACAGAACGTATCCTTCCATTTTCTAACCGACGTTTAATGATGTTAAATTCTTTTCTAGCCATAAAGGCTTCGAATTCGCTGTACTCTTCATCAAATTGATCATCTAAATCGTAGATTTTACGTGGTGTAATGATTTTTGTTTTGGATTTTTTAAACGTTTTCAAAATAAAGCCTTGGTCTTGCATATCTCCACGACCCAAGCGATCCATATCCATACAAAGTACTGCATTATACTCATCATTACTTATTTCTTCCATGAGTTTTAGCATCTCAGGTCTATGGATCAAGCTTTCCCCAGAGACGATCTCTTGATAAATCTTAATAATGTTTAGCTTTTTCTCTTTGGCTACTTGGAGTAAGGCTTTTTTGTGTTTTGCTAAAGTTTCGCCTTCTCCTTTCATTTCCGATTCAAGATCAGCTCGTGATTTTCTTAAATACATTGCTACTCTTTCCATCTATTCACTTCCTAAATTTCAAGGCTAGTCCTATTGCATCTTATGCATATGTATGGAATAAGAGGTGGTAATATGCAGGAGATACAAAAGGAACGATATAAAGACGGTTTTATGTATCACATTGGTAAAACAGATATATATATTGTAACTCCAATGATAACTGAGGAAGAAAGGAAATATCGTTTAGAAGAAGTTAAAAGGGTATTGTTTCACCTATTGTATAACAAAAAACATGAAGGATTTATATTGCATGAAACATAGTATATAACAAAAAAAGCCCCATCTGGGGCTTTTCGTTTTTTTATGCCAAAGGTACAGAAGGATTTGGGGCTTGTGTTTGCCAAGTTTGTGGTTGAGTCATTCCATAAGCTGACCCAGTAGATTGTTGGAAATGTTGAATCGGAGCTTGAGAAAATTGATTACTAACTTGGATACATTGAGCAACTGCTTGTTCTACTTGTTGAGCAAGTTGTCTGCAATGTGCAGCTTCAGCAATTTGTTGTTGTTCCGTTTGTTGACGACGAGCTTCCGCTTGTTCCAGTTGACGAGCCATGGATTGGATATGAGATAACTGGTTGGTTATCTGTGTAGCTTGTTGTTGCTGATACATGTACATCTCTCCTAGAGAATAGTGTTTGATACGCTCAATAGGATGTGTAATTTTCTCTTTGATATTCATGGAAAAAAGCTGAATACAAAAGAAAAGCGATCTAGTTTCCTAGACCGTTATAAAAAGGATTTTCCAATTCATGCAATTTGGTATAAACTGATTATAAGAACAGCAAAGATATACCTTCAAAGAGGAGGGAATTAGGTCACTATTGCTGGTTCGATCACTTTTATTTCTCCATTATATTCAACCTCAACCTCGATTATTGGAGCTTGTACATTCTCCCACAGCCACTCACATATATCATCCACATCATCGATGTTTCCAGCGAATTGATACCCTTGATAACTGAAGCCAGCACGTTTTTTTGAAAGTTTCTCATTTTCGTTTGCATCAGAAAAAAATCGGCAAGCAATAGGTGGAAAACCAAGTGTTACGCCTAACAAGTATGTACTATCCATTGTTTCTCTGGAAGCCTGTAAATAATCTTGTTTCATTTGTTCGTTTTGAAAAAACAATGTCCCCACGTCGTATAGCGTACTTGGATCGTCAAAGTCTTCTAATTCATATTCAATTACAAATGGATAATTTCTATTGTGTAACTGTCGAAGTGCATCCCCTTCAAATCTACGAGAACAGAGGTAAGCCGGTTTGTATCCCCGTAAAAAAGACTCATGTGTTTTCACTCTTTCACCTACTTTTAAGGAGTGGTCAAAAATGGCAAAGAAGTATGTGTGCCCAAAATGTGATCTGGATTATGAGACAAACGAGAGCAATCCCATTTGCCCAGCTTGTACAGCTAAAGAAAAGAAAAAAATTTATCTTAAAGAAAAGTAAATCACAAAGACTATGGGTTTGTCCCAGTCTTTTATTTCTATTCGATGTATTTATTTTCCTACTTGATTTGTCTCAAAAAAAGCAAAAAGCGATCTAGTTTCCTAGATCGCTATCGCTAACCATCATGTGGATCTCCCATCAGGATCACTCCTTTCCATCTTCACTACAACGTTTGAAATGTTCGCTTAAGATACGTTTGTATTGGTCATATTCATATTGATTTGCTAATTTTCTTCCTTCTTTGTAGCTGGCATAGGCATTGGATTTATTTTCTTCCTTTTCGTAAATACCACCCTGAATCATGTATGCTTGGATCAAATCATGCATGTCTTTTGCTTTTTTAGCACCTTTTATAGCTTTTTCAACATGCCTTTTTGCTTTTTTTAGTTCGTTTTGAAATAGGTACAAATCACTCATCGCTAGATAGGCACTGGTTGCTGTGGTTTTCTTCAGTTTGTCTTTGATATCGATAGCAGATTGAAAACACCTTTCTGCTTTATCATACAGTTTTAATTCATAAGCTAATTTTCCAGAAGCAACTAAAATATAATAGATTCCATCCGGATCTTCTAGAACAGAAGCTATAAGCATGGATTCTTGGAGGAATGTTATTGCTTCCTCTTTTAATTCTCTTTCTTTTAAAATGGATGCTTTAAGTTCGAAAACCTTTATTTTCAATAATCCTTCAATTTGTGAGTGTTCTGACCAAATAACGTTTAACCGTTTTTCTGCTTCATCTATATTTCCTAGTTCGAAATAAATGTGAGCTATGTTGTAATGAATGGAGTGCCAAGTATTTCTACGTTCCCCTTCTAGATTAAAAGTTTCTAGTGCCTTATCCAAAAGTTGAAGGGCACTACCATGATCATTTTCTTTTAAGGAAATAAATGCTAGGTCTACATATGCCGTTGGGATTAAATTAGCGTTTGGCCAGTATTCTTCTTCGTTTAAAAGGATAAGGGATTGATAGATTTTGCTAGCATTTTTGTAGTCTTTGCTTACAAAAAATCTTTTTCCTCTCAAATAATGTCTGGCGATTTCATGATTGATGTAAGTAAGTTTTTTATTAAATTGATATGGTGTTAAACCTTCAATCTTAATCTGAGCTTCAATGGATCGGAAAGTAAAAAGTTCAATTTCGTCATCTAAGTGAATGTTCTTTAAGATAAATGGAATATCTTCCCGTTTGATGTTTAAGATATCGAGGAGTAATTCAAGTTTTTTATCCTCCAGACTTAGTTTTCCTCTTTCAAATCTGCTTAGTGTGGGATGTGTACAACCTATTTGTTGAGCGAGAACTTCCAGTTTCAGCTCTTTATTGGTGCGAATCTTGCGTATTACTTTTCCTATATCAACCTGATTCATGAAGAAGATCAACCTTCCAAAAATATCTTACTATAAAGTTAAATTCATAACAAAAAGCTGTTTTTGGTGTTTTGTGCGCACAAAATAGCTATTTTTGATATTTTTTAGTCCAAATAAGGCATTTTGTGCGCACAAAATGCCGATTTCGGTACTTAGACAAAATTTTCGCCCTGTGATATATTCACGGTAAATTAAAAAATACAAAAATAGTGAAGATAAGTAACATTATAAATGAAACTGAAAAATACATAAATACACCATAGAAAGAAATATCTAGCATACTCACAATCTTATTAACAGAAATTGCATTCACAAACATTGCATTCACAAACTTAAAGGGTGAAGAATATGCAAACAGAAACACAGGAAAACAATATGGGGAAAGAACAAGCGAAACAATTCCTACATGATATAAGCAGCTGCTTTATACAGTTCAGTTCCGAAGTTTCCAAAAGAGCTACATTACTTGAACGTGATGAATACAGTTTTAATGGTCGTACAGTGCATGGTAATGATGGAGTGATGCTATTTTTGGAAAGTCTAGGTAATTCATATAAGCTTCTGGAAAGGATGAAAAGCACCACAAAAAGCCATCCAATGAGAGAACTGGATAGCGTAGGTGAGGATACATATAAGAGATTAAATGATACCATACATGGTGTAATCGATTTATACTCTATATTTTTTAAATTAGAGGATGAGTTGAATAAATCAGAGATAACAAGATTAAATAAACTGTGTTTATAAATTTTGTCTTCTTTTTTGGACTGCTTCAATTATGTTTGCTAACATATCTTGATCTTCATCGGAAAGTTCGCGATCACCCCAGCGAGCTTTTTTTTGTTTCAATGCCTCCAAAGTTTTTTCTAAATCCACATCACTCACTTTCTCCTGGACTTCAGTAGTTGGGTCTTCTGTATTTCCTAGTAGATAATCCGTAGAGACTTCAAAGTAATCTGCTATTTGTTTTAAAACAGTAAACTTGGGTTGTCTTGACCCTCTTTCGTAATTAGCAATTCTTCCTCGGGAAAGTCCCAGTCTGTCTGCCAACTCATATTGGCTTAATTTTTTTCTTTCTCTTAGTTCAATCAAGCGATCTTTAAACATACGATTTTCTCCTTTAATCATTTACTTTATTATATGTAACTTATTGTTACCAAAAAAGAGCACGTTTTGTTTCTAGGAAAGTGTTGACAGAAACAAAACGTTTCTATATATTAAACATACCACAGAAACAAAACGTTACCGGAGGGTGGTGACAAAATGAGACATAAATTAATAGAGATGCGTGGAAAAATGTCTGTAACAAGAGCAGCTCAACACTTTGGTATAACTAGACAGGCGCTTGGTTACATTGAAAAAGGAGAAAGAAATCCATCGCTTTCATTAGCAAAAAAAATTGCTGATTTTTATGGAAGTACTATTGATGACCTTTTTTTTGATCAAAATAGAAACAAATTGTTTCTGGGTGACAAAACAGCATAAGGAGTTGACGAACATTGAAAATTGAAAAATGGCTTGATCATGAAATCCGCTTTGTTGAAATCAAAAACGATTGGTGGGCGGTGGCTGCTGATGTTGCGAAAGTACTTGGTTATCGTGATGCATTCCGTGTGTCTCGTATGTTGGAAGATCACGAAAAGGATACCCACATAGTGGAGACCCTTGGTGGAAACCAAGAGGCTACTGTCATTTCTGAAATTGGTGTTTACAAAGCAATATTTAAATCAAAACGTCCAGAAGCAAAAGATTTTGAGAAATGGGTTTATCAAGTTATCAAACAACTTCGTCAACAAAGCGGTCTAGAAGGCTTCCAAGTATTTCGAATGCTAGACAAGGAGCACCAAAAGCAAGCGATGTTGAAAATTAGTCAAATGAACAATCCTCAGCCAGTCCACTATATGAAAGCAAATAACATTGCTAATAAAGCAGTAGCAAATAAATACGGTCTACCCAAAGCGATCAAGAAAGAGAATATGACTCCTGAAATGTTACAAGATCGCCAGCCCATAGTAGAAGATACTGCTCATCTTATGTTGATGAAAGATAGATTCGAATTGGATATGTCCATTTCGAAGGCAATCTATAAAAAATACAACTGAATTAACAACTCTGTAACATTTTGCATGAAAATGCTACTCTATGCAATCAGAATATTCGTTCTATTGGAGGGGAAGAGATTGGAGAAGATTTATCATCTTGGAAATACAACAGTCACCATAGTTGCTCCTGTAATTACTGAGGAAGAAAGGAAGAAACGTTTACGAAATATTGAGAGCCATATTTATCATTTGCTGAAAATGAAAGTACAAAAGTCAAATGATTTTGCTAGTTAATTTACGGCATAGGAAGGAGGTGAGCTGACTGTTGGAACGACGAGTCGGCAAGGTGTATAACGGTAAACCGAAAGTCAAAGATCTCAAACGTGGCAACATCACAAATTTGCGTGATGTTGCTGCAAAAGAAGATCAACAGAAGAAAAAGGGGGCGAAGTGATGTACACGAGCTATAACAAGCTTTTGACCACCGATACAGAGGATCGTTATCTGGAAGCTCTGTTGAAACAGGAAATAGATTTTCGATTTGAATCATGGGCACAGTTTCACGAGGGTAACATTTTTGAATTTCGTCAGTTACAAAGAAAGGCAGAACGGCTGAGAAAGGAACGAAAAAATTACAAGGAATACCTGGCGGTCAAGTATCCGCTGTGAGGGGAGGTGAGAACATTGTGGGATGCAAAGCGTAAGCAGCTGAAACATGAGATTGAGATTTTGGAGGATGTACAGAAGAAGATGCTCCAAGAAGGCTGCTGTGTAATGGGGATTGGCAATCAGATTAGCAATCTACAAGGCAAATTAAAAGACTTGGCAGTGCAGCAACACCACCAAGCCTAAGAAAACTTAACAGAGGTCTAGTGTACCACAGTTGGAGCTAGATCGAAAGGGAGAATGAAGATGTACATGGATATCAAAGGGGAAGAAAAATTTTACACCTACATCAAGAAGATCGTGTTTCGTCTGAAGGACGGGACTTTAATGGAAGTCATGGGAGAAGAAGCCACCCACTTATATAACTTTGTTTTGGGTGATGAGGATGTCTCTTATATCGAGTTTGACATGGGTGAGGCACGCCGTATGGTTCCACGATCTGCAATCGCATACTTCGATGTTACGGAGCATGTGGAAGCCAATGAGCTGATCGAGAAGATGAACGATCAGTACACCACGATTTGCACGCTGGGCACATCAAAAAGCATTCTAACGGCTGGGACTACTGGTTTATCGAGAATGGAGAGCTGTTTGAGGAAGGTGGGATTCACTTGGCATCGGAGATCGGCATCGTAAAGCAGGCAGAATTGCTGCTGTATCGGCAGAAGAAATTGAATGAACTCCTTGCACCAGATGATCAGAAGGACATTGTCATATAGGGGCGGTTGCCCCTTTTCTATACAGGAGGTACACATGAGAACACCAATCGATAAAAGCAAGGCTTTAACCATTGCACCGAAGCTGAAGATTGATTATATACCAGAACGAATGATTTTGGGTTTTAAGCACCTAGAGAACAAATCGGATTCGAGCATTATGGCTATATCGCTAGTGGGATACAGTTACTAACATCTTTGCATGAGAAGAAAGGGGATCGCAAATGAAGTTCTCAGAGAGTCTAAAGCACATTGCACCAGCATTAGCGAAGTTTCAAGGAGCATGTCCTTCTCCAAAGAAATCGAAAAAAGTAGATGCTAGAAAAAAAGATGGTTCCTTTGCTTATTCTTACTATTATTCGCCACTGGATGAATGCATTGAAACTGCTCGTCCACATTTATTAAAAAATGGATTGTCTTGCATTCAAGATACAGTAAGGGATCAACAAGGCAAAATATGCGGGGTTTACACCATGATCTTACATGAATCTGGTGAGTATATAGAGTTTGATCCAGTCACTTTTGGAGTGAAGAACTTTGAAAAACCACAAGAAGTAGGAGTGATTATCTCCTACATGAGACGTTATTCGCTCTGTTTGGCATTGGGTCTAGCCTCCGAAGATGATGACGCACAATCAGTTTCACAAGGGCAACAGGAGACAAATTACGGAAAAGGAAGACAACAGCGTACTTCCTCTATTCAAAAAACACATCAGAAGCACAGTCAGACGGAAAAAACAGTATCCCAAACAAAACCTTCAGATGTTGCAAAAATGACAGATCAAACTTTGTTGAATATCAAAAATCTTTGGACTGCTATGAAGCTAGCACCGGAAAAAATCAATATCCAAACCGACAAACTATATGAATTACCTCTGTACGAATTAACAGAGGAACAAGGAAAAGACTTCTTAGAAAAGCTGAAAGCAAATCGGACAACAGCAGATACAAAGACATCGAATGTTACGGAATGGAAAGGGAAAATGTCCACTGAGCAACGGAACAAAATCTTTAAAAGTGGTGGAGATAAGGGATTAAAAACAGATGATGTGAAGAAGGTCGCTTACACCTACACCAAACTAGGCAGCATGACCAGAATGACGAAGCAACAAGCGCATGATGTGATTGAGTTTATCGAAAAGTCAACGTCTGAAGAGTTACAGCATTATATCAAATCGGATGATGAAATGAAGGGTGCAGTATAACACGAGGGAGTTTTTCTCTCTCTTCCAATATAGGAGGAATACGAAATGGAAAAGAGTTTGAGTTTGAAAGAGTACTTAGAAGCAGGGGAAACCAATGGATTTATAGTGGATAACGAGGAAAAGGCCAATTGGGTTTTGCGTAAGATCAAGGCTTTGGAGGATCGTAAGAAAGCGAATATTCAATTAGCTGATGTAGAAGTAGCCAAAATTGATGCTTGGCTGGAGGGTGTAAACGAACAACTAGACAATGAACTGGAGCATTTTCAATCGATGCTAGTAATATATGCGGAACGTCAACGAGAAGAGAATCCAAAGTTCAAGTCTCTGAAATTGCCGAGTGGAAAGATTGGGTTTCGAAAACAACAACCTAAGTGGGTTTATTATGACAATGTTGTTCTGTCTTCTCTAAAGCTACGAGGTTACGAAGATTTAATTCGTATCAAAGAAGAAGTGAACAAATCTGAACTGAAAAAGCGATTCCAAGTAGTAGATGGGAAAGTAGTTAACTCTGAAACGGGAGAAATCATCGAAGGTATTACTGTCGAGGATCGTCCCGATGAATTGAGAATCGAAACCGAATAACAGAGGGGTTTGTCCCCTCTCTAAATATAGGAGGTGTAGCATGACCATTTACAAATTAACACGTGATCCCTATGTAGTAGATTACGATGAATGCCGTTCCTGTGTGGTTCTTGCTCACACCGAGGAAGAAGCGAGAAGGATAGCCTTTGAGCATTCAAGCGAAGAAGCATATGCAAATGATTGGTTGAATGCTCGTAGATGCAAGGTGGAGATAGTGCCTTTTAAAAAAGGCGTGATATTAGAGGATATTCATTACGGTTAAAAGCTGAGGAGGAACATCATGAGAAATCTAAAGCCGAATGAACGCTATTTGATAAATGAGTTATTGCACGAATTGGAGCCAAGGCACATGGATCATTTTCTATCGATGATCGTTCCAGAACGTTTAAATATGGCACTGAAAGTATGGGTGGAACGTCATCAATTACTGGAAGCTACTGGTAGAAGGTATGACAATGCAGACCAGGCCTATTATTACATCCTTCATTATGGATCGGATATTCAATTACCTCCTGCTGGATATGTGAGACACCAATTAAATCAGAGGAGAGGGGAAGCGTCATGAAAGTCATGTTCTGTTTGGAACCAAACAAAATTGCTGCTTTGAAAACACTCGATATTCCAGAAGAAGAGTTGGAAGGCTTGGATTCTATTGAGGTTTAAGAGCTACTTCATCAAAAGTATATGGAATGGGTATTCGATTACATCGAACCAAATTGGAAAGTAGTAGAAACGGGGGAATCAAAGTGAAAATATTGCATGAAATAGATGCAGGTTATTACCAAGTAGAGTTTTGGAATTCGAAAGATGTGGCGGAAAACGGAGTGGATGGTGTGGAGGTCATAGAAATGATGTTGACGTTTGATCAATTTGAACTAGAGAAGATGAAACGTCACGCCAAAATAAACGGTTATGACCGGATCAAAATCACCAAGCACCAAGAAATTACAACGTTGCTTGGTTTGGAGGAAAAAAAGTGATAAAAAAGACGGAAATTTTCAAGTTATGTAGCGGTTGCAAATTCAACATTCCATATGGAAAAAGGGAGTCCGTTTGTGAGCTTCAAGAGATGATGCTCAAAGGTGTGCAAGAAGTAAAAGAGAGTTGCAAAGAAAAACAGAAAAGGGTGCATACAGCATGATTAACTCAGTTGTCTTAGTTGGAAGATTAACTCGTGATCCTGAGCTTCGATATACCACTAATGGGGGAACAGCAATCACCAAATTTACACTTGCAGTGGATCGTAACTATACCAATCAGAATGGAGAACGAGAAGCAGATTTTATCTTTATCTCTGTGTGGCGTGGTCTAGCTGAAAACGTGGCTAAGTATTGCGTGAAAGGCTCATTGGTTGCTCTGGGAGGACGTTTACAGGTTCGGAATTATGAGAACCAAGAGGGGCGTACAGTGTGGATGACAGAAGTTGTAGCGGATCAAGTGAAGTTTTTGGATTTCAAGAACAAGGATCAGCAACAGCAAACAGACAATAGCAATTCATCTTATGCTCATGATCCATTCCAGCAAGTAGGGAAGCCGATAGACTTGTCAGATGATGATTTGCCTTTTTGAGAGGACAGTTTATAGATAATGGGTGGCTACGGTCACCCACCATAAAGCATGGGAGGATATCAGATGAGGCAAGTGGAGTGGATAAAGATTCGTGTAGATATGTTCGAAGATGAAAAACTGAAACTAATACAAGCACTACCAGAAGGTGACGCAATCATTAATATGTGGATTCGTCTTCTAACAATGGCAGGGAAAACAAATGATAATGGCTACGTTTATTTAAAGGAAGGTACACCCTACACTCCACAAATGCTTTCTATTATCTGGTCAAAACCTCAAACAGTGGTAGAGCTTGGACTAAAAACATTTGTAGATTTTGGAATGATCGAAATCGATAGAAAAGGAATCTTCATTTGCAATTGGGATAAACACCAAAATATAGATGGATTACACAAGATTAAAGAACAGAATCGAATGAGGAAACGTCGACAACGAGAGAAAGAAAAGTCAAAAGAACTACCAGCATCAGAAGAAAATTCAAGTTTAGAAGATGAGTCACGTGACAGTCACGTGACAGTCACGCAAAGTCACGCAACAGAAGAAGAAAGAGAATTAGAAATAGATAAAGATAAAGAAATAGAAAAAAAGAAAAGTCGTCGCAAAAGCTCCGAGGATGTTTTGTCTTCTTCTATTCAAGATATTTGGAATCATTATTTGAAGACATTTGAAAGCCTCTTTACCAGAAGACCTACTTTGACCGAAAACAGAAAAAAGGCAATCAAAGCAAGACTAGGAGAAAAGCATCCAGCGAAGAAGGGAGAATTCCTCTTTTCTGTGGATGATATAAAACTAGCAATCACAAATATAAGGCAGTCTCCCTTTCATTGTGGGGATAATGATACTGGTAAAATCCACGCCGATATTACTTTCATTTGTCGGAATGCTGGGAAAGTAGAAGAGTGGATGAATTATCAACCAAAACCACAACAACAAAAAGTAATTCCTATGAAAGCAGGTGCGAATTATGGAAACAACCATAGCGGACATTCTAACCAAGCTCCAGCAGCGAAACCAATTACGAAAGGCAGAACCGGATGGATCAACAGACCCAAAAAATACCGAGTATGAATGCGCAAAATGTAAAGACTTAGAAGGGTTCATCATTCGTTTGGAGGATCGGACAGAGGTATGGAGATATTGCGAATGCTATGAGAAAAAGATGCTCGCCAAACGTGTGGAGCGGTTATTTAAATCAAGCCAGATTACCGAGAAATTCAGAAAGATGACTTTTGCAAACTTTTCTTTGGAGGATCGTCCTTCACTAATACATGATGCATTTCAATGTGCAGAATCTTACTTGGATTACTACACCGATATCAAAGAAGAACGGCAAAATAGTATTGCTTTACTGGGGCAGCCAGGGAGTGGAAAAACACATCTGCTCACCTCGATTGCAAATACCCTGTTGGATCGGGGGGTAGGAGTTATCTATTTTCCTTGGGTCGAGGGGTTGAATGATTTGAAAGATGATTTCTCCCAAAAAAATGAGAAGGTGCAGCAGTTAAAAGAAATCAATGTATTATTTATAGATGATCTTTTCAAAGGGAGAAAGACGGCGACAGATTGGCAAAAGGAATCCTTGTTCGAGATTATCAATTATCGGTATTTAAATCATCTTCCAATCTTGATTTCATCAGAAAGAGACATAGACGAAATATGCGATGAGGATGAGGGTATAGGGTCACGAATTTACCAAATGTCCAAAGATTTCACTGTGGTGTTAAGAGGGGAAGAGGGTTTGAATTATCGACTAGAAGAACAGGAGGCTGTCTAATGGCGAAGGTGCTGCCACTGGTACAACATCGGTATGAGTACACAGCTCTTCATAATTACAACTTCATCTGGAATGATCGACAGCTGCGTGAGTTTCGCAAATTGTGGAAGAAAGGATTTGGGATTGATTTTATTGGTAGAGAGTTGGACAGGTATTCAATTGAGATTATGTGCCTAGTCATCGATCAAGCGGAGAAAGGATACATCAATCAACGTGAAGGAGGAATCATGGGGAACCGAGGACAAAAATAAAAAGCCAACCTTTGCATGAGGTTAGCTGGACACAGAATTTAGAAGATTCAATTACTATTGATCATTGTAACGCGAAACAGTGGTCAAATCAAGGGGGAAGCATCGTGGCATACACATTTGATTTTATAAAAACGCAGTATGGATTGCCTTTCATCAAGCGAGGTATGGAGGTACAAGTCTATAACGGGAAGCGTGGGAAAATCACATCTGCTTATGGGGCGCATCTCAGAATTCGATTAGAAGGAGAAACACGTAGAGGAATATACCATCCCACATGGGAGATTGCTTACTTTGATAAAAATGGCGAGATCATAGAGGACTTCAGAAAGAAAGAGGGAGACGCATCATGACGTGGATTGATATAGCTGGTAAATGGTTGACCATTGGCTTAGGTTCAGCAATGGGATTTGCTGCATTGATTGTTGCATGGGCTTATTGCCTCATTTGGTTCTTTAATCAATATACAGAAACCAAATATTTGATAGAGTATGTGATTTACAAAGATGAATTTCGTGAGTGGAAGAAACGAAGAAGAAAGGCCTACATGTTAAGCCCAAAAGAGGAAGAAGAGTTTAGAAGGATGCATGTGGATACATTGATGGAAGAAGAAAAGAAGCAGATGCGAGACCTAGGTACAAAAAAAGAGGAGGGCGACGAGTGAACGATATTCGAAAGCTAATAGATGATATACGTAAGCAAATCGATCATTATGGCGAACTACGGGAGAAATACCCTGTTAGCCACGATTACCATTCAGGGCAACGTGATGCATTGTTTTGGGTTCTAGGTAGATTAAAATCTGGGGTGTATGAGGAGGATTACGAGTGATAAACATTTTTTATGTGGTAGAAATAGGCTGGCAACCAAAAGAGAAAGATGTTAAAGGCGTATTTACAAAGATAGGGGAAGCAAGAAGAAAGGCTGTGGAACTACTAGGTGGATTCTACCCTGTTTGGATATCACGATATGAAGTGAGGGCATCGAGTAAGAGACAATACGTATGTGATAGTAAGGAAAACATTGAATGCTGTTTAAAGGAGGATGACGAGTGAGAGAAAACGTTTTAAGCCTTCCAAAGTATCCATGTACCTTCTGCAAAAAGAACGAAGCTACTCAGTTATGTGATTTTGTAATTGGTTACTACTGGACAAGTGCTAAGGATCGTCGAGGAAGAATATTAGGTGGTCAACATCAGACATGCGACAACCAGATATGTAAAGAATGTGCTGTAAATGTTAATAGCTTTGGGTTTTGTCCCTCCTGTAATGATTTATACAAAATGGTTCGAGAGAAGCAGGATAAACGTAAAGGCAGATTGATTTTTGATATAGAGATGGGAATGGAATGAACGGATATAAATAAGAAAAATCCCACGATCAGCGACAACTGGTCTTGGGATTCCCTCATTTGGATGGATGGAACTACATACCATCATTATACCAAAGAGGTGGAAAGCATGGAATTGTATCATGATCTCTGCATTGAAATAGATATTATTACGATAAGAATTAAGAACTTGGAAAATGAACATAAATACTGGTTAAAAGCATGTCATGAATCCACGATAAACAGAGCTTTTCCACTTGATACTTGCTTGAATCGGATGAAGAAGATATGTGATCAAGTAGAAGAATACACAATTCTACTTGAGGGGAAAGAGAGTACCAAAATAGAAATTGAAAAGCGTATGTCTGAATTTGAAACACTAGAATCAAAAGTGGCATATATGCGTGATGCATTAAGGATGACATTACCAGAAATTGCAGCAGAACTGGGCTATAGTCTCATTTGGATAAAAAAGATAAGCCAACGACTAAGAAAGAGTATACCAAAGAGTATACCGTCCTATTGATTAATCCATGTTATGATGATAGTGCGTGAGTTATAGTTACTTAGCTATATATAGTCAGCATCTGGTAAGTCGACGATCATCCATCACCTCGGAGAAAATTCACTTATCAGATGCTTATAAATCGACAATAGCCACTCAAATGGGTGGTGATTTTTTGTGAAAAGATAATATCAAATGGTGATTTTCGATTCTATTTCTTTATTTGAAATAAAAAATACTTATATTCATAATTATTATGATACAATTTGAATTGTAAATAATATGACGACAGTATCACAATTTAATTTTTACAAGCGGAGGTCATCATTTGAAAAAATTCACAGTTAGTTTGTCCATGTTTTTTGCGGTTTTCATGACTTTATTGCCATATTCTGCTTTTGCTGCGACTAATTTAGGAAGTTTTGACCTTGGTGGGTCTTCCCATTGGGGAAGTGCACCTTGCAGTACCAGTTATCCAAGAATGCAGTTAAAGGTAGTTAGTACAGATAGTTGGCTCGATTGGGATGCTGAATACTCAAGCGCAAATGTTCATTTACAATATAAAAGTTATGCAACAGGTGAATGGACAAGTATGTTCCCACCAGACTATCCATGGGTAGATATTTCTAATGGGCAGTCAATGACTTGGGAAATTAGCCCTTCAAGTTCATCAGCACAATATCGCGTTTATGTTGATGTAGCGCCTAATTTTCACCAAAGTGGGTATGTAACATGTGCAGGAGTAAATTAATATAAGGAATCTTTTACCACTCTCTCGAGTGGTTTTTTTATGCTCAAAATTCGAAAGGATGATGTAATATGAAACCAACAGTAGGTAGAATCGTGTATTACAAGTCTTATGGTACACCTAATGGAGAATACAATAGCGAGGAGCGTGCTGCTATTATCACAGGTGTAGTAGACGATACAACCGTTCATTTGGCTGTATTAAATCCAACAGGGCTGTTCTTTAATCAAAACGTGAAGCAAGGCGACAGCGGTGGCTGCTGGGATTGGATACCTTATCTAAAAGCAAGGGACGATTAGGATGAAGCCTAGTCTCTCTTGCTATTTATAATGTAAAACGAAATTTGAGAGGACATATTGAAACGAACTCTGAACAAACATTTGAGTTAAAATTTATAACTAGTGAATTTATTTCTTGTATACTATAATTTATATATCCGATCCTCTAGTAGCAGGAGAAAGCAAACGATGACTGTGCGTATGATCCGTATCAGCTGCGCTGGGTTCGTCGTCCTTCAGGATGAGGATAGTCGATACTGCTTGTTGATCAACAAGAACCAGCTTGACCGTCACGGGAAGCGTGTTCTGACTCCGATCGGAGGTGGAATCGCTGCTTTTCCGATGGGTCTGGAGTACCTCCGTACCATCGGTGCGGTTGGCTTCGAGAAGGGTGATGACCTTCGTTTCCGGTTGCCCACAAGCGCTCTTGGGAAGCTGAAAGAGTGGTTTTCCAAGGGAATCGATCGTGAACTCTCGCCGGAGCGTGAAATCGTGGAGGAACTCGTCGAGGAGACGGACGTCCTCACGAAGGCCGATCTGGTCGGGATGACGATCGACTTCAGCGGGTACGGAGTGCAGCGAGGTGGGAGCACTCACTACAGCGAGGCCAATCCCATCGATACACTGCGTTTGGCGGAGATGTTCACCGTCAAGCTCAGCAAGGAAACGATGGAGAAGCTGGCAGCATCCACTCAGGGATGGGTTTACTTCGTCTCTGAGGAAGAGATCGAAGCTGGTATCACGCTGGACGGTGTGAAGATCGCCGATGTGTGCAAGACCATCATCCGTCCCAAGCTCAACATCATGATTTGCTGAAGCTGCCCCTGAGGGATCAATTGGTTGAGTTTCCACAAAGCAACAAAGGAGATTCATCCACCGGATAGTAACTCTAGTTCCCTAACTAGACTTGCTATCCGGAGTCGCAAACCTAATCTTTTTCTATAGATCAAAAGACATCATATTAAATATGTGATGTCTTTTTTATATGAGTCTACAAAAGTGAACGGTCTGTATTTGATTGAGTGTTTATTTATGTTTTTGAAAGGATGATATAAATGCTGGGACCAGCGATATTCTTTATACCTCATCAAGATGACGAAACCCTACAAGCAGCCATTGATATTTTGAATCACTTAGCAGCAGGAAGAGAAGTTATCATTGTTCTCTATACCACTGGGAAAGGTTCATTTGTACAAGATGTATTGAATGGTGACGGAACATCCGCATATTGGGGAACTGCTCATAATCCATATTTAGAAGGTTATGAGCCTCTAACGGATGATGATTTTTCTACAGCTCGTAACCGTGAATTTTGTTCCGCCTTAGGGCAATTAGGGGTATCACCTGAGAGTATTCATATACAGCCAGTAGATTTAGAAAAGGGACCAGTTAATAAGGATACAATCAAAGCCCTCATGCTGGAATATGTAGATACTTATGGACCAACAGCTTCCTATAAAACAATGAGCTACTATGATACCAGCGAAAGCCATCGATACAGCGGACAGGCTTTATTAGAGCTTTATAACGAGGGAATTGTGACCGATGCAAGATTCTATATTGCTCGCTCAGATTGGGCATTGAGTCGTCCAGGTACAACATACATGGCTACTACAGTACAAAGGGATAATATCAAAAAGGCGGCACGATGTTATGAAGCTTGGAATCCGGTTAGTGGAGCCTTCGCCATTGGATACCACAGTGTATATGCACAGTTCAATGCGTATTTAGTGAATCCGCAAAATAAGATTCATAAGCCGAATGAATAACTACATTTTTATACTCGGAAAGGACGAACAACAGCATGATCATACATGGAGATTGTCTGGAAGAGTTGAAGAAGTTAGAAGATAACAGCATAGACAGCGTGGTTACTGACCCTCCATATTGTAGCGGTGGATTTACAGAAGTAGGGAAAAAGAGTGCGCCTAATCAAGGAATACCAAATGAGGGAGAAACTTTCAAACGCCTTGGATGGTTTAGCAACGATAATATGACAACAATGGGTTTGATCTTTTTATTAAGATCCGTTTGTGTCGAGCTTTTTCGTATATTAAAACCTAGTTGTAGTGCCTTGATCTTTTGCGATTGGAGAATGTATCCACATTTAGCCCCTGCACTAGAATCATCTGGATTACAACATCGAAATTTGATTGTATGGGATAAGGGTCATTTTGGAATGGGCTTTGGATTCAAACCACAACATGAATTAATCATGGAATTTGTAAAGGGAAAACCAAAATATCATATCAACAATGGACGAAATGTTATCAGTGGTAAACGGGTTGCGCCAAATAAAAAATTACACCCAACACAGAAACCTGTGGAACTGATTGAGGAATTAATCAAAGTGATTACTCCAGAAGGGGGCACAGTTCTAGAT
This sequence comes from Shimazuella sp. NTD248, assembly GCF_059510395.1. NCBI lineage: Bacteria > Bacillati > Bacillota > Bacilli > Caryophanales > Thermoactinomycetaceae > Shimazuella > Shimazuella sp. NTD248. Next base: position 190,058 of record NZ_JCAJZT010000005.1, on the reverse strand, counting down.
CCGTTTTCAGGTAGTGGGACAACGCTTGTAGCTGCAGATAACCTTGGTATGAATTGTATAGGGATCGAAAAAGAGGAACGCTATGTCAAAACAATGGAAGAACGACTGATGAAAACAAGCCTTACTTAGAAAAGGTTTGTTTTTTGTGTAGTGTAGGTGTAGGTGATATGTGATGGCGAAGAGAGGACAAAAGCTGGATGATGGATTGAGGGAAGAAATTAGAGCGCATTATGCTAGTTGTGGGAATCTAAGTGAGACAGCTCGTAAGTTCGAGATATCGCCAAACACAGTGAAAAATGTAATTAGAGCGGATAAAGATGAATTTGCAAAAGTAAGGAAACAAAAAAAGAGTGAGCATATTGAAAAAGCATGGTCTACTGTTAATGCTTATCTCCTTCGTGTAAATGATCCTGAGTTAATCCAAAAAACGAATGCGAGGGATTCTGCTATCGTTATAGGTACACTCTGGGACAAAGTGAACAAAGAAAAAGAATTGGATATCAAGAGAGCAGAGTTAGAACAACGCAAGAAAGAAAATGAACTTAGCGAACTAGATCGAGAAGAGAAACAACTTAAGATTGAGAAGTTGAAAACAGAGATCGAGAAGATCAAGAACTTAGACGAAACAGAACCAATTGAAATCATTATCAAACGAAAAGGTGAGGACTATGGAGAAGGAAGTTAATCCTCACTTTGATGATTTTCTATTTGATTGGCGGTACAAGTTTTATTTCTTGGTCGGAGGCTATGGAAGCTCGAAAAGTTACCACATGGCTCTGAAATTAGTAATGAAGCTGATCAACGAGAAACGGACGGCATTGGTAGTACGCGAAGTATATGACACTATGCGAGATAGCTGTTTAGCTCTGTTGGAAGAAATCATTATTGAGTTAGACCTAGAGGATAAGATCAAGATCAATCGCCAACCTATGCAAATTCGTTTCCCTAATGGTTCCAAGATCATATTCAAAGGAATGGATAAACCTGCTAAATTGAAGTCCATTCACAACGTTACTATCGTATGGATCGAAGAATGTAGCGAATTGAAATATGAGGGATATAAGGAGTTACTTGGACGTTTGCGACATCCAACACTATCACTTCACTTTCTTTTATCTACGAATCCAGTAGGAAAAGGAAATTGGACCTATAAACATTTCTTCAAAGCAATGAACATCAATGATGAGCAGCTATATCAAAGTAGAATATTGATACGGGACAACGCCTATTATCATCACTCTGTTGCTGATGATAATTTATTTTTGCCTGAAAGCTACATTGAACAGCTGGAGGAAATGAAGTTATATGATCCTGATCTGTATCGAGTGGCGCGCAAGGGTAGATTTGGTGTGAATGGGGTTCGCGTGTTGCCACAGTTTGAAGTGAGATCACATAATGAAGTGATAGCAGCAGTTGATGAGATTCCAAAACGAATGAAGCGAGCAGGCTTTGATTTTGGATTTGAAACCTCCTATAATGCTTTGTTACGTGTCGCAATCGATCATGATAGGAAATACTTGTACATCTATTGGGAGTACTACAAGAACAAAATGACAGATGATAAAACAGCCATAGAACTTGCCGAATTTAAGCAAACGAAGGAACTCATACGAGCAGATTCAGCGGAACCAAAGACGATCCGTTATTTTCAGCAACAAGGTTTCCACATGAAAGGTGCGAAGAAGTTTCAAGGATCTAGGCTCCAAAATACCAAGAAGATCAAACGGTTTAAGAAAATCATTTGTTCGGATGAATGCAAACACACCATTGAGGAATTAGCCGAACTCACATACAAGGTAGATAAAGACGGTAACATCATCGAGGACGAATTTAATATTGATCCGCATACCTTCAGTGCCATCTGGTACGCTTTAGATGGTTATGAGGTATCCGATATGAAAGGCGCATTTAAGGCAGCACAACGAATATAGGGGGGTGAAGCGATGCAGACAATGGATGATATTCTACTCCATATCAAGCTGCTAAATGGACAGGTGACAAGCGAGATTATAACGGATTTGATTGAATCTCATACAGCAGACAGAATACGAATGATCCAACTGTATGAGCGATACAAAGCATCTGCTATAGGTGTACCAATTCTTACAAGGAAAGTTCCAGACTATGAGAAAGTAAATAATAAACTCAATAACGATTTCTTCTCAGAGATTATTGATACAAAAGTGGGATATTTCGCTGGCAAGCCTATTGTCTATGCGGTAGATCGTGAATTATCGGTTCATGATACAGCAGATGAAGTATTACAGGATTTCAATATACGGAACAATATAGAAGACATAGACAGCGAAACTGCAAAGAATGCAGCTATAACAGGACTTGCAGCACGTCTGCTATATATCGATAGTGAAGGTAACGAACGTATTATGAATGTTGATCCTTGGGAATGCATCTTTGTCTATGATAGATCGATTAACGAATCACAGTATGGAATGAGATATTACCCAATTACAATTAAACAAGGGACAGAAACCGAAGAACGGACCAGAGTAGAATGGTACGATTCCCAGCAGGTTTCTTTTTTTGTGGAGGAAAACGGAGTTTATGTACTGGACGAAACAGAACCAATGAATCCACGTCCGCACATGTACGATGGGATACCACTTATTGCGTTCCTAAATAACGAAGAACGTCAGGGAGATTGTGAGAAAGTTCTTTCTCTAATCGATGCTTATGACCGTTCTTTGTCTGATGTCAATTCAGAAATTGAAGCCTTTCGTCTTGCCTATATGCTCTTTTATGGTTTTGCTCCTGATGAGGAAACAATGGAACTCGCAAAACAAACAGGAGCATTTGGAATTGATTCACCGGAAGATGGTAGTAAAATTGAGTTTCTCACTAAGGAAATGAATGACAATATGCTGGAGAATCACTTGGATCGACTAGAACAAAACATATTGAGATTCGCCAAGTCGGTTAATTTCGGTGATGAAGCATTCGCAGGGAATCAATCAGGGGTTAGCCTCAAATTTAAACTATTCGCTTTAGAATCGAAATGCATCACAGCGGAACGAAAGTTTACTGCAGCTTTACGGCAACAATTTAAAATCTTATCTAGTGCGTGGGCAAAAAAGGGAATCGTGATCAACTACATTCATATCTGGTTCCAGTTCAAACGTAACTTCCCATTGAATCTATTGGATGAAGCACAAAGCAGTGCCACGCTCAAAGGATTGGTAAGTGAGCAAACGCGATTATCCCAATTATCCTTTGTCGACGATGTGCAGTGGGAAATAGATGAAATGTCAAAAGAAGCGATGGAGCTTGATTCTATGATGGGAGGTTTTGCTGGTGACCCAACAAGAGAACCAAACACAGGAGGAACAGATACAAGCAGAACAGGAAGCGGAAAACAACCTGAATGACCTTATTCTGCTTCTGTTGTTGGCTTATAGCCTGTCGTTAAAGCGTATTCGGTCGATATTGTCACAGGTATTCGGACGATTTGGTGCTCAAACACCATTGGAGTTGATGAAATACAACCGATTGAAGAATGTCACCCAATTGATTATGGATGATGTGAACGAAGCACATAAGAAGAATAAGAAAGCTCTAAAGAGTGGTCTGTTTGATCTCTATCAAAAGGTATACCAAGACACAGCTGCTATCTTACATGTGAATGCTTTGGACATCGGCAAGAAAGAGATAAACGAAATCATTCAATCCAAAATAAATGATTTATCCTTAAATGCACGACTGGAACGAATGAGAAGACGGTCTTTGTTATCCATCAAACAACAAATGATAAAAGGAATGAAAGCAGGAGATACATTCGAAAAGCTTTCACAGAGAATAAAACAGTCCATTGATCAAGATGCAAGAAAAATGAGAACCATTGCTCGAACGGAAGCACACAGGTTAATCAATCAAGCCAAAATGGATGCCGCCAATCAATCCTTTGATCCTAGATTGCGAAAGATATGGGATGGGACGTTAGATAACCGAATCAGACCAGCCCATAAACATCTGGATGGTACAGCAATACCCGCATATGCGAATTTTAGTAGCTTAAATGGTGGTTATGGGCCTGCACCTGGCATGATGAATAACCCCAGTGATGATATCAATTGTAGATGTGTATTAAAGTTTGCACTTGCAGGGCAATGAACTGGAAGGGCACAAGGAGAGAAGAAACATGAATGAAGAAAATAACAATGTTGAGGGTACACAAGTAAACTCAGCAGAAATTAGTTTTACACTAGATGATGTAAAAAGTTACTTAGAGAACAACGAAGATGCAAAAAAATATTTATCCACTGAGAAAGACAAACACTTTTCACGCTCGTTGGAAACGTGGAAACAAAATAATTTATCTTCTTTGATTGAAGAAGAAGTGAAAAAACGTTATCCAGAAGAAACACCGGAACAAATCAAAATCAAAGAACTAGAATCTCGATTGAATCAAACCGAACAAGAACGACAAAAAGAAACGATACGAAATCAAGCGTATAAACAGGCTACCGAAAAAGGGTTACCTGTGGAATTGCTTGATTTTTTTGTGGGTGGCGATGCGGAATCCACACAAGCGAATTTAACCACATTGGAAAAAGTGTGGAGTGAAGCACTAAAAGCGGCAGTTGGGGAAACCTTCAAAGCCAATGGGCGAGAGCCGCACAAGAATACACAAACTGCTACATCTGTTGTGAATCCTTGGAAGAAAGAAACTTTCAACTTAACCAAGCAAGCCCAAATCTTAAAAGAAAACCCTGAGTTAGCGAAATCGCTATAATCTCAGGCGAAATAGGAGTGTTATAGATGCCGAAGACTCAGATCAGTGACGTTATAGTCCCTTCTGTCTTTAACCCTTATGTAATCCAACGTACCGCAGAGTTATCTGCTTTGTACCAAAGCGGTATTGTAGTTCCTAACCCGGAATTAGATCGATTGGCTTCTGCTGGTGGCAAACTGATCAATATGCCCTTCTGGAATGATTTAACGGGTACTGATGAAGTATTGTCCGATAGTGGAGCATTGACCCCAGAGAAAATTACAGCGTCCCAAGACGTTGCTGTATTACTCATGAGAGGTAAGGCATGGAGTGCGAATGATCTCGCAGCTGCTCTATCCGGTGATGATCCAATGGGTGCAATTGGTGATCTTGTTGCTTCCTTCTGGGCGCGAAAACGTCAAGCAGTGCTTATATCTATCTTGAAAGGTGTGTTTGCCGCTGCTTCAATGGCAGGGAACAAATATGATATTTCTGGGGTACTGGCTCGGCTGCTGTTATCAGTGGAACCGAATTTATCAACGCCAAAAATAAACTGGGTGATGCATCTGATCAACTAACAGCGGTTGTCATGCACAGTGCAACCTTTACCAAGCTTGAACAAGATAACCTTATTTCCTATATTCCAAATTCTCAGGGTGTTGTAGAGTTCCCAACTTACATGAATAAACGTGTTATCGTGGATGATGGTTGCCCAGTAAGTTCTGGAGTATATACCACATATCTCTTTGGTGCTGGTGCTATCGGTCTAGGGAATGGCGGTGCTCCTGTTCCAACAGAAACGGATCGTGACAGCCTTGCGGGTGATGATATCCTTATCAACCGTCAACACTTCTTATTACATCCTAGAGGTGTGAAATTCACGAATTCTTCTGTTGCTGGATCCAGCCCAACCAATGCCGAACTAGAAACTGCTGCTAACTGGACCAGAGTGTATGACAATAAAAACATTCGTATTGTAGCGTTTGTACACAAATTAGCATAGGGAGGCGAATCGCTTCCCTTTTCTCATGAAAGGGTGATTATTATATCTGCAACAGCTTTCCAGCGTAGACGAAGAGAATTAGTCAAACAAAAGGAATTAGAAGAAAAGAGAAAATCCAAGGAAGAGGATCAAGATCAGGAAGAACCGAAAAAGATAGTTAAAAAAGGAGAGACAAAGAAGAAATAGTTATAGATACTAATGTCTGTTGTTAATGGGTGCCAGAACCCAATATATGAGTTCTGGCTTTTGTCCATCCAATCCCAGAAGCTACTGCTTCATGCGTTGACGAACTCCTCAAGAAGCCTGAGAGCTTCGGGGGCATTCCAACTTGCAGGACCGTCATACACGAACCTCGTGAGCTCAGTCAGTGCCTCAGAGATATTCCGATTCTTGAGAAGATCGTGGATGTTGTTCAGTTCCAGTACACGCACGTCGTCGTCTCCCCACCCGTCTTGCTTGAGTTGGGTGACATCTTCCCGGAGGGCGGACATGATGTCGTACAGTTGCTGAAGTTCGATGGTCGGTCCACCGGAGGTGGTTGATGCGACGAGTTCGCTACTCATGTGAGTTTCCTTCCAGAGGAGGGGCATTCTTATCTTTTATTATAGTGAATAAAAAAATAAATGTCAGTATTAGAAGGAATGATTTTATGACTGTTGATGAAGTAAAAGCACTCCTGAGAATCGAACCATCTAATACCAAAAATGATGCTTACTTAACTGCAATTTTGCCGCTCGTTGAAGATTATGTAAAAGGCTACTGCAATCAAGATTTTAAGAATGACCTTGGGGAAACGGTTTATCCGGGCTCGGTTCAACTTGCGATAGCTCAACTTTGTCGATGGCATATGCGAGCAGGTCAGGTACAAGTAGAGAACATGAGAAGCAATTCAAGTTTAAGCTTAGAACAATATCCAGCCGATTTATTACGATCACTAAGACAGCATAAAAGACCTATCTTTGTTCCTTCTCCTACAGGTGATAACAAATGATTAATATCGAGATCCAGAATGACAAACGGATCAAGGAATTATCATCAAAAGTTGCTGATGCGATCCGTCAAGGCGTGAAAGATGTAGCGAGGAGACAAACAAAGCTGCTAAAGATAATTCGCCTGTAGGGAAAACAGGGAAATTATCAAAGTCGTGGCAACGAAAACAACTTGGAGAACTAAAACACAGCATTTTCAACAATACCAAATATGCCGCATGGGTGAATGACGGGACTGGAATCTATGGTAGTGGTCGACCTATCACACCTAAGCGAGCGAAGTTTTTACGCTTTGAGTGGCATGGGCGTATTGTTTATGCTCGTTCTGTTCGAGGGCAGAAAGGGCAAAAGTATGTGGAGGAAACCGTTACACAAATGAATGCTAGAGCAGGCAAGATTGTAGAAGCCGCGCTAAAAAGGGCTGGTATCTCATGAGTTACAACATTGATTCTCGTAATCTAGCAACGATCAGGAAAGAAATAAAAGATTCTATTATAGAGAAGCTAGAAGGGGCGAGAGTAGATATATTATTTGCTATCGCTTCTATTGTTTATGGGGATCGTGCAGACATAGGTGACATGGATAATATGCCTGTGATTTGGGTATTACCTGCTCCGCATCAACCAGATTTGATAAGTGGCCACACAGCCATACATGATTTTTTGTTTAACTTCATCGTTATGGTACATGACTTTGACAATGAAAACGGCAAGGATACAGCCGAAGATATAGTTGCACGAGTATATGATGTTATCATTTCAGATCGAACTTTAGGCGGTAAGGTTTACGATGTAAGACCACAAAACATTGATCCATCGTATGAAGCTACACAAAATAGTGACATCTATTGGGCATCATGTCAGTTTGCTTTTCGTATTCAAAGGAGGGAATAAAACATGGGAATTACTAGATATTTTTCGTTTGGAGAAGAAACAACCTTTGGTACTCCTGCTACCCCAGCAGATACCATCGATCCAGCAAGTGCGGAGCTAGATCCATCCGGTGATCAAGCATTGATTTATGAAGGAATTTCAAGACAGGACAGAACAGTAGCAGCTGGACAATACACCAGTGAGGGAAGTATTGAAACCCCATTTGATTTAGAGGCATTTCCCCGTTTTCTAAAATGGGCATTAGGTGGACATTCTGTAACTGGAACAGAAGCACCATATGTACACAGATTTTTCCCACAAGACGCAGCATTGATGAAGAGCTTCACCGCACGAGTGGGAAAAGATGTGTTTGAACACATTTTTACAGGTTGTGTAGTAGATACCTTAACGATTGAGCTAGATGATGATTTCTTGACTGCTTCCGTTGATGTATTAGGCGGAGCAGACCAAAAAGGAACGTTGAATTCCAATCCTATCTTCACAGAAGGAGCCGTATATGCTCCTCATCAGGTTACTGCTACGATTTCTGGAACAGATGAATCTGCTTATATCGAGAATTTCTCTATCAAGATTGAAACAGGAGCAAATAATGAAGATGGAGTTACAATTGGTTCTCGTTTCCCTAGAAGGGCATTCCGTGGGGCATTATCGGTCGAGATTGAACTAGGTTTATCTTTTTTCTCCACTGTTCAATTAGAAAAATTTTGGGGTACATCTACAGGCCCGACAAGTACCACGCTTTCAGAGTTTGATTTGACTATTAACGTTGGAACAGACATTGTGATTCATATTCCGCGGGCGGTTTACACATCAATGGAACAGCCAATGAGTGGGCGTGACCGAGTGGAACAAAAAGCAACACTGAGAGCATTGGTGGCTGAGGATGAAAGTGGACCAATCGAATTCACTGTAACAAATACAATTGCTACTTATTAAGGAGAATGGAACAAATGGGAAAATTAACGTTAGCCCTTGCAAAAGGCATTAAACATATCGAGACAGTAACAGTGGAGCATGATGGAGAATCCTATGAGATTGATGTCCGACCACTACGTCATTCTGAATCGAAAGAAGTGCAGTCCATCCTATCTCGTGGTGTAAAGGTCAATCAAAAAATGATAGGAAAAAGCCAATCGAAGGAAGTTCTGGTGGACACGGCAATCTTAACCGAAGCACAATATGACGCATGGATGAAGGCGGCAGCCCTTGGAACAATTGATTCAGAGTGGACAACAGATAGTATTGATAAAACATGGAATCCCAAATGGATTGAACTGGTTGGGGAAAAGATCATGGAACTATCTGGTATCGAATCGATGAAAAAACAAGCGGAAAAAGCTGAGGCAGAAGATATAGATTCCTTTCGTAAAGAGTGAAGAAGCGGAGGAGTTTTATTTTTTTGTCCGACATTTAAAAATGTCTCTGTGTGACTATAACAATCTCACTCTATTACAAAAGAAAGTACTAGTAGAGTATTGGAATCAAGAACAAAAAGAACAGGAAAAGCAGATAAAGAAGGGAGATAGAAGATAATAGCTAATGTAATTGACATCATTGTCAACGGAATAGACAATGCCTCTGATGAATTTAAACACATAGGAGACACAGCAGAAAATGCATTCAAACAAGCAGAAAGAGCAAGTGCTAGACTATCCAACAATTTAAGTAATACAGGAGATCAGGTCTATCAACATTGGAGTCGAATGGGAGCTGCTAGCGATCAAGCAGTTCAACAGTTTAGTCGAATGTCTTCTGTAATACAATCGACACAAAGCAACATTGATAATGCAACTAATCAAATGGCGAATAAATGGGATTTTTTGAGAGATAAAATGGTAGCCTCCAATCAGAAAATGATGACCGAAGCTACCAAATCCCAAAAGGTAATTGATAACCTAACAAGAATGAACGTCCGAGGTTTGGATCAACAATTTCTTAAAATTAGTCATAGTTTGGAGCTAATGGCAAGGCAGGGAAGCGTTACAAACGTAGCATTGAAAGAATTAGGGCCTAATGCTTCCTTCTTGGATTTAAAAAATCAAATCAAGTTAATAAATACAGGTTTAGCACGAATGCAAATGTTGCAAATAGGATTAGGGATTGCGTTTCTTGGGATGAATGTAGGATTAGCGCAGATGTCCAGTATCGTAGATGGTCGCTTATCCCCAGCTTTTGATCGATTCAAATCGACATGGTTAAGTGCCTTAACTCCATTCATCAAAGTTTGGACAACAGTGGTCTTAGCAATTCTTAATTTTGGTACCTCAATTGGAAAAGCTTTTGATGCATTAGCTAAATTGTCGCCTCTCCTATCACAGGTGACATTTGGCTTTATTTATCTCACAGTAGCTCTGACATTATTATTAGCACCGTTAGCGATTGGTGTTAGTACGACGGGAAGTTTTGCTCTTGCTTTCAATGCTTTATGGGCTGCTATATCACCATTCGTAATCGGATTGATGACGGTGATTGGAACTGCAATGGCATGGGCGGCAGCAATCGTTTTGGTTATCGCTGCTATATACTTACTTTGGACTAGGTGCGAAGCCTTTCGAAGTGTTATTCTCAGCGTTTGGGATGCCATAAAAACGGGATTTCAAGCGGTTGTAACCTTTATCATGCCAGCTGTACAAGCAGTTACCGCTTTTTTTATGGCTCAATGGAATAGAGTGGTTCAATGGTGGAATAGTATTCTGCCTACCCTCGTTTCTGCATTCCAAAATATTTGGACTGTGATCTCCGCTATTCTGTCCGTAGCGATGGCTGTCATTCTGGGGATTATTACGGCGGTATGGCCTATTGCCCTAGTCGTAATACAGACCGCTTGGTCTATCATCCAAACAATTATCAGCACGGCGATAACAATTGTCATGAACATCATCAACATTTTTGCTGCTCTTTTCACAGGAAATTGGAGCATGTTGTGGGCTAGTGTGTTAAATATAGTTACAGCTTTGTCAAGTATGCTTGTTGCTTATCTTTCAGCCCTGTGGACAGGGATCATTTCTCTAGCAAGGATTATTTTCACACCTATTATTTCATTCTTTTCTATGGTTCTATCAACAGTGTATAACGTTTTCTCAAGTATATTTTCAGCTATCACTCAAACAGTGTCATCATGGATAACTGCCATTCAATCCATGATTTCTACAGGATGGAATTTTTTGGTTAATTTAGCTGTTGCAATATGGACATCCCTTAAAAACTTCGTAGTCGAGGCATTTCTATGGATGTACAATCACAACTATTATTTTAAAGCTCTTGTCGATTTCATTGTAAACTGCTGGAATACCGCAAAAACATGGACTTTATCCGTGTGGAATACTTTAAAGTCTTTTCTTAGTGGAGTTTTTTCAGGAATCAAATCCGTAGCGACAACAGCCTTCAATGCTTTGAAATCAGTAATTTCCGTTATTTGGGATTTTTTGAAATCAAAAACGTTATCAATTTGGTCTGGTATAAAAAGTGCTATTTCAACTGCTGCTAATTTTTGTAAAAATATCGTGACTTCTGCATGGAATTTTTTGAGGAATGCAACTTCCTCTACTTTCAATTCTGTTAGAAGTACTGTGTCGAGCGTTTGGCACAGTATTGTTTCTACTTTAAGCGGATTAGCAAGTAAAGCATCTTCTTGGGGAAGCAATTTGATGAACATGTTTATCTCAGGGATAAAATCAAAAATTAGTGCCTTGACCTCCATGGTTTCTGGAGTGGCGAAACAAGTAGCAGGGTTTTTGGGTTTTCACTCTCCGACGAAATGGGGACCAGCCTCCGATTCGGATGAATGGGCACCTAATTTTATGCAAATGTTTAGCGATGGCATCGAATCAGGTATACCAAAAATCAGAATGGCAGCAACAAACGCTGTTGATGCTACTTCACAAATCCAGAAACCTACCAATACAACAAGCAGTGCTAGTGACTCAAGACAACAACCAATAATAAACATCTATGAAGCACAACGCACAACTGATAAAGAAATTTTAGCTGCTTTGAGAAAGGCGGCGTACTTATATGGCTGATCAAGAACAGATATCTTGGATATCTCCTGACAATCAGGAAACCATTTTCACAGTACAAGATTGGATTGACGTGTCAGGGTGGTCTGGTTTCAATGCTCCAGATTTTCAGCATGTCGAAGACCCTATCCCGTTTGAGGATGGGTCTTTTTATCGTCGATCAAAAACACTCCCACGAGAATTGGAACTCGATTTGATTGTATGGGGTGTGAATCGTTCAGACTTATTTCAACGAATTCGAACACTTACCCGCTCTTTGAATGTCTACAAGGGGATTGGAAAGATTCGAGTGATTTCCCCAGATGGAATGGATCGCTCCATCTCTTGTTTATATAAACAGGGATTAGAAGGCAAAGAAGGCAAAGAAGGCAAAGAAGGTGGGATGTCTTGGAGAAAGATGACGCTAACCTTTCGGGCTTTCGATCCCTATTTTTATGGAGGGGAAACATCAGAAGTATTTCAACTCGATCAAAATCCGCCGAAATGGTTTCCATTTTTCCCTTTAAACTTAGGCGGTGATGCAGTTAGTTCTCAAATCGATATTGATTATGACGGGGATGTAGAAACTTTCCCCATGTGGACGATACATGGACCAGGCAACAATCCAAAAATGACTAATCAAACAACAGGAAAAGTATTAACCATAAACAATATAAGTTTGACTAGCTCACAGATAATCACCATTGATACAAAACGTAGAAAAATTATATTAGATGAAAACATCAACATCCTACCATCGCTAGATTATGGTTCTACGTTCTGGACAATAGAATCAGGACAGAACAGTGTAAAAATCGAGATGGCAAACGCTACATCCTTATCATCGATCCAACTTGCCTATAGTACGCGTTATTTGGGGGTTTAGCTTATGTATGAGATATGGATACGTGATAGTTTTTTAGATCGAATAGCACCAATCATCAACTTTACTAAGTTGACTCTCAATATGAATTTTAACGATGTTGGCAAGTGGATATTGGAACTCCCACCAGAGGAAACCGAATCTATCAATACCCTATTAGAAGTGAGACAAGAAGGGGATGGACTTGGAGGAATCATTGTAACTCGTGATGGGGATATCATTTTCTCTGGTCCGATCAGAAACATTGAAATGAATGAAGATTGGTCAAAAGATGGAGATCAAGGCTCCTTTACCGTCATGGGAATCGATGACACAGGACTTTTAGCAACAAGAATGGCTGTTCCTCCAAATCCTAGTGGAGTATACAATTTTTCTCGTGGTACAGGGATCGATTACGATGTTTTCACAGGGAAAGCTGAATCGGCAATGCTTCACCTTGTAGAAAACAACTGTGGTTACTTAGCCGTAGATTCAAGAGCGATTCCCTTGCTTGCTACCACTACCGATGGATTAAAAGGACCAACAATAACCGTCCGAAGCAGATATGATAATTTAATTGATCAACTAAAAACATGTGCGCTGTCAGGAAACTTGGGATTCCGAGTCATTCAATCGTATGATGACTTTTTTGGAATCCCTATTTTATTGTTTGAAGTATTTCAACCGGAAGATGTGACGGGAACCGTTGTATTTTCTAAGGAACGCCGAAATTTATCGGGGTTTCGGTACAATGTGGAAGCACCAGAGGGGAATTACATCTTGTGTGCTGGCGGAGGGGAAGGGACAGCGAGGTATTTTGTAGGCACGGGTGATGAACCATCTAGGCTGTTGTATGGGACAATAGAATATTTCCTTGACCAACGACAGACAACAGTAGAATCCGAATTGCTTCAAGCCTTGTATAACGAACTAGAGGAGCGCACTGAACAGACAGGACTTGAAATATATCCCCTAGATGTTGATGGTACAAGATTTATGGAGGATTACGATTTAGGCTATAAGGCTTCTGTGGAGGTTCGAGGAGAGACAATACAAGATGTTATTCGTTCTGTACAGCTGATATTAGACAAAGATGGAGAAGTAATCACACCGACGGTAGGGACACCGGGTTCAGCGGTAGGAACTACTTTTCGTTTGTTTGATCAGTATAGACGTTTACAAGGAAGAGTTGGGAAAATAGAAAGAAGGTGAAAAGATGCCAACCTATGATTATTTCCCTTTTGATTCTGGAATTGGTGCGAATAGTACCGAATCCAGATGGCGAACGATGTTCCAGAAGTTCAAAACCGATGGAATCATAGTAGAAGGTACATCAATGGATATATCCGCAAATAACTGTGCTGTCTCTGCTGGTTCTGGAATGACAGTCACGATAGTACCAGGGAAGGTTTTTGTTAAAGGACACTTTTTTTCTCACTCTGGTACAAATGAAACGTTGGCTATTGGTTCCAATACCAGCGGATCAACAAGAACTGACCTTGTGGTGTTGCGGTGCGATTTCGTCAATAACACCATGGGATATTTAGTTTTGCAGGGTACGATAACACCCGTACAAAATGCCAATCAATGGGATATCCCACTCTGTAACGTGGCCGTCCCGAATAGCGCAAGTAGTGCATCCAGTTTTACTTTTACGGATCGAAGAAAATTTGCAATTGGGAGTGGTTTAGTTCCTACTATTCGCCGTTCTGGTGCGACTTTTTCTTTGGCTCATAATGCATCTGTCTACACAGCTGTAAATCTCTCTAGCAGTGCGGATTGGGTATCAGATTATCGGATGTACCCAGGGACAGACAATACAAGAGTTTATGTTACACAAGATGGATTCTATAACTTGTATATCACTGCTACTTTCGGAGCTTTGACAGCTGGAACACTTACCGGAAACCCTAGACGAATTATGCGAGCGCGAATAAACGGTTCTGCTGTTACTGCTATTCAACAAATCTATGCACCCAATACAGGCGTTGCGATGTCTGGTAATTCTGTAGAAAGACTCTTAGAAGGCGATTATATACAGTTGGAAGTATTGCAGGACTGTGGATCAGGTACAACATTGAACGTTTCTAGTGCGCAATTAGGATTACATTATTTAAATCCGATATCAGTTTCATAAACGATAGTCACAATAAAATTTGAGGTGATTACAAATGGGAGCAAATACTTATATCGTTAAACAATACGGTGTTTATGTGGATATTGGCTCAGTTGTAGTGTATACGGCTGGACCAAATGATGTTATTAATCATGGTCTAGATTTGGAAAGAGATATGCTGGAATTGTAGTGGGATGGGATGGATTTATCAATGATCCTGATCATGGAAATCTGTATGATAAATACAAAATCAGGTTGTTTCTAGATGATGGGAACGATCTAACGATTACAAGATCGAAACTGCATTACTACACAGCAAAAGTCACACTGAGCTATGCTCCTATGTTACCAACGAATGATGGTACCTTTCGATTGGCAAACGAAGAATTTTTATATGTTAAATAGAAAAAAGCAGTAGAGAGTTTAAACAAAAAGCGCATAGGCGTTTTTATTTTGGCTAAAAAAGGAGCTTTTCCATGGAAATATATTTTAAAACTATCTTAGCAAGTGGAGGAGCCATTGCATCCTATTTGTTCGGAGGTTGGACAATGGCAATTCAGACGTTATTAGTGTTTGTGGTGATCGATTTTATTACAGGCTTCGTGGCAGATGTTGGGTGATGGTCATGTCATTCGTGATGCGACCATCACTTTTTATTTAGCAAATGAAGGATTAAGCATTATAGAAAACAGCGGAAAAATGGGACTACCTGTTCCCTCGGTGATCACACAAGCAATTGAGATATTGAAAGGGAAAGACAAAGAGGAGGACAATAAGTAATGGAAATTAAACAGATGTTGATACCAGCGACAAACACGAAGACAAGGCCAAAGATACCTATGAGTCCTAGCTGGATTACCATCCATGAGACCGATAATTCGAATGCTGGAGCTGATGCAGAGGCACACGCACGATTACAATATAACGGGAATGATAGAACTGCTAGTTGGCATTTTACTTGCGACGACAAAGAAATATGGCAGTCTATCCCCACAAATGAGGTTGCATGGGCATGTGGAGATGGATCAAAGGGCACAGGAAATAGAGAAAGTATATCTGTCGAGCTGTGTGTAAATTCTGATGGTAACTTTGATAAAACAAAACAGAACGCTGTTTGGTTGGTGCAATTTTTAATGAAGAAATACAGCATTCCAATTAGCAATGTGGTTCAGCACAACAAATGGTCGGGTAAAAATTGCCCCAGAAGCCTTCGGAAAAGCGGATGGAATGAATTCATTAATCAAATTAAATCTGGAGGTGCTACAGCTGTGGCAGCATCAAAAACAGTAGAGAGTATGTATGATCTCTCTATTGCTTCTGAATATAAATTGGTTGGAAAGAAAAGCAGCAAGCATACAGATGAGATATGTGAAACGGTAGCGAAGATGATGGAGGGGAATGCAAACTTTATTGTCATTGCAAAGCGTGGTGTAGATATGGAAGTGTTACGGAAGACATTGAAATGAGATGTTTCCGGAGATAAATGAAAACAAAAACATAAAAAGCCGGGGATTTAATTCTCCGACTTTTAATTATACATCTATATCTATACATTGATAGACATGAGTTAGAAATTCGATATAACGTATATTTAGGTAACTAAGTCTGGTAAGTCTTTGGTATTACTACAAATTTTAAGGATCCGGCGACTCGATACCCCATGGAAGAAACAATTCTTCCAACTCAGCTACGCGTTTTTCTTTCGGCCACTTCACATTCAATTCGTTAAAGCTATGAACAAGTTTGTCAAAATAAAGTCGTGACCCAAGATTTTTTGCAAGTGTTGCTGCCTCGGTCAAAATGATAATACTCTGATCCATTTCCCTCTTTTGAAGTTGCACTTCTGCTTGATAATAGAGCAAATCCAATTTCGTGATAGGCTCTATTTCAGGATCGTTGGTTTCTGTCTGCATGGCAATCAATGCTTCATTTGCTTCTTTTGGCTGATTCAGGAAGAGACGAGATTGAGCATCTCCAAAGACGTAGAGTGCGTATCGGGATGCGCGCAAGTATGGATATGCAGGATCTTTCTCAGGTTCGAGGGGGAAATACTTATAGGCCAGTCCCAATGCTCGCATGGTCTCCTGGAATTGTCCACGCATTGCATATACTTCTGCAATACCAGCATATGTTCTTCCTTTCAGCAGTGATGTCGCATGATCCATCAATGATATCGCTTTTTGAAATACATGCAATGCAATACTGCTCCACTTCCGATGAAAAGCGATATTCCCTAACCCAATGAGTGATGCAACTTGTAAATTTACGTCATCAGCGATTTGTCCATACATAAATGCAGATTTTCCAGCTTGTTCTGCTGCATCGAAATTTTCTCGATCAGCAAATAATTCACAGGCCAATAGATGAGCCAACGAAGCGAGTTTGGCAGCTTCCTTCTGAATTGGTGACGATTGACGAGAAAGTGATGCCGTTTGACTGCAATAAAGGGGCAAAATAGCCTCGACCTGATGGGGTTGACCATTGAAGTATAAATCTTGGCAAGCAGCTATTCCTTGTGAAAGCAGATCATTATGCCACAGTTCCTTCGTATTCATTGTGCTGGTGTTGAATAGGGATGTGATGTCATGAATATGAGGCTGATTAATATTTTCTTGTTCTTGACTTTTACTTTTTATCAAGCCAAGTTCTTCAGGTGTCCGCCCGAGACATTTACATAATTGTTGAATACTGTCCATTCTGATCTGCTTTCCACATTCTGCACGTTCAATTGTCGAGAGTGAAAGCTGAGCGAAGTCAGCCAGTTGTTGCTGGTTCCAACCCATTTGAAGCCTTGCTGTTCGTAACAACGTATTTTTCACCATCGTTTCTCCTTTTCTTGTATAAAAACATTAAGATGCCATCACAACTGAAGGATAAATGACGGGTTTCTGACGGATTGAAATACAAAAATTGGTTTATTATCATATTAGAAATATACAAAATGATCTGCTATTTCCTAGTTACGGATATTTTAACATTGGTGATTTAGTAAATGAAAGCTGAGGTCATGATAAAAACGCCACAAGGAGCATCGGTATCTCACAATCAACCAGCTTTCTAGCATTTGTTGGATTAGGTTTTAACCAACAGCAGAAAGATGGGGGGAGAAACGAGATTCTATGAAAATTGAATTTAGATTGGACTATCGATAATAAAACAGTCCCCCATGAAGTTACAAAGGCTTTACAGGTGATTGCAGATAAACATCATCTCTCGGCTGATATGATGCATCAACAGAAGGCGCGAATTATCGAAGAGCTCCATTCCATGGGAAAAAGTTATCTTGTAAAGTTTCTATTCCCAAATAGTATGAATGATGACGAAAGGTGGCTTCATGCTTTGATAAGGATGGAGATCAGGCGATTAGAAGAATTATCTTATTCAGAAATACAGAGAAAGTAAGGTTATTTATTGAGATCAGTTCCCTTTCGAAATGGTGATGAAGGAGGAAAAGGATGGTTATAAAAGGAGAACATGTGCTATCTATTGATGATGAATTGAAACGAGTACTTACTTTAGCGCTTAAAAAATATCAAAAAGATATTGATGAAAAACTAGTGATACAAAAAAGTTAGCTGATGATTGCTTTGTTTCAAATGGAAAAAGGTTTAATCCAGAGAACATTAAGAAGAATGAACCCAGTAAATAAAGATTTATTACCAACTATTGCACCGTCTAACAAGTAGAACAAGATAGATGTATCACCCTAAGTGCTAAGATGTTAATAAATTGCTGAATATTCATACCATTGAAAGGAGGTGTATCACTTGAAAATTAAAAAGATCAAAAAAAACTCACCAAATTTGTCAGATGTTAAACGTTGCTAATCCTACACATAAGAAAATAAAACAAGGGGACCAGCCCAATAAATGGTCCCTTTAAATATTTTTAAGCAGGTGAATAATGTGCTAATAAGATTAGCTGATCATGTTCATGTTGTGGGTTCATCCCAAAGAGGATTTCTATTAAGTGAAGACATTTATAAACTGGAAGATGTGGATCAGTGTCTAATGGAAGGATTACATCTTTTAAAAAGAGGATGCACCAGAGAAGAATTAAATCAAGTTTTAGGAACAGTACGCAGTAAAGAGGTAATAAATACCCTTCAAGAATTGGATTTTATTAAACATGATCAGAACCCTTCCATAAATACAATAACGGAAAAACAATGGTATTATCTTGAGTCACTTGGTTTATCTGCAACAAAAACTCAAGATAATCTCACTCATTCAACGGTAGCTATTATCGGTTTAGGTGGAGTGGGATCAGTTGTTTTTCAACATCTTATTGCAGCAGGGATCAGGTCATTTATTTTGATTGACTATGATCAAGTAGACATCAGTAATTTGAATAGACAGTTTGTCTATAATCGAAGTTCTATAGGCTTTCAAAAGATTGAAGAATGCAAACGGTATGCCAGTAGTATTGATCCAAATATAGAGATTAGTCATTTTGTTGAAAAAATCGATTCCCAAGAGAAATTGCAAATATTTGATTCTCATTCTATTAATCTACTTGTCAATGCTGCGGATTCACCATCCAATTTGACAAAAATCCTCAATCAATACAGTATTATTCAAGGGATACCTTTAATAGATGTGGGTGTAGGACTAAATAGAGGGACTTGGGGCCCATTAATTATTCCCCAAAAAACGCTCTGTATGGAATGTTTTATCAAGCTAGAGATTGGAAAAATGAATGAAGATGAAAAACTTGTGTACTCATTGATGGAAGGGGTTACACAATCGGCATCTTTTGGACCTACAAACACAATCGTATCAACTTTTTTGTCAAAAGATATTATCTTGTTTCTTGCTGGTTTGCACGTTCCATCGATTGGAAAACGTTGGTCTATTGATTTTCAAATGATGGATTTCAGTAATGTTTCATTTTCTGATCAAACGGTGTGTAACTGTTGGAGGTACAAAAATGAAATGGGATAGTCCAAAGATAGTAAAAATACACATTGATACTGACCCATTGAGTATAGAACCTCTTCATTGCTTTGATTATATTGGGCAAGTAATATGCCAGGCTCTGTATGAGCCTTTGTTTACTAGAAATAGGAAAACAGGAGATTGGCAATTAACTGGTGCGAATGATTACATCGTTTCACAAGAAGGATTAAAACATAAATTTTATTTAAATGGTTCACAGAAATGGTCAAACGGAAAGTCTGTAGAAGCTACTGACTATGTGCGTACATTTCATAGACTTTTTCATGAGAAAAGTTCATTAATGCATTATCTTGGTTGCCTTAAAGGTGCGGAGCAAGTGATAGACGGACAATTAGATATCAAAGATCTTGGGATTAGGGCATTGAATCCATTTGTTTTGGAAATTGATTTGGAATACTTTTGTCCCTACTTAGTAGAACTTCTAGGATCGATTTATATTTGTCCGTCTCCACCTAGTGATGAGCTATATAATGGTCCTTTTGTTATCAAAGAATATGTAATAGGGCAGTATATATATTTAGAATCTAATCCATTTTACTCATTAAATTATTCAAAAAAAATCGAAGGTTTGGTATTCTATATCCGCAATAACTTGATACAACCTATAGAAGACTTTGAATCAAAGGAACTTGATATAACCTGTAATACCTATTTTCCTTTTGATGAAATTCAAAGATTTAAACAATCAAAGAACTTTCATATGATACCCTCAAGTATTCTCTTTTCACTTCAGTTTGGTTCCTGTGTTGATTTGAAGACAAAAAAATCTCTTTATGATGTAATTGATAAACAAAATCTTGCTGATCAATTACATGAGGGAATAATTTCTTGGGATTCATTTATTCCAAAAGGAATTATCCCAAACGATTATCTGGATTTCTTCCCAACCTGTACAATCATATCTCATTTGCAATCTTCTATTCTACCTATTAAGTCTATTAAATTACTCTATGCTGATTATTACCCAAATAAAGAGGTTTGCCAACAAATTAAATTAACATGGGAAAATGAATACGGTATAAGTGTTGAACTGCTTGGGACTACTTTTGCAGATTTCGTTAATCGAGTAGACAATAACGATTTTGAAGTTTGTTTGTCGCTAACCAGCTCATTATTTTCTGATCCAATTTGTTTCTATTTAAATTACCTATCTCGGATCTCGTCTTTAAATGAGGATATATATATTGAAACATTGGAATCTGCATTAGAACAAACGAATCAGAGAGATAGATGGAAAAGTTATGCAAATGTTAATAAGATATTAGCTGAAGATTTACCCATACTTCCTTTATTCACGGGAAAAAGTATATTTTTGACCAGTTCCAGAGTTAACGGATATACTGTTTTTCCTGATGGAAGTATCTCGTTTCGATCAATAGATATTAAAGAGGCCTAGGTGGATATTATGAGTGAAGCAACTGTAGTAAATCAAAGTAAAGAGCCTTTGACAATGCAAGCTATTGCAGATCATTTTCGAAAACTAGGTTTAAGCCCAAGAATGACAGTCATTGTGCATTCCTCTTTGAGTTCGTTTGGATATGTAATTGGAGGACCAATAACAATTGTACAAGCCTTGATGGATGTAGTAACGGATCAAGGAACGATTATTATGCCGACTCATACCAGTGACTATTCCGATCCTTCTATATGGGGATGTCCTCCTGTGCCAGAGGAATGGTGGGAAACGATCCGGCAAGATATGCCAGCTTTTGATCCTATCTATACACCAACACGTGAGATGGGAAAAGTGGTGGAAGTATTTCGCACAATGCCGAAAGTAATCCGTAGTAATCACCCAACCTATTCATTTGCTGCATGGGGGAGAAATGCAGAAGAGATAGTAAAGGATCAACCAATTGATTACCCTATGGGAGAAAATTCTCCTCTTTCTCGTATTTATGATTTAGATGGTTATGTATTGTTACTAGGAGTTGGTTACGATACCAATACTTCTTTTCATTTGGGCGAATATCGGCAGAACAATATTACACAGACAATGGAAGGTGCCCCTATCATGGAAGGGGATAAAAAAGTCTGGAAGGTATATAAGAATATCGAATTTGAAACGGATGACTTTCCTTCTATCGGAAATGAGTTTGAAGAAAAGATAATAATACAGAAGAAAAGAGTAGGGAATAGCATCTGTAAATTATTTTCTCAGAGGCAGGCAGTTGATTTCACTGTTGAGTGGTTAAACAATAAGAACAAGAGCTGATCACAGTATTAGTCCTTGTTTAATTCAACTTAATCCCTCCTCCCAACCGTCTACCGAAAGCCGAAAAAACACCGAAACGTTTCGGTAAAATCGGTATATTCGAGAGTGGGGGAGAGGGGGTTATTTGTTTTCTAATTCTATCGACTCACGTGAGAATCCGAGTTGAATCATCACATATAAACAGAAAATTGCTATAATAAGAATGTTAATAAAATGTATCAAGGAGTGTTTATATTCTTGAATAAGAAGATAATGTGGTGGGTATTTGGTTTAGTGGTATTTGGAATTGTTTGCTTCTTTATTATCAAATGGTGTTGGGAGCAAAAATTCAGTTCGGAAGTTAATGCAGCAATTATTACCGCACTAGTTACTGTATTTGTTTCAGTTTTTTCTATTATGGTTACTGTAGGTGTGACAATGTATTATAATAGAAAGAATTTAGAATTAAGTAAGAATTATAATGATAAGATTGTTGAAATTTCGTATCTTTCACAACGCTCAGCAACAAGAGATAAGTTGCTCGAAAAAAGATTTGTGAGTTACCAATTATTATTTTCTATTGTAATGAGATTAAAATTGTGTAATCGTGATTTTGTATATGATATTAATCTTGAAACTAATCAAAAACTCAAGGAAATAAATGAAGAACTTGATGATTTTTTTGATAATAATATTTATATCATTAGTAAACCTATCAGAATGGTTCTAGGTTTATTTTTAATTAGTATTAATTTTAAAGAAAACAAATTTGTAAATCAAAACAGATTAGTAGAAAACTATAAAAAAGTTGTTAGTTCACTAGAAGAAAATGATGAATTATTTAAATTGATTAAAGATAAACAAAAAGAAATTACCCATGAAAAAATTCTAGAATGTATAGAAGATCATGATTATATCTTCATTGCAAACAATTTGCCGGTGGAGTGGTCTAAGGACCAGCTCGGAATTAATACCAGTAACCAAAAGCAAAAAAATAAGTTGATTACAGAACTATATGCTGGGTATCTCTTAAAGACAGGGAGTGAGATTGTGATACCTGCAAGGAAATACGTAGAAAGAGCTTCTATAACATCTAATCTTTTGCAATACTTTATGTCAGAAGAGTTAGATATACAACTTGTAGAAGATGATCTAATAGAATTAACTAAAGAAAAACAAATGTACTGAATCTTAAGGATTATAATAATGATTGATATTTTACGTTATACTTTTATTTTATTTGGGAAAACTTTTCTCTTTATTTTAATTTAGATATTAAAAATAAAACGGCAGGGAATTATTCTTGCCGTTTTTACAACATTTCTTCTTCTTTCATTTCTTTTGTGTTTTTAAACATGAGGGGGCTGACTTGTTTTCTGATTCTGTTTTAACTTTGCTTGAGAGTTGGGATGCATACCTCTTTTGTATTTTTTCTCTGGGAAAGTTCTATCAAGGTCTATGTCGTTATGTTGTGGTTGATCCCATGAATCTATATCTGGTGGCTCATACCGAAATACCTTCAATTTCGCTTTCTCGGTTTTTTTTTCGAGTTCTTTGTTATAATTAATCTTTAATTTTTTTCCGCCTTGTTTTGCTTGTTCGATCTGATGCTTGGGAAGTTCCCAAGCAATGATCCAATCATGAATAGCATCATTCATTTGTATTTCGTCAGGAACGAGAGTGCGTGGGAGAATGGGATGGTTTGTTTTCAATATGCTCCACAATTTTCTCCAGAAGCTTTTTTCCTCTTCTTCATCCTCACCCGCATCTTCCATCTCATATATGGTTATATATTTCTTTCTTGATATTCGACTTGGAAATACCATTGTTTCTACAGCTACAACTGCAAGATAATTTCCATAGTCTGTGTCCAACTCAATTTCTTCTTCCTCTACTAAGGTATGTTGGTCTTTGTAGTATCTCATGCCATTTGTTCAGCCTTCACTCTTTTGATGGCCTTTTCTGCTCAGTTCTTTTTTACGCCTGCAATATCCATTAGACCTCGGATGGAAGGATGTTTGCCTTTTGTTTTTATATATTGAATAGCTGTTTGGTAAGTATGTTCGTCAATGTCTAAGAAGTCTTCTGTGGTGTCTTCTTCATCAAGTAAGTAATTAATTCGATTTGCTATTTTTGTCCGAGGTGTCCGGTGTCCGTTTTCTGTCTGGAGTGTCTGTCCGTTGATGGTGTCCGGAGTGTCCGGAATTTTTAAAGTGTCCGTTTTGTTCTCTGTTTGCTCCAGTGTCTGAGTGTCCGAAACTGTCTGGAATTTATTTTTGTCCGAACTGTCCGGATCAAGATTAATGCCCGTTTCTAGTGTTCGTCCGCTGCTGTCCGAACTGTCTGTTTTTGTTTGTCCGAGTGTCCGAAGGCTTATATTTTCTACTATCTGGCTGCCGGACTGTCCGAAGTGGACTGTCTGAGTGTCCGAAATAGTTTCTTGTTTGATAGTCCATGATGTTCGAGTCGGTCAGTGTCCGAGTGTCCGTTATGATGTCTGTGTCCGAAAGTGTCTGAGTGTCTGAACTGTCCGTAGGTGTCCGTTTTTCGTTTAATCCGACTTGTAAAGAATGACTCACAACCGCTTCTGCAATTAGCATTAAAATTGGAATTGCGATACCTATACCAATTGCTTCATTTCCTTTCCCGAATCCACTCGATACATTTGAATATCCCACGATTAACACACCTGCATATAACGCAATCCGAGGAGCAGAATACCATTTCACCTCAATTCGTTTTATTTTGGAGTGGAAAATATTAATGGTGCCCAAGGCAAATATTCCTTCACCCAAAAAGGTTCCCACATGGGCGGAATAACTTAAATATGATCCTCTTTCGAGTAGATCATATGTATGCCAATAGGATAAGTAGATGGCTGCTGCAAAGAGCAGGGCACCAAATATGAAATTGAATATACGCATTAAATTTTAGTCTCCTTTTTCTTACGAAGGGAATGTTGAAGCATATAAAAATGAGCTAAAAGATCAAGTGAAAAAACGTAGATTAAATACCATAGAGTTAAACGGTTGTGGTAGAAATAAGGTATAATGTTATGGATAGCTTGCCGCCGATTGTCTAAGAGAAAGGAACCCTTGTGGATTACCGTGATGCCTCATGGGATATCGAAAGGTATCGGAACGATGCTGGTGCGTTTCTGAATCTCCTTGAAGATGCTTCTTGGGATGATTCAAGTATCATGCCGATGAATGCATGCTTCTTCGTCTGGGGACTGGGCTCCATCCTCAATGACCAGAAAGTTATCCGATTGAGCAGTACTGTCATGAAGCTACTTGCGGAATGCTTTGCTGGTAAAGAGCTTCCACTTCCATATACTGATATGGAAGTGTCTCAGGATGAGCTGAACGAGATCTTGTCCAAGGTAATTAACCTTCGAGATGATCTGGACGAGTACCCAGAACCTGAAGACATCATGATCTATCCGACAGGACTCGTGATCCGAAGCATCATTCGTGAACTCAGGGATGCTCATTCTTAGTGCAGTTGGAGGGCTAGACAGATCGAGAGGAAAGCAACTCGATCTGTCACCTAATAAAATGAATCCTAGTTGAAGAGATCGGTTTTCATAACAGGGGAATCAGTCCGAGAAAATAACAACAATGATATAGATGTTTCAAACCTCCCTTTCCATCGATAGAAGGGAGGTTGTTGAAGTTAATTACTTTCATAAAAATCCTCCGTTACATTGATGCAATTACCCAGCATATAGTTATAAGCATTCAAATAACTTCTATGTAAAGGCTTAAAAAGTGTACCTATAATGTAATGGTTAATAAATTAACAAAAGATGCGACAAAAGAGCAGATCAAGGCAGCAGGATTAGAAGAACATTATGTCAATCATGATTTATCATTGTTTTATCAAAGTGCTGCTGGAAATCCGTTTACTGCTACATACATACAATCCAAAGGCGATCCGATCGCAGATCTGTATGAAGATATTGCCGCAGAAGAGAAGGCGAGAGCTACATACCAATGGTTAATTGATTTATCCGATGACCCTGATATCAATGATGCACTCAAGTTTTTGAGGGAAAGAGAAATCGTACATGCACAACGATTTCGTGAGGCAGTGGAGTTGGTAAAGGAGTATCAGGGGCAAAAGAAGTTTTTTTAGATGGGTCATTTGGTTGGTCAAATTCTATATCTTAAAAAAGCTATTGTTGGGTCAGGATACGGACAATAGTTTTTTTAATGTTCCCGAATCTGGCTTAAGGTGTTTGGTTCAGATTCGCCAACATTCCCAAATGATGGAGGTCAGATCGAACAGACGGAAATTGATTATAACCAGTATCTAGAGCTTATTTAGTCCAGCACAGAATAAAATTGGAGTAAAAAAATATGCCAAAGCGCCCTCTAAAGTAAGCGTCAGATAATCCCCACCTGTTAATCTGTAATAGCAGGGGTTTTTTTATTTTTACAGGTACTAGTCCATGTCTTGTTAAAAATCTTTTAATTCGTCTTCGATTCATTTTTCTGGAATTTTGTATTATAATTTTCTTAAATTCATCGTTACGCCTCCTGGAGAGAACATTCATATGTACACCGGTTTTGTCGTCATGAAGAAGAACGCTGTCGTCACTTCGAAGCGTCGCGGAAACCGTTCGCACGTCTTCCTTCTGACGCTGGCATCTTCGGCACCGCTTCAGAAGGTGTTCGAAAACCTCCCCACGTGGGGCAAGATCGCGAGTCTTCCGCACTCGGATTTTCGTGGTGAACTGCTGAAGACGATCAGCTACATGGACAACCTCAAGCAGGATCTGTCCACCCTCACTCCTCTGGAGCTCACCCCCAAGGAGTTCGAGATCTTCCAGCGACTGCGGAAGAATCTCCCCGAGTCGGCTGTAACCTCATCCGAACTTTCCCGTGTGGTTGGGGAGTACTTCACCGGCGAGAAGAAGCAGCAGGTTGCCATGTTCCTGTGGGACTTCTACGCCCTCAACCACAATGCGTGGAGCCGTACCTACGATGTCCGTTCGGACATCAAGTGTGAGGAGGATGGGATGGACATGTCGACCCCAGCACTCATGTCTGCTCTCAGCGTCCTCCTTCCTTCACGGGAGGAGATGGAGCAGGTGGCGTAACGCAACCCGTGTGGGTGAGTGAATCTTCGGATTCGCTCCTCACACGGCCACAAAATGAAACGGATACGATTCATATAAATTTAGAAAAAACTCCCTTGTTTTGTAAAAGGGAGTTTTTCGTATGACGGATTGTAGTATGAAGTGAGACACCTAAAGAAGGAACTAAAAGCAAGACTTATTCTGTAACGATCCACTAGTTATTCTCATCTGGAACACGGCACTGATCCGGGATGAATGGAGACCAAGGGAGGATAACATCTAACTTACTTGGATCTTGGATATCTAGTTGTGGGAGTTCCTCAAATAAATAGGTCAAATAGGCGAAAGGATGGAGTCCATTTTCTTTTGCTGTTTCGATGATGCTATAGACAATGGCACTGGCGTTTGCTCCAATATCTACCATCTAAAAATCCCCTTCATCGCTGATGTTAGGGAGATTCTCTCATGCTATTGGCAGTGTGGGAAGGTGGGTAATATTGATCGCTTACCCCGAATCTGGCTTAAGGTGTTTGGTTCAGATTCGCCAACATTCCCAAATGATGGAGGTCAGATCGAACAGACGGAAATTGATTATAACCAGTATCTAGAGCTTATTCAGTCCAGCACAGAATAAAATTGGAGTAAAAAAATATGCCAAAGCGCCCTCTAAAACCATGTAGTAAAGCGGGATGTAATGAGCTGACACATAACAGGTACTGCAATGACAACCAAGTATCAGAGTCACAGAGGCACGAACGTGATCGAGTTCGATAGTATGGAATTGTATCATGATCTCTGCATGGAGATAGATATTATAACGATAAGAATTAAAAACTTAGAAAATGAGTATAAATACTGGTTGAAGGTTGCTATGAAATCCAAACCACCATATACACCGTTGGATAATTGTTTACGTAGGATCGATGAGATACGAGAAAAGATTCAGAAGTATAATGAACTGTTACAGGAGAAAGAAAGAGCAAAAAAAGCCATTGAAAGATGCATGTCTGAGTTTGAAACATTGGAGTCAAAAGTGGCTTATTTAAGGGATGTAAAAAGGATTACACTTCCTGAGATCGCTTCTGATTTAAATTTTAGTTATAGCTGAATTAAGAAATTGAGTATGAAAACAACTACAAGAAAAAGACAGAAAATGAAAGTGACATAACCAAAGGGTATAAGGAGTAATATGATTCAGTTCTTTTTGAGTCCTTGAAGAAAAAGAAAAAGTTCAATTGCCCAGTACTTAAAATAGGGTAACTGAACTTTTTTTCGAAACTTCCGAATGCTTGCTAGTATAGCATTTTAGATATTTTTTGGGCTAAGTGATTAATTCTAGGCATTACAAGAGAATCATCTACAGTAGAAAGTTTTTCTGGTTTAAAGAGTTGTAATTTTTTCATCTCATAAAAATCGAAAAGCATTTGTTCAATTGTCAATTGGTTTTTCATCAAATATTTGATGTCAAGCAATGTATGTAACATTTCATCCTGTAAAATCAAGAGTTTTCCATTGATATTCTTATTGAAGACACCATGTTCCTTTCCTGCTTTAAAAAAAGCTAATAACTGCTTTTCGCGATTTTGGATGGTGTCCCAAAGTTTATCGTACATGAATGGATAAGTGTTCTGTAGGTCTTTCAGAAAATTATCCGTGATAAAAAGTGCAAGTGAGACAGATTGCTCGAACAATTCTTGAAATTTTGTTGCATATAGAGATTCCTCTTTAGGGAGGTCTGTAGGCATATCTTCAATATACTGCACGAATCCGTTAGTGATTTTATGGAATACATCCTCTTTCGTAGGAAAATACTTATATAGTGTTGCTCTACTAATATCCATAATTTCCGCGAATTCGTCCATACGTAATGTCTGAAATCCATATTTTCTTACACTTTGCATTAGCTTTAAAATAAGTTCATCTTGTTTTTTTGTGAATTTGTCATTGGAAGTACCTTTATCAGCCACCGTGTTTCCTCCTTATTTTCTATATTATATCAAAAATCACTATTAGCTAATACGAAACATATAAAATAGACTAGAAAGATATTTTTTGTATTTTTTATTATAAAAACATGATACACTATCCATGTAGTTAAATCGTCTATCTTTAAAGGAGAGGTTACAAAATGAAGACTAGAAAACTAGGTAATAGTAATATAGAGGTTTCATCTATTGGATTAGGACTCATGGGAATGTCTCCAGGAATTTATGGAAGCATTAATGATGAAGAATCAATTAAAACGATACATTGTGCAATGGAACTTGGAGTTACTTTACTAGATACAGCTGACACTTATGGCAATGGACATAATGAGGAACTTCTAGGTAAGGCTTTAGCAGGTCATCGGGAAAAGGCCATTGTTGCTACCAAGTTTACGTTTGGACCGAATTGGGAGTTCATCGGTGGTCATCCAGATTACGTAAAAAAAGCAATTGATGCAAGTTTGCGACGCTTAGGTCTTGATTATATTGATTTGTATTATCAGCATCGTGTAGATCCTAATGTTCCGATCGAGGAAACAGTTGGAGCAATGGCTGATTTAGTTCAAGCAGGGAAAGTTCGTTATCTGGGTCTTTCTGAAGCAGGGGCAGCCACCATTCGCCGAGCACATGCGGTTCATCCTATTTCCGCACTACAAACGGAATACTCTATTTGGAGCAGGGATATAGAAGAGGGGATTCTTCCTGTCTTAAGAGAACTTGGCATTACTCCTGTGGCATATAGTCCTCTGAGCAGAGGTTTTATTTCAGGGGAATTACGCAAGTTTGAAGATCTAGAACCGAATGACATGCGTAGATATTTGCCACGTTTCCAAGGCGAAAATTTCCAAAAAAATGTGGACATAGTGGATAAGCTTCAGGAAATAGCAAAGGAAAAAAACTGCACGGTTCCGCAGCTTGCATTAGCTTGGACAATAACGAAAGGTGCGTTGCCAATTCCAGGTACGAAACGGATAAAATATCTGGAAGAAAATGTTGGAGCTATAGATATCGATTTTACTCAAGAAGAGCTTAAACAAATTGAAGCAGTTAGTCCAGAGAACGCTGTACATGGTGGACGTTATGAAGATATGAGCACAGTTAATCTATAAGAATTAATAGAAATGAGAGTTTTGTAGGATTTAAAGCAATGAGACCTTCGTTATGTAAACTAAACTTAGAGTATAACGTTTTCGGAAAGAGTGAACCAAAAAGGAACTAATGGGTTGATTTATCCGTGTTATTATAGGAGTAACAAATTTTAACATACAACTCCTCGGTATAGCAGGTGCGATTAGGGAATGCCTAGTCGCTCTTGTTATTTTAATTTATAGGAGTGATAGGCTTATAAATATAGAGAGTAACTATAGACAATGTGAATGTAAGTATGTAAGAGGTATTAACTGAACATGAGATTTTCTTCCAAAAATTCTTATTATATATTATAGTTAAACCAGTAGGATTATTTTGACCCTGCAACCTTGAAGGAGAGCCTTGTCTAGGGCTAAAGGTGTACAGATCAAGATCATCTCATTTGGCTTCCTCCACGGCGAGGAGCCTGATGGACATCTGAAGTACGACTTGCGCCACCACTTTCGCGACCCGCATGTCAACCGTGAGCTACGTTACATGACTGCTCACGATGCTCCGGTTCGTGCAGCAGTGATGAGTACGCCTGGTATCAAGCAGCTTCTTGCTGCGATGGCTGCTTCGATCGAGTCCTTCATCTCAGGACCGAGTAGTGAGCACCAGCCGATCCTCGTTTCAATCGGGTGCGCGGGTGGGCGTCATCGCGCAGCAACAACTGCGTTGGCACTCAAGGCGATCATGAGTGGTGATGTGCTGGGAGCGGCTGAGCTTGGTATTGCTGAACTCGCTGAGCAGTACGTTGATCGTGGTCTGAGCGTCGAGTTGACACACCGTGATCTGACCAAGGACGTTGTCGAACGCTGATCGAATTCTCTACAGAGAAAGATTTCAGCAAGCAGAATCGATGAAGTCAATTAGGGTCATCCTCCCATTGTAGGTAAAACACTTTTCGTGTCAGCATACTTCTAGTGTGCGCCTATGATGGGAGACTCGTAAATTATATCCCAACAATATATAAAACCATTGTGATAGAGTTTAAAGATTTAATCACTTGCGAGAAAAAAATAAATTTTATGCCACTCATTTGAGTGGTATTTTTTGTACCTTTTAAAGGGCGAAGTTATATGAAACCAACAGTAGGTAGAATCGTATACTACAAATCTTATGGAACACCTAATGGGAAGTATAGAAGCGAGGATCGTGCAGCTATAGTCACAGGAGTAGTGGATGATACAACCGTTCATTTAGCAGTATTAAATCTAACAGGGATGTTCTTTAATCAAAATGTGAAGCAAGGTAATAGCGGAGGTTGCTGGGATTGGATGCCTTATCTAAAAGCAAGGGGCGATTAGGATGAAGCCTAGTCGCTCTTGCAATTTGTTTATTTATTTTTTGATACAGAATGTACAACAGAAGATATTACTAGCTTTAAAAGCAGTCTGATGGGATGTCAAAGGACACCCCGCCAGAGAGCGGATGACTGATCAGATCAGGCAAAGAGAGTGGAATGCATTTCCTCAGCGAACCCGATGACCTTCAAGGATTCCGGGGAAGAAATGTCATCGTCTTGTAGCTGCTTAAGGGCCTAGAATCAGCATCTGGCGACTGAGGAGCAGCGCACCCATATATGTAATATCAATGGAAAGATACAAAGCATATACTGACAAGTGACTATTGATTACAGAGTGGAGGAACTCAACATGTATGATGTTCATGTTGACCAAGAAATGAAGTCTCATCCTGTTATTGTTAAGGTTAAACAAGTTGCCCCAAATCAGATTTCTATCAAATATGATCAACCCACTGATTTAAAATCTGCAACAACGATATCAAATTATTGGATTAGAAGTAATGGAGGTCCTGATGGCATTGCAAGTTTGGGGATGTCTGAAACACTTATGAAATCAAATGCAATACGATTGGATATGGGAAGGATAGCACCTGTTGGCAATTCAAAAAGAAGATTTATCATGACGTTTAGATCGAGTGCTATGTCAGGAGTTTTATATGTAGTGCTTCCGTGTTTTGTGAACTTAGAAGGAAGAACAGGTTATGGAGGAGCAAATTGGGATGCCTATAGTAGGAATATGTTTATTGGAATGTAGTTCAGAGTAACCTTGTCATTCATCTAAACAAATGGACTGCTCACATCATTTTATCGTGGTTCTAGGTCTTAAGGGAGGTTAAACCTTTTTAGGTGATAGCAATGTTTAACTTCGAGATTCATAATGACAGGCGAATTCAAGAGCTGTCTTCAAGAGTTGCTGATGCGATCCGTCAAGGTGTGAAAGATGTAGCTGATGAGACACATGATAAAGCTGGACCAAATTCACCTGTAGAACCGCTGCTAGTCAAAAAAACGGAGAAGATAGAGTTGAATATAAGAGGATAAAATCAAGTGACCGATTGGTTTCATCTAAAGACAAAACCAATCGGTCTTTGTTCCAAGAATAGATGTTAGGTGTTCTACCTGCCAGCCATTCCCGGACAGTTGATGTCAGTGTGGCCACCGTTGGTTCCACCACACTGATCGCATGTACCACCAGGCATGTTCTCTCTTTTCTCGATGTCTACAATTAGTACAATTGTAAATTACCATTATATTTGATTAAAATCAACAAAATAAAAAAGCGAAGGTTTCCCCTCTTTTGATTCTTTTCATAAGGAGTAAATAACCCATTGTTAATTTACAACTTGGAAACAACTTGTATATTTTTTTGAAAAAAACGATCAGTAGAATAAACATGAATCAGAAGTGGGGATATTGATTCCCATCCAACTATCTTGGAGAAGATATGTCGGGTACGGATGGTCATGTAGGACGTCATGTAACCAAGAAGACTGACTGCCCTGAGGAAGTAACCGGGAAAGAGGAGAGGAACCTTGAAACCCTGAGGGAAGCGAGGAAGGACCTGAACCATCCTCTTCTGCGGGCAGCTCTCGGAAAGAAACCCGCATCCGACAACTGATTTCTAGCTCCTGAGGGAGCACTGTGACCTGCTGATATCTTCCGGATGTCGGCAGGTCGCTCTACTTTTACACACCCAAGATACTAAAATTTATAAATATGTTTCTATATATTGTGTAGTAAAATGAAATTCAAAGAAGTAGTAAGCCTAGGAGGTTTAGGTGAAATTTCGTCCTTTCGAAGGCAAGAAAGATGATACGACGCAAGATGATGAGGCGTTCCAAGAAAGTGCTACAGCCGTGGCAACATCAACACTAGTAGAGAGTATGTACGATTTATCCATTGCATCTGAGTATAATTTAGTAGGTAAACGTAGTAGCAAACACACGGATGCAATATGTGAAACGATAGCAAAATTGATGGAGCAGAATGTAAATTTTGTCATCCTTGCAAAAAGTGGTGTGGATATGAAAATATTACGGAAGACGTTGAATGATGTGTTATCTGAGGATAAATAAAAAAGAGAGGCATATAAGAAGTGGTGTAATTAGGATGATTGATTTATAATAAAAAGGC
Organism: Shimazuella sp. NTD248; assembly: GCF_059510395.1. Classification (NCBI taxonomy): domain Bacteria; kingdom Bacillati; phylum Bacillota; class Bacilli; order Caryophanales; family Thermoactinomycetaceae; genus Shimazuella; species Shimazuella sp. NTD248. The sequence continues at coordinate 156,681 of NZ_JCAJZT010000005.1, read as the reverse complement.
GATCTTGTGCGGATCGCCTAACAAATATTGATGATGTTTACTTTTAATCACCTAATGGATCACCATTACCACCATAAAAGCGATTATTCATGTGAGACACCCTCCTTTATTTTATGGTAAAGGAAGAAATGATAATACTTGAATTTTTCTTCGTTTCTACTTTCATAAAAATCACATAGTTTAATTAGGTTGTCAACTGAAACCGCATTATTATCATTTATATTTGATATGATTTCATCGGCAGTTTGGAAGAGTTCATTTGATTTTTTCAATTTCCCAAGTGTAATCAAAGCATCGATGTGATAACTTTTGTCTTTGTTATGAATTGATTGAAATATTTCAACAGCAGAAGACAGTTGTTCCTCTGCTTTTTTTGTTTTCCCCAGTGAAATCAATAGTTTCCCGTAATGCAAGCGTGTTATTCCAACCCTCTCAGGATTGTTGGAAACATACTCTCTGAATGCAAAAGATTTCCTATATCGGGTTTCCGTTTCCTCTGGTTGATTTAGAGCGAAATGTATTTAATTTTGGGCAAAAAGATCCATTTAATATGCTTTTGTAACTAAATCATGCCTTTTCAGAATCATTTCTTTATAAGAAGTAATTTTATGTTCTAACATTTTATTTGTTTCTTCCAGTATCTTTAACTGGGTTTCGATCAAACTTTTATGATCTTCTAATAGTTTTAATCGGTTTAATACTGTATGTTCCCCATCTTTATACAAGTAGGCATATTCTTTTATTTTTGTGATTGGCATTTTCGTCTCTTTTAATTTTAAAACAAATTTTAGCCATTGAAGGTGTGCTTCCGTATATTTTCTTTCTCCGCGTTCATTCCGATTTGGAAGAATGATATTTTCTTTTTCATAGTAACGTAATGTATGTGTACTTAATCCTATTAGTTGTGCCACTTCACCAATGGTATACATAAAAACCTCCATATTTTGCCGATAATACTCAGTGTGAAAAATGCTTGACTTAGAGTTTGCTTTAACCAGTATGATAATCCACATCAACGAACAATCAATTTCTGTTAGTATACACAAAATATTAGGAGGAAATAAAATGAAAAAATATACGGTTATTACAGGTGCAAGTTCAGGGATAGGTTATGAAACAGCGCTTGCTTTTGCTGCTCGTGGAAAAAATTTAGTTATTGCGGCACGTAGAACGAATGAACTTGAAAAACTAAGGTCAGAAATTTCGAAAGTAAATGCTGAATTAGATGTCGTTATAAAAACAGTTGATTTATCTAATACGAAAAATGCTTATACATTGTATGAAGATTTAAAAGAATACGAAATAGAAACTTGGATTAATAATGCAGGGTTTGGCAATTTTGCAACAGTGGAAGATCAAAATTTAACTAAAATTGAGACAATGCTTAATTTAAATATTGAAACCCTAACTATTTTAACTTCTCTTTATGTGCGTGACTATTCAACAGTCGAAGGAACTCAATTAATTAACATTTCATCAGGTGGAGGATACACGATTATTGGAAATGCAATCACATACTGTGCTTCTAAATTCTATGTAAGTGCCTTTACTGAAGGACTCGCACATGAATTAAAAGAAAAAGGTGCAAGCATGCAAGCAAAAGTATTAGCTCCTGCTGCAACTGAAACTGAATTTGCGAAAGTATCGAGAGACTTGAAAGAAAATGTTAAACTTGAAGGACTACTTCCAAAATATCATACCGCTAGGGAAATGGCTGGATTTATGCTTGATCTTTACGATAGTGAAAAAGTAGTAGGGATTGTCGATGGTCTTACCTATGAATTTCATTTGAAAGATCCAATTTATCCTTATGCAGTGAGAATATAATAAGGTTGATTAAAAACTGACATCAGAAAGTTAGATGATGTCAGTTTTTGATTCAATTCAATCATTTTATAACTTGTCCTACAGCTTGAAATAGTATCCTCTGAACAAATGAAGTAATTTGGAGCACCTTTTTTTAATTATTTTGATGGCAAGTCTCTTATATAACTTCTATTTTTAAAAGCAAATGACACCAAGAACATAAATGTAGAAAAGTCATGCTTTTGAAAGTTAGCCAGATTGTTCAGCATTTTTCACTTCTCTAATATGGTGTTTCTTTTGTTGAGCTCGCATTAAGAATATTCCTAGTACTAATGAAATGCCTAGGAATATCGCGAAAAAATGAAATCCCATATTGGTAGCATAAATAAATATGCTTTTGGATTTGGCATCTAATATTTTTCCTGATTCAGAAAACATTTTCGAAACATCGATCGACGAGCTGACCAATTGTACAATCAAGAGTGCAAGTGATTGACTGATTGCTCGACACATGTTGTAGATGGTCCAAAACATGCCTGAAGCGGAACCTATTTGCTCGGGAGGAGCAGCTGATAATACCGCTTTCGCAAGGGACGGCCATGAAAGACCTGTCGCAGCAGATATGATCAAAAGAGGGATAATGACAGCTGCGTTTGACAACTGGGTGCCAAGTTGTCCTAATAATAACAAAGAAATTCCAATTAGGGATGATCCTAACAGAATCATACTCACTGTGCCAAATCGGTCAGCCAGTTTACCACCTATTGGACCTGTAAAAAGTTGAGGAGCAGATAATGGTATTAATAATAACCCTGTTTCCAATGCACTGAGGTGCTGCGCTCCTTGTAAATACAAGGTAAGCAAAATAGTGACAGAGAAATAACCGATACAGTAGCTCATTGTGATACCAAGTCCAAGAGTATATTTTCGATTACTTAAGAGACTTAAATGGAACAAAGGATGCTTAGAATGTAGTTCAATGTATACAAAAAGAGCCCAAGAAATTAGCGTTCCTATGAACAAGCCTAGAATACTTCCTGATGTCCAGCCCCAAGTTGATCCTTCTGACAAAGTAACAAGAAAAGCAACCAATCCAGAACCGAAAGTCATAATACCCAGCCAATCAGTCTTCTCTCTCGCCTCCTTTGAAGTATTTTCTAAAATGAAAATAGCTGCGATCAAGCAGATGATCCCAATCGGTACGATAACGAAGAAAATGGAGCGCCATCCAAACTCGCCTATCAGTGCTCCACCGAGTACTGGTCCAATGAGTGATCCAGTCACCCATGAAAGATTATTGATGCCTAGAGCAAATCCAAGTTGATTTGGTTGAAAAGTACGTATAAGAATTGGAGTGGCTGTTGCCATTGCCATTGCGGCACCTGTCCCTTGGAAAAGTCGAGCAGCAATTAATGTTGAACCAGAAGTCGCCAGCCCACAAAAAACAGTAGCGAGGGTAAACAAGGTGAACCCCCATAAAAAAATACGTTTGGTGCCAAACATGTCCGACCATCGCCCGGATGGAAGTAAAAATACGGTATTGGTTATAAAGAATGAAGTAATCGTCCACATACCTGTATCAATTGAGACTTGCAAATCTTTTACGATCGGTTGCAGACCAATTACCACGATAGTTGCATCTAAGTTTGTGATAAAAGAAACGAAGGTAATGACAGATAAAATAGCCCATTTATTGGGTTGTTCAAGAGACATTTTGCTTCCTCCAATGATATTCAAACTTCTATAGACAATATACAGCCGTTTGAATATCATGTAAAATGATTAAAAATAATATAAAAAATCATTTTTAGTGATTTATAGAGAGGAGAAGAAACTTTGGAGAATAATGATTTGCGAATTTTTCGTGCAGTCGCCCATGAAGGAAGCATTACCAAAGCTGCACAAACGCTGGGTTATGTTCAATCAAATGTAACTGCCAGAATGCAGCAGCTGGAGGCGGAATTAAAAACCCCACTTTTTTATCGGAAACGAGGGGTGGTGTTGACGCCGTCAGGAGAGAAACTATTGATCTATGCTGAGCGTATTTTGCAATTACTAGATGAAGCTCATAAAGCGCTAAATGATGATTTAGAACCGTCAGGTCGATTGGCGATTGGTGCATATTACACGGTATCTGCTATCCACCTTCCAAACATTTTAATGAACTTTCATACCATCTATCCTCAGGTGGAACTTTCACTCGCAACCGATATTTCCATGATACTCATAGAAAAGATAAACCACTTTCAACTAGATTGTGCATTTGTCGCATCTTCAGTAAAGGATGATCATATTGTGGAGGAACTTGTTCATGAGGATGAACTTTTGTTAATTTCAAATCCTGCAAATGAAGACATCAAAGATATATGCAAGCAACCCTTTCTCATGAATACCAAAGGGTGTTTTCACCGTGAACGATTGGAGAGCTGGTTAAATTTGAATGGAATTACTTCTATTCGATACATGGAATTCAATCAAATGGAAGCTATCCTAGGTGGAGTGATGGCTGGACTTGGTTCCTCACTCGTTCCAAAGTCTGCCGTTGAATCATACCTAAAAAAAGGAGAACTGCGATCTTTTCCCCTTCCTCGAGAATATGGTCTCGCAAGAACATATCTCATTCGTCATAAAGACAGTATTGTTACAAGCGCTTTTTCAAAATTTATGGAGTTACTCAAAAGAAGCCAGCTTTATAATCAACCTAACACAATTTCTAAATAAAGGGTTCATTTGTATCTTTTAGATAGGTCATTATCTTAAAAAAGCTATTGTTGGGGCAGGATGTGGACAATAGCTTTTTGTGATTTTTTGTTAAAAATCAATCGATAAATACAGCCTTGAATCAAATGATACGATGATCCAAAAAGTGTTGATAGTATCGAGCTCCGCATCAAGTTTATTTATCGTAACATTCCACCTTGACACGCACTTACATATAAAATAGACTGGAACCAAACCGATTTACTAAACCGATTTAGTAAATCGGTTTATAAAAAAAGATGGAGAGGAAGAACGGGATAGCTAAAGTGAAAAAGTCTGAAGAATGGAGAGAATTAATTTGAGCAGTTTGGATGTCATCACATTCGGTGAAGCAATGGCTATGTTTATTGCAGATGAACCTGGTCCCTTACACGAAGTTGCTCAATTTTCGAGAGATCTGGCTGGTGCCGAAGTGAATGTAGCAATTGGACTTAGCAGATTAGGTTTAACGACAGGATGGGTTAGTAAAGTGGGAGCTGACTCTTTTGGGGATTTTATTTTAAAACGGCTCAAAGATGAAAGCGTTGACACGAATCAAGTAACCGTAGATGATCGTTACCCCACTGGATTTCAAATCAAATCACAAGTCTTGGCAGGTGATCCTGAGATTGAGTATTTTCGGAAAGGATCAGCAGCGTGTTATATGGGATCAGGGGATTTTCCGGAAGACTATTTTATTAATGCAAGACATGTTCATATGACTGGGATTCCGTTAGCTATCTCGGAAGATATGAGAGAATTCTCCTATAAAGCATTGGAGTTTATAGAGAATAACGGGAAATCGATATCCTTTGATCCAAATTTACGTCCTGCTCTTTGGAAATCGAGAAAAGAAATGATTCATGTGGTGAATGAGTTTGCGGTTAGATCTAATTATGTTCTTCCTGGAATAGAAGAAGGAAAAATATTGACTGGCTATCAAGAGCCTCGTGATATCGCTTCCTTCTATTTAGCAAAAGGAGTACAGCTTGTAATGGTAAAACTCGGGAAAGAAGGTTCCTATTATAAGTCATTAAAAGAAGAAGGAATGATTTGTTCGTTTCCTGTAAATAAAGTAGTTGACACAGTTGGTGCCGGGGATGGATTTGCTGTAGGGGTAATCAGTTCCTTACTAGAAAAGCGTTCCATTGAAGAAGCTGTAAAACGGGGAAATGCGATGGGGGCTTTAGCAGTGCAATCGATTGGAGATCATGCTGGTTATCCAACAAAGCTGCAACTACAGGAATTTATGGAAAAACATAATGTCGGATAGAATCTGATTTCTAGTGATTTGGCACTAGAATTGTTGTACAAAAAGCAAAGGGAGGGATCGTTTTGAGAGAGCAAAAAGTCGCTGATGAAATTTTGAAAAGTATTGGTGGAAAAGATAATGTGAAATCTGTAGAGCATTGTGCAACACGGTTACGATTAGTTCTAGTTGATAAATCAATTATTGATGATAAGGCTATTGAAAATATTGATGGTGTGAAAGGACAATTTTTTGCAGCAGGACAGTATCAAATTATTCTTGGAACTGGCTTCGTAAATAAGGTGTATGATGCATTTGTAAACGGAGATACAAGTCTGGAAAAGGACAATAAAGAAGAAGTTTATAAGGAAATGAATGTATTAGAAAAGATCTCCAGAGTCTTAGGGGATGTATTTATACCTATTATCCCGGTATTGGTGGCAACTGGATTATTTATGGGGTTGAGGGGATTTATTACAAGTCTAGGGATTGAGCTGAATCCTACATTTTTAACTTTTACTCAAGTTTTAACTGACACTGCTTTTGCATTCTTACCAGTTCTTGTTTGTTATTCGGTTATGAAGAAATTTGGCGGTTCCCCGGTTATCGGTATTATCATTGGACTGATGTTGGTTGCTCCACAACTTCCGAGTGCTAACGACGTTGCAAAAGGGACAGCAGAACCTATCTTATTATCGATTTTAGGTATGCATATTCCCGTGACGGGATATCAAGGTTCTGTATTGCCAGCTCTATTAATTGCGATATTAGCAGCAAAACTTGAAAGACGATTGAGGAAAATCATTCCAGATACTTTGGATTTAATTGTTACACCATTTTTGACACTTTTGATAAGTATTGTAAGTGGTTTACTGATTATTGGGCCCCTCATGCATGGTGTAGAAGCTTTTATCCTATATGTTTTTAAATTATTACTCACTCTTCCATTTGGCATAGGTGGAGCAATAATAGGTTCCTTGGATCAAGTTATTGTAACTACAGGAGTACATCATGTGTTTAAAGCCTTGGAGATAGAACTATTAGCAAAAACAGGTGCAAATCCATTTAATCCACTTGTATCAGGTGCTATTGCTGCTCAAGCTGGAGCTGCATTAGCCGTAGTATTTAAGACCAAAGATAAAAAGAAAAAGTCTCTCTATATGTCTTCAACCATTCCAGCGTTTTTAGGTATTACAGAGCCAGCAATTTTTGGTATTAACTTGAGGCTTATTAAACCATTTTTCTTTGGTTGCATTGGTGGCGGTGTTGCAGGGGTGTTTTCGTCAATCGTAGGTTTGAAAGCAACAGGATTGGCTATAACGGTTATTCCAGGAGCCCTGTTGTATTTAAATGGTCAACTTCCCATGTATATCGTTGCCGTCTTGATTGGTTTGGTCGTTGCATTTACTTTGACTTTCCTTTTCTTTAAGTCTAAAGAGTAGTAATTTCCGTTAAAGATGCAGTTTGCTTCTATTGGAAGGAAGGGAGATAACGATGGATCGTTTGTATAACAATATAAAATTGCCAGCGCCTTGGCCTCCAAAATACAAGGAACAGACACTAGACCAACCTCTGGAAGTTCCATATTTGAAGCGAAAACCAGCAGTGATAAACATTGATATTGGTAGACAGTTATTTGTAGATGATTTTCTGATTGAGGAAAATAATTTGACAAGAGAATTCCACCAACCCAAGGTATCGAATAAACCCATTTTCGAACCCAAAACACCTCTAGAAATGAATGATGGCTATTATCCTTGTGCTTGTCCGTTTAACGACGGGATCTTTTACGATGATGAGGATCAGAAATTTAAAATGTGGTATCACGCGGGTTGGTTTAATGGTGTAGGATATGCGGAAAGTGAAGACGGAATAAATTGGATTCGACTAAAAGAGTTATATCCCGATAGAGAATCTGAGAGCGTAATCCCTCACGAATTCGGGACAATTAGAGATGGAGCAGCAGTCTGGATTGATTATGATGCTAAAGATTTTAATGAAAGATACAAGATGTTGGTCTTTTTTCGCAAGTATGATTTTGAGATAAAGTACTATCACCAAAAACCAAAACATGCTCATGATGTTCCAGGATCTGTCCCGCCAAAGGAAGAAGCAGTTTTGTTTAAATCTGCAAATGGCATTGATTGGGAAAAAGCAGGGACCGTTGGGCCTTGTGGTGATAATACAGCTTTTTATCACAATGCCTTCACAAAGAAATGGACTTTCAGTTTGCGAACATTCTCATCTCTTGATAGTAGAATTCGAACGAGAGGGTTGTATGAAACGGATGATTTCTTTGGAGGTACAAACTGGACTCCAGACGATATTCAATTCTGGGCTAGAACGGACATTTATGATTCACCTGATCCAGAGATGGGATATTACACACAACTTTATGATGTAAGTGCTACTCCATATGAAAGTCTGATGCTGGGTGTCTTCTCTGTTTTTATGGGACCACCAAACAATATCAGCGGGCAAAAAGGTACACCAAAAATCAATGATTTGAAATTAGCTTATAGTAGAGATGGATTTCATTGGGATAGACCTTCTTATGACAATTTTATAGCTTCATCACGAAAAAAAGGTAGTTGGAATTATGGTTATTTGCATGCAGTGAATGGTGTTTCCTTAGTGGTTGAAGATCAGATATATTTCTATTTCTCCAGCTTCTCAGGCAATTCTCCTAAGTTAGGTTCACACAAGTATGCTGGGGGAAATCTTGGTCTTGCAACTCTAAGAAGAGATGGTTTTGCTTCTTTGACTGACCATGGAGAGGGTGGAGAAGTTCTAACAACGAAATTAGAATTTAATGGGAAACATCTATTTGTTAATGCTTCTTGTGAATCGGGAAGTATTCATGCAGAAATATTGGATGAGAACTCAAATGTCATCGATGGTTTTGGTAAATCTGATTGTGTTCCTATCTCTACAGACAGTACAAAGGTTGAAATCGTATGGAAGAAAAGAAAATTAGAAGAATTGAATAACCAAGTAATAAAAATCCGATTTCATCTAAATGAAGCAAGCATGTATTCTTTTTGGATAGCTTCTGATAAAGATGGTCATAGTAATGGATTCATGGCAGCTGGAGGTCCTGGATTTTGTAAAGGACGCGATGTGGCTGAACCAAAATAAGATAAAAAATGGAGGAAGTTTACTTCATTCATACTGATCAATGGAGGGGCAATATGTTTAAAAAGCTTTTTGGTTTTCAATCAGAAGGTAATCAGGAAGAAGTATTGTATTCACCAATACTAGGACGTTTACTAAAAATAGAAGAAGTTCCAGATCCGACATTTTCCAAAAAAATGCTGGGAGAAGGATTAGCTATTGAACCAACAGAAGGAAAAGTAACTGCTCCTGTTGATGGAGAAATCATACAAATATTCCCAACTAAACATGCGATAGGCATCCGATCACAAACCGGCTTGGAAATCTTAATTCATATTGGCTTGGAAACGGTAAATATGAAAGGCGAAGGTTTCATTGTATTTGTTAAAGAAGGAGATCAAGTGAAGGTCGGTGATAACTTGATCAATTTCTCATTAGATTTAGTGAAAGAACAGGCAGAAAGCTGCATTACACCGATGGTTATTACAAATTCGGAAAAAATTGAAGCGATAGAACCTTATTCAAAGGAACATAATGGGAAAAAGGCTTTATGGAAGGTGAAAGTAAAAAGATAAGCAGTCTTTTCTTGATATTTTGGTTGACAGAGTACTACAAAAGGACTATTGAAAAGCACCTCTTCAATCGACCATAAGATTAAGAGAATAGGAGGTGTTTTTCTTTAGAACTATCATTCCAATCAATTGGAAGACTGATTCCCAAATAATCTTTTTCTTAATTAACTGAATCACCAAAGACTGCAAGTTTTTCAATACTGGATTTGACCAAAAATAATAGATACAATTAATGTAGTAATTAAGAAAAAGAGGTAGATTTAATGGGAAAGGTAACAATGGCAGATGTAGCAAAAAAAGCTGGGGTATCAAAAAGTACAGTTTCCCAGTTTTTAAATAAACGCTTTGAATATATGAGTGAAGAAACAAAGCATAAAATTAATGAAGCTATTGAGGAACTTAGATATCAACCGAACTATATTGCTAGGAGCTTAAAACAAAAACGAACATCCATGATAGGGATTATTGTTGCAAATATTATGCACCATTTCTCTACAGAAGTCAGCAGAGCTATAGAGGATTATTTCATTAAACGTGATATTCATGCAATAATATGTAATGCTGACAATGACCCGGAAAAAGAAAAAAAGTATATTGAAATGCTTCGAGCAAAACAAGTAGATGGACTTATCATTTTTCCGACAGAAAAAAATATAGAGTTGTATAGCAATATGGTTCAAGTTGGTTATCCAGTTGTATTTATGGATAGAAAAGTAAGAGACATTCCTATACCATCGGTCAAAGTAAATAACTATGAAGTAACACAGAGTATTATTCAACATTTTATTGACACAGGTCATAAAAGGATTGCTATTGTAACCCAACCATTGGAAATCTCTACTCGGGTTGATCGAGTGAAAGGTTATAAAAGGGCACTCCTTGATAATGGTATCAAGTTAAACTCAGATTATATCGTTTGTGCAGATACGAAAGAACTCAATCAAAAGCTTAAGAGGCTATTTAGTGAGGAAACAAAACCTACAGCGTTGCTTGCAGGTAATGATTTAGTTTTTTTAGAAGTACTTGATTTTGCTAAAGAAAATGAATTAGAGATGGGTAGAGATTTTTCTTTAGCTGTTTTTGATAATATACCTTTTGCACACTTGGTGACTCCACCTGTAACAACAATTGCACAACCTTCTTATGTAATGGGAGAAAAGGCTGCCGAAATGCTATATAAACTCATTAAGAAAGAGGAATCAGACCTAGACGATATCATTTACCAATGCCAGCTTTTGATTAGAGACTCCTCGAAAAAATTTACATTTTCTCCTGATTAAGTACTGTGTTCATTCATTTTTAACTGGGTAGGATGAGCATTTTAACTAAATCGATTTATCTAATAGGAGGAGACCTATTATGAAAATTCAATTGGCACTCGATCGTCTTACTATAGATGAAGCAATAAAAATAGCGAAGATGACAGAACCATACATTGACTGGATTGAAGTTGGTACATCATTGATAAAAAAATATGGGATTATAAGTGTAAAAAGAATGAAAGAAGCATTTCCAACAAAATTAGTCGTTGCAGATATAAAAACAATGGATAATGCAGCATACGAATTTGAAATTTGTTTTGAAGCTGGGGCTGATTTGGCGACTGTTATGGGTGTCTCACCTATGGCAACAATAAAAAAATGCATAGATGTTGCTAAGAAGTATAAGAAAGGAATTATCATAGATTTATTAAATACAAGTGAAAATCAAAAAAGACCATTATTCTCGTTAGCTCACGATAAGGTAATATACTGTGAACATGTCAGTAAAGATGAGCAAGAGCTGTCTGGAAAAAGAAATGAATCATCAAACCTAAGGTATGATTCATCTATCAATTTCGCTATTGCGGGTGGCATTGATATAGATTTCATACCTACTGTTATGAGGAAAAGGCCTAAAGTTGTTATCATCGGTTCAGCAATTACTCAGGCAAGTAACCCAAGCAGAGCGGCAAGAGAGTTAAAGACTGAAATTTGTAAAGAGGATAACGAATTATGCAAACAGTAGAGCTTATCATGGATGAAATTCAAAGAGTAGTCCATAAAATAGAGGAGCAATTGTTAGAGAACTTTTGTTCAGCGCTGTTGAACAGTAAAAGAATATTCGTAGTTGGTGAAGGACGGTCAGGGCTAATGGCAAAGTCCCTTGCCATGCGATTAATGCATCTGGGAGCCACCACATATGTTGTGGGTGAAACGATTACACCTTCGATTGAAGAAGGTGATGTGTTAGTTGCTGTTTCGGGTTCAGGTAAGACTAAATTGGTTGTTTGGACTTCAGAAAAGGCCAGATCCATACAATGCGATGTAGTGGTGGTCACCACAGATCCTACGTCTGAGCTTGCATCACATGGCAATTTGATTATTCCTATACAAGCTGCAACCAAATATCGCAATAAAAACGAAGCAGAATCGATTCAACCACTCGGATCTTTATTTGATCAAAGTATTCATATCTTATTCGATGCTGTTTGCCTTCTCTATTCAGAAGCAACAAGTGTTGATAATGAAAAGGCATTTCAGCGTCATAGTAATCTTGAATAGTACTAGTATATTGTCCAGAGTGAATACTTCTGTATGGAAGCATGTTTGGAACATTTGACCGAAGGTGCGAGGGTACTATATGTTTTCTTATCTAAAAATAGAAGGTTGGATAACCAACCTTCTATTTTTGTTATTTTTTTAATATCTATAAATTAGCCTTTTATAAATCAAAACAGAGAAAGAATTATTAATTAATTATATTTCCACACTAAAATAGTATAGATCGGAATTTCCTCTGCTATTATTTCAAAGAGAAATGAACTTTTTTGTTCCTTTTTCCGTCTTTGGATAAAGAAGATGAAAACGTCATAGATTGAAAAGATGGGTAATAAAAAGCAAATGTAAGGAGAAAGAAAAATGGGAAAATGGATTATGCGCATGTTAATATTCACTTCCGTTTTTGTTATTTGTCTTTTTATCACCAGTTATTTAGATATCGGTCATGGAGGAAAGGGACATGTATCAGCTAAAAGTAGTTCACAGAAAATACTTTCAAATGAAATAGATAGTAGTCTCAAAAAAATTCGACTTGACGCAAAAACACTAAAACATAAACAAATTTCTGTCTATTATGTTCCTCATCCAGATGACGAACTTTTGACTTATGGAGTTCCTATCCGTAACGATTTGCATGCTGGGAAAATTGTTTACCTTGTGTTATTTACCCATGGAGAAACATCTTCCATTATAAAAAAATTAAATCGCATGGTTTATCCAAAACTAACTCCATATGAGCTTGGCTTGGCTCGGGTGAAAGAGTTTAATCGTTCCAGCCAAGATCTAGGAATAGACAGTGCCCATAAAGATATCTATGACCCACAGAAAGAGAAAGCAAGAATGGAATTGATTCGTAAAATAGCGCTCTTTTTTGAACAAACTTTTCCTCATGTTATGCAAAATGGCCTTAGTAGGTATGATGTTATACCTGATCATGCCATCACTGGTATGGTATTGGATCAATTGTATAAGGAAGGTGAAATCAAGCATAAGAAAATATATGCTTCCATTTACATGTCACGTTTTGCTAAACATCGACTAACAGGGAAACGGATTTTCCCTGAAAATGCAAAAGATAATCGTATCTTTAATAAAGCGATTCGCGATTATGATCGTTGGGACCCAACTCATAAGTGGTACGCATGTGGCTTTATGAGTGTACGCCCCCAATTTTACAGTTTTCATAAGCATAAATATTCTATCTTAGTAAAGGAATAGTAGAAAAATATAGGAGATACCAAATAAAAAGTCTTGGGTTTGATGCCAAGATTTTTTTATTTCAATTTTTACTAGGATCTATATGATATCACTCGCTTTTTAAAAATCCTTCGTTTTGAATGTCTACATTTACATGAAATTTCATATTTAAGTGAGGATAGTATTCTTCTCTCCATTTTTTTAATTTTTCCCGGGGAATATCGTTTCGGAAAAATTGACCTAAACCAAAAATATCAGCTTGCTCTTTTTTCGTTAAAGATAGTATTCGATAAAATCTATTAGTTAGCAGAGTTGCAAGTTCTTTTTTTATTTGCTCAGGAGACGGATTTCCTTTTGTCTCTAAAATCGTCACTTTTAAATGAAGTTGACTTTCGATGTAGGGCTTACCTTGAAGGAACTTATGCTTATTTCTTCGGTTATCACTTACTATCAAAATCGTTGCATGATCCATTACTTCGACTTTTCCATGTAGCCCTTCTCCATTAAATAGATTGAACACAAGCGATTCATTAGGGCTAATTTGGTTGACCATTTTCCCGTTTTTGATAATTGCTGAACCAAGGTATTCAATTCGAGTAAGTTTCCCAGATTGGATAATGGGTACAGCAACATCTCGTGTATAAGAATGAATACTGCGGTACATTTGCCATATACGAGTAAGAGCAATTTCCGGTGTCCAACCAGCATTTTTTTCAAAAAAATCAAGTAAAGTAACACCAGTTGGTGTCTTTGAATTTTTTACATTGTCAAAAAAGTGATCTAGATTCTCGTTACATATTACCATCTGGGTTTTAGGGGATATATCACGTGATCTCATAAATCCAGAGACGATGTCTTTTAAACCCTCTTTCGCAAACTGTTTGTCTATTACGATCACTTTGACATGAAGCAGGTCAACAATTCGTTCCATGTTCATGCTGAGTTTATCCACTGCATCTGCGATTGACTTTCCTGTTCCTTTTATGATGCGAATATCTAATTTATCTTCTTCTAGTACAGGTATTTCAAGAATGATTTTGTATCCTTCTTGTTGCTTGGAGATACCTAGAACTGCTGGTAATAAGCGATGATTAATATCTCTATTGTTCCAACAACCGCATAAGAAGAGTTCCAAGCTTATGATAAGAAATAGTATGAATTTCCTAAGCATGGTTAGATTGTTCTCCTCTTTTAGAGCGAAGTCCTAGCAAAAGAATGGAGATAGGTACGAAAAGTAAACAAAAAAAACGAAATGGACCATTAAACAAGAATAATTTTTCTACATAATTCCAATTCGGGATAAGAAAACAGATCAAATAGGCAATGATCGATATACTAATAGTTAGATAGAAAGGGGAAATAGAAGGGAACACTCTATTAATGATTTGAATAAGCATCCATTCTATTAATGAAAGATAGAGAATACCAAAGGAAATTAGGCTTAATAAAAAAAACAAAGTTACTCGATCAAACATCAGCCAATTCATATAGATAGAGTCGACTGCTTCTACAAAAGGAAAATACATAGTAGAAGCTGTAGCCTCACCAAAAGTTAGGATAGGAATATAAACCGAAATCACAAAAAATGGCAGGAGAGCTAATGCAGAAAGAAAAATCTTTTTCCGGTTAAGTGAGAAATGTGGTTGAACAAAACCGAGAAACAAGAAGATTCCAGCTACTGGAAAAAAACTTGCTAAATAGGAAGATTTATTCAGAAATGAAAAGTTGTTTTCGCCGATGAAAGGGAATGTATAGCGCCAATCAATATTTTGCAAAGAGGATAAACAAGCAAATAGAAATAAGGGAAGAAATAAAATTCCGATTAAGATACCTGAACGTAATATTACTTTTATGCCTTTTAACGAAAGCAAAGTGGAGGTTGTGAGTAACAAGATTTCCATAGCCCAAAGAGGAGTATTAGATAAAAAAATGATGGTAATGATCTCGGAATAGGCACGGATGGCAATAAAAAGACTATTGAAGAAGTAAATAGCAATGGGTAATAAAAATATAATAGAAACGATTTTGTTGGTTTCCAGATAAATATCGATAATATTTTTATTAGGGAAATAGCTTAATCCTTTTATGTAAATAGAAACAAAAATGATATGAATAGCAGCACCAATGAGTATTGCTATCCAATGACTTTCATTCGTACTAGAGATAATATCATTGGGATACATAAAAAATATTAATCCTAAATGGGTAAGGTAATAAGTCGTTATGACAGGTAAATTTTTATTCATAGTTACAATCATCCTTTGAAAATGGTAGATCAACAAATGGAATTCCATATATTTCTATGCTGGCGAAATAAACGCAGATCACTACAATCCCTATTAATAAACCTAATACACCATAAATAGCTGCAAGGATGACAATAAAATATTTCATTAATCGAATCACAAGGTAGTTTTGAATACCAACCACAGTGGAATTTGCAATGATAGAAGTTGCAACTACTATTGTTAAAAGATTACTGACTAATTTAGCAGATATAATAGCTTGTCCCAAGATTATCCCACCAACCATCGTAACAGTTGGTCCAATACTTTTTGGCAATCGAATGCTGGCTTCTAAGATTAATTCAAGGATGATCAGCATAAGTAAGACTTCAATAAGAGCAGGGTAAGGAATCCCTTCTCGACTTTTTGCAATCGAGAGAGCTAGTTCTATTCGTAGAACTTCTGGGTTTATAGATACAAAAGCAACATACAAACCAGGAATTAGTGTTGCAGTTATCGCTCCTACTATTCGAGTCAAACGTATGAAAACCATGATGGGGATGGGGAAATTCCGGTCATTTTCTAGTGCAAACATATCCCATAACGAATTAGGCAGAATAATCCCAGATGAAAATCCATCAACAAGTAAGATTACTTTCCCTTTTTGAATAGCATGTACCATGTCTGTGGGAAGTTCAGTGACTTTATATTTGGATATGATATCCCATTGAGAGAAACCTAATAATTTTATAATATCTTGGGAGTTATACACACTTTTTTTCTTGTTGCTCTGCAACTGGTGTATGACTTTTTGAAGTAGTTCTGGATTCACTTGATTCTCCATAAAAAGCAAAGAAACATTCTTTTTTTGTTCTGTTCCAATGGAAAAATTTTTTATGTGTAAGAATTCTGTTTGAAAATGTTTTCGAATAATCCCCAAGTTTGTTTCCAGATCCTCTATGAAGGAATCATGAGGTCCCTGTATTATGTTTTCATTAGTTGGTAATTCAATGGAACGATTTAATGATTTGGAGATTGGCTCAATAATGAAATAACTTTTATGGAGAAGATGGAACAGAATCAATTTTCCCTCGACGATTGCATCTACAACTTGGCTTTTTTCTGTTGCAATGGTAAGCATGTTTTGGGTTTGTTTTTCTTCGAAATCCCTTGTGAACAATTCAAAAGTTAAGGGATGAATCTCTAGTATTTGTAACGTTTTTGGAAGATCTAATAAAGTTCGAATACCAAATAAAATTACAGGTTGGTTCAGAAGATAGTCTTTTTGCAGAAAGAAATCATCACTTTTCGCAAAGATTTCTTTGATCTCTTTTAGCCAATCATCCATTTCGATAAGTCTCCTCATAATAAAGCCTTTCCTTATCAACTTATCCATAAATAGATGTGCTTTATACTCTTGAAATGAATATATAGAAGAATAGAAATTTCCAACTAATTTATTTAGAATGTGGGGGGAGAATGAGCAATAGATTGGTTTACTTTGAGTGTAGAGGTGAGTTTGAAAAAAAGCTTGTTGACGATGAATACATGTCAACAAGCCTTTGGAGTCTAGTTGTTTTCTTTTGAAATACTTTCGTTTTCATCATTTACTACTTGATAAGTAGGCAGTGCACTTTTGATACCCCAGAAATAAAAGATCAAAGAGCATACAGAAATGAAGAGCATATCCCACCCGTAATGGATGACATTGATTCCGCCAAACTTGTCGCTTCCAAGGTAAGACACTCCAATCATAAAAATCAAGTAAATAAGAAGCCATAAACCCGCTTTGAAATTTTCTCCAAAACCTTGCCAATTGTTTTTGGCTTGATAGTAAAAGTAGATAGGCAAACCGATAATCATGATGAAGGTAACTTCCCCTGTCAATGGCCATTTTGCCCAGTAAAGTATGAGAGAGGCAATGATAAATGCAATTGGAGCAATAATCGACATTCCTTTGATTTTGAGAGGTCGTTTTAATGTATCATCTTTTATCTTGCGAAATGCCATGACAGAAACTGGTCCAGTAACATAAGAAATTAGGGTAGCAACAGAAATGACTTCTGCCAATGTTCCCCAACCTCGGAACATGAACATGAAAATAAAAGAGATGACAAGGTTAAAGCCCATAGCGGCACGAGGTACCCCATATAAGGGATGGAGTTTTCCAAAAATATGTGGAAAATAGCCATTACGTTCCATTCCGTAAATCATTCGTGCTGTTGTTGCGGTGTACGTAATCCCAGTACCAGATGGAGAAATAAAAGCATCTGCAAATAATAAGATCGCTAACCAATTCAAGTTTATTGCTAATGCTAGATCGGCAAATGGAGAACTAAAATTAAGCGCGCTCCAACCGTGGTGGAGCATATCACTTGGAACAGTACCAATATAAGCAACTTGCAGTAAGACATAGATGATTCCTGCGATGAGAATAGCTCCTGTGACAGCCAGCGGGACAGAACGACTTGGATTTTTTGCTTCCCCTGCCATATTGATAGGACTTTGAAAACCATTAAATGCGAATACAATACCAGAAGTAGCAACAGCAGTTAACACGCTTGCCCAACCATTTGGAGCAAATCCACCTGGAGCATGAGTGAAGTTATCTGCATGAAAACCAGTAATGATAAGGCCTAAGATGGTTAGACCAGGGATAAGAAATTTAAAGACGGTAATGGCAGTGTTGACTCTAGCAAATAATTGAACGGTCCAATAGTTGATGAAAAAGTAAATAATAACGAGAATGGCTGCTAGAAATAAACCAGTAGTGGTAAGTACTTCCCCATTATAGAGTTTTTTTGCCCACTCCCAAGGCCAAGAACTCATATACTGGATTGAAGCAATCGCTTCTACAGGAATAACAGATACAATCGCAATCCAGTTTGCCCAACCTGAGATAAAACCGACAAAGCTGCCATGAGAGTAATGACCATAGCGTACCATTCCACCGGATTTTGGAAACATCGCTCCGAGTTCGGCATAGGTTAAGCCGATAAACAAAATAGCGATCATTCCTACGACCCATGCCCACACCGCTGCTGGTCCTGCTACTTTAGCAGCTTTCCAAGCACCAAATAGCCATCCTGATCCGATAATTGATCCAAGACCTGTCATCATAAGAGCAAATGTACCGATATTTCTCTTCATTTGTCCCATCTTTTCAACTCCAATTCTTAGTTGTTTCATTTAAAACACGTTATGACAGCGTTTTCCTTTTAAATGGATTAAAAAATACTTAAATCACACTCACTGACGAGGTGTTCAAGTAACTTTACTCCAGCTACACTATTTCCGAGATCATCTATGGCTGGACCATAGATTCCAATACCACATCCGTCTGGAAATAGAGGTCGTTTCCTAGCTGGCGAAAGTGCCATGATACCACCAGATACTCCACTTTTGGCTGGTATTCCAACAAAAGCTGCAAATTTACCAGAAGCATTATACATGCCACAAGTGAGCATTAAACTTTTTGTCAGTCTAGCTACTTTTTTGGAATGATTTGTTCGCCTAAAATAGGATTGTATCCATCGTGTGCTAATACTAATCCTATTAAGGAAATATCATCTGCTGTAACTTCTATGGAGCACTGCTTTAAGTAAACCTCTAGTGTCACTTCGACTTCAGATTCCAAATATCCCATTTCTTTTAAGTAATAGGCGAGCGCCCTATTTCGATGAGCTGTATTCCATTCCGATTGAAAAACAGATTCATTTAGGACAGGACGTTTACCAATCACTTTTTCTAGTAATTTGTACAAAGATTCTAACTTCATTTGAGGAGAATCTCCGTTGAGAAGGGATGCAACTGTGATGGCTCCAGCGTTTATCATGGGATTAAATGGCTTTCCTGGTTTATGCATTTCTAGACGAATGATAGAGTTAAAGGGGTCACCAGTCG
The DNA here is from genome assembly GCF_059510395.1 of Shimazuella sp. NTD248. Taxonomy (NCBI): domain Bacteria; kingdom Bacillati; phylum Bacillota; class Bacilli; order Caryophanales; family Thermoactinomycetaceae; genus Shimazuella; species Shimazuella sp. NTD248. The sequence goes on along the minus strand of NZ_JCAJZT010000005.1, from coordinate 137,336 downwards.
GTTCAACATCTACTCGTTCCATGACATAGGAAATGCCACGTTCGATACATACAGCGATAAAGCTGATGACTTTGGAGATGCTCTGCATCGTAAAAGGAATATTCCAATCCCCTGCTCGTATCTTCCATCCAGCGGGTTCAATGATCGAAATTCCCAAGTGGGATGAATTAGCTTTTTCAAGAGCAGGGATATAGCTGGCACATTGTCCTTTTGAAGTATAGATCTTGAATTGCGTGATTAAGTGATCTAAATTTGGTAAGGTAATTTGGTTATTATTTGCTTTTTCCTCTACAATAATAGGTAGCACCTCCTTTTCACTTGAGATGATTTTTATTTATTTTGTGGTTAGATTCATAAAATGAAAAGGTTTTCAACTTGTTATCTAGAGGCACATAGCTTATTCTAAAACATGATCTATGTAATCAGACAAAAACCTACAAAAAACCCCACTGAAAATATTTTGTTAGTCAATGAAAAATAGGAAGTGGACTAGGGTAGTGAAGATGAATATCAGTGGATTATTAAAAAAAGACAATTTTATCCTCATTCTCATGATCGTGACGGTTCCATTAGCCAGCGAATTAAATTTTTATCCATTTAATGAATCATTCCGCATTAGTTTTGCAGCGCCGACCTTTTTCTTCTTTTTGTTATTGTTCCGTAAAATGCCTGTCATCTTACCTGGGTTTTTAACAGCTGTATTAATTGTCGGATTTAGGATTGTTATTGATTTCATGACCCTTCCACACTTTGATTGGATATCATCTTTGCAAAATCAATTCTCTGCTTTTTTCTACTACTTTACTTATTCCTTACTTTTTTATCTGTTTCAGGTAAATCGCTTTTATGAACGTCCCCTGATTGTTGGGATGATGGGATTTTTCATCGAAATTTTTTCTGATTTATTTGAGATGACCGTACAGTATGTTGTACTAGGTACAATGATTAGTTGGATAGCATTTTATCAAGTGATGATTATTGCTATATCTCATAGTTTTATGGTACTTAGCTTTTTTAGTATGTGGAAATTATACGAAGCGCAAGTAAAAGCCAAACAGATTGCAAAACAAAATGAACATATGCTCATGCTTATTTCCAATTTATATGAAGAAGCAATTCATTTGAAAAAAACATTGCAAACAATCGAGAACACAACCAAAAAATCATATGATCTATATAAAAGTCTTCACAATTCGACAGATAAGGGCAATAGAGTCCAAATGGAAGAATGGAGGAGACAAGCTTTAAAAATAGCGGGAGATATACATGAAGTAAAGAAAGATAATCAACGCATTTATGCTGGTCTTGCGAAACTTATTTCTGATGAAGGCATGACCGATTTTATGCATGTTCGTGAACTTCTTGAAATTATTATACGGATTAATAGGAAATATGCAGCGTTGAAAGAAAAAAGCATTCAATTCGATTACCAGATAGAGGGGATACATCCTCGCTATCATGTCTTTACGGTTTTATCGATTATCAATAACCTTGTGGCCAATGCGGTGGAGGCGATGTTTCAAAAAGGGACGATAACCCTTTGTGTAAGCCAAGATGGTGAGTTTGTTGAATTTCAAGTAATCGACAGTGGACCAGGGATAGCTTCAAAGCATTCCAAATTAATTTTTAAGCCAGGGTTTACCACCAAATATGATGATCTAGGAAATTCCTCTACAGGTATTGGATTGTTTTACGTAAAAGAAGTGGTAGAAGAATTAGGTGGTTCGATTGCTGTTCAGTCGGATCAGGGATGTCACTTTCATATAAGATTACCAATACAGTGTTTGATGAAGAAAGGATAATCCGATGCTATTTTATATTGTGGATGATGACGAAGCTGTTCGATCCATGTTGGATCAGATTATCGAGGATGGGGATTTAGGGAGATTGGTAGGAGAAGCAGAAGATGGTTCTCAGATTGATGGCCCATCATTAAATGCAAAGAACATTGATATTTTAATTATTGATTTGTTAATGCCAAATCAAGATGGCATACAAACCATTCGAAAAATAAAGCCTTCCTTTAAAGGGAAAATTATTATGCTTTCTCAAGTAGAGTCAAAAGAGTTAGTCGGAGAGGCTTACTCACTAGGACTTGATTATTATATAACGAAACCAATCAACAAAATGGAAGTTGTTTCCGTCATTCAAAAAGTGATGGAGCGTATTCGACTGGAAAAGTCCATCCAAGATATCCGTAAATCCCTTGGTGTTCTCGGTATGGAGCAAGTCCAAGTTCCAAAAGCCGATTTGAGAGTTTCTGGGAATATCCTTTTATCCGAATTGGGATTAGCGGGTAAAAGCGGCAGTACTGATTTACTCGATATTATCGATTATCTCTATTACAACCACAAGGATGAATCATTGAAACAAGGGTTTCCAGCTCTTAAAGAAATTTTTCTTCATGTAGCAAAACAGAAGTTAGGGGACGCTATTTCGGACCAAGCTGTCAAAAAGGAAGTCAAAGCGTCTGAACAAAGGGTGCGCCGGGCAATTTATCAATCTTTAAAGCATATAGCATCTTTAGGTCTTACTGACTTTTCCAATTGGACATTTGAAAACTATGCTTCCAAGTTTTTTGATTTTGCTAGTGTACGTGAGATGATGACAGCTGAGCAAAAAGGGCAGACGTTATCGAATTCAATCGTTCGAGTGAACACCAAAAAATTCATTCAAGTTTTTTATTTCGAAGCGGTTCGCTTACACACGGAGAGTTGATTAACTTTGCTTAGAGTTAAGTTTGACTAAGGTTAGAAAAATCAGGGGTAAATGTTATGATGGTTTCCTGCATAGAATCAGGGAGCAAGGCAACAGGATATAAGTGACCATCGACCGCAAAGGTGATTTTTCCTGTTTCTTCCGATACAACTAGAACGAGAGCATCACTCTTTTCTGTCAAACCTAGAGCAGCTCGATGACGGGTTCCGAGTTTTTTTCCATTTCCCTTCCTTCCGGATAGAGGTAAAACATTTGCCGCAGACACAATTTGATCAGACTGGACTAGGATTGCACCATCATGAAGAGGGTTCCCTGGGTAGAAAATAGATTCAATCAAAGTATGGTGCACAGATGCACCAACATGGATGCCAGGTCGGATGAGAGGTGTAAGAGAATCTTGGCGTTCGATAACAATCAGAGCCCCATGTCTTCGTTTTGCAAGATTTTGAATGGATTGAGATATATCTTTGTAATTTTTTGTATAGGGTGACAGATAGCAATTCAAATAAAAAGTAGCGGCTAATGTTTCAATTTGTAAGAACCGTTCCCGTAAACCCTCAAGATGCCCCAAAAGACAATAATTATCTGCATCCAGCAAATGGATGCCTTTCTGTATGTCTACCATAATATTTTGTAATTCATTGGATAACTGATTTTTTAACGGAGAAAAATCACAGTTTGTCTCTTGCATGAGTGGCTCCCTCTTTCAACTTGATATTTCCTTTTTCTGTATTGTTTCCGAGAATAGATGTATGAATTCTACTTTTTTGATTTTATGAGTAGAAAGCCGTAAAACGAAAGAAATTTGTAGCAAAAGATGAGAATCATCTGGAGGAAATAATCCCTCTGTTTGAAAAAATCTTAATCTTTCTTATTGTGAGTACTGTGTAAATTTGTAATATTTTTCTTGTATCTTCTTCATAGTGGGAAGATATATAATTATTCTAATCGGAAGTAATAACAAAATCATATGAATATTTTACTTCTGAGAAAAAATCATATGGTAGTGGAGGGGTAGAAATGAATCTAAAGAAATTAGGTGCTTCTCTTTTGGTTTCTACTGTTGCTCTTGTAATGCCATTTTCATCCGTATTTGCAGGGTCGTGGGAGTATAAGGGTAATAAGTCTTTTTATTCTCATGCAAATGGTTGGACGACAGATTACGTATACTCTACTGGAGGATATTTTAAATTTTGCGTAAGTCAATGGGGTACTTCAGTAAAAAATTATACTTTGTGGGAGTATGACCCAGACAATCCTGACGATAAAATAGCTAGTTTTAGCTTCATGTCTAACGGTGATTGTAAGACTGTTTATGTTCAGCCTTATGTAGATGGAGACAATGGTAAAGCAGAAATTTATGTTCAGACAGACAGTTACCTAGCGAGTACGGCTACTGTTGATTTATGGGATTGATAGTACTATTTTCTTATTTTATAAATGATGACAGCGCTCTCATGAGCCTGTCTTTTTGATTTTTTGTTATAATTTCCTTCATTTAATAAGAGTAATAAGGACTACGAAAGTTTAGATCGAAGAGTCGCAGATGCTATTATCGGAGAAGAAATATTTAGGATGAAATAGAAGTTAAAAGAAAAAGGCCTGCTTTTTTGCAAGGCCTTTCCTTCTACAAACTTTCCACTTGTTTTAGCAATTTTATTTTTTGAAAAAACCGAACCAATTTATTGCCCATCGGCAGCATTCGCAGTTCATTATCGCTGACGGTTTTGGTTAAGAGTAACAAAATAAAGTAGATGATAATTGCGATTATAATGTAGATGAAACTAATCCACAAATAACCCCAACGATCAAAGTGCTCTGCTATAAACCAACCTCTCATAGCCTGATAAGATACATATAAGACGCCCGCCATCAAAACCGAGGCAAACAATGGTTTCATAAATACATTTTTTATCGAAACCTTGATATTGGTTTTGCGGAAAACCATCCATATGTTGAGCATACAAACCACAGTGTAAGCAATAACCATAGCAATTGCAGATCCAGCGATTCCATAGAAGGGGACAAAAATGAAGTTACAAATAAACTTGACTGCTGCTCCGATTAACAAGTGACGAACAGGCAGTTTGTTGTATCCTAAACCTTGAAGGATGCCTGAACTTGTAACGGCTAGCGTGCTGAAGACCGATGAAAAAGATAGAATAGCTAAAGTAGAAGTACCTTTTGCATCCAAATACATCGCGATATTAAAGGGTTCTGCTAAAATACTTAAGCCCAGACACGCTGGTAGACTAATGACAAGGGTCATCATCCAAGCTTGAGAAATCTTGTTATTGACAGCTTCCATATTATTTTTCGCAACATAAGCACCGATTGCTGGAATCAATGCTAGAGTTAGAGAGGATGAAAAAGTAGAAATGATATTTACAAAAGGTTCTCCCCTTGCATATATTCCATACAGGGTACCTGTCATGGACGCATTATAGCCCATTTCCATTAATATTCTTGGGATTGTGAGAGAGTCTACTAATCCGATTAACGGAAGGACAAGTGTTGCTAGTGAAATAGGAATGGCATAAGCAATGATAGATTTCGATAAATCCCATATGGATTCTTTCGATGTAGGTGATACTTGTATAGCTGGTTTTTTTTCTTTCACATTGTACCAAAGTACTACGATCAATCCGGCAATTGCACCAAATACCGCTCCAGCAGTTGCTCCAGCAGCTATTATCTCAGCTCCAAAGCCAGAAACTTTTAGCCAATAAACTAATCCGATAACTGTGACAACGCGCACAATCTGTTCGATTACTTGGGAAATACCAGTGGGCATCATTTGCTGATGGCCTTGAAAATAACCACGGTAAGCCCCCATTACCGGAACAAAAAGAATAGCGACAGCCAATACTTGAATAGGCAGTGTATTTTGTGGACTCTCCAGCATTACATTTGCGACAAAATGTGCACCAAAAAATAAAATAAGTCCAGAGACAATCCCTGTTAGCGATAATATGATTGCAGCAGCTTTCTTTACTTTTTGGGCGCCTTCATAATCATCTCGTGCAAGTCGTTCTGCTACAAATTTGGAAACAGTAATTGGTATACCAGCAGATGCGATCATCAGAAGGATGGAGTAAAAAGGAAAAGAAATCCGATATATCCCCACGATCTTATCGCCCGCAATGTTTTGTAAGGGAGCCCAGAACAGACTACCCAGTATTTTGGTGAGTAGTGTTGCAACACTGAGTATCAGGGTTCCTTTGACGATTTTGTTTGACATGAATCAAGCTTCCTTTAACCCGTTTTTACAATATCGTATTTATTCTAACAGGAATGAGTAGAAAAAACGACCTGACAACGTGAGGAATTCATGACACTAAACGAAACGGGGACATAAAATCTTTGTTAACTGCATTCGTTTTGTTGCGTCTTCCTGAAAAACAAACTACAATAGCATAGAGAGATTTATAAGCGATATTCCCAGCATGGGTGAGGAGGAGCAATATTTTGGGCATTAAATTAATTAATATAGGTTTTGGTAACATCGTTTCAGCAAATCGTATCGTGTCGATTGTTAGTCCTGATTCAGCACCAATCAAAAGAATCATACAAGAAGCACGAGATCGAGGCGTATTGATCGATGCTACATATGGAAGACGAACCCGTGCAGTAATCATAACAGATAGTGATCATGTTATTCTTTCCGCTGTACAACCTGAAACAGTAGCACAGCGTCTAGCAAATGTCAGCAAAGAAAGTACAGAAGAATTAGTAGATTAGCTCAGGTATAAATTGGTAATAACTACTAAAAGATGTTAGAGTAGGAAGGTATACGATACATGACAAATGCCAGTTATCAAGAACGAGGTCTTCTTATTGTCGTATCCGGTCCTTCAGGTGTGGGAAAAGGAACGGTGTGCGGGTTATTACGTAAACGTAACCCGAATCTGATCTACTCCGTTTCTGCTACTACGCGTTCCCCTAGACAAGGTGAAATCCATGGAGTAAACTATTTCTTCCATACAAGAGATGAATTTTCCGCCATGATTGAACAAGGAGAACTAATTGAGTGGGCAGAATACGTGGGAAATTATTATGGGACGCCCCGCCAGTTTGTAGAGGATAAATTGAATGCAGGCGAAGACGTTATTTTGGAAATTGAAGTTCAAGGAGCAAAGCAAGTAAAAGAACAATTCCCTGAAGGGATTTTTATTTTTCTATTACCGCCATCGATGGATGAATTGAAGCGGAGGATCATGGGCCGTGGTACAGAAACGGTATCCACGATTCAACGTCGTCTTCATGTGGCTTCGAGTGAGTGTAGAGAATTAGCAATGTATGATTATGCTGTGATTAACGATAAACTGGAAAATGCTTGTGAAAAGATTGAGGCTATATTGATAGCAGAACATTGTCATACATCGAGAGTTATTATTGAAGATTAACGAGATGGATAGGAGGAATGGATAAGTGCTATATCCATCCATTGATAAATTAATGGCAAAAGTAGACAGCAAATATTCATTAGTGGTACTTGCTGCAAAACGCGCACGCGGACTATTGGAAGGGCAGAATGCCCATATCAAACCAAAATCACACAAGCATGTTGGTGTGGCATTAGAAGAAATTTCTGCCGATATTGTCGTTACACCTGTTCGTGCAAGACGACAAGGATAAAGTCTGTAAGATTTCAAAATAAACAACCTGGTATAAGGTTGTTATTTTTTTAGTGAGATATACCATAAATTGCGAACAAACCTGTGTTTAGTGAGGGATAAAGATGGAGAGAAAACGCATCTTATTGGGGATTACTGGAGGAATTGCAGCATATAAAGCAGCAACGATTGCGAGTAAACTTACGCAGCTAGGTATGGATGTACGCACGATTATGACCAAGTCAGCTACCGAATTTATTACTCCTCTAACTTTACAAACACTCACCCGTAATCCAGTAGCGGTTGACACCTTTGATGAACGTGATCCCTCTCGTGTCATGCATATTGATTTGGCAGATCACGCTGATTTGGTACTTATTGCACCAGCGACAGCGAATCTAATCGGGAAAATAGCAAATGGTATAGCAGATGATATGTTATCCACAACTATATTGGCAACCCAGGCGCCTATTGTGCTGGCACCAGCGATGAATGTACATATGTACCAAAATAAAATCGTCCAAGAAAATATGCAGAAACTCTCATCCTATGGTGTGACATACATTGAACCTGATGAAGGTCAATTGGCCTGTGGTTATGTAGGAAAGGGTCGACTCGCAGAACCAGAAGAGATTATCGCATGGGTTCAGGCTTTTTTTGCTCCAAAACGTTTGTTAGAAGGAAAGACAGTCCTACTCACAGCTGGACCAACTGTGGAAGCCATTGATCCTGTTCGTTATTTGTCGAATCACTCATCGGGAAAAATGGGATATGCACTAGCAACAGCTGCACTACAAGCAGGCGCAAAAGTGATCTTAGTCAGTGGACCAGTTTCTTTGACATCTCCTGATGGAGCAGAAGTTATTGCCGTAACAGGAGCACAAGAGATGCACGATACAGTTCTCGCAAATCTAGATAGAGCAGATATTGTAATCAAAGCGGCGGCAGTCTCCGATTATAGACCGAAGGAAGTATTGTCACAAAAACGGAAAAAGCAGACAGACAGCTGGGAATTAGAATTGATAAAGAATCCCGATATTGCATATGAAGTAGGCAAACGTAAACGAGAAAATCAACTTTTAATTGGCTTTGCTGCTGAAACAGAAAATATCGAAAAGTATGCAAGGGAGAAGTTGGAGAAGAAAAATATGGATTTTATTATCGCCAACGATGTGCTTCAAGCAGGAGCAGGATTTTCTGTTGATACAAATGCAGTAAAAGTTTATGGAAGACAAGGATTTATCCACTCTTACCCAGTGATGCCTAAGCGTCAATTGGCAGAAAAATTGATTCGGTGGATCGGGGAACAGCTATGATCCAAGTAGCAAAAGTAGTGGTGGATGTTCCGAGCAAAGGAACAAATCGACCTTTTGATTACTTGGTACCCGAAGAATTAATCGGTGAGATTCAAATAGGGAGCCGAGTGGAAGTTCCTTTTGGACCAAGAAAAATACTAGGATATGTGATTGGGCTAACCCTCTCCTCTCCCACCCAAAAACTAAAGAATATTTTAGATGTGAAAGATATTTTACCACCGCTTACTCAAGAATTAGTTCAACTGGGACAAGCGATGGCGGAAGAATATTTTTGTCATACCATTACCGCATTTCAATCGATGATTCCCGCAGTGCTCAAGGGAAAATATCATAAGAAAGTTTATTTGAGTTCAGAAGGTAAAACCTTTGATAAACAGCTGGAGCCTTTGCGCCAACTGCTCGAGAAGAAGATATCGTGCAGCTTTGAAGAAGCGGAGCGACTTGTTGGCAGACAAGCATTGCGAAAATCGATTCAAGATGGAGCTATTAGGCTGGAAGAGCATGTGGGTGACCGAGTGACCAAAGAACGAATATCTTGGGTGAAAGTGAAAAGCACAGATTTGCAAGAAATTCCCAAAAGGGCAAAAAAGCAAGTCGAGGTGATGCAATGTTTACTCCAAGATCATGCCGAGTTACCACTTTCCACGTTATTGGCTCATACCGGAGCAAATAGGCAAACGGTCAAAGCACTAGCTGAACGTGGATTGGTACAGATCGAAGACAGGGAACAATATCGTGATCCATATCGAGATACCACCTTCGAACCTACTGTGCCCTTAGAACTGACAGCAGAACAACAACAAGCATTTGACACGATAAATAGACCTATTAAAGAAGAGCAGTATGAGACAATTCTTTTACATGGTGTGACAGGCAGCGGAAAAACTGAAATTTATTTGCAATCGATTGAAGAGGTATTACAGCGAGGAAAAGAAGCAATAGTGCTTGTTCCAGAAATTTCGCTAACCCCGCAGATGGTAGATCGATTTAAAGGGCGATTTGGAGATAAAGTAGCAGTACTCCACAGTAGACTTTCAGCTGGAGAACGATATGATGAATGGCGAAAAATTCGTCGAGGTGAGGTTCAAGTGGCAATTGGTGCGCGTTCCGCTATCTTTGCTCCTTTTACCAAACTGGGATTGGTCATTATTGACGAAGAACATGAGTCATCCTACAAACAAGAAGAAAGCCCACGTTACCATGCGAGAGAAATTGCCAGATGGCGAGCACAATTTCACCAAGCTGCCGTAGTGCTGGGGTCTGCCACGCCTTCACTGGAAAGTTATTTTCATGCTCGAACCAATGCTTATGCTTGGGTAACATTAAAAGAGAGAGTAAAAGGCAGACCTTTTCCAACAGTAGAGACAGTAGATATGAGAGAAGAACTGAAACAAGGCAATCGGACGATGTTTAGCAGAGCACTTACCACATCGATTCAGGAAACCATTGCTCGTGGAGAGCAGGTTGTTTTGTTTTTAAATCGCCGGGGATATGCTACGTTTGTGCTATGTCGTTCATGCGGAGAAGTAGCCAATTGTGAGCATTGTGATATTGCATTAACTTATCACCATACCAATCGAACCGTGCGTTGCCATTACTGCGGCTATACGGAAAAAGTGCCCACTACTTGCCCAAAATGCCAGAGTGAACATATTCGCCATTTCGGTACCGGAACACAAAAGGTCGAGGAAGAGTTGACGAAGCATTTTCCTGGAATTCGTGTCATACGGATGGATATGGATACAACAAGTAAAAAAGGTTCTCATGAACGGCTATTACGTTCCTTTGGGGAAGAAAAAGCAGATATTTTACTCGGTACACAAATGATTGCCAAAGGGCTGGATTTTCCGAAAGTTACATTAGTAGGGGTTATTGCAGCAGATACCATGTTGAATCTTCCAGATTTTCGAGCGGTCGAACGAACGTACCAATTGCTGACACAAGTGAGCGGCCGTGCTGGCCGTCATGAACAGCCTGGGAAAGTGATCATCCAAACCTATCAAGAAGATCACTATAGTATTCAAATGGTTTCTCAGCATGAATCAGAGGCATTTTATCGCAAAGAATTATTATTGCGGAAACAACATCACTATCCCCCGTTTTGTGGATTGTTTACGATAACAGTCAGTCATATCGATCGTGTTTTAGCCATGAAACGGGCAGTGGAAATCGCCGATGTTTTGAAAGGAAATCCAAATTATGAGGTGCTGGGTCCAGTAGCACCATCTGTATCGAAAATAAAGGATCGCCACCGCATTCAAGTAATGGTGAAATATCCGAACGACCATAAAATTATCCAAGAAATTCAATCAAAGTGGAAAATTGTTGAAGATTGGTCCAGAGATAAAGAATTACGCATACAAATTGATCGTGATGGTGAAATAGGAGTGAGCACAAATGACTATACGCAACATCGTGAAGTATCCCGATCCCATTCTTAAGGAAAGGGCAGTAGAAGTGACAAGATTTAATGACAGGTTGGGCAAACTGCTCGATGATATGGCTGAAACCATGTATGATGCTCATGGTGTTGGATTGGCAGCCCCTCAAGTTGGGATTGGAAAAAGAATCATCGTGGTAGATGTCGGGGAAGAATTAATCGAGATGGTAAACCCAGAAATTGTGGAAAAATCAGGGGAACAGATAGAACCACCCGAAGGCTGCCTCAGCATTCCTGGATTACTCGGTTATGTGAAAAGAGCAAATGTAATTCGGGTGAAAGGGCAAGATCGAAACGGAAATACAGTGGAGATGGAAGCAGAAGGCTTTTTAGCCCGGGCATTCCAACATGAGATCGATCACCTAAATGGTGTATTATTTATTGACATAGCAGAGAATGTGTTCCGTCCGGAGGAGGAAGAGAACCGATGAGAGTGATATTTATGGGCACCCCAGCTTTTGCGGTGCCTTCTTTGTTAACATTGATAGAAGAGGGGTACAGTATTGTTTCCGTCATTACGCAACCAGATCGTCCAGTTGGCAGAAAACGTATTTTAACCCCGCCTCCAGTCAAAGAAGTGGCAGTTGAACACAACATTCCAGTTTACCAGCCAGAAAAGATCAGACTGGAAGAAGGAATCAACTACGTGAGATCAATGGAGCCTGATTTGATTGTCACGGCTGCATTTGGTCAAATCTTGCCAATCGAAATTTTGGAGATACCGAAATTTGGCTGTATCAATGTCCATGCCTCTTTGTTGCCCAAATATCGAGGAGGAGCCCCCATACACCAAGCTCTGATCGATGGAGAAACAGAGACTGGTGTGACACTAATGTATATGGTCGAAGCTTTGGATGCTGGGGATATGATCAACAGCAGAAGTATTCCGATTGCAGAAGATGATCATGTAGGGAGCTTATTTGAAAAGCTATCTCATGTAGGAGCTGAATTAGTAAAAGAGACACTGCCTGCGCTGATTCAAGGGAAGATTACTCCAGTTCCGCAAAATGAAGAGCAAGCTACTTTTGCCCCAAATATCAAACGAAAGCAAGAAGAAATTGATTGGAGCCGTTCCGCTGTAGAGATTCGCAATCAAATCAGAGGACTGCATCCTTGGCCAGTTGCGTTTACATATTGGCGAGGACAAGCATTTAAAGTCTGGTGGGCAGAACTGGTAGAACATAATCCAGAAGGGAAGAAACCGGGTGAAATATGGGATTTAACAACAGAAGGTATTTTTGTTGCCACAGGTTCTGCTTCCCTCCGCTTGACGGATATCCAACCAGCAGGGAAAAAACGACTAGCAGCCAGTGATTTTGTCCGAGGACGACAAATGAATAGTGGTGAATTTTTGGGTGAAAATAATTTGGAGTCTAGCACACTTGTATGAGTGTTTGCTAGACTCTCTGTTTAGGAAAGGGATGGGATAGAATGGAGAGAAAAGTCATCTTATATATCGCCATGTCGATTGATGGGCATATTGCTGATGATGAGGGTGGATTGGATTGGCTACATACTACCCAAGGAGAAGGTGACAATGGGTATAGTGAGTTTATCGAGCGGATCGATACTGTTGTCATGGGAAATACAACCTACAAAGAAATTCAGACGTTTGATGTCCCGTTTCCATATGCTGATAAAGAATGTTTTGTCTTTTCTAATCAAGCGGCAGGATCAGATGAGTATGTCCAATATACAAATGAAAATGTAGTAGATTTTGTCGAAAGGCTGAATCAGAAAGAAAAGAAAGATATTTGGATAGTTGGCGGAGGGAGTTTAATCAAACATTTTATGCAGCATCAGTTGATTGATGAATTGATACTGACCATTGCTCCGGTTACTTTAGGGAAGGGTATTCGACTCTTTCAAGGGGAGAGTATTGAGACACGATACCATTTGCAGAGTATTCAACGTATCAACGAATTTGCGCAGTTGCATTATATGAAAAACGTCTAGCGTACGCCCTTATCAGATGGAAAGGGTTTTGGAGTAAGTTTGAGTTGATTGTCATTCAGAATAACCTCATAATATATATGCAAATGTATGTTTGATGAGGAGGTTTTGCGCAGTGAGGAAAATACTACATATGGATTTGGATGCTTTTTTTGCCAGCGTAGAGCAATTGGACAATCCTTCACTGCGGGGCAAACCGGTAATTGTAGGGGGAAGAGAGAACCGTGGGGTAGTTTCGACCTGTAGCTATGAAGCTAGGGCTTTTGGGGTGCATTCTGCGATGCCTGGGGTGGTTGCGAGAAGAAAGTGTCCCCAAGGGATATTCGTTCCTCCTAGATATGATCGCTATAGGGAAAAATCAGCAGAAGTGCGGAATGTTTATACCAGTTATACGGATCGTTATGAAACGATCAGTTTGGACGAAGCTTATCTCGATGTCTCTCACTATCCGGATGCTGTTCCGATTGCGAGAGAAATCAAACAGCGAATAAAAGAGGAAACCGGGTTAACGTGTAGCATCGGGCTTTCCTATAACAAATCATTAGCAAAAATAGCAAGCGATCTCAGGAAGCCAGATGCACTCGTGATTATTCGTCCAGAAGATGCTTTATCCATCTTGGAAAACCTCCCTATAGGTACGATTCATGGAATCGGAAAACGATCGAAAGAACGTTTAGCACAAAAAGAAATTTATACAATTAAAGACTTTTGGCAGCTGGCTCGTGAAGAAGTAGTCGAGATGTTTGGGAAATTTGGCTATGATCTCTATGATCGAGCGAGAGGAAGAGATGATAGAGAGATTGTCATGAATCGAGCTACGCAGTCTGTCAGCAGAGAAACTACTATGCCTGTTGATTTGTATGAAAGAGATGAAATAGCTCCCGTTGCAAGAGAACTTTTAGATGAAGTTATCGAAGTAGTGAAAAAGAAAAAATTATATCCCCAAACATTGTCTTTAAAAATCAGATATGCAGATTTTACAACCCATTCTAAACAACAAACCGTGACTTCGAACATAGATTGGTATTTTTTACTGGAAGAATTAATAGATACTTTTGACTATACAGGAGGGGTTCGTCTCGTATCAGTGCGTTTTTCTAATTTTAGCTTAAATCCGATAGGTCAAGGTTTTGAGCAGCTCTCTCTTGACTGGGATGAGAATATTACGAAAGGTATATGAAAAAACAGAAGAACTCCCATCGTATTTTTTTATGAATACGGTGGGAGTCTTTATTGTATCATTCACTATTTTCAGCAGCGTGCTCCCGGAAGGAAGCACGCTTTTGAGTGTCAGGTTTGACCCCTGTCACTCATTAACTACTAACAAAGGCTGTTAGGGTTTCGGCATCCCTGTCGAGCCACATGTAGTAGAAATCCTGCGACTCCCCGTTTTTTTCCATGAAGAAGTTGAGTGTTCCTTCGATGGTGGAGAAATTGATCATCACATCTTCATGAATCGAAGAAATGTCCAGGATGACCCCTTCCCCTTTTTTGATTTGAATACGCTGGATGTGACTGACTTTCACAGAGTCCTCCGAAGAGGAATATCCATCTTCGGATGTCCAGATGAAGAGTGTGAGATCTCCATAAGAGATTGTGAGCGGGTTTCCTTCTCCGGAAAATCGAGCACTGTCACTGAGACGCATTCGTTCTCCTAAGTGTGTTGAGCGGGTGCGTGATCATATTATCACAGCGAGATGATATCAGTTTTTTCTTAATATTAAGCTTTTGTAAATGATTTTTAATGTTATCCTATTTTTTCTATTTATGAGAATTTTATTTTTTTATGAGATTTATAATAATATTATTTACAAACAAAATATTAAACGTTTATGCTAAAGAATATAAAGTTCCTAACTGTAAAATATCTCAGAATGGGATGAAAGAAAAAACAAAAATTTCATTTTTACTAAATGCAAAAGGAGCGAAAATATGAAAAAGATTCTGTCTATTGTGATAGCGCTCTCATTGATTTTGACTCTTACCGCATGTGGATCGAAAAAAGATACCAAAAAGATCGCGATCCTCACCCCTTATCTTTCCTCTGTGACAACAAACCAAATGGTGAATTCACTTAAGAAGGAATCCAAGGCAAAAGGCTGGGAAGCCAATGTTGTGGATACCAAAGGGGATGTTGGTCAGCTTGCTAGTAGAATGGAAGATGTGATTGCTGCGAATGTGGATGCAATCGTATTGGTGAGCACAGATCCAAACCAATTAAAAGCGCAGATTCAAGCAGCAAAAGAAAAAAATATTCCTGTCTTTGGCTGTGATTCGGCTTATATTGATGGAATGGCTATGAATGCAACAAGTGATAATACAGCAATGTCCAAATTGATCACAGAGCATTTGTTTCAACAACTCGGAAACAAACCAATTAATCTAGTTGTTTTAACCTATCGTCCGCATCCGGGTGTATTGAAAAGAACATTGGAGTTAGACAAACTTCGCAAACAAAATCCATATGTGAAAAAAGTGATTGAACAGCAGGTTAATGTGCCTGGACCGATTGAAAATGCACGAAAACAAATGGAAAATATACTACTTGCCAATAAAGAAGATGGATCGATAACAGCAGTATGGGCAGGGTGGGATGAACCAGCAATTGGTGCAACTCAAGCAATTCAAGCTGCCGGCCGCAAAGGAATCATTGTAACAGGTATCGATGGAAACAGCCAAGCAGTTGATTTGATTAAAAAAGGTTCGCCATTAGTAGCAACCGTAAAACAAAACTTCACTGGTATGGCGGAACTGGTCACCAAACAAATCGAGCAAGTTTTCCAAGGAAAGGCAGTAACCGAAAAAGAACAATATGCTCCAGCTACTCTCATCACCAAAGAAAATGCTGGAAAATAAATAGGATGCAGCATTTGCCTGCATCCTCCTTCACATATTAGGAGGGGGATGAATCTTGTTACAAGTTAGACAGCTGGACAAACGGTTTGGACATCACTACGCTCTTTCAAGTGTGTCCCTTGATATAAAGGCTGGAGAAATTCATGCGTTAGTCGGAGAAAACGGTGCAGGTAAATCTACGCTCATCAAAATATTGACTGGAATATATTCATCAGATGGTGGAAGCATTTTGTGGCAAGATAAAAAAATAGAAATCACGGAACCTAAAATAGCCAGGAAAATCGGCATACAAGTGGTGCACCAAGATCGCCAATTGATCAATAGCTTTACCGGTTATGAAAATCTATTTTTAGGTTTGACTTATCCAACATATCCATTAGGTTTTAAGATTCGTTGGAAAGCAATGAAACAAAAAGCGGAGCAATTAAAATCGAATCTTGGAATATCGTTAGACTTAGGAAAAATAGCAGAGAACATGACTCCATCGGAGAAAACGATGCTTGAAATCATGCGTGCAGCCATGCTCGATTGCAGGTTACTTATATTGGATGAACCGACAGCAGCATTAAATGATGAAGAATCAGAACTCCTATTTGATTTGATCGATAAACTTGCGGCTAAAGGTACATCCATCCTGTATGTTTCTCATCGGATGAACGAAATTTTACGTTTGTCCCAACGCGTTACCGTGATGCGAAATGGAAAAGTAGCAGGAACATTTGTTACGAAAGACATGAATAAAGAAAAATTGGTGCAATTGATGACGGATCAGACTACAGCAGCGGACAAACAGATCAAAAGATCAGTAAATACCAGCAAATTGGATGTTCTTCAATTGGAAAGAGTCTCTTCTGTCGATCAGAAAGTACAAGATGTTTCCTTGCATGTAGAACAAGGAGAGATAGTAGGAATTTTTGGGTTAGCTGGTTCTGGCCGTACAGAATTGCTAGAAACCATTTACGGCACAAGGAAGATGCGTCATGGGAGACTTGTGATGAAGGGAAGAAACATCACTTCTTTTTCTCCTAAAAACTCTCTTAGACGTGGTGTGATTCTCATACCTGAAGACCGAAGAGCAGATGGATTGGTGTTAAATATGTCGGTAAAAGAGAACATGACACTATCTACCTTACCCAAATTTTCTTCCATTCTCCGAATAAGAAGGAAAAAAGAAAAGGCAGAAGTCCATACTTGGATGGAGAAATTGCAAGTTAAGGCAGTTAGTATAGAACAACCAATAAAGGAATTGAGCGGGGGAAATCAACAGAAAGTCGTGTTTGCGAAAGCATTGTTGTCTGATCCCAAACTATTTTTATGTGATGAACCTACTCAAGCAGTCGATGTTATGACAAGAGAAGAGATTCATCGCTTATTGATAGAACAAGCAGAGAAAGATGCTGCTATTTTATTTGTATCTTCTGATGTACAAGAAGTACTGGATATTGCGGATCGAATATATGTCCTGCACGAGGGTAGAACAGTAGCTGAATTTCCAAATAATGCTGTCACTGCGGAGCAGATTTTGCAAGTATGTTACAACCAGAGAAAGCAGAGTGATGTCATAAATGAATAGGGTGCAAACAACATACGCTGTTTCTTTGCAGAAATGGTTTCGGGTATACGGGACACTTTTTGCAGGGGTACTAATCATTTTATGTTTCAGCCTTCTTAGTCCAGATTCGTTTGCAACAGTGGATAATGTAATCAATATCAGCAGACAAATCTCTTTCTTGGTGATTATATCGCTCGGTGCTACATTAGTCATGGCAGTTGGGGAATTTGATCTTTCCATTGGAGCGATGGCGAGCTTAGGAGGAGTAATAGCTGCAAAGTTAGCGGTAGCAGGGCAGTCAATGTGGCTCTGTGTTTTGATTCCTTTGGTGATTTCTATTGTTATTGGTTATATAAATGGTTGGATTATCACCAAATTTAAAGTTTTATCTTTTATCACAACATTAGGGATGGGGACCGTTCTTGGTGGGATCACCTTTTGGCTCACTGATGGAGCTACCATTTTTGAAAACATACCAGAGTCATTTCGTTATCTAGGACAGAAGATGTGGTTTACAGTCCCTGTTTTATCGTTTATCATGCTATTTTTAACGATTGTGTTTTGGTATATCATGTCACATACGGCATTTGGCAGAAAGCTGTACGCCATCGGGGGTAACGAATCTGCTTCCCGAAATGCAGGTGTATCAGTGGCACAAAATAAAAATCTTGCATTTGCCTTTTGTGCGCTGCTAGCTGCACTCGCAGGGATACTTATTGCTTCTCGACTAGGGTCTGCACAACCAACGAGTGGAGATGGATTATTTTTACCTGCTTATGCTGCGGCTTTTCTAGGAATGACGTCTTTTAAAGAAGGTGTTCCTAATATTTGGGGTACTTTTGTTGGGGCAGCCATAATTGGGATACTAGCAAATGGTTTGACCATGTTGGAGGTTCCCTCTTTTTTGCAAGATGTAGTAACAGGTTGCATTGTAATCGTTGCAGTGATTTTGCAAAAAATAGGGCGTGATTCCTCATGATATTTAATAGCCAGCGAAATCAAAAAACATGGCAGCATATGAAAGAACAGCACGAAGCACTACTAATAGGTTATTTGATAGCAGGGCATCCAAATTCGATGCAATCGACGAGGATCATTGAAAATGCCCTTTTAGCTGGTTTGGATATTTTGGAATTAGGTATACCAAGTAAAAATCCTCATCTAGACGGTCCTGTTATTCAAGAGGGACATGCGAAAGTACGGGAAAATGTAGACCAATGGTTCATACCCTTTGTGAAAGATATTCGTCGAAGAGTACAGAAACCAATTTGGGTGATGAGTTATCAATCTGATTTGTTTCAATCTGATATATTTGAACAATTAGTTCGAAATCAGCTGATAGATGCTTTGCTGATCCCAGATTGTTCGATAGAGGAAAGAGAGGAAATAGCACGAGATATAAGGGATTATGGAATAGATATGGTGCATTTTGTACAGCCGCATATGACAGATCAAGAAATTGCCACTATCGCTAGTAAGTCTTCCATCGTTTATGCACAAACCTACTCGGGAAGGACTGGATCACCAACTGTTACTTTTGAAAATCTACCAGTCTATCATGAGAGGATAAAAAGGCATGCTCCTCCTTTAGTTGTTGCGGGATTTGGGATAAAAACATCTGATAATGTAAAAACGGTAGTGGAGAGCCATTTTGATGGAGCTGTAGTGGGTTCAGCTTTGGTAGAGTGTTGCAATGAGCATCGATGGGACAAGCTCTATGATTTGATCACAGAGATGAAAAGTAAGACAAGTCTTTATGAGATTAAAGGATGATATGCCATGAGTTTTATTGCTTCCTTTGACATAGGAACAACACAAGCCAAAGGTATCCTTGTTTCAAAAGATGCCAGACCTTATTTGGAAAAAGATATATCCATCAGGACAGATTATCAAAATGGGAAAATGGAGCAAAATGCAGATCATTGGTATCAAGCAGTCATATCGATTTTAGCTTATTGGTCTGCCCAAGGGATTAGAGCTAAAGATATAGAACTCATCACTTTTAGCGGGCAAATGCAAGATTGCATACCAGTGGATAAGGAAGGTGTGTCTTTAAGACCTGCGATTTTATATGGAGACAGCCGGGCAGCAGACCAAGCTGCTATGTTAGAAGAGAAGCTTCCTATACAAGCGATTACAGGCAATCACATGGATGGAAGCCTAACATTTCCCAAAATACTATGGTTGAAAGAGCAAGAAACCGAAGTCTATCAAAATACTGCCTGTTTTTTGATGGGTTCTAAAGATTATGTGATCCGGCATTTGACAGGCAAGTGTGTAATAGACCCAACAACAGCAGCTACAACTGGGATGATGAACATCCAAACTAAAAAATGGCAACGTCAGTGGTTAGAGGCTTTTGGGATAGACCCAAATAAACTCCCACAAATCATATCTTCTGATCAAATAGTAGGAACGGTAACAAATCAAGCATCAAAAACAACTGGACTTCTTACTGGCACCCCAGTTTTATGTGGAATCGGTGACGGCGGCTCCGCTTCTATCGGTGCAGGAGTATCTCGACCAGGAGAAATCTATGGTTATATTGGTACAACAGGCTGGATGGCTACACCTGTTCCTACGATTTTGCAGAGTTCAAAAGGTTTGTTTCACCTTCCTTATATAGAAGACAATCAGTTTCTCGCGATTGCTCCATTGATGAATGCCGGCAATGTCCATCAATGGGCAGCCCATACATTTGATAACTCATATGAGGGTTTTGAACAGTCTGTATCAAGTACTGATCGATCCAACAATGAACTTTTGTTTTTACCTTATTTAAATGGAGAAAGATTTCCTATACAAGATGCTGCCGCTTCAGGCTGTATGATAGGAATCCGCTCTAATACTACACGAGCTGATATGGGATGTGCTGTTTTAGAAGGTGTAGCAATGGCGATGAGGCAAGTAATGGAAGTTGTTGCAGATGAAAATACTGGAAACCTCTCTCTTATTGGTGGCGGAACCAAAAGTAAAGTTTGGAATCAGATCATGGCAGATGTGTTAAATAGAGAAGTGATAGTTCCAGCAGAATCGCAGTTTTTCCCAGCTATGGGAGCAGCAGCACTTGGAGCAAAAATTTTTGGTTGGGGGATAGATGCTGCCGAATTTGCTAAAGGTACTTCTTTTGAAAGATATACGCCAAGTGATATTATGTCAGAGCACTATAATAAGAAATATAAAAAGTTCAAGCATTTTTATGGGCAGCTAAAGTCTATCTTTTAAAGCCATCTACACAAAGAGACCAGAGATATTCTGGTTTTTTTTTATTCTTATCCAATTAACTCTACCAATCTAATCTGATCATCCTATCACATAATATTTGTCATCATACCGATGAATACTGTATCATATGTGCAAACACAGAAGTAAGAAGGTAAAAAAATGCATATCAGTAAGACTGCTCGCGCTTGGGCTTTGGATACATTGCAGAAATGGCAGCAAGAAAGTGCTTTTAGTAATCTTCTCTTGCATCAGCAACTACAAAAAAGCAGTTTAGATAGTCGAGATAAACGCTTAGTTACAGAACTTGTATATGGGACGATCCAACGACTGAATACACTGGATTATATCATCGATCAATTTGTAAAAAAGAAAACATTGGATGCATGGGTAAGGCAATTGTTACAACTCAGTCTCTATCAGTTTTTGTATTTGGACAAAATACCGGAGAGAGCAGTTGTACATGAAGCAGTAGAACTCGCGAAATGGCGAGGAAATATAGGGATAAGTAAGTTCGTAAATGGAGTATTGCGCTCTTTTTTGCGAAAACAAAAAGAGTTTATTTTTTCCAAAGATGCTGCGACATTAAAACAGCGAGCGTTGACCTATTCTTTTCCAGAGTGGATCGTAACAAGTCTATCCGATGCATATGGAAAAAATACGGCAAATCTCGTAATGGAAGCTTGTAATCTCCCGCCCAAAGTCAGTATTCGAGTAAATACAATACACGCGGATCGAGAAACTTTTTTGGCAAATTGGGGCTCATCGGAGTCTACTGATGCCAAATCCTCCAAACTAAGTGAAGATGGGGTAATCCTCTCGGGTGTCGGCAATGCTGCAAATCTAGCAGGATTTGAGGAAGGAACTTATACGATTCAAGATGAGAGTTCGATGTTAGTGGCGACATTGTTCAATCCAGAGCCTGGTATGCATATATTAGATGCATGTGCTGCTCCGGGAGGAAAAACAACCCATCTTGCTGAAAAAATGAAAAATAAAGGAAAGATAACTGCACTTGATATCCATAAACACAAAGTAAGATTAATTGATTCCAACGCAAAAAGACTAGGGATCTCTATTATCTCTACGAGAGCACTAGATGTTCGCAAGTTAGAGGATCAAGTGCAGTATGATGGAGTATTGCTCGACGCTCCGTGTTCAGGTCTTGGAGTAATTCCTCGTAAACCAGATATCAAATGGCGAAAATCAGCTGAAGAAGTTGGACAACTTGTGATCATTCAGCAACAACTATTAGAATCCATAGCAGCAAAAGTTAAACCAGGTGGTATACTGATGTATAGCACTTGTACATGGACACAGGAAGAAAATCAGCAGCAGTTGGCTCATTTTTTAGCAAATCACCCGGAATTTGTTCCAGATGAAGAGTTTTTGTCCCTTTTACCAGAGCATGTGAAACAAACAGCTATGATAGGAAAGGCTTGGGTACAGATTTTACCCCATCATTTCCGAAGTGATGGTTTTTTTATCGCAAAGTTGAGAAGAAAATAAATCACTCTTGAATCTCTGAAAGATAAGATACATTTGGTTAATGAAATCTGTATGGAAATGCCTATTGTCCCAGAAAAATGGGGAAAATCCTTGGAAGTACGGAGATTTTTCGAAAGCATGAACGGATACTTCCCATCTAGCTTTTTTCTTTGATATAATAGGAAATGTTTTTCGTTTGATAAAGTTGCGGTTTGTTGGAGCGATAGATATGAAATCATTTGTATACGACTATGGAACAGAAGATTGGACGAAATGGATAAAGAGTCAAGGCTATCCTGCCTTTCGATCAAAACAAATAATGGAATGGATTTATTCCAAACGTGTTACTTCTTTTGACGAGATGACCAACTTACCTAAAACACTCCGAGAAGAACTAACAACATACTTTGAATTCGAAACTCTGGAAACCATCACAACACAAACATCGCAGGACGGAACGGTTAAATTTTTATTTGGTCTTCATGATAAAAACGCGATTGAAACCGTTATAATGCGTCACCAATATGGAATAAGTGTCTGTGTAACTACACAAGTAGGTTGTCGAATCGGTTGTACGTTTTGTGCTTCTACTCTTGGAGGATTAAAACGAAATTTGACAACTGGGGAGATCGTCGCCCAAGTGTTAAAAGCACAACAGCACTTGGATCAAACAGGAGAACGTGTGAAATCTGTTGTCATCATGGGATCAGGTGAACCATTTGAAAATTATGACGCTACTATTAAGTTTATGCGCATCATCAATGAGGAAAATGGTCTTCATATTGGTCAACGACACATCACAGTTTCTACAAGTGGAGTAGTACCAAATATTTATCGATTTGCGGATGAAGATTGGCAAGTGCGTTTAGCTATATCCTTACATGCCCCAAATCAAGATTTACGTTCACGGCTTATGCCCATTAACCGCCGTTACCCTTTAAAAGATTTAATGACGGCATGCTGGTATTACCTTCAAAAGACAGGTCGAAGGCTTACGTTCGAATATGCATTGATCGGTGAAAAAAATGATCACGATGAACAGGCTCATGAATTAGGTAAGCTTTTGTCTGGAATGAACTGCTTGGTCAATCTCATTCCTGTCAATTTTGTCCCTGAGCGAAATTTCGTTCGTACTCCAAGGAAGCAAATTTTTGCTTTTCAACGTATTTTAGAGTCTTATCATGTCTCAACGACTATTAGAAGAGAACAGGGTCATGATATTGATGCAGCCTGTGGGCAACTTCGAGCTAAGCAACAAGGTTTACTAGAGAAATAAAGAAAGTATGGAGAAAGGGGTAAGCCGGCATGGAGATAGCACATCGGACTCACATTGGCCTTGTTCGTGATCTCAATGAAGATAGCATTCATCTATTCCGTTCCAAATGTAGACGAGTGGTAGCCATAGTCGCAGATGGAATGGGTGGACACCAAGCAGGTGATGTTGCTAGCCAGCAAACAGTTAAGATCATGGAACGTTACTTAGCACCAATTCAGTTTCAGCATACGACAGAAGATAAGAGCAATCACTTATTGCAAGCTGTTGGAAAAGCAAATGAACAAGTTTTTTCACTTGCCATGCGCAATAACCAATACCAAGGAATGGGAACAACAGTAGTTGGTGCTGTAATTGATCTAAAAGAAGTGGTTTTGGCACATGTTGGAGATAGTAGAGCATATATGTTACATGATGGAGGTTTGTACCAACTCACAGAAGATCATTCCTATGTAAACATGCTTCAAAAACATGGGCAAATCACAGCGGAAGAGGCAAAAAATCATCCACAACGCAATATGATTGTACGCGCGGTAGGTACAAGTGATGAAGTGGAAGTAGATTTGATCACAACACCATGGGAAAAAGACGATATTTTGCTTTTATGTTCTGATGGTTTGACCACGATGGTAAGTGAGAGAGAAATAGGCGAAGTGCTGTCTCAAGCAGGAGAGACAATGGATGAAAAAGCAGATCGTCTCTTGCAGATGGCATTAAATGCTGGTGGAAAAGACAATGTTTCTCTGATTTTGTTGAAACATAGAGGAGCGTCTAGCCCATCTTAAGTGGGACTTAAGGAGGAGCGAGGTGACCATGCAGATGGAAGGGAAGAAACTTGGGGGACGTTACGAGATCATTAGTCGAATCGGCGGCGGCGGTATGGCTGTTGTATATAAAGCAAAAGATATATTATTGCATCGAAACGTAGCGATTAAAGTTTTAAGTGAATCCCTAAGTAATGATCAAGAATTTGTTCGTAGGTTTGATCGCGAAGCACAGGCAGCTGCTAGTTTATCTCACCCGAACATAGTCAATGTATATGATGTTGGGCAAGATGGTTACATTCATTATATAGTGATGGAACTAGTGGAAGGTCCAACATTAAAACAAATGATATTAGAGCGAGGACAGTTAACAACAGCAGAAGCAGGTGATATCGCTGCTCAAATCTGCGATGGTCTCCAACATGCACACGATAATCAAATTGTGCACCGAGATATAAAACCACATAATATCTTGATTGGAACAAATGGCCGAGCAAAAGTAACCGATTTTGGGATTGCCAGAGCCGCGAGTTCTTCGACGATAACCCAGACTGGTTCTGTAATGGGATCTGTTCATTATTTTTCTCCAGAGCAAGCTCGTGGAGGACAGATAGGCTCAAAAGCTGATATCTACTCTCTTGGTGTTGTTTTATACGAAATGCTGACAGGTGAATTACCATTTGATGGAGATTCAGCAATCAGTATTGCTTTAAAACACTTACAAGAGCCAGTGATTGACCCAAGAGAATTAAACGAAAAAATACCTGAAAGTATGGTTAATATCGTTATGCGTGCTTTGGAAAAAGATCCAGAGATGCGTTATACATCGGTAAAAGCGATGATGCAAGATATCAATTATGCGTTGCAATTTGATAGTCGTCGTGAAAATCGGTGGGAAAGACCTACGAAAACGAGTGATATATTTCAAACCATTCCGATTTCAGCAGATGAAGAGACGGAAGTTCATAACGTTTTTCAGCCAAGGAACAATACAACATCCAATTATCAGTCGCCTGTACAACGCGAAGAAGTTCGTTCACCAAGACGATCCGATACAAAACATGCGACTAAAGTAGGACAGGAAACCATGGCAGGTTTGGAACGTTTCCGTAACGTCCCCAATGATAAAGATAAAACTGTTTTTCAACGGACTGTCATTTGGCTTGATAATGTGCAGGCAAAGTTACCATGGTGGCAAAAAGTATTGTTTAGTTTACTTACGGTTGGCATCATCGTATTTTTAGCGATCTATGGATTTAGTCTTGTTTGGGGTCTGATGTCTGGTACAGGTGATGATCCAACTCAGCAAACACAAAATGTTAGCATGATTAATCTTACTGGTAAGACACAAGATGAAGCTAAACAATGGTTTGAGACTCATGGTCTCAAGGAACCGAGTTTTGTCTATGGTGAAAGCTCAGATGAGAATAAAAATAAAGTGGTTAGTCAAACGCCCGAAGCAGGTGCGGAAATAAACTCGGATACCGCTACTAAACTCACATTAGGTGTGGGTGGTGCAAGTGATAAATTAAAAGTAATGGATTTTACTGGCATGTATGAAAGTAACCTAGCTCAATATACCAATTCTGATGAACTGGGTTACAAAGTAGATTACTCGAGAAGTCGTTGTTATAATAAAAATACAACGGATAAGGATTTGAAACAGGGTCAAATTCTAGAACAGACACCAAAAGCAGGAGAGAATATCGAAAAAGGTGGAACAGTATACCTATGGATATATGCTCCTAAGAGCGGTGGATGTAATGACATGCCTCCTTCGATGGGTGGAAATGCAAAAAATAAGGACAACAAGTTATTGGCTTACGGAAATCTAGATAAAGCTAGATTAGAAGATACGAAGGTACTAGCATAATAAAAAGAAAGGAGGATGTTTGGATGCCAAGTGGGCAGATCATCAAAGCAATAAGTGGTTTTTACTATGTGCGAGCAGATGAAGGGGAAGTCATTCAGTGTCGTGCCCGCGGCATATTTAAATTCGAAAAGAGAAAAATAAAACCATTAGTTGGTGACATGGTAGAGTGGGAAAGTACGGGGTTGGATCAAGGAGTAATTACTTCTGTCCAGCCCCGCTCTACTGAGCTCCTGCGCCCGCCAATTGCCAATGTCGAACAAGCAGTCGTAGTCTGTTCCCTCCGAGAGCCAAAGTTTCAATCTCTTCCATTGGATCGATTTTTGGTTCATGCGGAGAAAGAAAAGCTACGAATTGTAATTTGTTTAACAAAAAAAGATCTTGTGGAAGAAACTGAAGATATTGAGGCTGTTCGAGAAATGTATCGAAAAGCGGCTTATCCGATTGTAACTACTAGTATTCGTACAGGAGAAGGTATAGCAGAACTATTGGATTTGTTACGGGAAGAAACCACTGTATTTGCAGGTCTTTCTGGTGTTGGAAAGTCATCTTTGCTCAATCAGATTTTGCCAGAGAGTACCCAGCAAGTAGGTAGTGTCAGTGAAAAAATCGGGCGCGGCCGACACACTACCAGACAAGTAGAATTGCTATCTTTGATAGATGGCGGACAAATAGCGGATACCCCCGGTTTTAGTCAACTAGGACTCAAAGGCATGACAGCGGAAGAATTGACTTATGCATTTCCAGAGTACCATTCTTATCTCGAATCATGCCGTTTTCGTGGATGTTATCATCAAAATGAACCAGGATGTGCAGTGAAAGAAGGCGTAAAATCTGGAGAACTCAATGCAACAAGGTATGAACACTATTTACTCTTTCTCCATGAAATTCAGCAAGAAAAGAGGTATTGATCCACATGGTTAAAATAGCGCCATCTCTTCTTTCTGCCGATTTTTCTCGATTAAAGGAAGAAGTACGGGAAATTGAGCAAGCAGGAGCAGATTGGTTGCATCTGGATGTGATGGATGGCCATTTTGTCCCTAATATTACGTTTGGTCCGCTTGTAGTGGAGGCAATTCGTCCACATACGCTTCTTCCCTTTGATGTCCATCTGATGATAGAAAAGCCAGATACATATATCGATGCGTTTGCAAAAAGCGGTGCAGATTATATTACGGTGCATCAAGAAACATGTCCTCATCTTCATCGGACGGTTCATCATATCAAAGGTTTAGGTCTCAAAGCTGGTGTTTCTATTAATCCTGCTACTCCGATTTCCGTGATCGAACCTATTTTACCTGATGTTGACCTTGTATTATTGATGACCGTAAATCCTGGTTTTGGAGGGCAGTCGTTTATTACAAACGTACTTTCGAAGATAGCTGATTTACGGACTCTTATCGATCGACAAGGTCTTCAAGTGGAGATAGAAGTAGATGGTGGAATTGCGCCAGGAACAGCAAAACAGGTAGTCGAAAGTGGAGCAACTGTTTTGGTTGCAGGATCAGCTGTTTTTGGTCAAACCGATCGAAAAAAAGCGATTGACTTGATTCGATATGATTACCGTATAAAACAAGTATAAAAAATTCATTTGATTTAGCCATGTGTTTGATGGATATCCTTGAAATATAGGTACTTCCATCCATCCATGGTTTTTTGTTTAAAAAACCATAAAATTTGGTTTTGCTCGAGCTATTTTGATAAAATGATAGAGAATTATGTATATATGAAAGATGTGAATTTGAGGAGGAAGAAGTTTGAATCAACGCACGAAAGTCATCACACTAGTAGAAACAGCAATTGTAGCTGCATTAGCCATCGTGTTTAATATACTCACCCCTTTTCCATTATGGCCAAATGGAGGTTCCGTTACGTTAACGATGGTACCTATTGCGATTTTGGCATTTCGAAGAGGAGTCATTCCTGGGATTACAGCAGGTTTGATTACTGGACTCATACTTCTTGTTTTACCGGGAGCTTTTTATGCGCACCCTATTCAAGTTATTTTAGATTACCCATTAGCGTTTGCTCTTTTGGGATTTTCTGGTTGGTTGTCGATTAAGAACACCACGAAGCAGAGCAGTAAAATAATAAGAGTGGTGATAGGGCTATTTAGTGGTGGAATTTTAAGGTTTGTATCCCATTTTCTCTCGGGTGTGATCTTTTTTGCCGATTATGCTCCAAAAGGACAGTCTGTTTATGTTTATTCGCTTATTTACAACGCCAGCTATATTTTACCGGAAATTATCATTTCTATTATTGTAGTAATCGTACTGTTGTACGCTGCTCCAAAATTATTTCGCCCTTAAATGACAAAAAAGCGTGTGATAGTCGTTGCTGGTGGGACTGTTACAAAGAAATTTTTACAAGCTAATATCAAGGAAACAGATATTGTAATTGGTGCAGATCATGGTGTGATCGCTTTACTAGAAGCAGGAATCACTCCTCATGTAGCGATAGGAGATTTTGATACAACAGGACAAGAAAACATTCAGGAATGGAAATCGAAAGGAATGAGAGTTGTACCTCTCTCCGTGATGAAAAATGTGACAGACACTCATGCAGCACTAGAAGAAGCCATGACTTATGAACCTGATGAGGTTTATCTTTTTGGTGCATTTGGTGGAGGCAGGATGGATCACACGCTTGCTAATATAGGACTACTGGAGTGGTTAGCTTCTCATGGAGTACATGGGATTATACAAGATGAGACCAATCGCTTAAGTTTGTTGGTTGGTTCAGGTGAGCTCCAGCTCATCCACTCAGGTTATACCTATGTATCCTTAATTCCTGTAAGTGAAAAGGTGGTCGGTATATCGACCAATGGATTGACTTATCCATTGAAAGACGAGACTTTGATCCGAGGAGAGACAAGAGGAATCAGCAATGAAATGAAAGGGAAAATGGCAACTGTTTCGATTAGCAGTGGTAAATGTTTGGTGTCTTTGAGTAAAGATAAATGACTAAGGCACGCTTGAGGGGAAGGAATTTACTTTACCCAGTAAGTTTGGCTGTGTCAAAGTATCAAAAATAGATAAATTTTGTTCCCCGTTCTAGGTACAAATACCTATGGGTAGAATATATATAGGATGACAAACAGGAAATGTACCGAAGAAGAAGGAGGGAACTCGGTTGCGTTTTTATACATTGAAACTTCCTAAGTTCCTTGGTGGAATGGTCAAAGCAATCTTACATGTCTTTAAAAAAGAATAAAAAAAGCGACTCCAATATTTGGGTCGCTTTTTTTTGAACAAGACTAGTGAGACATTGTATAACGTTTTACGGGAAGCTGAGGAAGGAATTTCCATTTTTTTCGATTTTGCAACAGATCGACGAGAAATGGGGATTTCTTCTTCGTTTTGAAGATCGGCTAGTTTCTGATCGAATAATGGTGATGTCTTTGCTTGATGTTGTGATTAATGGTTAATTGTTGCAATTTATTTTTTGGGTTTCCTAATATTCAGTGACAGTAGATCAATTAGCACTTAGATCATCTACATTAGGGGCATGGTAAAAAGAAGCAGCTAAATTCAACTGGCTTAGGGTAGAACTTGAGTTATTTTGAAATTATTCCTTAATGTACTTTTTCGGGGATTGGGCAAAAATAGCTAGGTTGTTGAACTGGCTAGAAAAAATAATTTAATAAAAAGAACCTTGTCGATTTTTTATAGATGCTTCCGGCCGAACCATAACACTTGCTTACGACGGCAATAATCATGTACAAATCGTTACTGATTTTGCAAATCGATCCATCACATATGGATATGATGCAAATGGAAATTTACAGAGGGTTACTCATAAAGATACCGATGGAAGTACCTTATCGGTGGATCAGTATGACTATGATATTGCTCATCAGTTAACCAGCATTACAGATCCCAATAACAATAAAGAAACCATTGCTTACACATCCAATAAAGTAACTTCCATGAGTCATCCCATTACAGTCGGAGGAACGGTGCAAACTGCAACTACCACAATTGATTATGACACTGCTAACAATATTACCACCGTTACTGACCCCAAAAATCATGTAAGCAAATACACGCATAATGATAATGGGAATGTCGTGACCATGGTACAAGATTCTGGGGGATTAAATTATACAACGACGTATACGTACGATGGAAACAACAATTTAACCGATACCAAGGATGCGAATACCAATGCAGCAAGTGGTACTGCTACTACACACTATACGTATGACAACAAAGGAAACGTTCTATCGAAAACCAATCCGTTGAATGAGACAACGCAAACTACCTACGATTCCAACAATAATCCCATAACGGAAACCAATCCAAAAGGGAATCAGACCACCAATGAGTTTGATGATGAAGGAAATGAAACAGCAACTACCGATGCTGCTGACAAATCTGCTGCTACGAAATACGACACATATGGAAATGTAACCGAAGAAACAGAAGAAATGAGTGTTGGAAAAAACCTTGCCATCAATGGCAGCATGGAAATCGACCGGGATAGTGATGGTTGGCCAGATAACTGGAGCAAAACACCAACAGGAGCTACAACCATCAGTGTAGATTCAACAGGTTTAACGACCGATGGGATTACTCTTGGGAAAAAGAGCTTGAAAATCACCAATCCAACCAGCACAACAGCAGTGGACAGTGATCGGATTGCCTATGATGCTACCAAAACATATGTGTTTAGTGGTTATGCCAAGACATCAGGTGCAACAGGTCGAGCCATGATTTATGCATTTGGATTTAATACGACCAATGGAACTTATGTCGCTATTCCCAGTAGTTATATTACTGGGACACAAGACACCACTCGTTTACATGTTGTAATCAATCCAGGGGATTTACCTGCAGGTACCAACCAATTGGAGATTCGAGGATATACCACTTCTGGTTCCGGAACCTATTGGTTTGATGGTTTACAGGTAGAAGAGGGTTACTTTAAGCCTATAATGCACTGGAAAATAGTAGTTTTGAACGGGATACCGATCCTACCGATAGTTTTCCAGACCGCTGGACTTTAGTAGGGAATATTTCTTCTGGGGATGGGATCAATACCGTAGAAAAATACGATGGAAACAACGTGGTTGTGAGTTATACTTGGAATGGGATTCAGCCTGTAAGTATGACTCGTGGAGGTCAAACATATTACTATCAATTAAATGGACATGGAGATGTTGTCGCTCTTTCAGATTCTACAGGTGCTGTTGTGAACACGTATGATTATGATGCATTCGGAAATTTGATAAAGCAAACAGGCTCAGTTGTTAATCCCTACCTTTATGCGGGTTATCGATATGATAAAGAAACGGGATTCTACTACTTGCAAGCAAGATTTTATGATACTAAAACAGGAAGATTTATTACGGTAGATCCAGATACTGGTGATGAGTTAGATACTATTACACTCAATAAATATCTTTATTGTGGTAATAATCCAATAACCAACGTTGACCCCGATGGTAGTTCCTTTTTCTCACGGTTAGTGGGCTATTCAAAGTCAGTCCTTAAAAGTATAGTAAATTATGTATTTAACGATTTAAGGGCACACCCAGTCACTACAGTTGTTTGTTTAGGACTTCCCGGTGTGGGTAGTGGTTACAAAGCTTATAGGGCACTTAAACCAATTTCCAATTTGGCTAGAAGAACAGGTATTGGTAGGAAAATTTATAGAATTTTAAAGGCTGGATTAAGAGGTGCCGTAGCAGGTTGGATAGCTAGTACTTTTGCAAATCATAATACATTAAATGTAGTACTAAATAATGTGTTTAGGTATGGTGATCCTGATGGGCGATTTTTAAGAACTAGTTACGGGAAAAGGCTTAATTCTTATTTAGCGAACGCTCAAAGAAGAATCATAAGATATATTAATAATTTATAATACTGGAGTAGTACATATCTATTATTTGGTATGTACTACTAATCTTTATAAATGCGAGGGATTAGAATGGTATACCTTCTAAGGATTATGTTCGTTTCGATTGGAATTATTAATTTAATATATAGAAACAGAGGAACTAGTTTCTGGTTCTTTTTAAGTTTTGGGTTGACAGCAGTTTTTTGCCTTCTTTCATGGATTCAGCTTCAGAGAGCTGGGAAATCTTCTGAAATACTACTTTATGTTATTCTTTCAACTGCAGTATTGTTCTTAGGTATGTTTTACACATAAGGTGTTTAACCGAAAAAATAATATGTTTATGCTAATTTAAAACCAGAGAAGTGACTGAGATAATATAAAGAATTTAAATCCATAGGGTTGTAATTCGATACGATAATACATTACCTAGAATTGAGAGCCATATTTTAGCGGAATTTAGGTAGCTAGATCTATGGGAACTAAAATAATGTTAATTATTTTTAGTATTATTTTTATAATCGTAGGACTCTTATTTAAGAAAAAAGATACAAAGAATTCCTCTATCTATATTCAAGGTGATTTTATTGTTGCTTTGATTTTAAGTATATTGACATGGTATGTATATAAAGTTCTATTCATTGCTATTGGTATTGTTTTATTTATTTCTGGCTTTTACACCTAACACTAACGCCAATGTACCTTTCCTGAGGATATGCAAATTTACCCAACATCGTCAAACCATGTGATGGTTGTGGCATCCTGTTTGTCGGGTGATCTTTGTTTACAAACAGGACAAATAGCAGGAGAGGAATAAATCTCTGATATCATGAAACTCTAAAGAGAGAATATCTTTTTTCTAATGTTTTGGATATTCTATTTCCCTAGTTTGATGGGTATGTACGGTGACTCATTCTTGCACCAAATCCAAAAACATAAATATGTCTCACTTCTGATCAAGAATATCTTTGATAAACTTGGTTGGTGACTTATATGAATAGTTGCTTTTGTGATATGATTTTTTTGCATTTTTAAAATCAAAGATTTTTTCATGTCCTAAAAATACATTAAAGTCACCAGGCGCTTTTTGTTCGATTAATTCCATAAGCTTTTGAGCCTCGGGAAGAGTAAAAACATTATACATTGCCTCTTCAGATGTATAATTCCCTTCCATAACTAGTTGAATTTCTCTATTCTCTTGTGTAATGCCTTCACTTTTAATAGCTTTAGTTATATTTAAACTACTAACTCCAGGAAAAGTAATAAAAATAGGGAAGACTTCGCTTAAATAAAATTCTTGGAAAGCATACGGATTCCTAATATTCGTGCAAATACCAATTGATTTGACTTTAATTCGGTTGGAATCATTTTCATTTAAGGTTGTTAAGTGGTTTTGCGATCTGGAGTCAAATCTTTTTTCCATACCCAACATGTGACATGTTCCATCAAGGGAATATTCTTGGATTAGCTTCATAAGTTCTTGCCCCTCGGATGAGGACACAAATTTACTCATTGTTTTTGTAGACTCAAAATAAAATTCCATCATAAATTGGAGTCCTTCAAGATTTGACGGAATTTTTTCACTTACCTGTTGTGATACAGTGGTTAATTTTGCAAAAATAATAGCTGGTATCCTTTGAGTTCGAGGAAAGATATTCTCCCAAAAAAAATTTTGGAGATTAGCTGCATTTTCTACATCCCTATAAATAGTGATTGACTTTATCATAGGCAGTAATTTCCTTTCTTTGTTGTAGGGTGAATTAGAGTGAATCATTAATAACAATATTCAAAAATATTATAATAGTTTATTTTACTTTCTGCACCTTTTTTGTTTACTTCTGATTTTGATAATAGAGCCCTCTCCGATTACACAGGAAGGGGCTATTTGACGCTTACCGAAAGGAGCCTGACCTACCCAACATCTTAATGAAATTAAATTATTTTTTTTCTTTCGATGTAAATTGAACGAAGATCCGTTACTCTTCGGTCTATAGGTGAAGTGGGCCTAGTAGCAAAATTTTGGCCGTTTACCTAGGGCAAACGGCTAGAATGGAGGGTGTTATTTTTTTCTCCTCATCCATTTCCAGAAAAACGGAGCCGCATAAGAGCCCAAGGCCAAGATCCAAAAGGCATGACCAAAACCCCAATTTTCTCCAATTATTCCGCTGAACTGAACTGCGATACTGGTGGTCAGCATGTTAGCAACGATTAGAGCACTCAGGGCTGCTCCAGTATTACGGTCTTTCACGCTCTGGTCGTAAACCGATTGTCCCATGCACAGGTCGATGGAACGGGAAAACAACCCGATGAGAATTGCTCCTGCGAACAATACACCAGAAACTGGCCAAAAAGCCAATATTCCAGTGATAGAGGCAATGAGGATCACACTCGTCCAAATGACAAACGGATTCCCTTTCTTTGTCGCTACCCAAGCAGGGATAAAACCGGAAAGTCCATTGATCAGGCTCGCCAGAAGCAGATATTTTCCTGCATTGTCCGCCCCGATATAGAGTGGTAGATAGCTGTTGAAAACAGCATAAATTGCCACTACTGGACCAGCTAGAAGGGTAACATAGATAGCTGTGTGCCATGCGATACTGGTTGATCGTTGAGGCATGGATAGCTCTGCTTGGTCACCAACCTTATTTTTCTGTAGTTTTGGGTAAAGTGTTACCAAAGCGATCGCTCCAATTAGATTTGCTACTCCTACATAAAAGCAAATCCAATTCCATGCTTCAGGATTGGATGTCACAAACCAAAGCGCCAGTCCAGCTAGACCAAAATCAACCGCAGCGGTGAATGAACTCATCCACAGCTGAAACCTCTTAGGCACAGACTGACGGGGCAAAATTCCAGCAGGACTTCCACCCATGCCAACAGTAAATCCAGAGATAAGCCGAATCGCAATGTACAGCCAAATTTGTTGACAGTACATGTAGGCTATCAAAGCAGCAGAAGTGATCGAAAGCGCCCAAAATGAAACCCACTCAGGTTTATATTTATCGCACAAATGTCCACCCAACAATGCTCCAGGAATTGCAGCGATAAAGTAGGCCATCATGACGGTTCCGATAAATGCTCCAAGACCTTCTTCTTTTAGCACAAGAGGAAGACCTGCCAGCTGGATTCGGTCACTAATTGTTAGCATTACTCCAGCGATCATACTAACGAAAAGCTTTGTGTTCATCCACTCACGTGTGTGCGCAACCATTCTACGCAATTTCATTGTTTCTCCTTGATCGATGACAGTTATTTATTTGAATAGTCTATCTATTCTTCATTTTAATGCAAAAGAACAAATTAAAGTAGTTGTGAATTACGAATAAAGTTTGGTATCAGATTTGTCTGATCGGTATGATGTTTGTCCAGAAAGTAACAACTACCTTTTCAATCTTCTAAGTGGATTATTCTCTTAAAGATGTGGTAAAACAAGTATGTAGGATTTTTCCTATCATCAATAGAAAATAACGATAGAACGATAACGATTTTTAATAGATCAGAGAATCTGAAAGCATAGCGGTCGTTATACAAGATAAAAGGAGTTTTTTGCATGTTAAAAATAGGGTCACATGTATCATTTTCTGGTAAAGGGCTTTTAAATGCAGCAGAAGAAGCGGTTTCATATGATTCAAGTACATTTATGATCTACACTGGTGCGCCTCAAAATACAAGACGAAAAGCGATTGAAAAGCAATTTGTCGAAGAAGGAAAAGCAGTAATGGCTGATCATGGCATTGAAGAAATTATAGTCCATGCTCCTTATATCATCAACTTAGGAACCTATAAAGATGATAAATTTGAGTTTGCCGTTCGGTTTTTGCAAGAGGAAATTCGCCGAACAAATTATTTAGGGGTAAAAAATATCGTTCTTCACCCAGGAGCTTTCACGGAAAAAGATGTGGAGTATGGAATCGCCCGCATAGCTGAAGGTTTAAATCTGGTGTTAGATGGGGTGAAAGATACTGAAGTAAATATAGCGTTGGAAACAATGGCAGGGAAGGGAACGGAAGTTGGCCGTAATTTTGAGGAAATCGCTCAGATTATGGAGAGAGTGGAAGACAATCGAAGATTAACTGTCTGCATGGATACTTGCCACTTGCATGAATCCGGTTATGATATTGTTCATGATTTTGATGGGGTACTGGAGCTGTTTAATAAAACGATTGGTCTTGACCGCCTCGCGGTCGTCCATCTCAATGACAGCAAAAATTTCCGTGGAGCTGGAAAAGACCGGCATGCACCAGTTGGTGCGGGAATGATTGGATTTGATGCGATGAATTATATCGTCCATCATGAAAAAATCCGTCATCTTCCTTTAGTACTTGAGACACCATGGATTGGCAAAGAAAAAGGGAAAGAACGTCCTATGTACAAAGCAGAGATTGCCTTATTGCAGGGAGAGGTAGAAGCTCGATTTGGAGCGGATTACCTCGATCATGTGGAACGTTTGGAATTTTTCTTCCGCAAACATGAGGTAGAACCCAGAGATTTTGTTGTCCAGACATGGGAATTATTAAAGACAGATGCCAAAGCAAAGAAAGCAGATGGCAGGGAGCCAATTACACGTTTATACGATATGGTAAAAGAAGAGCGGTTATTTCCAGAACTCAGTGAAGAAGAAATCAATCATCGTATTATGGGTTGGTTTGCCGGAAAACATGTCTTCCGATCAGCATAAAAAATGGAACTCCAGTGGGAACTGGAGTTTTTTGTGATGGATAAGATCCATCACAAACCTACATATTAGCTAAAATGTTATAAAATAAAAAAGTAAGTTGATTTTTAAATGCTCAGAAAAGGGAAAAACATTTAACAGCGCAAGGAAAGGATGAAGAACGCACTATTTTTAATTTGCAAACGAGTATAGTGCTTTCAAAAATGAAGTATCATTATTCATACCTTTCATGCCACGAAATGAGAGAAGGGAGATTAATCATTTGTTATTGGAATGTTATATTGAGCGTATCGAAGATGAAGAACCTCTAGATGATATAGAAATATCCAATTCCAATTCCCTTGTTACAGTAGATAAATCCAATTATGTTGTATCAGGAGAAAAAGGAGCGATTGTCTTTACCTTTAATACTTTCATTCATCGAGGAAGTATGATGAAATACTTTAATGTGACGATTCATTCTTTGCGTTCCAATGGTGGATATAACGAAATAGAAGCAGAGAATTGTCATTACATCAATGGGCCATTGTGTTACGAGGTTCAATCGGAAGAGCTGGCTCTGCGTATAGTAGAGAGACTGGAAAAAGAAAATCAATTTGATCAAGAACATCTCTTCGAAGAGCTTATCACGCTTTACGGATATCTTTTTCAAGGCAAATAAAGAAGTGTTGCGTGTGACCTTTCCAGTATTTATTTTCCTATAGCCAAAAGCGGTGACTGAAATCAAAGGAGTTTTTATATGACGAAAGAACAATGGGAACACCTATCATTGGATGAACTGAAAGAACTATCTTTAGCGATAGATTTATTATATTCTGCTTCGAAAGATTTGGAAGCTCCGACAGAGAGAGTAGATACCATTATTCAGCTGCGTGAAAAAATTAGAAAGTCTTATAAACAACGATTAGAAGGGGAATTAGACAAAGAGTTGCAATTCATCCAAGGATTAGCAGATGAATCAGCGTGGTCAGCTGAGGAACAGTAGATTTTCAAATACAAGCGAAAAATGCTGAAGAAGAAATCGTCTTACAAAAAACACGAACAGCCCTCTCTCTATTTCATGTATAGCAGGGAGAGGGCGTTCATGCATGAGGTGCAGATCAGATGTTGTGCGTAATCCTTTTAGTCAAAATCCGTATGACGCAGATGGTTCGCCTCATACTAAACATTACTGCCAACTGTGTAGTCTCCAAGTGTGCCGTCGTGATTAATCACCTGTCCATTGTGATTTTCATCATCAAAAATAAAGCCCGTGATTAATTCTGCAGCCTGCGCAGGTGTTTTTACAAAATCTCCTGTTATATTCCCGTTCAAATCCGTCGTAACTGCTCCCGGCATCACCGCAAAGATCTCCACGGGTATATTCGTCTGTTCAAAACTCATTCCCCAAGACTTTGTCATAACATTCAAAGGTGCCTTAGCTGTTTGGTAAGCAAATGCATTGAAAATAGGATGGGGCTCAATAGGAATACTGATATTTACAATCGTGCCCTTATTGGCGATCAATAGTGGCAGCAAGCCTTTTGAAAGTGCAAAAGGACCAATAAAGTCAACTTGATGGGTTGCTTGTAATTCGTTCACTGTAAACTCCCATCCAGGTTTATACAAATCACCTGGAATGCCAGCATTGTTAACCAAGAGCGTCAATTCTGGGTAATTCTGCTTAATCATTGTCACTGCATTATCAATACTCTCTAATTCAGCAACATCCAACAGCACTAACTCTGCATTACCAAATTCTCGGAGGGCAGTTACTGCTGTTTCTCCGCGATTCTGATCACGTGCCCCAACTAAAACACGAAATCCCGCTTCTAACAAATGCTTTGCAATCTCAAAACCAATGCCTTTATTCGCACCAGTTACAAACGCTGTCTTGGTCATCTTTTTTTCTCCTTTTTATCGACATACTGCTGATAACGGGCAATCTTTCGTTCGACTCCCTGTAAACTTGTTTTACGCAGTTCCAGTTCTTTAAGAATCTCCTGACGATGAGCTTCTAACATAGCCAAACGTTTGGGAATCGTCTCATCGCCTTGCATTATCCAATCCACATACTGCTTTATTTGATTAATGGACATATCAGTATGTTTCAAATGTTGAATGGCCGTCAGCAGTTGAATTTGTGCTTCATTAAAGATACGACGACCTGCTAAATCACGTTCAAGCAAGGTTAGCAGCCCTCTCTTGTCGTAAAAACGCAGGGTCGACTCTGTTATGTGGAACATATCGGCCACTTCACTAATCGTGTAAGTTTTCATTTGGATACCCTCGATTCCTTACTGGGCATAGTATACCTGTTAAACCATGGTTTAAGTCAAGCAATACGTCAAGGGGACGGTTCTTGTGTCGCGCATAAAAGAAGTAAGACGATTGTTCGTTCTGCTTCTTTTATTTTGCGTAGTATCTGGTATTAATTTGTATCAATAGATCATTAAAATTAACAATATCTTTTCGATTATTTAAAAATTAAATCAAAGATTATATAACTGAAATATATTATTATTTAAATAACTCTATTTAGATAAAAAGATAGAACCTTTTATTTTCAATCCATAAGTAGAGTGAACAATAGATGGAGACGAGTGAGGTGTTGAGATGGAAACCATTATTGCCACACAAAATAAGGGAATTGGAACGATTCAATTCAATCGTCCAGCAAATGCAGTAAATGAAAAGATGGTAGAGGAGCTTGAACATGCAATTGCCCGTTTTTGTGACGAAAACGTAAAGGCAATCGTATTTCGCGGAAGTACAGATGTATTTGTCTCTGGAGGGGATATTGCATGGCATCAAACAAAAAACGGGGAACAAGTATATCCTGAAATGTTGCGTGTAGGTGCATTACTTGAAAAAATATCCCAAGTAGATGCGATAACGATTGCGGCAGTTGAAGGAAAAGCAATAGGAGGCGGCTGTGAAATCGTTGCTAGTTGTGATTTATGTTTTGCAGCAGAATCAGCCACGTTTCAATTTATTCAAGCGAGATTGGGTATACCCACTGCTTGGGGTGGAGCAAGTCGTTTGATGAACAAAATCGGTACGAACAAAGCACTTCATTTACTCTTATCAGGAGACGAGATTACTAGTCGTCACGCAGAGCGAATAGGCTTGGTTGATGCAGTTTATGAAAATGATGAATTTGAAAAATACGTAAAGAAGTTCACGAAAAAATTGATCGATATTCCTGAAATTGTAATAAATACCTTTAAAAATGTAGCTCAAAGAGTGGAAAGTGGCATCCCAACTTCGCAAATTTACCCATTAGAGGCGAAAGCCTGTGCTGAAAGCTGGGATCTCGATAAACATCAAAGAGCTGTTAAATTTATTTTGTCTCCATTAATGAAAGCACATCAAAAGTCAGACATCTAAGAAGGGGAAAAAATGGCATCCTTTAAATTCGGTCACTTCCTTGCACCAGAAAATATGTGGAAAGAAGCTAGTTGCTACGATTGGTATAAAAAAATGAGACATACTGCTCCGATTTCCTATGATCCAAAGCGAAGATGCTGGGATGTTTTTCGTTACAAAGATGCCCAGACCGTTTTGAAGAACTATCATGTATTTTCGTCTGAGCGATCCAAAGATAAAGTAGATAGTTTATTGAGTATGGACCCGCCAGAACATAAAAAATATCGCTCCATTGCAAATAAATCGTTTGGTAGTCATTATCGATTGCATATGGAATCATTGATCAGAGAAATAACCGCACAAACGATGGATGATATCAACAACAAAAGTCAGATAGATTTTATACAGGAAGTCGCTTTTTATATTCCGGTAATCATGATGATGCGCTTACTTGGTATAACAGAGAACCATTATCAAGAAGTTATTGACATGAGCATTGGAGGTTTAACAAGAAGCAATTCCGCAAATGAACTGAAAGCGGTATTAAAAAAAGTGAGAAACAGCATACATAATGGGAATCGTTTTTTTGAACGTCTCATAGAAGAGAAACAACGACATCCTCAAGATGATATGACTACTGATCTGCTTATGAGGCATGGAGATATCGAATTATCGAAAATAAGAGATTTCTTATACTCTGTCTTAACTGCTGGAAATGAAACATCCATTAATCTGCTTGGAAATACGATGTATCTTTTCTCCACACAGCCAAATGTATGGGCACTGCTACAAGAAGATCCTACACGAATTCCACAAGCGATTGAAGAGGTTCTTCGATTCCACTCTTCTGTTCATAATATCAATCGGATTGCAACAGAAAACATAGAGCTAAATGGATATACCATAAAGAAAGGGGATGAAGTAGTCGTATGGTTAGCCTCTGCAAATCGAGATGAAGAAGTATTTGCTCAAGCGGATGAGTTCCAAATCAATCGTTCACCAAACCCGCATCTTGCATTTGGGCATGGTATCCATACTTGTATAGGGAGTTCACTAGCGAGACTGGAAGCGAATATTATCTTCACCGCATTTATCACTAATTTTCCGAAAATAAGTATAATTGGGAAACCGATTCGAAATTCAAACTTTGTGTTCCAGGGGTTTGACCATATTTATATGGAATCTAACCAAATATAACCGGATACACCCTAGCTATCGTGCTAGGGTGTATTTGTTACCGAGTGTCCTTATTAAGATAGTGCCGTAATTCCGGTTTTTCGGTTTGCTCATGTTGTTAAAAAAGTGAAATGGGAATAGTTGAACTCATTCATTTGAATAGAAAAAGAAAGAATGATTTAATAAAAATAGAATTGCAATCTTTACTCAATTCAAGGAGTTCTTATGCGAAGTGTGTTTTCTATTTTTCCAAGAATGAGGACATGGTGGAGTCGACAATCCTTGAAACGATTTCCTGAGCCTACGAGGCGAATCATCCGAGGAGGCTCTCTGCTTACTTTTGCGGTGGGTTTTGTCTCTACTTCTCTCCCTCCCTATCTTGTTCAAAAGGGATTGCTAAAGAATGTAGGATACATCATGGCGATGTTCGCCATCTCTGAGTGTTTGACGGCGCTTATGGCAGGGAAGATGACGGATCGATGGGGAGGTTCTCGTGTCGTGCGAATCTTTCTCCCAATACCAGTCACACTTCCGTTTTTCTACCTGATGAGCAGTCGCCCGATAATGTTTATGGGGCTTCAGTTCGTACACGGCATGGTTAACACAATGGTATTGCTGCCATTGACCTCCATGCTGCGGGAACTTCACCCAGACGGGGATGAGTTGCGTAACGTAAACGCCATTGCTTCAGGTAGACAGTTCCTCATGGGAGGTGTAGGCCTGTTGACCGGATTGTGGTGCATGCAACAAGGATATGTCATGCTTTGGTTCTTGATTGGGACTATGGTGTACATGTTCGTTTGGAAAATGCTGAGCGTCCAAATCCCCTATCATCCACAAGAAAGGGAGAAAAATTCCCAACTTGGGCGGAGGATAGTGCCGTATGTGCTCACAACCGTTGGTGTGTTTGCATCATATAGGGTATTTTTGACTTATGTGCCCCTATATGTGACCTACGGGTTTTTCTGCGTTTGGATGGCGACATTTGCCAACTTTATAGGTAGTCTATGGATTCCCGAACTAGCTAAAAAGTTGGGGGACTTGCCTGTAATGGTAGGATCGATTGTTGCATTGGGAGGAAGTATCGCACTAATCCCCTCTGGCATACCTGTATTCCTCATCCTCGCAAGTGCGGGAATCGGCTTGGCCATACGAAGTTACGTAACCACAAGCACTCAGATCATTCTCAGTTTGACCTCCATAAAAGAGACAGGGTCGGCCATGGCACTGAACAATTTGTGCAGAGATATAGGCCAGTCTGCCGGCAACTGGGCTGCTGGAAATGCAGCCAATCTCTGGGGACTTGGAATCGTCTTTTGGACAGTGCAGCCGTGGCTTTTGGGATCACTGCTCATGCCGCTAATCGCCATTGTCTTCAAGAATAGGTGGAAAACACAGGGATAACTTCGCATATGCCACGCTTGCCTCTACAAGAGACAAGCGTGGTGCTGTTTAGAGAGACATTTTTTAAACAGGAGTGGTGTGTAAAAAATGAAGTTTATAGAAAAAATTTTTTAGGTGTGATATCTATTCCGTTGCCAAATTTTCTTCGCATACTCTGCAAACAAAGGTATACAATCAGGATTGCAATCGATTGCCCATCTCAGCTTGTCACATGCATCAAGCAGCAATAAAGAGTCTAAGGTAGGCTGCATGCTTTGAAAATCAGAGGCAGAGATACCATAACCTTGTAGAAAAACATGCATTTGTCCAATATTTGGAGTTCCGATGTCTATTTGAGACTTCAATAATTGCATTAATTCCCAATATGGAATGAGATGTACTTCGGCACATCCCCAATCTAATAGTGTTACAGTCCCTTTGTCATCGACGATCGTATTTTTTAAGGAAAGATCTCCATGTGTAAGGCCAAAAGAAAACGCCATCTGGGAGAGGTCTTCGAATTTTTGTTTTATTATTTTCGTATTTTCTATTGTGAAGACGCCTAATGAGATTAAGGGATCGTTTTCTGTTAAACTATTGATGTTATAATGAACAAAACTACGCCAAGTACCATCAAAGCCTTCATGAGTGGAGGCAGTGAAAGTACGGTTGGTTGGGTTAGATAAGATTTCTCCAAAACCATTTATATGGATGGCGTGAATTTGCTTCGTATACTCCCCTAATTTTCTCCAAATCATTTCTTTGTTCCAAGGGCTGTCTATGCCATTTTTTCCTGCTATGAATGTCTGAATCATATAGGTCACTTGATCCATCTCGCCAACAAAAAGTACTTCTGGTCCAGAGATACCTTTCCGTTTTGCCTGCTCTATACACCATTTTTCTTTTTCATAAATGGCTAATGTGTTTGGAGCTTCATTCATTCTTACAATAAACTCGGAAACATCAGTTTTTACCCGACAAACTCGGTTTACGGTTCCGTATCCGATAATGGGATGAATAGATTGGACTTTGTCTTCTGTGATTTGTCCACTAATCCTCTTGACTAGATCAAAGATATTTTTTGAAGGTAGCATGTCTATCTCCTGAAACACTATTTTCTTTGGGTTTATCCATTGTAGTTGAAAGAATAAACTGATTTATTAAATTCCTATTATATCATCAAATATTTTGATCTGAAGAGTAGGTATTTTTCCGATGGTTCTAATTGAGATTCGAAAATGAAAATGAGAATAAATGAGCACATAAGACAAAGATTGAGAATAAATTGTGATTCATTTGTTACATACTTAACAATTATAGGTATCCAAACAGAAAATAAAATGCATGCAAGCAAAAGAATCTATCGAAATGAGCGGAGTCAATCATTACCAATCATAAATGACTAGAAATAATCAAAAATTATTATATAATGAGCGTAGGTAAGCATTTTATATTAGGAGAGAATTATGTTCACAGAAGAAAGACATCAACAAATTTTATCTTATTTAAATAAGTATCAACGTGCTTCCGTTCCCGAATTAAGCCAAACGTTCCAAGTATCTGAATCTACTATCCGCAGGGATTTAAGTGAATTGGAACAAAAGGAAAAGCTGCGTCGAACACATGGTGGGGCTGTTTTCCTTGATTTTGTTCGCATGGAGCCAACGGTGAAAGAGAAGCAGACAACAAATTTAGCAGAAAAGGAGAGAATAGCGAAAACAGCCAGCGAATGGATTAAGGAAAAAGAAACGATTTTACTTGATTCTGGTACCACAACACTGCAACTTGCGAGACACCTTCATTCTTTAGATCTTACCATTGTCACAAATTCTGTAAGCGTTTTAACGGAACTACAGGATGCGAAAAACATAGAGTTACTCAGTACAGGAGGAACCGTTCGTTCACAGATTGGAGCGATGGTCGGGCCCTACGCAGAGGGTTTTATCAGAAGGATAAAGGTAGATAAATTGTTTTTAGGAATGAATGGTGTGGATGTAAGAAATGGTCTGAGTACTCCCAATGTGCAAGA
Source organism: Shimazuella sp. NTD248 (assembly GCF_059510395.1). Lineage (NCBI taxonomy): Bacteria > Bacillati > Bacillota > Bacilli > Caryophanales > Thermoactinomycetaceae > Shimazuella > Shimazuella sp. NTD248. Next base: position 92,819 of record NZ_JCAJZT010000005.1, on the reverse strand, counting down.
AGCGCAAATGAAAAAAGAAATGATTTCAGCTGCCAGGCAAGTTATTTTGTTATGTGACCACAGTAAAATCGGTAAAATTACACTTCATCAGGTTGCATCATTATCTGAGATCGATAGGATTATTACCGATAAAAGTGCGCCTTTATCCTTTCTTGAAGACTGTGAGCAGTTAGGCATCGATGTGATAACGGTTTAATTATGTGAAAGAAGGTTCTTTATGATGAGAATCGCAACAGTATCTTTAAATCCCGCAGTTGATCAAACCATTGCGATCGAAAAACTACACATAGGACAAAAAAATGTGGCGATGAATACCCGCTATGACTTTGGAGGAAAAGGCATTAATGTTGCTCGGGTACTAGCTCATTTTGGCATACAGCCTACTGTAACCGGATGGCTTGGAAGAGAGGCTCAGCAGTACGAAAAACAGTTACATGATATGGGAATCCATTCCTCATTTGTATTTACGAATCAACGAATTCGAACAAATATAAAGGTTTTAGAGCAACATTCCGGTAAGATGACGGAATTAAATGAAGCCGGATTTCCCATTAGTGAATTGGAGAAAGACCGCTTTATCGAACACTATACTGGCCTGCTATCCAAGATAGATATGATAATTCTTGCAGGCAGTTTACCTCCAGGCATAGACCCAGCCTTTTATCGCTTTTTAATTGAACAAGCCAATAAACATCAGGTGTTGTCTTTTTTAGATACAAATGGACATTTACTAAAATACGCCTCAAAGTCTTTGCCATATGCAATAAAACCAAATCAAGAAGAATTAGAGGAATATCTAGGTTGCAAAGTACAAAATGAACAAGATGTTGTCGAAGCGGGTCTTGCCCTTATCGATCAAGGAATTTCATTAGTAGCGATTTCTTTAGGGGCAAAAGGAGCGTACTTTTTCAAACAGGGGCAAACAGTGAAGACAAAACCTCCACATATAGAAGTGAAAAGCACTGTAGGTGCAGGGGATTCTATGTTTGCCGGAATGGTTATAAGTGTGTTGAACAGCTGGGAGCTAGAAAAGATTGCGAGATTTTCCACTGCATTAGGATCAGCTACTGCTTCGAAAGCCGGTACACAATTAGGCAAGCCGGAAGATGTAGATAAATTACTTGATCTAGTCGAAGTTGAAGGAGTGAATGGGAGATGAAGAAAAAAATACTTGCTGTTACCGCCTGTCCTACTGGTATTGCTCATACCTATATGTCAGCAGAGGCGCTATCGGAGGCTGCAAAACGGAAAGATATTGATTTTAAAGTAGAGACACGGGGAGCTTCCGGAATTGAGAACAAACTGAGCAAAGAGGAAATTGACAAAGCAGATGCAATCATTATCGCAGCTGATGTGGATGTGGACGAAGAGCGTTTTCATCATAAATCAGTTACAAGAGCAAAGTTGAGTGAGGCAATAAAAAAACCCGAGCAAGTGATTGACAGGGCATTGGAGGAAGCTCAGCAGTTTGAACCAAGCAAAATAAAGACGAACGAGGTTTCCTCAAAGGAGACGAATCAAGCAAAAGGTTTGTATAAGCACTTACTCAATGGTGTATCTTACATGTTGCCACTGGTTGTAGTGGGCGGTATTTTGATAGCGATTTCATTTGCCTTTGGGATTAAAGCATTCGAGCAACAAGGAACATTTGCTGCTGCACTGATGGACATTGGAGGAAATAGTGCTTTTGCATTGATGATCCCTATTTTAGCTGGATTTATCGCTTTTTCGATTGCGGAAAAAGCAGGATTAGCCCCTGGTCTTATTGGTGGTATGTTAGCCTCTAAAATTGGAGCAGGATTTCTAGGCGGGATACTTGCAGGTTTCCTAGCCGGGTATGTGGCTAAAGCGTTGAAAGATTATATTCGTCTGCCAAAAAGCTTACAAGGTATTCATACGATTGTCATTATCCCTGTCGTTTCTTCCCTTATTGTGGGGCTGCTCATGATCTTTGTCCTTGGTACACCGATCAAATTGATTATGGATGGATTAGCAGCTTGGCTAAAGACATTAGGGACAACAAATGCTATTTTACTCGGTCTCCTCTTGGGAGCGATGATGGCAAGCGATATGGGTGGTCCGATCAATAAAGCTGCCTACACTTTTGGAGTAGGACTACTTGGAAGCGGAGTATATGGACCGATGGCTGCAATTATGGCTGCTGGAATGACACCACCTCTTGGAATCTGGTTAGCGACGCTGCTAGCTCGCAAAAAATTTTCTACAGACGAACGAGAAGCTGGGAAAGCAGCTGGCATACTAGGCCTATCCTTTATTACGGAAGGTGCGATTCCATTTGCGGCAGCTGATCCTATTCGGGTTATACCCTCTCTCATTGCTGGGTCGGCTATAACAGGCGCTTTGTCGATGGCATTTCATGTGTCATTAAAAGCTCCACACGGTGGAATTTTTGTGCTTGCAATTCCAAATGTAGTTACCAACATAGGGGCATATGTGATTGCAATAGCAGTTGGTATGATTGTGACAGCTGCCTTACTCGCACTATTAAAAAGAAATAAAGAAACGGAGATAGCAAAATGATAGCAGAGTATCTACTTCCAGACTCAGTTCAGTTGGATGTACAGGTAACATCCCGTGAAGAATTGTTGGAATATCTTGTAGAATCAATGGCTTCCAAAGGGTTGGTAACAGATGCCAATGTATATTTAGAAGATCTGTATACGAGGGAGAAACAAGGCTCCACCGCAATTGGTTTTGATGTAGCTACCCCACATGCAAAATCCAAAGGAGTTGCCAAACCAGCAATTTCACTAGCTCGTCTTGTCCAACCAATACAGTGGGATGAAGATGAAGAGGTATCATTGGTATTTTTAATTGCTGTACCAGAAGCACAAGCTGGAGATATACATCTGAAAATAGTAGCAAATCTTTTCCGCAAATTGATGCATGAAGATTTTCGTCAGTCATTAAAGACAGCAAATACAGCGGAAGAAATCTTAAATGCTATCGAAGATTAAGAGAAATATGAGTAATCGGAAAGGATATAAAGATCAATGATAAAAAAAGAGATAAAAGTAAATCTGGAACACGGTTTGCATATTCGACCTGCGAAAGAGTTTGTGCAAGTAGCAAGCCGTTTTAGTAGTGATATTGATGTGATCAAAAATAGCCAAACTGCAAATGGGAAAAGCATTTTAGGGATCGTATCATTAGGGATTGTAATGGGAGAAACCATTACTTTGGCGGCTGATGGTTCGGATGAAAACGAAGCGATAATTAGTTTGGAGAAGATTTTTATCGAAGGTGAAGCGTAATTCATTTTATTGAATAGTAGACGTATCTTTTGCACAGGCAGAAAATCATGATAGTAAACAAAATCAGGCAGGGGTGAAACCTAATTGGTTTTGTTTTTTTATGCATTTTTCTCGTACATTTATTGAATTTTATGTGTGACAAAAAAGCCGCTTCCTTGTCGCACTAGAAGCTTGCAAATATGAGGTCTGCCCCGAGCAGTACGTTAATAGCACTGATCGGAACAGGGATGGAACCTCACTTTCCTACATGTCGTCACAGGAAGGTTGATCAAGCACCGCTTCCAGTTTTTCTCTCTTCACGGGATTCAGGTACTTCAGTATCACATCACGATCCCAATGACGATAGCGGTAGAGTCGTTCCAATTTTTCCATTGTCAGCTCGTTCACATAAACGGGCAGTGATGGGACAAGTTCATCGTACATGGGAACGAGGGTACAGTTCAGGAGCCAGTAGTGCTGATTTCCCGGACTCATGACGGAGAAGTAATAGGGAATCTCCTCAGACTTCCCATGAGCGTGGAGAAACAAGAAAATCAGGTCAGAAACAAATTCCAGCTTCTTGACTTTTGATGAATCAACTTTTCTACTCACAAAGAGTTTGACTATTAGCCAAAAGTGCAAAAAAGAGGAGTATTATTTCCCCTTTTTCAACTGAGTTTGCATCAGAAATGACGTAAATAAATAGAAAATGCTATGATGGGTGTAACAGAAAGTTGAGTCTTTAACGTAAAAAAGAAGAGAGGGTTTTAGGTGGAGATTTCTGTTCCCACTAGTATTTTAATTTTATTTCAACCAACGAAAGCGGCAGAGCGAATTAGACAAAATCCAAGCTATTGGAAACCGCTGTTTTTAGTAAGTTTGTTTATAGCTGTTTATTTTTATATTGTTGATCCAGCAGGCAGCTTCTTGATGTCTGTCGTTGTTCTGGTATCGAAAATTTTATTATATCTCATCGCTGCGAGCATACAGGCGTTAATGATATTTTGTTTGTTAAAACTATTTAAGAAAAGCATCCCTTTTCGACTTGTACTGGCGATGGTAGCATATAGTCTGTTTGTACCTGAATGCGTATACTTTATTTTAAATTACAATTTACCGCTTGATGGGCCACATATAACAGCGTTGAGTTATTGGATAAACTCTTCTGGAATACAGACAGCGATATTGAATCTATTTGATCTCATGATTATCTGGGAAATAATCATAACCTTTTTTTGTTTACGACAACTTGCCTGTGTAACTAATTTACAGACGGGAGTGATAATGGGGGTTTACACACTATGTTATTTCTTATTGGAATTAACAACAAAATGACATGAAGCTATGAATAGGTTTTGTTAGAGGATTAAAGACAAGGGGAGGAAGGATTCCGAAAGATGAATGTTATACAAGCTAAGCATTTATTTAATCGTGATCAGGTAGTCGGAAATTATGATACCTGTAGTATCCACTTGGACTATAACGGTAATCCAATATTGTTTGCTTCCATCAAACATAAGAAAAGAAATATACATACCATTTTCCATATAAGAGATGAAGGGGTGCAGAAAATACTTCTTCCTCCTGTAGATGACGATTATCATACTGTTCAACCGTTAGGGGAGAACTGGCTGCTTGTGAATGCGAGAGTTCGGGATAATCAAACACATAATGCCTTTCTCTTCAATGAGAATCAGGAAATAGTGTCTTCTTTTCATATGGGTGATGGAATAGAAGATGTGCAGACGACCAAAAACGGAGATATTTGGGCGAGTTACTTTGATGAAGGAGTATTTGGAGGTACTATCGGGACAAGCGGTTTACTCTGTTTTGATCAGCAGGGGAGTATCACATTTGATTTTGACTCTTTTATCCAGAAACCAAGTAACAAAACTATTCCCTATATAGCGGATTGTTACGCCTTAAACGTCTCTTCGGATGAAACTGTATATCTATACTATTACACCGATTTTCCCTTGTTGGCTATCCATCATAAGACTAGTTTTGAAGTTTGCCAAGAGAAGGTATTTGATGAGGCTCCGATTGTTGGAAGTCACGCTTTTGCTGTCTGGAATAATAGTGTGTTATTTGCACATGGTTATGAACAAAAAGGAAAACTACATCTCTATTCTAAGTACAGCAAGGGGATTCAAACCTTTCAACCTATGAATGAAAAGAATGAAATTATTCATTATGACTATGCAGTGGCAAGAGCACATAACATGCTTTTAATTTGTAAAAATGATGTTTATTTAGTAGATATAGGAGAGTTGGTTTAGTTTTATGGTGTTTGTTCTTTTCGTATGGCAGGCTTCTCAAAGGTGTTATGCTCCAAAGTGAAGCAAGGATAAATTCGATAAATAGGATGGAGTTATTAGATTGCATGCGACATGTCTACTTATTGCAAATAGAATTACTATAAAAATAGTTAGCAAAATGTTATAATAATTACGAATTTGATGTGAGGGGAGAATTGGATGCAGCATTTACGTAAAACATTAGTGACTTTGACACTCGTCTTTGGCCTTTTATTATTTAGCTTTCCAAGTTTAACTCAAGCTCAAGTAAATCATGTAACATCAAATGCGAACTTAGTTCATAAAAAATGGTTGATCGAAACAAAAGTACTAGCATATCAAGGAAAAACATTAAATAGTGGTCGTTTTGGTCTTGGAAGCAAGAAACAATCGATCTTGCATGCTTGGGGTGGACCTGACGTGGACAATGACTATTATATCTACTTCTATGAACGTAGAATTGGTTTTGCATTTGATTTCAACTATTTCGTAAACTACATCGAATCCCAAGACAAGCGGCTCCAATCTATTACGTTGAAAGAAGTAAAATCGACGTACGGTAAAGCCACTCGCGAGTATGACACGGAAGGTGTCCATATATTGCAATATCCAGCTGGAAAGCACCAACTTCGGATCGAGACTGCTATTCCATCCAAATCCAATACCAATCCAACTATTTCTACAGTAACTATAAATTAGCAACAATAGGAGACCAGTTTTGCATAATCTATGCTAGCTGGTCTCTTTTTTGAGGATTTTTATCTGAGTGTAAACACAAAATCTTTTTTAATAAAAACGATCGAATCAATAAAAATGACTTTCAGTGAAAAATTGCTTTAATTAATCTCTATCCTATACTGGGATTTCATTAACTCGATTTTCCGTTTTAGATAGTCTCTCGCTTCTTTTGGTTCTATTATTTTAGCGTCCTCTCCCACTCCCCAAATCATATCGCAAAAAAATGTCAGGTTATTTATTGGGACTAACATTTGAATGATTCCACTTCCATCTTTCAGACGTTCCATAGCCTGCCCAAACCAACTGTTTGATTCAAGTGTTCGCACGCCTTTTTGCGTTATCTTGACAACTAGCATAGTTTTCTCTGATTCCTCTATTTCAGGGGTATTCCACTCCGTTACAGATCTTTGGTCCACATCTTCCCGGCAACGGATAGATTCATTCGATTTTGCAGATTGAATACGATCTGCGCGGAATAATCGATATGCTTCCCGCTGAAAACAGTATGCTGGACAATACCAATATCCTTGTGCCGCATAGAGACCGATTGGCTGTATATCTCTTGTGGTTATGCCTTTGCTGGAATTGTACTCGATCGTTACAGCACTTCGAACCATGATTGCTTCTAATAAAGTTCTCAAACACTCGGAAGACATGGATCGATAAGGGTTCCAAATGACCATCTTATCTTTTAATCGGTCAATTTGTTCTTTCACATCTGCTGGTGAGTAATGGTAAAACTTATGAAGTGCTGATGTTGCTCCCTCATCAAAAGGCAGAGAGCCAAAGTACTGTAAGGATTGGCAAGCAAAGAACATTGCGATCGCTTCACTTTCTGTAAATGTAATTGGAGGAAGCATCCTTTCTTGCAGTAACCGATAACCGCCTCCTCTTCCTTGCACAGAATAAATCGGAAACCCTAGTTCGCTCAATTCTTGTAGGTCACGTGTTATTGTGCGAGTAGAAAGCTGAAACTCATCAGCGAGTTCCCGAACCGTAAAAGCTTTTTTGGCATTAATCATCATAATAAGTTGAATTAAACGCTGTGATTTTAGCAAAACAACCTTATCCTTTACTTTTTTTTTATTTTAGCATGAAAATAAGACATGATCTGTCCTATTTTCATGCTAAAGTCATTTTGTAAACCATAAATGAAGAAAGAAGGCTGAAAATAAGATGGATAGTATACAAGATTTTGTGAGTAGATATAACAAAGTTTGGAATGAAGCAAATGTTGATCAACGCAGAAGAAGTATTGAAGAACTTTGGTCCGATGATGCAACCCATTGTACGGAGAACATAGAAGCACATGGACATGAAGCAATAGAGGTTCGAATTCAAGAAGCATATGAAGAGTTTGTTGAAAAAGGTGGATTTACCTTTGAGCTTTTTCAAACGATTTCCAGTCACCACAATGTAGTGAAATTTTATTGGAAGATGGTGCCACAAGATGGGGGTTCAGCAGCAGGTGCAGGTTCTGTCGTTGCTATTTTAGATCAAGATGGTCGAATCATATCTGATTATCAATTTACGGAGCCACTACCAATCACTTTATAAGAATCTTTTAAAATAAGAAAAAAAGTAGGGAATTCGATGAAGAGCTACCATGTAAATTTAGGTGCAGGTCTCGAAGGTCTTTATGTAAAAGAACACGATGTACCCGTTCCTGGTCCTCGTGAAGTACTTGTTCGAGTACGAGCGTGTTCGATCAATTATCGCGAGATGATGATCATTTTTCAAGGAAACTATTCTTTACCTATTTTACCTGATGTTATACCGATATCAGATGGTGCTGGAGAAATTGTGGAGATAGGTAAAGGTGTTACCCGAGTAAAGGTAGGTGATAGGGTAGCAGGAAATATATTTCCAAATTGGATAGATGGCTCCTTTCATTGGGATAATGCTGCTCAGCTAGGTGGATCGCTCAATGGAATGTTGGCGGAATATGTGGTGCTGAGTGAAGAGGGAGTTGTTCACATTCCAGACCATCTTTCTTATGAGGAAGCAGCAACCTTACCATGTGCTGGTGTTACCGCATGGAATGCATTGACAGGAGGACAATCGTTAAGAGCTGGTAATACGGTGCTTACACTTGGTTCAGGTGGGGTTTCACTTTTTGCTATTCAGTTTGCCAAACTCTTTGGAGCGCGTGTTATTTCCACCACGTCTGATGAAGAAAAAGCAAAACGATTGAGGGAGTTAGGAGCTGATGAAGTAATCAATTACCACACAACATCCGACTGGCATCTTGCTGTGCATGAGTTGACCAATGGACGAGGCGTGGATCGAGTAGTAGAGGTTGGTGGTGCTGGTACCCTCGAAAAATCCATTAAATCAACAACAGGTAGTGGAGAAATTAGTCAAGTTGGATGGTTAGCTAACTGGGATTCGTCTATTCCTATAAGTGCTATTGCTTCCAATGTCTTTACCCTTCGGCGGATCGCTGTCGGAAGCCGTGCCCATTTTACTGCTATGAATCGTGCTATTGCCGTTAACCGATTAAAGCCAGTGATTGATCGTGTATTTACTTTTGAAGAAGCTGGGTCTGCCTTTCAGTATTATAAGGAGCAGTCTCGTTTTGGAAAAGTGGTTATTCGTCTCAATTAGTAAAAGACGGAATATTTATTCTATTGCGGATATTGATAACAAATGAGGAGGCATACAATTATGAGTGAACATTTAAGCAAACAGCTAGAAGCTAGAGAGCAGGAAATGAAAAGCAACACACCTAGAGAGTATCAAATTCTTCAAGAATCAATCGAATACTTGCAACAGACAGGTCTTGTAAGTGGATTAAAGATGGGTGACACAGCACCTGACTTCACCTTGAGCGATGCACTTGGTAATAAGGTTTCTTTAGTAGAAAAAACAACAGATGGGCCAGTAATTTTGACGTTTTATCGTGGAGGATGGTGTCCTTTTTGCAACCTGCAACTAAGGGCTTATCAAGAGGCTTTACCTCAGTTTCAAGAATATGGAGCCACACTAATTGCAGTCTCTCCACAGAGTCCTGATAACACCTTGAGTCAACAAGAAAAAGAACAACTTACTTTTGTGATCGCAAGCGATATAGATGGGTTCGTGGCAAATCAGTATAATGTTCTATATGAAGTCTCAGGTTCTTTAAGAGAAGTATACGAGAAGTTTAACTTGAATTTGGAGGAATATAACGCAACAGACCGTTGGGTATTGCCGATATCTGCAACTTTTGTGATCGATAAGCAAAATATCATCCGGTACGCTCATGTTGATCCAGATTTTATGCGCCGGTTAGAACCAGAAGTGATTTTAGACGTTCTTAGAAAGCTATAAATATTGATATCTAAGACACCCGAAAAATCCGGATAAATAGTAGATTATCCGGATTTTTTTCGTTCTTTTTATTTATTTGAATCCACTCATGCTTGTAGTGGCGGCATACCTCGAGTGTATCCTGTGTACTTTTTTTTCTTTTTTGAGATGTTTGAGAAAAAGAGGTTATTTATATCTTTGCTTTATTCTATTTGATAAACACAAAATTTCATATTTTACAAATAACTACCATTTTGATATTATTTGGAATAGAGGGATAATTATTTCATATCCCTTATTTTTTATGTCTATCAGAGGAGTGAGAGAAATGGCTGTTGGAGGAGAATTAAGTGTTAGCGTTGATGTTTTAGGTATAGCAAATGCAATTGCAGATGCTATCAAAAAAGATACGAATCGCGATGGCTTTGTAAAAAATCTGATGGAACAAACTTTTTATGCCGTAGGTCAGCAGTACAATGTGATGGTTTTTAATTTGAGTCAAGACTATGAAGATCATTTTAATGGGGTTAAGTTTTATGGTTCTGCGACGTATGATGGTGTCGTTTTTGGAATTTGGGCATTTGAAGATGGGGAATTTACCAATAAAGGGGATGGTGGATGGATTAATTGGGCATTTAGAGGCTGGTTTGACCGTGATGGCGGTCATGTAGCTTTTCACCGCCCATAAATATGTGCGATAAGGGGACAGGCTTTTACCTTATAGGAGAGTAAGATGTAAACAATCCAGTCAGGGTTAAAACCTAGACTGGATTGTTTGAATAGTTTTATTAAATATAAAGTACAATAAATCAAAAATAGACTATATTTTATCTCACCACATGATCTATTCTTATGTTATCAAAGTAGCTGATCTTTAAGATGAAGAATCATAATTTTTTAACAGTCTATATAAATTATGCGTCAGGGGATTCAGAATCCATTAATCTAGAAAAAATCGATTCATTTTGGAAAAAGATGCTTTTTCACACCCCTGAGATGAATGGTGAAAGGGAAGCTTGTTTTTTTGCTTCTTAATAGTCAGGTGGCTCTGCTTCTAGATGCTTAGGTATTCCTAGTTTATGATGAAAAGTCATATTCTCACCGCCTTTCCATAATTTTAATGATAGCTGATGGAATTGTTCTACATATTTTCCATAGAGATCGGGATTATCCGATTTGCATGTTTCTGCTAGTTTCATCAAGATATCCCATTCATGCTGGGTGTAAGAATTAGACTGAGCAATCAAAAGTGCATTTTCATACTGATAGTGTGCTTTGATCAATTGTCCTTGTTGAAGGTAACAATCACCTAAAGCAATTAGGGCACTCATTAAACGCAGGTTATCTTTGGTTTCCTCACCAAGCTGGATAGCTTGTTCTAGTGTTTTCTGTGATTTTTGAATATCCATTAATTCTAAGTATAGCAAACCTAATTCAGTGTAGGTAGAGACAGCAAGAGGGAGGTATTGTATTTTTCCTTTTAGTTTTAAGGCTGTTTTCAGGCAGTGTTTAGCGTTAGCGAATGATCCTTTTTTTCGATAACTTTCCCCTTGTGTTGTCCATAGTTCAAATATTCGATCGTAGAGTTTGTCTAAGCGAGCAAGGATAACTCCTTCTTCGGCAATTTGGATAGATTTATCATAGAGCCCAAATTTATTGAACAAAGTTGCTTGTAATTGAGCGAGGTTGGTTTTTGCTTCTGTACTTGCAATTAAGGATCGATTTTCTCTTAATTCTTCGGAAATGCGAAATGCTTCTTCATTTTGATTTAGTTTTTCAAGGTAAATTGCTTGGCTCAGAATTAGGTTATATTCAAGATAGCTTCGCTCACCCTTCTCTATAAAACTATTCATCCCTTTTTTTATAGCTAATATGGCATGATTTAGTTTTCCTTGCTTTCCAAATACCCTGCTAAGTCCATAGTAACATCCTGCTTGAATGTTTGAGTTTTGGATTGCTGGAAACTGATCTACATAACGGATCGCTCTCTCGAAAAATTCTTGTGCTTTAACCCAATTTCTTTTTTCTTCATAGATTTTACCTTGCAAAAAATAATACTCGCCAAACAAAGGATCATCTGGTTCAAATTGAATTTTATTTAATTCTTCCCATACTTCTGTCGTTTCAATCAAATTAATATCTTGTTCAATTGTCTTCAATAACAACCGAATATCTACCTGCTCATCCTCATCCCCATTTTTCTCTTCTAACACTTCCTCAATCTTTAACCCCAAATAATCACAAATTGCCACCAAGTTATCTTCTGCCACTTGATATGCCCCACATTCGATTTTACTCACCAAAGAAGGGGAGATGTTGATGGAGAGGGCTAAGTCTTCTTGGGTAATTTTCTGTTTTCTCCTCGCTTTGCGGATTTTCTCTCCTTGTTCATACGAAACAAATACCGTTGCTTTCATTGGATTTCACTCCTTCAATCACAATAAATTGTAATCAAGTTTCTTTTATTTAAGTAGAAAATGATAATTTCTATAAATAATTATGAATATTGGTAAAAATTATTGTACTACCTTATGCTTATTAAAGAAAGAGGTTTAAATGGGAAAAGGAGGAAAATAAATGGATTTATTGTTGAAAATCGAAGGAAGAGGAGAAGCGGTTCGTGATTTTATTACTTTTATGAAGACCGACGATCGCTATGCCATCTATACGAGTGCTAGGTATACCGTTGTCCTTAGAGAAGGATGTCGTTGAGTTTGTGTTTGAAGAGGGGGGAAGCAGTGGGGGAAGTACAGGTTTTTCAAATTGGAAGAGAGGTTGCTAGATTTCTTGTTGCTTATGGTGAGGGAATAGAACTTATTTCTTTAATGAAACAGTTTCGGCAAGCAAAAACACGTAGTATGTTGATTGAAGTTATCCATCAGATTATCTATCTAGGAGAAGCGGTCAAGGTTCAACAGAAGCGATTACAAGTCTCTCCGACGAAATGGGAAACACTCCTCTGTTTTATGGAAAAAGGTAATATCTCAGATGTCCGCAGGCTTCATATATTGATGATCGAAAGCATGGAGAAGTTTCAGGTTGATAAACTGCTGAAACTAGAGCAACATCTGGAGCAATTAAAAAGGAAATAGGAGGGAAAAGTATGCTAACGATGCATCTAAAAGGCGAGTATCACTACATAGAAGCATTTGTCACCCATCTCAAAACCCAACCCTTTTTTACCTTATTATCAGAAAATCAAATCAAAGCAGGGGAAGTAGAGTTAAACTTTACTACCAATCTATTTAAACCAAGTCTATCACCTCGATCAGTAGTAGAATTAGTGACAATCGATGAGCAAGTGATTCAAATCGAACTTCTTCACCCTGTAGAAATAAGAGTAGATGAATATATTCGGCAAATTTCCGGTTTCAGCTACGACATATTCGCTGCACCTCAGAGATAAAGAAAAAAGAGTGACCCATCGGTCGCTCTTTCTTGATCATGACTTTAACCAGTTATTTACACTGGTGTATAGCTTTATTGGGTGGTAATTTTTATAAGAAATACGCTATCCTTGCTAGGTGTAGGGCTCTATCCTTACAGTAAGATTATTTCATAAGAGATTGGGCTTATTTTCATTGACCTATATTCACTACATTTATCGGGCTATCTTGCTTATCGCTTGAAAACATAAAATAAACGTAGACAAGTTTCCCTTGATTTTCTCTTTGGACTTTGTACTTGATGATATGACCTTCACCATCATCACCAGAGCCATCATAGTCTGCCTTGCCTAATATCTTTCTCACTTCGGCAAGCGTAATGTCATGGTATTTGTTATCTTGAGTTACGAAACTATCAACTTTATAATTTTTTTCAGCATTTAGGTTAAAAGAAATTTTCCTTTTATTATAGTTTAAATATATTTCCTTAATACTTCCTTGATCAGGTTTTCCCCATTTTTCCACAATAGCATTAGCATCAGAGTCCAGACCAAATTCTTCACTATTAATTGCTTTTCCCTCAGCAGCCAACACCATCGTTTTTTGTAACAGTTGTGAATGGCTATCTTCATTGGTTGTTGGGGTAGAATTACTCGGATTCGTGTTAGAAGTAGTTTGAGTACTATTGTTATTAGATTGGGTACTATTATTATTGGTTGGAGTATTTGAACTAGATGAAGGTGTGTGGCTTGTACAACCACTTAATAATAGAAAACTAAGAGAAGCAATTACAAAAAGTTTTGACAGTTTCAGTAAGATCATCTCCAAATAGTAAATATTATCGTAAAAATGATAACTAATGATTTATTCATCTTGGTTCTTCCTCAAAGAGAAGAATTCGTTTAATGTGCATCAGGAGGTATAACTTGCAGATATTTTGGTCTATTCAATCGTTTTCAGGGATTTTTAGTTTTCTCACCACACTTCATTATCTGTTATTTCTGAATATCTATTCATTTTAAGTATAACAAATCTAGTTGTGAGTAGGAAAGTATGGATCGAACACCTTCGTCCTGTTGAACAGTGGATTTTGGATGAAAATTTTCGAAAAGTCAAATAAAAATGATATACTCGGTACGAAAGAGATAAAAAAACTATCGCTAGGAGATACTGTTGAAAAACAGATTCGTGATCGCCTTCTTCATGAGTGTCATGGTAGGAATGATGACAGGATTCTTCTGGTCTCCGCTATCGAGGATATATGAGACAGCTGGATTCGAAGGACTTGTCCCATATATCCCCCTGAGTTATGGGGTAGGATCGCTGCTTTTCGTTTGGTTGTATACCAAAAAAGACCTTGATCCAGAGAAATGGACTTTTCTTTCTTCTCTTGGGCTAAGTAGTGTCATGTGGGGTATGGCCGCTACATTCAAATGGCCATCCTCCCTGCAACCTCTCCTACTCATGGCCTTCCCACTAATGTATGGTGGGATTTGCGGAATGCTCTTTATGAGTACGGATACATTCTATCGATTTCAATTGGGCAAACGAGCCAAGGCTCATCAGAGGGGAGTAGCACTTAAGGCTACTGTTTTTTCTTTGGTTTACCTGGTGTCCAGTTCATTGAGTTTTTGGGTATTGGATAGTTTGCATTCTGTCTATGTGTGGGTAGAAATGGCTGCTTGTACACCTCTCGTGATTGGTGTTCTAGCTTGGTGTATCTTCCCTAAGAAAACCGTTTGGGATGCGATTTGTCTTCGATCTCGAAGTATCCACCGTCTAAACATCGTCCAGAAAAAGCAAGGGAAAGAGCGATCGGCAGATACAAAAACAAAAGAGCCTCTCTTTCCGCTGTTTGTACTGGTAATCGGCCCATATACGCTGGCTGGATATGTTCTAGGATATGTGTTTCTGAGGGATGTTGTCCTCTGGGCATGGTTGGCAACACCGGCAATGATTGCTTTTTGGTACTTCTGGATTCGATTGTTTCGTCAGAAACAACCCATTCAGGACCAAAAGGAGATTGTCATGACTACTCGGTTGTTTTGGATTCTGCTACTGAGCGATTTGCCAAGTCAAATGCCTGTGAGTTTAGGTCCTCTCTATGTACCATTGCTGCTGAAAAATGTAGCCTTGGTCAGTTTCGTTCTGTCGGGATCACTCTTCGGTGGGATCGTAGGGGGATGGATTGCCACCTTGATTCCTCCTCAATATAACCGTCAGACTCTCACAATTTGTTTTATCCTGACGGGAACAGGATTGACATTGGTTGCGATGCAGACAACGGCCACTCCAGATGCTGTCTTCCTGTCCCTGTTTCTGATTGCTGTTGCAAGTTCGCTGTCGGTCACGATTCGATCCCAGCTCCTATTTCGGCATATGAAACAAAAGACTGGTGCTGTAGGTGCTGCGAAATTGATTAATGCCATCACCTTTATGATGATGTTTGTTCTCGGATGGATGACACAGCGATTTGGATTGCCATACAAGGCAATTTGGGGATTGCAACTCGTTCTGCTTCCGGCTGGTGGTATCGCTCGGCACTATTTGGTACAGTATTTCCGAATCCAAGAGGAGCAAACTTGGAAAGAGTGTCGAGATGAGCTGATGCAGCCAGTCGTCAAGGGCATTCGCTCCTTGGTACTCGCCATGGTGATCTACACAAGCCGACCGGTATCTCCGATGAAGAAAATCTAGCTTTACTATCCCTGCTAAGGGAGTACAAATCCCCTGTCCATGTGTTCCAATAGGACAGGGGATGGCTGTTTATTAGGATTCTCTTATATCGGCATCGTTTGTAATCGATAAGAAGAATATCACCCCATACGTTCATATTAATCCAAACGATATGCAGTTTTCCTTCTATCTTACTTTCCTTGGTATGCTTTCTCTAATTCAGCAAGGTCAAACTTTTTCATGTTTAGAAAGGTTTTTGTAACGCGGTTTCGCTTTTCTCTATCATCTGTCCGCATCATTTCATCCATGTTTTTGGGAACAATTTGCCATGAAAGTCCGTATTTATCCTTTAACCATCCACATTGCTCTGCCTCCGGCACTGCCGAGAGTTTCTCCCAATAGTAGTCTATTTCTGCTTGGTCTTCACAATTTACGAGAAACGATATCGCCTCATTAAAGGAAAAGCCATGAGGATAGGAACTGTCCATAGCAGAAAATTTTTGACCTTCCAAGGTGAAGGCAGCAAATTTTAACATCCCCTCTGCATTAGGATCTTCTCCTTTTTCATAATGTGCAAATGCATCAAAATTGGCATGCGGAAATACGGAGGTGTAAAAGTTTATCGCCTCTTCGGCTTTCCCGCAAATATCACCAGTAAACATAAGAGCAGGAGTGATCTTTTGTGTGAACTCCTGAGTATTATACATGATTTGCCATGAAAGTCCGTATTTGTCTTGCAACCATCCATATCGTTCGCTAAATGGATAGGAGTCAAGCATCATCAAAGCTGTTGCCCCTTCAAACAACTTGTCCCACAACTTATCAACTTCCTCTGTTGTTTGACAATGAACCATAAAAGAAATGGAAGGATTAAACTGAAAATGAGGTCCAGCACTGATCGCCATAAATTCCTGTCCAGTCAACACAAAAGAGACTATATCGCAGTCTTCTGATGGAGTACCTTCAATGGTTGTGATGTTTGTGATCCTTGAGTTCTCCCCAAAAACAGATGTATAAAACTCGGCAGCTTCTTTCGCTTCTTGATCAAACCATAAATGAGGGATGATTTTTTGCATGTTTTCGCTCCTTTCTTTTTCCATATTGTATCCAATAATGAAAGAGATATCGAACGTAATTTCGGGATGAATACATATTGATCAAATCGAGGATTTGAGGCGGAAATTTATGAAAAGTCAAATAAAAATGATATACTCTGTACGAAAGAGAGAAAGAATCAATCACTAGGAGATACTGGTGAAAAACAGATTTGTGATCGCCTTCATTATGAGTATCATGGTAGGAATGATGACAGGATTCTTTTGGTCCCCGCTATCGCGGGTGTACGCTGGAGCTGGATTCGAAGGACTTGTCCCGTTTGTCCCTCTGAGTTATGGTGTAGGATCATTGCCATTCATTTGGTTCTACACCAAAAAAGCTCTTGATCCAGAGAAATGGACTTTTATCTCTGCATTGGGGCTGAGTGGAGTCATGTGGGGGATGGCTGTTATTTTCAAATGGCCCTCTTTCCTAGATCCATTCCTGCTCATTATTTTTCCGGCGGTGTATGGTGGATTTTCAGGTATGCTCTTTATGAGTACGGATACATTCTATCGATCTCAATTGGGCCAACGAGCCAAGGTGCATCAGAGGGGAGTAGCACTTAAGGCTACTGTTTTTCCTCTCGTTTACCTGAGTTTCAGTTCCGTGAGCTTTTTGGTAATGGATAAAATGCTTCCGAACTATGTATGGGCAGTGATGGCTGCTTGTACACCTCTGATGATTAGTATCCCGGCTTGGATCATTTTTCCTAAGCATGCGAATAATGCGGGTCAACGGTCGAAGGCCGTACAGAAGAAACAGGTAAAGGAGAGGTCGGCAGATAAAAAAACAAAGGAACCTCTCTTTCCGCTCCTTGTACTGGTAATCGGTCCGTATACACTAGCTGGATATGTGCTAGGGTTCGTGTTTCTGAATGCTGTTGTCCTCTGGGCATGGTTGGCGACACCCGTGATGATTGCTTTTTGGTGCTTTTGGCTGCGACTGCTTCGGCAGCGACAGCAGATTCAGAACCAAGAGCAGATCGTTTTGACTCCAAGGTTGTTCTGCCTTGTGGTGCTGACTTATTTGCCAAGTCTACTTCCCGTCACCATCGGCCCCCTTTATGTACCACTGCTGCTGAAAAATGTTGCTTTGGTCAGTATCGTTCTATCTGGAACCACGATCGGCGGTGTGGTTGGTGGATGGATCGCACCTTTGATTCCTCCACAGTATAATCGTCAGACATTGACATGTTCTTATGTCCTGACAGGAACAGGGTTGACATTGGTTGCATGTCAGACAACGGTCACTCCGAGGGTTGTGTTCGTGGCGATGTTTCTCAATGCACTAGCTAATGCACTCTTGTCTACGATCCAGTCCCAGCTCCTGTTTCGGCATATGGAGCAAAAGACAGGTGCTGTAGGTGTGGTGAAATTGATGGTTGCTGTCGATTATTTGATGATGTTTGCTCTCGGATGGATGACACAGCGATTCGATTTGCCATACAAGGCTATTTGGGGTCTGCAACTGGTGCTGCTCCCAGCTGGCGGTATTGCACTGTACTATTTGGTACAGTATTTTCGAATCCAAGAGGAGCAAACTTGGAAAGAGTGTCGAGATGAGTTGATGCAGCCAGTCGTCAAGGGCATTCGATCCTTGGTATTCGCCATGGCGATCTACACAAGTCGACCGGTATCTCTGATGAAGAAAATCTAGCCTTCCTATCCCTATAAGGGAGAACAAATCCCCTGTCATGTGTTCCAACATGACAGGGGATGGCTGTTTATAAGCTACATAGGGATTGTATGTGAAAGGTGAAATAAACTTGGTAGAATATTGCGTATTCAGCTTATAAAGTGAGCAGTACCATAATTACCAATAGTGTGAAAAGTCGATCAGAACTATGAAGCATATATGGATTTATTTTTTATTTAAATATTAAATTTACATTATAATTAGATATGGGAATCTTATGATGAATATGAATATACTTGCTGTTTACTATGTTTAAGTCCGTTATTCTCCTTATTTCAATCTAGTTTAACAATACATTAATATAAATGAAATAATCCTTTAATATTAAATATCAATCGTTTGTTTATAATTTGAATAATCCTATTGATTATATAAATGTAATTAATAGGATAAAAATGGGGAGGTGTATGGAAGTGAAGAGAGGGAAGTTGTTAGGATTGACCTTTATTTTTATGCTTTCTATTTTCGCCTCAGGATTTGCGCTGGAATGGAATAAAGCTTATGCTTTGAGTTATCCCAGTGATACAGATCCTTATACAACTGGTTGTGCGTATAACAAGCCAGTTACGTATGCAACAAAGCATATTTACAAGAACGGAAAAGATATTGGATATGTGCAACTAAAAGGTAGTGCAGGATGCCATACTGCTTGGGGTTATATCTATCTATACAATAGCGCACCGTCTAATGGATATGCGGATGCGTATATTCGCAGAAGTGATGGAGCACAACGCGATTGTGCTGACTCTGGTGGAAACGGAGTAGTAAATAAAAATCAACATTCTTGTTATACTCCACAACTTTGGGATTATAGTCCTTACACTTCATATGCCCAAGGTTTTGCCGATATCTATGGGGATACAGTAAGTGCGAAAACAGGATCATATTAATAATAGTAGAGCTTAAATAGGGTCAAATGAAAACGAATTCAATACGCAAAAGAGCGGCAATGGCCGCTCTTTTGCGTTGGCAGGAAGTGTGAATTTGTTGCTGGAATCACATTTCCTTTTAAGAAGGGTCTACTTCGTCATAGGATAGAGTGACAACTTTTGTATAATCTCCTTTCGCGATCTCTTCTTTGGTTGCGTTTTGCTTTAATTCTTCTTGATCATCCATACCATTTGCAATGGTAGGCTCTTTTTGTTTGTCTTTTTTCTTCATAAAATAAATCACTCCTTTTTTGTATTATTACCAGTTGGCGTGATTTATATGGATTTAGAGGATATGCTATTTTTTACAGATATTATGATGCTTAAAAATCAGCTTTCGTACTGTCCCATGGGGAAATCGTTGTATCTACACCTTTGCCAGATTCGATTTGATCTTCTATTCCTTTGCCATCTTGCCATTCGGTGACCTTTTCGCCTCCTGATCCAGCCCAAGGATTTTTCAGCATATCATCAGAACTGCCCATTAGTAAAACCTCCTTTAACTAAGATGTTTTAATATGTGCGGTGAAACCCCGAAAAGGGACTTTTAAAAAGCGGAGATAGCCATTTGAAGAGAGATTCATCGATGATAATTTCGGAAAAAGAATACATGATATACTTTTCTAAAAAGCAGCAAGGAAGAGAATATATGAAAATTTTAGTTGCGGATGACGAGAAAAACATTACGGATGCGATTGGATATGCATTGCATCGAGAAGGAAATACGGTCGAAGTGGCATATGATGGGGAGGATGCCGAACAAAAAATTGCTGCTTTCCAGCCTCATATTGTTATCTTAGATATCATGATGCCAAACCGATCAGGCTATGAGATTGTCGAAGATACGAAAAAGGGATAAAATGGGAATTATTTTAGTGACAGCTAAAACAGATATCTCGGACAAGGTTCTTGGTTTGGACTTAGGTGCTGATGATTATATTACGAAACCTTTTGATATGCGAGAATTGCTCGCACGAGTGAAATCGTTACTCAGACGATTTCAAAAGTTTGACCAAAATGAAAATGAAATGATCCGAATCCATGATCTACAAATCGAGTAGAAGAAGCGAAGAGCCGAGTTGGAAAAACAACCCCTTGACCTAACCCCCAAAGAATTCGATTTATCTATGTATGTGTTTACTTTAAAGCACTAAGCTAATTTACTTCAAACGAAGGAAAGAAAACTCTCTATATGCTCCTTTATTTCATTTATTCATCATCCAAGAACTTAATATTATTGTTAGCGGGCAAAAATTACTTCTTGTATATGGCAATTTCAGATTTCTGAGAACGAATTTAATAATGAAACTCTGATAAGTTTTCTTCATGAAAAAATCACCCCTGTGAAGTTAGATTTGTTGGTCTAACTTTTGGGGTGCACATCAGATGAGGGTTTTATTATATTTCACAAAGTGTTGGTTAAATCCATTCACTAGTATAAATTAACCTTCCCTACAAAATTCATTAATCATTTGTGTCTTTATCTCCTCAATAGGAAACTGCTCAGGATAAGTAGAGATCATCAACATGATACCTTGAAGGGTTGAGGAAAAATATAGTGATCTTTTTCTTGGTTCTGTGGCTCCTAATCTCTCAAATATCTCACATTGGAATTGAAATTGTTTGGAGTATTCGTCGGTCAGCAATTTTCCATATTTGGCTACTGTTTCATCTGACTCGGGGTGAGTTTGCAAATGGAGATAGAACCGAAATATTTCAGGATTTTGATGTACATTATCGAGCGCACCATTGATGATGTGTTTCAATTGGTCAGTGGGTGATGCATAAAGCATTGCTTTTTCCATCACTTGAACTAATTCACCGATCCGATATTCAATCATGGTAGATAGGAGCTCTTCTTTTCCTTTGTAATAATTGTAAAGGAGTCCTTTGGAGATACCAGCGTGTTTGGCAACGTCGTTAATAGAAGTAGCGTGATATCCTTGCATCATGAATAATTCCATTGCTGCGGTACGGATTTTTTCTATGGATATTTGCCGTATTCGTTCATTTTCTTCCTGCGTTCGTGGCATGAGTTATTCCTCCAAGAAACGGGTAATATGATGAGTCAGTGCTTTAGGATGGGTTAAGGTTACCATATGATCGGCATCAGATAGGAGCACAAAACGTATATTTGGAACCCTTTGGAAGTGTTCTGCCACAAGCTTGTTATCAGGAAGTTCCACTTCACCAATGATAAATAGCGTTTTGACGGATAGGTGCTCCAATCGTTCGATTGCAGGCTTTGGCCAAACGGATTCAAACGTAGTCCATTCCTCGATTTTCTTTAGATGATGACGAAGCATCTCTTCCATTAGTTCACGATGAGGACTAGCCATCGTGATTTGATATAAAGGAGCACTTAGGGAAATCTCTGCAACTTTATCCATATCAGGTAAAGCTGAATTGACTTTTTTCATCCAATTTTTGAATTCTAACGAGCGTTCAAAGCCGGATAATTCAGGTGCAATTAATATAAGTTCTGATACTCTTTCTGGATATTGCAATGCGAAGTCTGTGGCGATCTGCCCCCCCATTGAATGTCCAACTAGGGTAGCTTGAGCGATTTGAAGATGATTAAGCAAATCGAGTAAATCTTGTATATAGTTAGCAGGTTCTACAGGTGATGGAGATCTACCGGCACCACGGCCGTCTACTGCGATCACTTTATAGTTTTTGGCTAAAAGAGGTACAACAAACTTCCAATCACGCAAATCAGCGCCACCACTGTGGAGAAGAATGATTGGTTTTCCAGTACCACTTACTTCATAATATAAATCCATAACAATCCCTCCATTTGATGATTGTTGTAGAGGCTACTTATCATTTTATTATTGGGTGGACATTTGGTCAATGAAAAATCGGAGCGCTTTTAAAAATGCAGAAAGCACTTTCGATCTATATATATTTGTTATTGTCAGCAAAGATGGATCGATTTAATAAAATAACGATAAAACCCTATGAAAGAAGCTCATCATCGCTTATGCTTGATGAGCTTCTTTCATGTATTCCTCCACTTGATCGAAAAACTCTCGAAATTCAAACGCCATTTCATTCCATCCATTCCTTATCATCCATTCGATCATATTTGCCATATGAGGACGTCCGGATGGATAGTCTTCGTGAAAGCCTAATTCCAGTAATGGCTTCATTCGACCGATCATCTGAAACCCTAGCGTGATAAAATCAAACTTACTTTTTGCAAGCGGTATCAAATATTTCAGACTTCTGCATTCTTTTTCCCAAGACTTCAATATACGACGTTTGGTGAATGTTACTTTTTGTGTTTCGTATACCATTTTAAACCTCTTTGTATGTATTTTGGAAAATATTATAGCATTTCGGTTAGTGAAATTGTTCTAGTATCCTGTTTTGTAACAAAAAAATAATTTGAGTATTACAAATTTGTAATTTTTTTATTCCGTGTACTACCCGAGTTTATCATTTTTAGTCAATAAAAGTGAAAGAGTAACAAAATAGGAGTATGTTTCGTATCTTGTAATATATGAAATTTGTGCATATTCTATAAATAGGAATCAACTTCATAACCTACTATAACAAAGAAAATGGATAGGGAAGTTGATGAGAAAGGGTTCCCGACTCGAAGAAAGGCAGATTCATGCGAAAACCGGACCCGGACATCTGGAATAGAAAGACCATCCTCACGGTCTTTGTTCTGTTTATTATTGCACTCAATATCGATATCTATGGTAGTGCTTATACCTTGTGGATGAGCCTCCATAAAATGTCCTCCTTGATCACAGCAATGGTGATTATTACGACACTTGTCGAAGTAATCGGTTGGTCAATCAGTGGGGTATTGATTGATCGATATGGGACAAAGAAAGTGCAGTTTATCTCTTTATTGATTTTGCTCATCACAGGAGCGATAGGGGCGATGCTGGGTGGACTTGTCGTCTTGGGTTGTCTTCTCATGCGATTTATGGTCTGTGGGATTGCGTTGACAGCAAACACGATCCAGATCAGAGATCTGCTACCAAAGGAAAAGCAGGGCAAGGGCTTTGGTCAGCTGTTTATGGTGGGTTTTTTTGGCGGAGTAGTTGGTGCAGCCATCGGGTCTTGGTTGGCGAGTGAATACCAGGCTGTATGGAAATGGGTTGGACCCATTCTGACGATCTTTGGGATCATAGTCTTGATGTATACACAGCAGTCCAATCGAGTACCGGAGAAAGCCTCCATTCGACCTCATCCAGAAGTATTCCGACTGAGCGTTCCAATGATGGGCATCATGGTCATCCAAAGTGTGTTTATCGCTTATGTTGTGATCGATTTGGGTGTCGAAAATGGAACCATCGTCAGAGTGGGCAGCTATGCTGGCAGCGGTTTGGCTGGTTGGATCGTACCTAACCTGCTCAAGAAGATCAAAGAGAATGAGAAGGCATTTATTCGATTTGGTGTGGCTATCGCATCAGTGTCCATGCTCTTCTTTTACTGGCCCAATGTCGTAGGGCTAATGGTAGCTTCCTTTGTTATTGGGGTTATCTTCAGTGGGATTCAAACTCAAATCCTGGGAACAAAGGTATATCTCCTCACTGATCAAAAGGGAAGAGCGGCCTCAACCAGCCGTCTGGTTCAAGGAGGGAGTAGGATTATCGGTATCTATGGTCTTGGAATGATTCGAGACCATGTGGGAGAAACAATGTGGCTCGTTCTGCCGATTATTCTCCTGCTCTCTCTTCCTGTATTTGAGTGGACTTTTCGCCGCTGTTCTGCATGGAAGAAATAGAGTTAGGAAGCCACCTAAAAAACGATCACTTCCAATTCTGAAGAACTGGAAGTGATCGCCCTCAAAATCCTACAAATGATAGTAATAAGTTAAGGTCTTACTTCATTGGTTGTTACAAAAGTGGAAAGTGAACTTTTTATCTATATAAATAAAAACAAAAATCCAGTTCCGGTTGCCCGATCTGGATTCGTTTGCATCTATCCGATTATACACGAGTTACCTTGCCGGATTTGAGTGCTTTTGTGCTCACGTACACACGTTTTGGTTTTCCATCAACCAAAATACGAACTTTTTGTACGTTTACGCCCCATTTTTTGCGGGTTTTGCGATGGGAGTGACTTACATTGTTACCTGCATGTCCTTGTTTTCCTGTGATAAAGCAACGACGAGCCATTGTTACACCTCCTAACACTAACGTTTGCCATTGTAGCATATTCTGGGGGCTTCTTGCAATCCACTTTCCTTCTTTAACTGGTTTATTGTACAATGAACAAAAGCCATTTTAAAATATCATGCCATATAAGGGGAATTGTTTGTAATTTATATCCATTACACAAAGAATACTATTATATCTGAGTCATATAAGGAAGGTTGATGAAATGAGTTTACAATTTTCAAACAAACTCGGTCACATCAATGTTGCAAATGATGTAATCGCAACTTTGGCTGGTGTCGCCGCACTTGAATGTTATGGTTTAGTAGGTATGGCTTCCCGTAGTCAACTAAAAGATGGGATTACGGAATTGCTAAGAAGAGATAATTCTTCTAAAGGAGTAGAAGTACACACGGATAAAGAAAGTGTCACGATCGATATGCATATTATAGTTGGTTATGGTACGAAGATTTCAGAAGTAGCCAAAGGTGTACAATCAAGAGTGAAATATACCTTAAATGAGTTACTGGGCATTCAAGTAGAACATGTGAACATTTTTATTCAAGGCGTACGTCTAGTTAACGAAGATTAAGGAGGTCCTCGGTTGGAAAAAGCAACGATTAATGCACCTCTCTTTCTCTCGATGATGAGAGCTGGAGCGATGGAGTTGACGAATAATGTAGAACGAGTGAATGCGCTCAACGTCTTCCCAGTTCCAGATGGAGATACTGGTACGAACATGAACCTGACGATCACGTCTGGTGTTGCTGAAATGGAAAAAAAAGCGGCAGAGCCAGCAGTAGGTAAATTAGCGGAAGCGCTTTCAAAAGGCCTTTTGATGGGAGCTCGTGGGAATTCTGGAGTGATTTTATCTCAGTTGTTTCGCGGGTTTGCAAAAGCTGTGTCCAAAAGTGAAGTCATCGGTCCAAAAGAACTAGCAGATGCTTTTCAAGCAGGAGTGGATACAGCATACAAAGCAGTGATAAAACCAGTAGAAGGTACGGTTTTAACCGTCGCAAGAGAGGCGGCAGCAGCAGGTGTATTCCAAGCGCGTGTAGCAGATGAAGCTCTCCAAGTAATGGATGCCGTTGTAAAAGAAGCGCGAAAGTCACTGGCTCGAACTCCGGATATATTGCCAGTATTGAAGCAAACGGGTGTAGTAGATGCAGGAGGGCAAGGATTGGTATTTGTTTATGAAGGGATGAGAAAAGTGCTAGCTGGAGAAGAAGTGTCACTTGAAGCAAAACCTACATCCAATTTGCCAAGCTTAAAAGATTTGGAGCACGAAGCACATGCTGGTGCAAATATAGATCCTGCAACGATCATACATGGATACTGTACGGAGTTTATGATTTTACTATCTACAACAAGACGGAAAACTCGTAAATTTAATGAAGTTCATTTTCGTGAAGAGATTTCTCAGTATGGAGATTCCTTATTGGTTGTTTCTGATGATGAACTGGTCAAAGTACATATACACGCAGAGCATCCTGGTGATGCAATAAACTATGCTTCCACATATGGTGATTTAACCCGGATTAAGATTGATAATATGCGTGAGCAGTTTGAAAACGTTACCGGAGTTGATGCCATTCATCAAGCACCTATCGAAAAAAAGACACCAGAAAAGCCATATGGGATTGTAGCAGTAGCTACAGGACAAGGAATAAGTGACATATTTGAAAGCGTTGGGGTTGATGTCGTGATCACTGGCGGTCAGTCGATGAATCCCAGCACAGAAGACTTAGTAAAAGCTGTGGACTCGATATCAGCAGAACATGTATTGATTTTACCAAATAACAAAAATATCATTTTGACAGCAGAGCAAGCAGGCGAGTTAGTAGATGTCGATGTAACCGTAATTCCAACGAAAACCATTCCACAGGGATTGTCTGCTTTGCTAGCATTTGATGAAGAAAAAGAAATACAAGATAATAAAGAAAAGATGAACAGAGCTCTTACTTCTGTTCAATCTGGAGAAGTAACCTATGCAGTTCGTGATACGGTTGTGGATGGGGTTACCATTGAAAAAGACGATTTTTTGGGGATTCGGGAAGGAAAGATTATAACTGCCGGAAAAAATATGTTAGAAACTTCCTGCGAACTCCTGTCTAATATGATGACATCAGAGACGGAAGTAGTTACCGTACTGTTTGGCAGTGATGTATCTGAAGAGGAAACAAATGAATTAGTTGCTCGCTTAACAGAGTCATATCCAGATGTTGAATATGAGGTTTATGAAGGTGGTCAGCCACTTTATTATTTCTTATTTGCAGTGGAGTAGGAGAAGGGGGAATGGTATTGGCGCGTGTTCATGTGTTTACGGATAGTACAGCAGATATTCCCAAAGAACTTCAAGAGGAATTAAATATTCGTGTTATTCCATTGAAGGTACATTTGGATAACCAATCTTATTTAGATGGAAAGACCCTCACACCAGAGGAGTTTTATCGCAGATTGGAAGTAGCAGAACAACTCCCTACTACTTCACAGCCATCACCTATGGATTTTTGTGATGCTTATAAACAAGCAATCGCAGATGGTGCTGAAGAGATCATCTCGATTCATCTTTCCTCTGCATTAAGCGGTACCTATCAGTCAGCTGTGTTAGCAAAAGGAATGTTGGAAGAGGAAGCAAATGTAAAATTAACTGTTGTTGATTCTAAATCTGCTTCTTATGGTATTGGGGTTGTTGTAGTAGCAGCAGCAAGAGCAGCGCTTGCTGCTAAAAGTCTAAAAGAATGCCTGGAGATTGCAAATTATTATATTGAAAATCAACAAATATATTTTTTAGTGGATACATTGGAATACTTGAAAAGAGGCGGTCGGATTGGAAAAGCGGCAGCTGTGGTTGGGTCTCTTTTAAATATTAAACCCATACTTTCCATCAACAAAGAAGGAGAAATCTATTCTTTAGAAAAAGTTCGCGGTAAAAATAAAGCATTTGGTCGTATTTTAGAACTTGTCAAAGAAAAGATCCCGGATGGTGCTTTGTCAGCTACAGTCATTCATGCTGATGCACCTGAAGAAGCCAGTCGATGGATGGAAAAGTTAATGGAACAGCCTGAATACGATATTCGTGAGAAAGTGATTTCTTCGATTGGTCCTGTTGTCGGTACACATACAGGGCCTGCTACCCTTGCTTATATCCTAGTTCCTTTAAAGAAAGAATGATGAGATATGAAATACCGTACTGTATTTGATATTATCGGTCCTGTAATGATTGGTCCATCGAGTTCCCATACAGCAGGTGCAGCAAGAATCGGGCGAACAGCTAGGACGATATTTGGTCGAGTTCCTAAGGAGATTACCATCACTTTGTATGGATCATTTGCCAAGACATATAGGGGGCATGGTACTGATATTGCGTTGGTAGGTGGAATACTGGACTTTGACACTTATGATGAGCGCATGCCACTATCATTACAAATGGCAAAAAAAGCAGGAATAGATGTTCTGTTTGTCGAATCAGAAGAAATAGCAGATCACCCAAATACAGCTCGTATCCTTCTTTCTGATGATCAAGGAAAATTAGAAGTAGTCGGTATTTCCATCGGTGGCGGAAAAATAGAGATTGTAGAGCTAAATGGCTTTGAATTAAAGCTTTCAGGAAATTCTCCCACTCTTCTTGTGCTTCATAAAGATCAATTTGGTGCTGTTGCCGATGTAGCTACTATCTTAGCGAAGCATGAGATTAATATTGGCTATATGCAAGTAGCTCGTAAGGAAAAAGGTTTGGAAGCGCTAATGTCTATTGAAACAGATCAAAGTGTCACACCCGAATTATTAAAAGAAATTCGTCAAAAATCGGGTATGTACTCGGTGACAGTGCTAAATAATTAGAGCCACCGCTAGTCGGTGGTTTCTATTTGATAACAAGCTTTTTGGAATGGTGTTTAGTGAAATAATTGTCATTTTTATTTCGAAAGGAGTAGGACCTGTGAATTTTCGAAGCGTAGCAGAATTAGTGGAACTAGCAGAAACAGAACGGCTGAAAATTTCCGAAGTAATGATTCGACAAGAAGTTGAAGTGATGAATCGATCTCGTGAAGAGATCTGGCAGGAAATGGGGAGAAATTTGGATGTGATGGGACAAGCCATCGAACGAGGTCTATCCCAAGATAGCCGTTCGGCTAGTGGCTTGTCTGGTGGAGATGCGAAACGCATTCAAGCTTATAAAGAAAATGCCCCTGTACTACTCTCAGGAGAAACAGTATTGGATGCAGTAGCAAGTGCAACCGCAGTCTCCGAAGTGAATGCAATGATGGGGATCATCGTGGCTACTCCAACAGCTGGTGCATGTGGTATATTGCCAGGTACAATTTTTACGACAGCGAAGAAGTTTCAGTTGGACCGTGATGCGATGATAGCAGGCTTATTTGTATCTGGCGCCATAGGGTATTGTATTGCCAACAATGCATGTATCTCAGGGGCGACTGGTGGCTGTCAAGCAGAAGTAGGAAGTGCTACCGCAATGGCGGCAGCAGCAGTGGTAGAAATGGCAGGTGGTACTCCTTCGCAAAGTGCAGAAGCAGTTGCCATTGCGTTGAAAAATATGTTAGGACTCGTATGTGATCCTATTGCCGGTTTAGTAGAGGCTCCATGTGTAAAACGAAATGCAATGGGAGCAGCGATCGCAATGGTTGCAGCTGACCTAGCATTGGCAGGGGTGAAAAGTATTATTCCTACTGATGAAGTAATCAGCGCCATGTATAAAATTGGTCGAGATATGCCTGTTGCACTTCGTGAAACGGCACTTGGCGGATTGGCGGCCACTCCTACTGGAAGAGCCTTAGAGAGACAAATTTTTCAAAATACAAAGGAAGACGAATGACAAAACTTACGTATATTCCCGTTACTGAATTGCCCGGAGTGGGACCAGAGAGAGCAATACATTTAGCTGAGCTAGGTATCAAAAGTATGGAAGATCTACTTACTTATTACCCTTTCCGCTATGATAACTTTCAACTAATTAGTCCAGTTGATGCTCCACATGAAGAAAGGGTAACTTTTCGTGGAAGGATAGTCGGCAGTCCCAGCATGCGTTGGTTTGGAAAAAAACAATCTCGTCTGACGGTAAAGATGGAAGTAGATAGTATACCCATTACGGTGATGTGGTTTAATCAGCACTATTTGAAGCCGAAACTTTCATATGGCTCTACGATTATGGTGACAGGAAGATGGGATCGTGAAAAATTATTGATCAATGGGGAGAGAACGTTTTTTAGTCAAAAAGAACAAGAAGCTCAACTTGGTCATTTTGAACCTATTTATTCCGTGACCAGTAAAATAAAAGTGTCTTGGTTAAGAAAACTCATCATGGAAGCCTTTAAGGAATATGGTAGTCAAATTGAAGAAGTGTTACCTGCAAGCTTACGTTCTAAATATCGATTGATACCAAGAGCAAAGGCAATGTACTTTCTTCATTTCCCAAGGGATATAAAAGATAGTCAGCAGGCACGTCGAAGCATTGTTTATGAAGAGTTATTTCTGTATGAATGCCGTTTAATATGGTCCAGGTTACAAAATCGCCGTGAGACAAAAGGGATATCTAGAGAAATCGACGAAGGAAAATTGCAAGAAATGATAGACGATCTAGCATTCCCATTGACTGGTGCACAGCAGAGAGTAGTAGACGAAATTTGTGCTGACCTGAAATCTCCGTTTCAAATGAATCGCTTATTACAAGGAGATGTGGGTTCTGGAAAAACAGTTGTAGCGGCAATCGCTCTCTATGCGAATTACTTATCTGGTTATCAAGGTGCTATGATGGTACCTACTGAAATTTTAGCAGACCAACATGCAACTTCCTTGAAAGCCATTTTGGAGAAATGGGGATTACAAGTAGTAACACTCACGGGAAATATGAAAGCTGCTAGCAGGAGAGAAACGTTAGAGCAGATTCAGCAAGGTTCAGCTGATGTGATAGTTGGAACTCATGCATTGATCCAAGAAGCTGTCGTGTACCAAAAACTAGGTTTGGTCATCACGGATGAACAACATCGATTTGGAGTTAAACAGAGAGGTACACTTCGTGAAAAAGGGGAGTTTCCAGACGTTTTGATGATGACAGCTACCCCAATTCCACGAACGCTGGCCATTTCAGTTTACGGAGAAATGGATGTTTCGATTATTGACGAGATGCCGGCAGGTCGTGAACCTATTGCAACCTATTGGGTGAAAAAAGAAGCATGGAAAAGAATAATCGCGTTTGTGGCAAAAGAATGTCAAGCAGGTAGACAGGCATATATTATCTGTCCATTAATAGAGGAATCTGAAAAGTTAGATTTGGCTAATGCAGTAGAGTTATTTGAACAAGTTACATTGGAATTATCTCCTATTCGTGTCGGTCTATTGCATGGTCGTATGAGTTCTGTTGAAAAAGAGGAAATCATGAGTCTCTATGAACAAAATGATGTTCAAGTTTTAATTTCGACCACCGTAATTGAGGTTGGAGTGAATGTACCCAATGCTACTGTTATGGTCATCTATGATGCGGATCGCTTTGGTTTAGCACAATTGCACCAATTAAGAGGGAGAGTTGGCCGTGGTGGAGGAGCGTCAACTTGTGTGTTAGTTGCAAATCCAAAATCAGAAACAGGAAAAGAACGAATGGAGATTATGACAGAAACTACAGATGGATTTGTGATTTCCGAAAGAGATCTGCAAATGAGAGGGCCAGGCGATTTTTTAGGAGTAAAACAGAGTGGTTTACCAGAATTTCGTCTAGCTGATCTTACCCATGATGAGCGAATTTTAGAAGTGGCCAGAGCAGATGCAAAGGAAATTTTTCAGTCTAAAGCCGGGATAACCTCAGAAGAATACCAAGATTTATGGGAAAGAATGCAAACTGATGAATCCATATTAGACTAAAAGGTAGCAGAGAGCTACCTTTTTTATTTGGGAAAAATTCAAAGCGTTAGAGTTGAGTTACATACGAAATTTTCCCATAATGATTACTGAAAAACTTTTTGTCAAAATAAGTGATTATATATTTAATTGACAAATGAAATATTTTATTTTTAATATAAAAATATGGATTGTAAATTCTTTTCACATTATTAACTGACTAAAAAATGCAGCAATTATTCTAACACAAAAACCAAAGGACAGGGAAAGCAGATGAGCATACTCATTCTTAATCAAAACAGCTATGAGTTTTTTCCTTACAAAAAATGGCTAGAAGATGTACAGGAAGAAATTTTGTTTCTTACCCATTCGTCAGTGGGGGAACAGTTTGAAAGTAACCATTTTTTGTATTTTGAGTCTTTTCCTAATTATGAATCTGGTCTGGTAGATTTTAGAGCCAAACAACTTTTTGAGAAGTATCATTTTGATACCATTATCGCATTACATGAATTTGATCTTTTGCGAGCTGCAAAATTACGAGAGAGCTTGGGAATAAAGGGTCAATCGTATGATAATGCATTTCGCTATCGAAATAAAATAAAGATGAAATCAGTTTTACAACAGAATGATAGAATAGAAATTCCTCACTTTCAAGAAATGAATTATCCTCTAGATGCTGTTCGTTTTATCGATCAATATAACTATCCTGTAGTCATAAAACCTGCTGACAGTGCTGGATCAATGGGGACAAGCGTGATTCATAATGAAAAAGATTTGGAAAAATTAGCATCCGATATGACGATGTATCAGTTTGCTAGTCATCAACCAACAAATAATCTATTGTTGGAAACATATGTACCTGGCGAAATGTATCATGTCGATGGGTATATTCAAGACAATGAGCTGATTCTCATCTGTGCCTCGAAGTATTTAGAAGATTCATTGATATACTTAGATCAAAACGATATAGCTGGTAGTTTTACACTGCCCCCGGACAGTCCACTTAGTAAACGACTCATAGAAGAAACAGAAAAAGTAATTCATACTCTTGGTTCTGCTGATAGTTTTATCTTTCATGCTGAATTCTTTCATACCCCTGACGATCGTTTAGTATTTTGTGAAATTGCTAGTCGACCTGGCGGAGCGAGAATTGTGGATATGATAGATGTCGCGTATGATTTTCATATTACAAAAGCATTAACCCGAGCTTTTTGTGGGAAAGAAAAAACATCATCAGCTGTGAGCTTAAAAAGATTGGCGGGTCATGTTGTGCCTATTCCCCAAAAAGGGACACTGGTAGATGCTCCAATAGAGGCGCCTTTTCCTTGGATCGTCCAATATCGTTTAAATATTAAGTTAGGGACTAATTTTGATGGAGTTGCCTATAGTTCTCAACATATAGCCTATATGATTGTTGAGGCGGATACAGAAGATCAATTAAAAGAAAGGCTGATAGAAGCCAATAATTGGTTCCAACAAGCGTGTGTTTGGGAAAAATCTGAATAATATTGGAGGAAGAGAGTGATGGGCATAAAAAGATTTTTTCCCCCATACCCAGCAGGAGTTTGGTATCTTGCTGGGGTAAACTTTCTTACACGTTTTATTACTTTTATGATGCTTCCTCTGTCCATCATTTATTTGGGGAAGATAGGATATGATGAGTCTGAAGTTGGATGGATTTTAGGAATTGGATGGATTATTGGTGCCTTTGGGGGGCCATTAGTAGGATATTTGGTCGATAAATTTGGTTCAAAGCGTGTATATGTGGTCATTCTCATCCTATGGTCGGTATCGTTTGTTGGATATGGATTTACCCAGTCTTTTTGGATATTGATGTGTTTGGCAATACTCAATGGATTTTGCCGAAGCACGGTTGAGGTTGTCATATTATCTCGAATGTTTGCTTCTGTTCCAACTGATCAGCAAAGTAACATAAATCGCTTCCAATATATTATTTTGAATTGGGGAGCGATTATTGGGACTGCGGCTGGTGCATATACTGGAAAATATGTAGAACAAAATTGGTTTACGTATATGGGACTTGTATTTCTAGTACTAATTGTCGTAGATAGATTTATTCCTCAAGTGAAACAAGAGAAGGAAGAGCAGACAGATCAAACGCAACCTAATCCCTCCTTGGCAGAGGTATTGCGGATTATTTCCAAAGACCGTGTGTTACTACTTCTACTATTTTCAGGTATTTGCTATATGGTAGGATATATTCAATTGGACTCTACCATTCCTATTGCATTAAATGAGCAAAATCAGATGCATACCTATGCATTTTTAAACGTAGAAAATTCCTTGTTAGTTATTGTCCTAGCAGTGCCAATTATGAATTGGGCTTCTAAATGGAGACCTTCTGTCGTTGTGTTTATCATGTGTCTGTTTGTTAGTCTTTCTTTACTCTGCTTTGCATTTCCTTACGAACCTTTATATTATGTAGGTGTCTTGTTTTATACGATTGGAGAAATCGCCTTTTTCCCACTCTGGCGTCAAAAAGTAGCTGATTTAGGCGGTCCTATGAAAGGGACATACCTGGGGTTAACCAATTTTTCTTACTTAGGCTTTTTCTTTGGTAGTTTTTTAGGAGGAACATTTTTTGAGCAAGGTGGGAGTCTGCTTGTTTTCTCGATCATGGCCATAATTGTGCAATTTACTTTTTTGTTCTACATTTTTGCAGTGATGCTTCAAAACAAAAACGAGAAAGAAATGATATCTAGACAGGAAGCATAACAAAGGAGAGAACTTATTGGATTTTTCGTCTTTTTTCGCCTATCCGCTTGCGGATATCCCTTACGTAGTAGTCGCCTTATTGCTGGCATTTACCATACATGAATTAGCTCACGCCTATACTGCTTATCGATTTGGTGACCCAACTGCAAAAAATGAAGGGAGATTAACTTTAAATCCACTTGCACATATTGACCCGGTGGGGACGATTCTGATTTTTTTAATGGGGTTTGGTTGGGCCAAACCAGTTCCGGTTAATCGATTTTATTTTAAGTCTCCAAGGATAGCAGGAGTATGTGTAGCTTTAGCAGGTCCAGTTAGTAATTTGTTACTTGTTTTTGTGTTTATGAGTATTTTAAAAATATTTTTGCTATTGGGAGTATTGGAGAGTAACGTAGCCATTGCAGAGGTATTATTTCGATTGATTGATGTAGTGGTTCAGCTCAACCTCGTATTGTTTCTGTTTAATCTTTTTCCGTTTCCTCCACTGGACGGGTACCGGATCATAGAAGAATTGGTAAGTCCGAGTATTCGATTAAAAATGCAGCAATACGAACATTATGGATTACTTGTCTTCGTTATTCTGTGGATAACGCCACTCGGGGAATTTGTACTCACTCCTGTTTTTCAACATATAAGCCCGATGATATATCATTTTTTTGCAGCTTTATTAGGAATTTCTTTTCCTTAACGAAAACCACCAACTTCTTTATGAGTTGGTGGTTTTCTATATACACAATTCCTCTTTGCGTGATAGAAGTCCCTTTTTTTGATTTTTTAGTGAATTCATTTCATTTTGCTTCCAGATGTGATAAATTAACACATGAGTGAATATGTTAATTTAACATATAAGGGGCGTTTGTCATGAGTTCATCAAATCAAACTATTCTTTTACAAGAAATATCAAAGTTTAATTCAAAAGAAGAACAATGGGAACCTTTTGGTTGGTACCAACAGATGAGAGAGAATAATGCCGTTTTTTATGATGCAGAGCAGGATGTTTGGAATGTATTTTTATATGATCATGTGAAGACTGTGCTTTTTGATCACCAGTTATTTTCCAATAAAAAAGTACGAAGTTTAATTCCTATTCCACGGAAGATGGATAACCGAAGTAATATCAACTTAGTAGACCCTCCTGAACATCGGAAACGACGAGCTCTTCAGTCTCAAGCATTTATGCCAAGAAATTTGAAACAATGGGAACCTAGAATACAAGCTATTGTGGATGAGTTAGTCGAAGAGATGGAAGGCGAGTCTACAGTGGATATTGTGCAGAAATTAGCGATTCCTTTACCAGTTACGGTAATCGCAGAATTGTTAGGTGTTCCTTCTAAAGATAGGGGTATAATTAAGGCTTGGTCGGATGTTCTCTTTCTCCCCTATAACAAAGAGGCATACAGTGATATTGCCCAAGAAAAAGGTAAGGCTATGAAGGAATTCCAAGAATACTTGCATCCGATTGTCCAAGAAAAACGAAAACATCCTGTAGATGACATTATCTCGGATTTGACAAAAGCAGAGCTAGAGGGAGAACAACTAACGGTTGAAGAAGTGGTCATGTCGAGCATTGGATTGCTAGGCGCAGGTAATGAAACGACAACTACGCTTATTTCCAATGTATTCTATTCACTATTGTTTGACCAACCAGGCATTTATCAAGAACTGAGAGCTGACCTATCACTGGTTCCTAACATGATTGAAGAAGTGCTCCGCTTCCGTTTTCCAGCTACTATGGATCGAAAGGTAGCGATAGACACGAATGTTTTTGGGCATGAGATGAAGGAAGGACAAGCAATAGTAGCATGGATTGGCTCCGCAAATCGAGACGAAGCTCAATTTGGTCATGCCGAAGAGTTTGATATCCACCGCCAAGGAAACCAACGTCATCTCACATTTGGAGCAGGTCCCCATTTTTGTTTAGGCGCCCCCCTCGCCAGAATGGAAGCCAATATTGCTTTAACGACATTCGTGAAACGGATTGCGAATATACAAAAGGTAGAAGGATTTAAGCTTACAGAGCATTTAACAGATTCAGTAATCGGTCAAGCGTTAAAAAGTTTCCCTATTCGATTAATGAAAGCATAATAGGGAGAATATTACCATAAATACAAAAAAGGCGATCCTCATGGATCGCCTTTAATTATTAATGCATAGCAGGAGTGGCAGGTGCAAATGCATGAACTAATGCATTTGTTGTTTGCTGATCATATTGAGGAACTTGGTAATGTCCATTTTTATTTCTCCAAAGGAAGAGTTCATAGGTCATTTCGATTGCATTTGGAACGCCATCTGCAATGACTCTGCGGACGACAGGGTTGGTTACTTCTGTTGCAGCCATAGCTTTCGAGGAAGCCAACCCTTTTACCAAATTGAGCATAAATCCTGAAATACAAGCATCATCGATGGCATTAGGTTGTTTGGGTTGTTTAGGGGTAGGAGATGGTTTTAATCCATAAACAATAGACTCATTGTTTTGATTAACCATTTGATATCTATTGGTTCCATGAGCTGGATCTTGTCCTGTCGAAAATGCTTGCACAAGCATATTGTATTCATCAAGAATAAATTGATATTGATTGTTGGCGATTTGAACTAATTCTTGATTTTTCAGTTGACCACGGAACATTGCATATTGTTCCAATGCACCGATCATACCGCCTAGTATTTCATGTACATCATTTAGTTCATGACCACCGTGGTTATAGGTAACAGAGCCAGTCTGCATGTTTTGTTGTGGTCTTTCATTTTGGAATCCATTTTGTGGTGTTTGCATCGAACATTCCTCCATCAGATTGATATAATTACTCTCCCCTTAGTCAGGAAAAATATTCATTTTGTTTGATACAAATTTCTCTAAATGAAATCGAAAAAAGACTTGAAATAAATATCATTTTATAATTATTATTATATAGGAAAGATAATCAATTACAGATAGGAGCATCTACTTATATGAGTGAACGCTTAACAACTAATCAAGGTTCTCCAGTAGGAGATAATCAAAATTCACGTACCGCTGGGCAACGAGGTCCTACACTGTTAGAAGATTATCATTTATTAGAAAAGTTGGCACATTTTGATCGAGAAAGAGTACCTGAGCGTGTTGTTCATGCACGAGGTGCAGGGGTGCATGGTGTTTTTACCGTCCATAATAGTATGGAGAAATATACAAAAGCTGCATTTTTACAAAAGAAAGGTAAAGAAACTCCTGTATTTGTTCGTTTTTCTACGGTGATTCATCCAGCTGGTTCTCCAGAAACAGCTCGTGATCCACGGGGATTTGCAACAAAATTTTACACAGAAGAAGGTAACTATGATTTGGTCGGAAACCATTTGCCGGTTTTCTTTATCCGTGATGCGATAAAATTTCCTGACATGGTGCATTCCCTAAAACCCGCACCAGATACCAACATACAAGATCCAGATCGTTACTGGGACTTTATGACTCTATCTCCTGAGTCTACACATATGCTTACATGGGTATTTTCTGACTACGGGACCCCTGCCAACTATCGTCAGATGAATGGCTTTGGTGTCCATACCTTCCAATGGGTAAATACACAAAACGAGCGCTTCTATGTCAAATATCATTGGAAACCTTTACAACAAGTGAGGAATTTGTCTGCGAGTGAAGCTCAAGTAGTTCAAGGTCAGGACTTTAACCATGCCACAAGAGATTTATTTGATCATATTGAAAAGGGCGATTTTCCAGAGTGGGATTTATACGTTCAAGTCTTCCCCATAGCAGACGAAGATGCTTTTATTGATAAATTCGAATTCGATCCCTTAGATCCAACTAAAGTGTGGTCAGAAGAAGAATACCCTCTGCAATTAGTTGGTCGTATGACTCTAAACCGAAATCCAAAAAACTTCTTTGCAGAAGTAGAGCAATCTGCTTTCTCACCTAGTGCATTGGTTCCTGGTATTGAACCCTCTGCAGATAAACTATTGCAAGGTCGATTGTTCTCTTATCCAGATACCCAACGTCATCGGATCGGGCCAAATTATTTGCAATTGCCAATCAATTGCCCATATGCTACAAAAGTGAACAATTACCAGGTAGATGGAAATATGCAGGCACGTACGGATATATCCACCATTAACTATGAACCAAATAGATATGATGATACGCCAAAAGAAACAGGCAGTAATGATGTAGAGAGTGAAACACCACTTACTGGTGCAGCTGGTAGGAAGCCCATATCCCAAACACTTAATTTCCGGCAAGCTGGTGAATTGTATCATTCCTTTTCAGCAGAAGAAAAAAATAATCTGATACACAATTTGACGAATGATTTGTCAGATGTAGATGAACGTACTAAATTACTAGCAATTTGCAATTTTTATCGAGCAGATAAGGAATATGGAGAAAGATTGGCTAAAGCATTGGGTGTTGATATCACACCGTATGTATCGAAAATATAAATAAAAAAACCAGCTTGTAGGCTATCCAGTCGATAAGCTGGTTTTTTACTATTAATACCAAAATCCATTGTAGGGGTTATTTTCATAACTATCCTGCTTGGATCGTTTGTATTTTTTTGTTTGTGAAACTTGGGAATTTTGTGTTTCGAAACATGATTCACCTACACACTCATCCGTTGGTCCGATGAGAGGCATTTGATTTTTTAATGGAGCTAGTGCTTTTTTTAGCAGTTTTGGATCTAAACAATACGTATGAGCAAAAACTTCAGTTGGCGTCTTGGTTAAAATATCAGAACCCGCAATATACTCTGGATAAGGTGCATCAAAGATGGCAAGTAGATGAGTTCCGTCTGTTGTGGCTACCTCCCAGTGCCACCAACCTTGAGGAATATTTGCAACTTGACCTGGAGTAATCGGAATGTCTGATTTTTTATTGGTAAAAGGATTGATAAGAGAAACGAGCGCCGAACCTGAAATACAATAGACCAATTCCGCAGCATTTTGATGATAATGTGGTTCTACTACACGGTTTTTGCTTAAAAAAATATCCAGCAAGGAAACATTTCCTAATGTGGTTAATTCATCTCTACCTAATTTATTTATAAAATTGCAATTATTGAGCGTGAAAAATCGATTTTGATTGACATCAGAAAAATATTGTACATCTGGGCTTTTGTAATCCATGTAACGTGTTGTCACAGCGATGTACTCCTTCCTAAATGGTGATTCCCTTGTAACATATGACTAGTCAAGAAATACGTGACAAATATCCCAAACAGCAAAAAAAAGATCCTCCAATTGCAGGAGGGATTAAAATTAGAAAACGACGATATCTTGGACAGTAGTATCTCGAATCGTTGGAAGAAGGTACTTTTTTTTCAATTTCCAATTTGAGATATCATACACTCCAACCAATCCTTGTCCATTTG
Organism: Shimazuella sp. NTD248; assembly: GCF_059510395.1. Classification (NCBI taxonomy): domain Bacteria; kingdom Bacillati; phylum Bacillota; class Bacilli; order Caryophanales; family Thermoactinomycetaceae; genus Shimazuella; species Shimazuella sp. NTD248. The sequence goes on along the minus strand of NZ_JCAJZT010000005.1, from coordinate 53,399 downwards.
CTGGGATTTGAGATAGCACATATAATTCATTGGCTTTTTGTTTTAGTTTGAAAACAGGTTGTGGAAGTTCAATTTGTTCGAGGATTCGATATGTTTTCCGATCGATCTTCGTCAATTTTTTACTGTTTTGAAATGAGATGAGCAAGTACCGTGACGTTGTAACAATATATTCGGGTCGTGAGTCAGGCAAAGTTTGATAGGTGATTTTCTTTGTTTTGCAATCGAAAATTGCGATTTGTTTTTGATTGGCGACAGAGGTAATAAATAAGTGATGATCGATGATTTGCATGTCATTTGCTTGGTCAATTTTGATTGGTATCGTCGCAGTAATTTTTGCAGAATCACGGTTTATTATATAAAGGACAGGCTTTCTTTGTTCTATAATCGTAGCAAAGACATAAATATAAGTTTGGTCAAAGGTTGCGATTCGCGGAAAGCCTGATACTATTGTCGATCGGCTTGTTTTTCCTTCCTGCCACTCCACTGTGCCAGCTTGTAGTGCTGAATTAAAAGTGGTGACACGAAAGTTTCCTGTTTGTTTCATATAAATAGGATAAAGGTGACTCTTTGCTTCTTTTAATTCATTATTTGCAAGGGTTAGCGAATAAATTTTATTTTCATATTGAACTGGGAAAAATAAATTTCCTGATCCATTATTTACGATTTGAAAAATGCCCATTGCGGGTATTTCAAATTCATCATCCTTATCTCCATTTTGGTCGAAAAGGACAAAAGCACTGTCAGGTATAGTGGCATTTGTGTAGATGGCCCCGAATGTATGGGTACTTGGCAAGGAGGAAACGGTGCAGCTTGTTATCAGAATGCTGATGCAAAGAAAATGTAGAAAATACCGGAGTCTCACATATCCATCTCCTTCTGTAAAACAGGTTATTTTCTATAAAACATAGAAAATAACCTGATGGCTTAACCTTGTGAGTAGTAGGGGATCGTATAGGGGCTTTTAATGAGATCAACAGGCCAAACGGCATAGCCTCCATAGTTGAGATCCCATCCTCGGTTATACCATGCCCTCCATACCAACTGAGAACAGTAGAATCGCGCTGTAGTGGTAATATTGAAAAAATTGTAATTGTACCCTTTGCCGATTTGTTCTCGGTTGTAGGCAGCTACATACTTGTAATCTTTTGAAGCAGCACCTTCTACCCACAAAGCTTTTACTTTTTTGTATCTTGTTTTCCAATCGTTCACCCAATGCCGTACGCCGTTTAATCCGATGGATTTGTTACCAAAAGATTCAACTACATAGCCAGGTACATCGGATACGATACCTGTGTGCCCACCAGCCCATTCAAATCCTGCGCTTGTGCCATCTAGTGTCACTAAAATATCTCCAGGTTCACCGATGGCATTGCCGGCTACAAATAAGGACTGCATATGTGCGTCTTTAATTTTTACGTGTTTTACAGCAGCTTCTTTTTGTATGCGTTCGATGGGAAGATTGTTATTCCATTTGTAGACTTGGTTTAATGTTTCCTTTTTAGCTTGAAGGGACATCTTAATTTTGTTAAAGTCAAGGGTGGCTGCATGACTGGTAGAGGGTATTAAAATAGTAAACAAAGCGATGAAAAAGGCGATAATCGAATAAAAAGAAAAGCGCATATTTTCACTCCCTTCTTTCCCTTATTGTAATTAAAATTCCATAAAATGTTCAATCTTTATTTTGTATTCGATTTGGTCAATTTGTTTATCCACTTTAACGACATGTGGAATAGACTAGAAAAAGATTGTTTTACTGGAGGTGGACAATTTTTGAGTAGAGAGCGAGAATATCAAGAGATTTCGGATTCCATCAATCACTTGGTTGGTCGAAAGGCAGTAACATCCAAAAAAATAAAAAATGTGGTACAAGAGGCAAAACATCTTCGTAAAACCCAAGGGACGTCTGGTTTAATGCGTTTTGCTTCAGCGTTGCCTTACAAGTTTTTCACGCCAAAAGAGTTGGATTATATACAAACTACTCCACAATATCGAGAACTATCTAATAGATTGATCGATTTGTTAGTTGTTGAAGGGGTCATATCCTCTTTTGAAGCGATGTTTTTACGCAAGCAAGTATAAAAAAAAGGAAGCGTAACTTTTCGTTCGCTTCCTTTTTGTGTATTGTTATTAGTAGATTAGGTCTAAGAAATCTGCTTTGCTGATATTACCAAAGTAATGCTTTACTTCTACATTTTGTAATGCTTGTTCTAAATCAGCACGGTCATATCGGATACCTTCTAATCTTTTTTCTACATCACTTACATCTCCAACACCAAAAAAGTCACCATAGATTTTACAATTTTTTATTACTCCCCGTTCACCGACATTTAAGCGTACATCAATAGAACCGATGGGAAAACGTTTGGATTGTTGAACATTAAATACAGGAGACTCTCCAAAGTTCCAATCCCAATTTTGATAACGGTCTTTAGATATTTGATGGATTTTTGTCCAATCGGAATCTGTGAGGATATATTCTGGTATTGGATAGTTACCTTCGAATATAGAATTTAACAAGGCGTCACGAAATTGTTTCATTGTAAGGGGTCTGTCGAGAAATTCGGAGATATTCGCTACTCGACTACGCACGGATTTGATCCCTTTAGACTGTATTTTGTCTTGTTTTACATGGAGCGCTTTGCTTACTTGGTCTAGGTCGACATCGAGCATTAATGTTCCATGACTAAACATGCGTCCACGCCGAGAGAATTGGGCGTTTCCGGATACTTTTTTGCCCTCCACTATAATATCGTTTCGACCACTTAGTTCTGCATGGACTCCTAATTTTTGAAGTGCTTGTATAACAGGCTCGGTAAATTTACGGAAGTTTGCAAAGCTCTTACCATCATCTTTGGTTAAGAAGCTAAAACTCAAATTTCCTAAATCATGATATACTGCTCCACCACCTGAAAGTCGTCGTACGACATGAATTCCATGTTCTCGTACATAATCGACATGAATTTCTTCGACTGTATTTTGATGTTTTCCGATAATGATGGATGGTTCATTGATATAAAAGAGTAAATAACTTTCCTGATCTATCTTTAAGTGCTCCAATACATATTCTTCAATTGCTAAATTAATTTTTGGGTCAGTAATATTACGATTGTCAATGAATAACATGGAAATTTCCTCCTAAGTTATGATAAACAAGTTCATCATAACGCGATAGAGATTGCATGAGAAGTATAATATTATTTATAATTGAATTGAAAAGGTGTGATTTGTAGTATCTTTTGCAAAAACAGGGGTACTATATTCAAATCTTTGTTAGAAATATGGTTCATGCAACGTTAAAATATGTGAAGTGTACGGATGGAAAAAACATGTTATTCTTATGAATGTATTGCCAGCATAACCATAATGGTAAACATGAAAAACAATACAAGGGTATGATATAAAGGGTTGTTATTGGATGAGCGAAAAGAAAAAAAAGAAAATACCAAATTGGTTTTTACAAATTCCACGTGCAATCCGCTACAATTACCTCAAGTTGTTACGGTCGCCTGAAGGAGGAAAGAAAGTTTCTTTAGGCTTTGCATTGGGATTTGGATTGGAAATGATTGTTTTACCTACCGCTTCCTTGATTTATATTCTGTTTTATCCAATCGTTCGCCTATGCGGAGGATCATTTCCAGCCTCTATCATCGGAAATGTAATTGGTAAATTGTCTTTTTTGCCAGTGATTTTGCTTCCTTTCTCCAAAAAAATAGGAGAGCTTATCTATCCAACCCCATATGAAGACCATGTAGTCAAGTTTCATCATATCTACCACCAGTTATTACAGGGTGATTTTCGTGTGGTCAAGGATATTTTTCGTGGGGGTCTGCACATTTTAATTGGTCAGACTATATTTGGTTGTATCTTGGGTATCGCTTCCTATTTTGTTATTTACTATCTTTATGAACGTCAGAGAAAGAAAAGGATGGCACAGGGAGATTAAGGGGAGATGGTCAACTGCTGAAGGAGTAGTTGATCTTTTTTGTTTATTCCACTTGTGTCTGTTTTCACAAAGCTTATATTTAGTATAATGGAGTAGTAATGCAAAAAAAATGACTCGCGAGCTTTTCGCGAGTCCATGGTATTTTCACCATATGGGAAAATACGAAATGGGAGAGGAGAAACCGGAGGAAGAGCTTATGGGGAAACGTAAGTCTTCTCCGCGGTTAGACAGACCTTAATGGGTACTGTCTTTATTTATTGTTGCCATAGCTTGCTTGTTTATTCAACAATTTGATATTTTTATCAAGAGAAAAAAAGTTGAAGGTGCTAAAGTTATGCGAATTATAGCAGGAAGTGCAAAAGGAATACGATTAAAAATGGTACCTGGAAACCATGTCAGGCCAACGACTGATCGAGTGAAGGAATCGCTCTTTTCGGTAATTGGTCCCTTTTTTGATGGTGGAAAAGGATTAGATTTATTTACTGGGACGGGTTCCCTTGGACTAGAAGCAATAAGCAGGGGTATGGATCAAGTTTATTTTGTAGATCAATCTGACGTTAGTTTACGAATTGCCAGAGAAAATGCGGTGCATTGCGGATTATCCGAACAGGCTGTATTTTTAAGAAGAGATGCGAGAAGTGTTTTAAAGTATTTTGCGACAAAATCATTGCAATTTGATCTGATTTTCTTGGACCCACCTTATCATGAAAAACTTTTGCAACCAGTTCTTTCTTTGATACAAGAAAAATCACTTTTATCGCAGGCAGGATTGTTGGTGGTGGAACATCCGCATACTTTATCGATTCTTTCATCTGATAGTAGCTTTGTTACTTCTAGAGAACTCTCTTATGGAGATACTATTATTACATTGTTGAAACAGAAGGGAGAAACATCAGCGTGAAGGTAGCTGTATATCCAGGTAGTTTTGATCCGATCACTTATGGTCATCTCGATATATTAAAAAGAGGGGCTAAAATATTTGATAAAGTGATCGTAGCAGTACTGATCAATTCAGCCAAACAACCTCTCTTTAGTGTAGAAGAAAGAAAACAAATGATCACGGAAGCCATCAGTCAAACTGATTATGGTGTACCAGTTGAAGTAGATAGTTTCGAGGGGTTATTGGTAGACTATTTACGAGATAAAGATATTCATGTCATACTTAGAGGTTTACGTGCCATTTCGGATTTTGAGTATGAACTTCAAGTTGCTTCTATCAATCGAAAACTAGCTAATGACGTGGAGACAATTTTTTTGATGACCAATAACATGCACTCCTTCATCAGTTCAGGAAGTGTAAAAGAAATTGCCAAATATGGAGGAGATGTAACGGATTTGGTACCTCCTCATGTAGTAACGGCTTTAAGAGAAAAAGCAGATGTCGTTTAAACCGGAAAATGGTCTTGTTGTTTTCGTATCCGTTTCAGCAAATAGAACAGCCAGAAGGACAAGACAACAAGAGAAAAAACTTGCAAGTAAACCCACCAGTGCATAGGATTGTGAGTGATCCCAGTTGTCCAAGTGGGTGCAATGGCTTGTAATTTGGGTTTGAATAATTTCCAAAAAGCGAAAGTCAAGAAAAAAGCTAGTACAGCATGCAGTATTCTCGCAAAGAAATACGGACGATAGCGAATATCACTTTTACTCAGCACACTTGCAACTTGTGCATGAATAGACAGACCATTCCAGCCGAGAAAAAAACTGACGAGTGCGAGTTGTATAAGCAGTGAAACGTTTGGGCTGTACTCGCTGATCATTTGAGAACCAATGGTCATCTCCAGTATTCCGGCAACTAAGGGAATGGATAGTATATCAGAAAGATGAAGCAATTGAAGGATTGGTTGTAAAATGGAGGCTAATAATGCTGTAATTCCAACATACGTAAAAACATGAATCAAAACAGAAAAGATAATAACAAAACCACCGATCATGAGTAGTGTCTGTACAGCAGAAGTAACTGCCTCACCAAGCATTTGACCAATCGGTCTTCCATCTTCTATTCTAGCATGATGCATGGCGGCAAAAGCTCTGATGAAGCGTTTGCCACCGTGATTAGCTGAGGGTGTAAGCTGTTTTTCTCTTGCGTGAAATCGCATAAGGAAGGCAACAATGAAACAACTTACATAATGAACTACTGCTAGGATCATACCCACTGAAGGATTTTCAAAAAAACCGATTGCAATTGCTCCAAAAATAAATAGTGGTCCTGCGGTACAAGCAAAAGAGACAAGACGTTCTCCTTCTTCTTTTGTGATTAAGTTTTGTTCTCTGAGTCGAGTAGTGAGCTTGGCTCCCATCGGGTTTCCTGAGATGAGGGCAACAGCCATAACAAATCCACCAGAACCAGGTACACGAAATAAGGGACGCATAAAAGGTTCAAAAAATACACCTAACAAGTGGACAACCCCGAATCCCATCATGAGCTCTGCAGTAATAAAGAAGGGTAGCATCGCAGGAAAAACGACATCCCACCATATTTTTAACCCTCGCAAAGAGGCTTTAAATGCAATTTCGGGATAGAATACTAGCGTAACCGCAAACAATAGAGCAAACATACCTAAGAATAAAGTTTTCGATTGACTTTGAAGGCGATGGGAAATCATTGCCATACTGTAGTTCGCTCCTAACTTCAATTGTAACGTTACTTTATCGTACGCGGTTGTCCTACATAATATGAGTTGTTTGAAAACAGTTTCCTGGTTATAGTGAAACTTAAAATTGAATATTTTTCTACAAATTGGCAAATCAACAAAGATAAGCAGCTTACATTTTTCTTATTTTTTATGGAAGTTTTTAAGCGTGGGGTGATGTGGTGGGTAGGCCTAAAGTAGGGATTGCATTAAGTGCCGGAGCAGCGAGAGGATTTGCGCATCTAGGTGTATTGCAAGTTTTAAAAGAAGCAAATGTTACAATTGATTATATTGCAGGAAGCAGTATGGGAAGTTTTGTTGGTGCACTTTATTCCAATGGTTTAGATTTAGAGATGGTGAAACATCTTGCTATTCATTTAAAACGAAAACATTGGGTAGATGTCACACTCCCTGGATTAGGATTTATTACAGGAGATAAGATGCAAGCCTTGACTAGACTCTTAACCCATCATAAAAACTTAGAAGATCTACCAATACCACTTGCAGTAGTAACCACGGATTTAATAAAAGGAGAAAAGTTAGTTTTTCGAACAGGATCGGTAGCTGACGCTGTTCGTGCAAGTATTTCCGTACCTGGTGTTTTTGAACCGGTTCCTTATGGGGATAAGTTGTTAGTCGATGGAGGAGTAGCAGATCGTTTGCCTATTTCCGTTGTTCGTGACATGGGGGCAGACTTTGTTATTGCTGTCGATGTGTTGTCCAAATCATATGATGTGCAAGTTAAAAATATTTTTGATGTGATTACCCAAGCGATTACGATCATGGAGCGCCAAATTTTAGAACAACAGGATCTGGCTGCGGATTTTCTTGTTGCACCAGAGGTGGGCGACATTGCTCCAACTGCTTTTCATCGAGTAGAAGAATGTATACGCCGTGGGGAACGAGCTATTCGTCCTTATTTGACAGATTTACTAGATAAGCTAGCCAATTGGCAAGGGGAGAACAAACATGAGTGAAACATCCAGTAACAAACAAGCGATCCGGTTGTTATGGCTTTCTATATTACTTTTAATCATTGGTATTTGCTTTCTCATACATGTTCCCTACTATGCAATGCAACCTGGAGATGCAATTGATACAGGAACAGTAATTTCAGTTGATGGAGGTTATACGGAAAAAACAGGTGACTTTTTTTTAACAACCGTTGCGATGAAACAAGCTAATGTGTTTGATTATCTGTTAGCAAAAGTGAATAAAAAAATAGAGCTAGTACCCATAAAAGAAGTATTAGCTGAGGATGAAAACGATAAACAGTATGAACAACAACAAGTTGAGAATATGTTAGAATCCCAACATAGTGCTGTTATTGCTGCTTTTCATCAATCTAAAAAGCCCTATCGTGTTACATACAAAGGAGTAGAAGTTCTAGGAGTAACTTCAGGAGCAAAAAATCATCTGAAAAATGGTGATATCATTCAATCCATCGATGGAAAATCCACACTCACAACGTATCAGTTATTGAACTTGTTTAAAACAAAAAAAGCCGGGGACAAGGTGAGCGTAGAAGTACTGAGAGCGAATAAAAAAGTAACAGAACAAGCGACTTTGATTTCATTAGATACTGGCAACAATAAAGAAAAACGAGTTGGACTAGGTTTTCTTCCGATGGATCGTTTGCTTTCTTTGACCTCTAATCCAAAAGTAAATTTCAAAACGAATAATATTGGCGGACCATCTGCAGGTCTCATGTTTACATTGGAAATCTTGAATCAACTGACTTCAAAAGATTTAACCCACGGTTATGAAATTGCTGGAACAGGGACGATTTCCCCAACAGGTGCAGTAGGACAAATCGGTGGTATCCAGCACAAGATTGCCGCAGCGATGGAAAAAAATGCAACAATATTTTTTACCCCAAAAGATATTTATGAGGGTGACGATAATGAAGCGATTGCCAAAAAGACTGCAAAAGAATTAGGGGCAAATATGAAAATCGTTCCTGTAGCTACGCTTCAAGAGGCGATCGATTATTTGAATAAATTGAAGTAGATAATGAAAAAACAACTATCTCATTTGTTTGGTGAAGAATAGTTGTTTTATGTAAAGAGAGAGATCCTTCACCATCTCTTATCGGATCTTTGATATTTCCGGTAGAAAAATACTCTTAAATAGAAGAGATAATGGGTAAGATACAAGTATGTTTTCCACAAGCTAAGATGTGTAAAGATAAATAGGTTGACACCTAAATTTGATATCTCGTATAATTCACCTGTTAGGGAGTGGGCATATTGATCATTACAATAAACCAAATAAATCAAAAAGCTGAAGGTGTCTATCCTTTTCAGGGAAAGGTTTATTTGGAAGATTTAGTGGAAGAAGATCCAAATATTGTGAAATTGGAACCGGTTCAGGTAGAGGGAGAAGCAAGTAAGCTAGACTCCCATCTTTACCAAGTTTCAGCGAAACAAAAATGTGTCGGGAAATTGATATGTTCCAGATGTCTGACGACTTTTCCTACTTCATTGGAATCTTCTTGGTTTGAGAAGTTTACAGATAAGAAGGAATTGACCATAGACACAGAAGAAGAGACCATTCATCTTCTTATAGACGGACAGATTGAGCTTGATCAGTTTGTTAGAGAACAATTGGTGATCCATCTTCCCTATGCCCCGCTGTGTAAACCTGATTGTGCAGGTCTTTGTCCGGAATGTGGGGCAAACAAAAATGAGAACTCTTGTGATTGTAATACCCAGCGGATTGATCCGAGGCTTACGAAGTTACAAGATTTGCTTACAGAAGATAAAGATTCTGTATCCTAGCACTCTTTTTAGATTTGTAGTATAATGTTTCACATTGGAATTTTTTTTAGGAGGTGACTTTCCCATGGCAGTACCTTTTCGTCGTACATCCAAAACACGTAAAAGATTGCGTCGTACACACTTTAAATTAACAGTAGCAGGTATGGCTACTTGTGAAAAGTGTGGATCAGCTAAATTAGCTCACCATGTCTGCAAAGAGTGTGGACATTACAAAGGCGCAGAAGTTGAAGGCGTAGTAAGCCAATAAAAAGTCGGTGATACCGGCTTTTTTTTGTAGGACATCATACATATATTCAAAATAGGAGATGGTTCCCTTTCTTTGTGATTGCCAACTGAAGTCATTTTTTGTATACTAATTTAGTACTTGGTACTAGAATGTGGTCATAAAAAGGGGCTGATTCCGTCATGCGCCTGTCCAAAAAAATGCGTCAATCTCGATTGGTTCAATCATTTCAAGAAAATCCTTTCTTGACGGATGGAGAAGTAGCCAAGCAATGTCAAGTCAGTATTCAAACCATTCGTTTAGACCGTATGGAGCTCGGTATCCCTGAGCTGCGAGAACGATTAAAGCATATGGCAGAAAAAAGTTTTGATGAAGTGAGATCCTTGTCTCCAGAAGAAGTAATTGGAGAAGTGGTTTCGCTTGAGCTGGACCAGAGTGGGGTTTCGGTGTTAGAAATCAGTGAAGACCATGTGTTTGAACGAAATCAAATCGCAAGAGGGCATTATTTATTTGCGCAGGCGAATTCTTTAGCTGTAGCTATTGTAAATGCAGATCTTGTATTAACTCGTTCAGCAGCCATTCGCTTTGTGCGCCCAGTAAAATTAGGAGAAAAATGTATAGCACATGCAAAAGTGGTGCAAAAACAACCATCACGTTTTCAAGTGGATGTTGAAACAAAAGTACTTGATGACATGGTTTTTCAGGGAGTGTTTGATGTATACCGTGCAACCAACTGAAAGGAGTTCGCTATGCGAATCGCATTAGATGCACATGGTGGAGATGATGCACCAAACTCAGTTGTAGAAGGATTAAAGCTCGCTGCAAGAAAGTGGCCTGATATTTCTTTTATTCTTATTGGTACAGATGATTCGTTACTTCTTGGTAACAATCTTCCAAATATACAGTTTCATAAAGTTTCAGAAATAATTTCACCAGAAGATGAACCAGTTAAGTCTGTTCGAAAAAAGCGAGACTCATCGATGGTTGTCGGTTGTCAAATGGTGAAGACAGGTATGGCAGATGCGTTTATCAGCGCTGGCAATACAGGAGCACTCATGGCGGCTGGATTGTTTTATACTGGTCGAATGAAAGGCGTGGATCGTCCAGCGCTTTCTCCGGTATTTCCTACCCTGCAAGATAAGGGTATCCTGGTTTTGGATGTTGGTGCAAATCCCGAAGCTAAAGCAAATCATTTGCACCAATACGCTCTTCTTGGAAGTCTTTATGCCAAACATGTCCAAGGAATAGAAAACCCAAAAGTTGGCTTGTTGAACATAGGGGCTGAGAATGGAAAAGGTACTGCATTGACCAAAGAAGCATTTGATTTGTTGCAAGATGATGATCGTCTTCAGTTTGTAGGAAATGTAGAAGCAAGAGAAGTCCTTTATCGTCCTTGTGATGTGCTAGTCTGTGATGGTTTTAGTGGCAACATCCTTTTAAAGGGTACAGAAGGTGTTGCCAAAGCTTTGTTTGATCGACTAAAAGATGTATTTACTAAAAATATTTTAACGAAATTAGCAGCCAGTTTGTTACTGCCTCATTTAAAAACATTGAAGTCAGAGATGGATTACAAAGAACATGGAGGGGCTCCGCTGTTAGGATTATCAGGTGCGATTATAAAAGCACATGGTTCCTCTGATGCGACTGCTATTTTCCATGCAATTCGACAGGCCCGTCTTTTTGCAGAAGGGAATGTCATCAAACAAATGGAATCACATTTACACCCTACAGAAGGGAATGTGGGAAGATGAGAAGTGTAGGTATCATAGGTACAGGTGCATATTTACCTGAGAGGCGCCTGACAAACTTTGATTTAGAAAAGATGGTGGATACTAGTGATGAATGGATCACTTCTCGCACTGGTATCACAGAGAGAAGAATCGCGGCAGAAGATGAGGCATCATCAGATCTAGCTGTCAAAGCTGCTAAACAAGCGATGGAGAATGCTGGTATTACTGCGGATCAAGTAGATTTGATCATTGTCGCTACTGTAACACCAGATATGTCTTTTCCAGCCACTGCATGTCTTGTTCAAGAACAGATCGGAGCGCCAAGAGCAGCTACGTTTGATTTATCTGCTGCTTGTACTGGCTTTATTTATGGAATTTCTACTGCAGCACAGTTTATCGCTACTGGAACTTATCAACATGCGTTGGTTATTGGTGTAGAATGTCTCTCTCGGATTGTAGACTGGACAGACCGCAATACTTGCGTATTGTTTGGAGATGGGGCAGGAGCCGCAGTTTTGGGACCAGTAAAAGAAGGGTATGGATTTCAATCCTTCGAACTAGGCGGAGATGGAAGTGGGAAAGATCTGCTTAAAGTGGCGGCTGGTGGATCTCGTTTACCTGCATCGGAAAATACAGTAGCAAATAGTTTACACACTCTTTATATGAATGGGAGAGAAGTTTTTAAATTTGCCGTTCGTGTTATGACGTCTGCTTCAGATGTTGCATTAGAAAAGGCAAATCTCTCGTTTGAAGACATTGATTTATTTATTCCTCACCAAGCAAATTTGCGAATTATTGATGCGGCAATGAAGCGGTATGGATTACCAGATGAAAAAGTAGTGGTCAATCTAGATCGTTATGGTAACATGTCGTCTGCATCTATTCCAGTAGCCCTTCATGAGGCGATAGCAGAAGGTAGAGTTTCAGATGGGGATACCCTTGTCCTCTGTGGATTTGGTGGAGGACTCACATGGGGCGCCACCGTGCTAAACTGGGGAGGAGCTATAAAATAATGAGTAAGATCGCCTTGCTTTTTCCTGGACAAGGTTCCCAAAAAGTAGGGATGGGAAAAGAAGCATTTGATCAATCGGAAGAGGCACAAAAGGTATTTGAATCTGCGGATCAAGTGTTAAACTTCTCTTTATCAGATATTATTTTTCAAGGACCAGAGGAAGAATTAAAACTTACCTATCATACTCAACCAGCTCTCTTAACTACTAGTATAGCCCTTTATCGTTGGTTGCAGACCAAAGTAGATATCAAACCTGCATTTGTTGCTGGTCATAGTCTAGGAGAATATGCTGCTTTGGTTGCAGCAGATTCCCTATCTTTTGAAGATGCTGTCTCCGCTGTATATCAACGTGGTTTATACATGGATCAAGCGGTACCGGCTGGAGTAGGGGCAATGTCAGCAATCTTAAACCTAGATCGTGATGTATTGGATCAAATTTGCGAAGAAGTTTCTACAGCTGAAAATGTTGTCCAAGCTGCCAATTATAATTGTCCAGGACAGATTGTTATTTCTGGACATGCAAAAGCAGTAAAGATAGCTGGTGAGAAGGCTTTAGAGGCTGGAGCTAGAAAAGTTGTTCCTTTGGCAGTCAGTGGGCCTTTCCACTCTTCTCTTATGCAGCCAGCAGCAGAACAGTTACAGGAGAAATTTTCAACCTATGCTTTCCATGATGCTAAAATCCCAGTTGTAGCAAATGTCACTGCTAGACCTGTTACAAAAGCTGCTGATATACAAACGGCCCTTGTTCGGCAAGTAGCTTCACCCGTCTTGTGGGAAGATACGATTCGATATTTGCTTCAAGAGGGAGTCGATACTTTCATTGAAGTAGGATCAGGATCAGTACTTGCTGGATTGACTCGTAAAGTAAATCGCAAGGTGACGATGTTAAATGTTCAAGATCAAGCTTCATTGGAAAAGAGCCTTTCTCAGCTTGAAGGAAAAACGGAAGGAATGACGAGATAGAGATGCTAACAGGAAAAGTAGCTGTTGTAACAGGTGGTTCTAGAGGCATCGGACGATCCATTGCTTTGGATTTGGCCAAAGAAGGAGCAAAAGTAATCATTTTTTATGCTGGTAATCATGGGGCAGCAGAAGAAACAGTTTCGGCTATCACAGATTTGGGAGCAGAGGCAGCAGCATTTCAAGTAGATGTTGCCGATAGCGCGCAAGTTGATGATGCATTTAAACAAGCAGTAAAGCAATTTGGACGAGTGGATATTTTGGTCAACAATGCTGGTATTACAAGAGATAATTTGTTGATGAGGATTAAAGAAGAAGATTGGGACCAAGTAGTAGACACCAACCTTAAAGGTGTTTTTCTCTGCTGTAAGGCTGTTGTTCGTCCCATGATGAAACAAAGAGGCGGCAGAATCATCAATATTAGCTCTGTAGTGGGTGTTTCAGGGAACGCTGGGCAAGCTAACTATGTAGCGGCAAAAGCAGGAGTAATTGGGCTAACCAAAACAATGGCAAAAGAATTTGGCAGTCGGAATATTACTGTCAATGCAATTGCTCCAGGTTTTATTCAAACAGACATGACTTCTGTTTTAGATGAAAAAGTAAAAGAGACTATCCTTGCTTCTATTCCACTTGGTAGATTTGGTGTTGCAGAAGAAGTAGCGAATACAGTTTCTTTTCTAGCAAGTGATAAAGCGAGCTATATAACTGGCCAAACTCTCCATGTAGATGGCGGCATGGTACCAAATTAAGAAAATGGATGAGAAAGGTTTGCGTCTGAGCCTATCATTCAACTATACTACGATAGGGAGGTGAAGAGCATGGCAGACACTTTAGAACGTGTAACACAAATCGTTGTAGAACGTCTAGATGTTGAAGCGGATGAGGTAACTTTAGAAGCATCCATTAAAGAAGATCTTGGCGCCGACTCCCTAGATGTTGTTGATTTGATTATGGAATTGGAAGATGAATTTAATTTAACTATTGAAGAAGAAGATGCAGAAAAGATCAACACTGTTGGAGATATTGTTAATTATATTAGTGCGAAAGTCTCGTAATTATAAGGTAAGTCCCAAATTTTGGGACTTACCACTTATTTCATCTAAAATAGGTCAACTCTAACGTGAAAGGTGGTTGATCCATTATGTTAAATAGAGTAGTTGTAACAGGGCTAGGTGCTGTATCTCCTATTGGAAATGATTTGTCTACTTTTTGGGATAACCTATTAGCAGGTAAATCTGGAGCTGGTCCACTTACGCGTTTTGATCCTGATTCATTTGCCACTCCATTTACAACCAGAATAGCAGCGGAAGTAAAAGATTTTGATCCTCTTTCTTTTATTGATAAAAAAGAAGTTCGTAAAATGGATATTTTTATTCAATATGCAGTAGCTGCAGCAAAAATGGCGATTGAACACGCAAAATTGGATATGGAAAAAGAAGATTTGGATGAAGTTGGAGTCTATATTGGTTCTGGGATTGGTGGCATGAATACCATCGAAGCAAATGCACGAATATTGCATGAGCGTGGTCCTAAGCGTGTAAGCCCATTTTTTATCCCCATGCTTATTGCAAACATGGCATCGGGACAAGTATCGATCTTAACAGGAGCAAAAGGTCCAAATAGTGCTTCTGTGACCGCTTGTGCATCTGGAACACATAGCATCGGCGAAGCTTTTCGTATCTTACAACGCGGAGAAGCTTCTGTGATGATTACAGGTGGTACGGAGGCAACTGTAACACCACTTTCCTTTGCAGGATTTTGTTCTGCTCATGCTATGTCTACTCGCAACGATGATCCAGAACATGCTAGTCGTCCTTTTGACAAAGAGCGGGATGGATTTGTGATGGGAGAAGGTTCTGGTATTTTGGTATTAGAGACCTTAGAACATGCACTTGCACGTGGAGCGAATATTATTGCTGAAATGGTTGGCTATGGAATGACTGCTGATGCTCACCATTTAACCGCCCCTGCACCAGAGGGTGAAGGTGCTCGTCGCAGCATGATTCGGGCACTCAAAGATGCAAATTTAGAACCAACTGAAGTGGACTATATCAATGCACATGGCACTTCCACAGATTTGAATGACAAATTTGAAACGATGGCTATCAAAGGCGCATTTGGGAACCATGCCTATAAGCTGGCTGTCAGCTCTACAAAATCAATGACAGGTCACCT
Source organism: Shimazuella sp. NTD248 (assembly GCF_059510395.1). Lineage (NCBI taxonomy): Bacteria > Bacillati > Bacillota > Bacilli > Caryophanales > Thermoactinomycetaceae > Shimazuella > Shimazuella sp. NTD248. Next base: position 37,946 of record NZ_JCAJZT010000005.1, on the reverse strand, counting down.
ACTAGGTGCAGCTGGTGGTATAGAAGCGATTGTATTGGCAAAGTCCATTCAAGATCAAGTAATACCTGCAACTATTAACTATGAATTCCCTGATCCAGATTGTGATCTTGATTATGTGCCAAATGAAGCCCGCAAAGCCAATGTGCGAGTTGCTTTGTCCAATTCTCTTGGTTTTGGAGGCCACAACGCTACCATTATCATGAAAGCCGTTGAGGAAGTATAATGTTGATCGATTTTGAAAAAGTGGAGCAAATAACAGGAATCTATATTCAAAATAGAAATTTATTCGTACAAGCATTCACCCATACTTCCTTTGCCCACGAACGAAAATCCCCCGGACGTGTTCAAGATAATGAACGCTTAGAATATCTCGGAGATGCGGTATTAGAACTACTCGTGTCTGAATTCCTGTACTATCGCTTTCCCAAAATGAGTGAAGGGGAATTAACCCGAACCCGAGCAAGAGTGGTATGTGAACCATCCCTTGCTTCCTTTGCTCGTGAACTCGAATTTGGTAAGTTTGTTCGATTGGGAAAAGGAGAAGAGCTTACAGGAGGCCGTGAGAGACCATCCTTATTGGCAGATTTATTTGAGGCTTTCATCGGTGCACTATATTTGGATCAAGGATTAGAAAAGGTTCGCCAGTTTTTAAACAAACTCGTTTTCCCACAGATCAATGGTACCTGGTTGGAGCAAATGACAGATGCTAAGAGCCAATTACAAGAATTGGCTCAGCAAGAGAAGAGAGGATCATTGGAGTATCGAATTGTAGATGTCCAAGGACCTGCGCATGATCGTTTCTTTTCAGCTGAAGTCTACTTGGATGATAAAAAATTGGGTAGAGGATCTGGACGTTCCAAAAAAGAAGCAGAGCAACAGGCTGCAAATACTGCTTTAAAAGCGTGGAAAACAAACTAAACCACTGTGAGGGAATCACGGTGGTTTTATTTTTGTATCACGAAGAAATCCTGCCGTTAAACGCTAAAGTGTAACCACAAAAAAGATTAACTCTAAAGTCCATTGTAGATAATGTTAATCTTCTTTTGTGAATGTTATTAATATTTGGGAATGAATTTTACAAGGTAGGTTTGCTAGTGAAGTGACAAGTTAAGAAATTATCAAGTTTTATTATTTATGGTTTGTTCTTGTCCTGCTTCTTTTATAGACTCAGATTGGTTTAAGAAAATCGAGAGAATCATACCAGTGGCTGCTAAAAGAGTTGCCACCATGAATGACATGTTTACACCTCCGATGGAACTATCCATTCCTTTTTCAGTACCGGAACTATTCGTCATAATGGTGATTAATACAGCTGTACCTAATGTACCAGCGATTTGTCTCATCGTATTGTTCATCGATGTTCCATGTGGGATGAGTTTTTTAGGGAGTTGGTTGATAGCTAATGTTGTAATGGGGGTTGTTACCATTCCAATTCCCACCATACGAAAGAAATAGACAACAGACAAATAGAGAAAAGTGGTTTCTGTCGTTAGATTAGAGAGCATCCATGTAGTGATGGTCACAAATCCTAACCCTATAATAGATAGCCACTTTGCACCCTAATTCATGTTATTCAATCTGAATTAGCGGAAAAAATGTTACAACGATTTTCTCCCGAACAACGACATCAATTGATTCATCTTCTTGAAGGGATGATGGATAATTTAAATCTCGACTGAATTGGTAATGAATTGTCTTTGAAAAGAGAAGAATATTAGATTATTAGTGGGCCAGCTTTCAATAAAATAAATAAGATACAAGCTCCCTATCATCTCAGGGAGCTTGTATTTGGAAATATCAAGCCTCTTAAAACGATAAGTGAGAGAAAAGAGGAGAAATTTTAGTATTTTCAAAATGATAAATGTAGGCAAGTCAATTTTTTGCAAAATATATGCTACAATATGCAGGTTAGCGATCAAGAAAGGAGGCAGCTTTTCGATGCATCTTAAACGCTTAGAGATGTCAGGATTTAAATCTTTTGCAAGTCGCACTGAATTGGAGTTTGTACCTGGGATTACGGCAGTAGTGGGTCCAAATGGCAGCGGCAAAAGCAATGTCACCGATGCGATACGCTGGGTATTGGGAGAGCAAAGTGCGAAGTCCCTGCGTGGTACGAAGATGGAAGATGTAATCTTTGTCGGGAGTGATTCGCGTAAACCGGTTGGTTTTTGTGAAGTTTCCATCACCTTGGATAACACCAGACGAATTTTGCCTTTGGATTATGCTGAAGTTACCGTAACTCGTCGAGTTTATCGATCCGGAGATAGTGAATATCTCCTCAATCGGCAAGCTTGTCGGTTAAAAGATATTCAAGAATTGTTTATGGATACAGGAATCGGGAAAGAAGCATATTCGATGATTGGACAAGGTCGAATAGAAGAGATGATCAGCAACAAATCAGAAGATAGACGAGCTATCTTTGAAGAGGCAGCTGGCATTGTTAAATATAAATCCCGTAAGAAAGAAGCAGAAAAAAAACTTGCAGATGCAGAGCAAAATCTAGTTCGGATTCGCGATTTAATCCATGAACTTCGCAACCAACTGGAACCACTGCAAAAACAAGCAGAGCATGCTCAGCAATTTAAAGCATGGCAACAAGAATTAACTGAGGTAGAAATATCTTTTTATGTACATAAAATTGAGACTTTACATGAAGAGTGGACCAAAACTTCTCAGCAGGTAAAGCAACTGAAAGAACAACATATCTCTGGCGCTTCCAAGCAGAGTAAAGAAGAAGCAGAATTAGCACAAGTCAAATTTCAATTGGTGGAATTAGAAAAGAAATGGGAAATTCTCCAGTCAGAACTGCTAGACACAAGTGAAAAAGTGGAAAAAGCGGATGCAGAAAAACAGGTATGGCAAGAGCGAACAAAAAGTCGAGCAGAAATGGAAGAAAAATTACAAGAACAATTGGAAGCTTATGTTGCAGAATATACAACAAGTGAGAAAGAACGGCTAGCAAAACAGCAGCAGCATCAAGCAAAAAAACAAGAATTATCTACCCTCCAGGACCAAATGAAGGCGATAAAATTTACAGTAAACGAAGAAATCGAATCAAAAGTATCTTCAACGCAGATCGAATGGGAAAAGATAAAGAATGAACAAGTTCGAGATGATAGTGAAAAGAAATATATTTTAAATCAGTGTGAAGAGATAGAGCAAGATTTTACGACTTACCAGCAAGAAAAGCAGACTTTGAACGAAGAAACGAAAAAGTTAGAGCAGATCAGTAATGAAATGAAGCAAAAAATCGAGGCAATAGAAACAGAACTGGAGATAAAAACAACAAAAGCTAGCGCTTTAGAATCGGAAAAAATAGAATGTTTGTCAGAACAGAAAAATTTTCACAATCAATTATTACAACTAGAAAAGCAATTGGTTCGAATCCAGTCGGAGCGCGATGTATTGCAATCCATGGAACAAAATCATGCTGGTTTTTTCCAAGGAGTCAAAGCTGTTTTGGAGAATCGTGCACTAACTGGTATCATTGGAGCCGTTGCGGAGTTGATCCAAGTACCAAAAAAAGTAGAAGTAGCGATGGAAACAGCACTTGGTGGAGCTTTGCAGCATGTTGTTGTAAAGGATGAAACAGCTGCTCGTAGCGCAATTACTTATTTAAAAGAGAAACGACTAGGACGAGCAACCTTTTTGCCGATTAATGTGATAAAAGGAAGAAGTATTCCTGAACAAGATTTAGCAAAACTTACACACATCAGTGGCTTCTTAGGGGTTGCAGATGATTTGGTTTCGACAGCTGTTACTTATCGTCCGTTATGCTCTCAGTTACTTGGAAATGTTTTGGTAACGGATAACTTAGTAACGGCAAATAAAGTTGCCCAAGTTTTATCGCATCGTTATCGAGTCGTTACCTTGGAAGGGGACGTTGTCAACCCTGGAGGATCGATGACTGGAGGAAGTAGACAGAATAAGACTCCTAATCTGCTTGCACGTAGTCGTCAACTGGAAGAATTGAATCAACAAGTACAACAATGGCTTGATAAACAAAAGAAACTACAAGCGGATGAGAAGATACAAACGGAAAGATTAGCATCACTGGAGAATGAAAGGAAAATTATCCAAACGAATCTAAACGATTTGTTTGTTCAGCAGAAGGATTTAGATGCCAAAAAACAAGAAAAACAATTACAGTTAAATAACAATATGCACCGCTTGCATCTAATTGTCATTAGAGAAGAGGAATCAGATAAAAAACGTGCTCAATTGCAACAACGATTAAGTGAAATGGAAGATATTCACCATAACAGGATGGAAAGACTTAAAGGATTAGAAGTCTTACTGGAGCAAGAGGAGTTTATACGAAAACAACAAGCAGATGAAGAGAGAGAAAGAAACTCCCAATTGACGGAGTATCGAATTGAAGAAGCAAAACTGCAACAAATGATAAGCAGTCTAGAAGAAGATTTACACCGGATCGAAGAGGCACAACAAAAAAATCTCTATTTGCAGCAGAATACAAAGAGAGAACAACAAGAGCTTTTAGAGATGGAAGACTTAAGTGAAGATGCATGGCAAAGATTACTTGCTTCCCTCTATCAACATCAAGAGGCAAAAAAAGCCCTTCAGTTAAAGATTTCTGAGCTCCGCGATGAGCGTGATGGTTGTAGTCAAAAACATCAAGAGTTAGAGCACATTGCTTATGAAAATAGCAAATTGCTTCGTTCTTATGAAGAGAAACTTCACCAGCAAGAAGTACGAGTAAATCGCCTTGATGTTGAGCTTAACCATCTTCTGCAAAAATTAGCAGAGGAGTATGAAACAAGTTTTGAAGGTGCAAAAGAAAAGTATGGTGTTCCTGAGAATCCAACACAGGCAGAAAGAAAAGTCAAATCTTTAAAGCAAAAATTAGAACAATTAGGCGATGTGAATATTGGAGCAATTGAAGAGTACCAGCGATTAACTGAGCGTCTTACTTTTTTGACGACACAAGAAGATGATCTACTTCAGGCCAAACAACAGCTTTATCAGATGATCGCACAAATGGTTTCTGAGATGGGAAAACGATTTTCTGATAGTTTTGTGCTTATCCGTGAAGAATTTCAAGATGTATTTGTGAAGATGTTTGGGGGAGGTCGTGCTGATTTGCAACTCAGCGACCCTAATAATTTACTAGATACTGGGATTGAAATTGTCGCACAGCCTCCAGGAAAGAAACTGCAACAATTGTCGCTATTGTCTGGTGGGGAGCGATCTTTAGCAGCCTTAGCTCTACTCTTTGCTGTTCTGCGAATCAAACCTGTACCTTTTTGTTTTCTAGATGAAGTAGATGCGGCTTTGGATGAAGCAAACTTAACACGGTTTACGCACTACTTACAAAAATTTGCTAATCAGACGCAGTTTATTATCATCACACACCGCAAACATACGATGGAAGGCGCGGATGTGTTGTATGGAATTACCATGCGAGAATCTGGTGTATCTACCCTAGTATCTGTCAAATTAGAAGAGTATGATGAGAGCAGAGAAGAAGTTGCCGCGGCAAAAGCATGAGGAGGATAACCGTTGAGTTTTTTTTCAAAGTTAAAAGAAAGTGTTTCCAAACGAACAGAATCAGTGACTCAAAAATTTGTTTCTGGGTTGAGTAAAACGAGTTCTAATCTCGTTGGTGCGATGGGCAGTATCTTTACTGGTCGTACTAAGATCGATGAAGATTTATATGAAGAACTAGAAGAAGTATTGATTGGAGCAGATGTAGGAGTGCCCACTACGATGCACCTAGTGGAACGACTCCGAGCTGAAGTAAAAGAGAGAAAAATCAAAGATCCGAATGAATTACAACCCATTATGACGGAATTGATCGCTGAACTTTTGGAAGATGAGGATGGTCCTGCTCTGAGACTAAATCAAGATGGTATGAGTATCATCTTGTTTGTAGGGGTCAATGGGGTGGGAAAAACGACTACCATTGGGAAACTCGCTCATACCCTCAAAAAAGAGGGGAAGAAAGTTATTTTAGCAGCAGGAGATACGTTTCGAGCTGGAGCCATTGAACAATTGGAGGCATGGGGAACACGTGCAGGTGTAGATGTAATTAAGCAACAAGCTGGTTCTGATCCTGCCGCGGTTATTTATGACGCAATCCAAGCTGCCAAAGCTCGAAAAGCTGATGTATTGCTTTGTGATACTGCTGGTCGATTACAAAATAAAGTGAATTTGATGGAAGAGTTAAAAAAGGTGTTTCGTGTTGTGCAACGTGAAGTTCCTGATGCTCCACACGAAGTGTTGCTCGTATTAGATGCGACAACGGGTCAAAATGCAATGCAACAAGCAAAAACGTTTGGTGAAGCAGTAAATGTATCAGGTATTGTTCTCACGAAACTAGATGGAACTGCTAAAGGCGGTATTGTTATCGCGATCCGTCACGAACTAGACTTGCCAGTGAAATGGATTGGTTTAGGAGAGAAAGCAGATGATCTGCAACCGTTTGATCGTGAGCAATTTTTGCATGCGTTGTTTCAAGAGGCGGATATCTCATCGTTACAATAGTAAAAAGGCGTTCCTCTTTCTAGGGACGCCTTTTGTGATTCTATTTTTATGCTCTATTTTCTTGTAATTCACGGACAGGGACGATCTTCTCATCTTCTCGATTACCGACTGTATACACATTAGCGATTTGAGTAACATCATTCACCGATTGAATCCAAACTGGATCACCTTGGAATGTGACGGTTATATTGTCTGGGGAATTTAAAATTTCCTCTGCGCGTTTAACATCCATTTTACAAACCCTCTTTTTGTGAGATATAGATTTTATTGTAGCGATTGTTCAATAATTTCTATTTGTTGTTCCATACTCATTGATTTATCCATTCTTTCATCTATGGATATATTGGTAACAACACGGTGTGCACCATTGGTAATGGCATTTTGATGGATTGCTTTTGCTGCATCCATCAGTTGATTTATGTCACCTTCAATGATGGTGGCTGTAGGGGTAATTTGATACTTTAACCCTTTTTCTTCAATGAGTCTCACTGCATTGACAACAGATGAACTAAAACTAGGGCTATCTGTTCCGATTGGGATGAGACTTATCTCCATTAATGCCATTTACAGACCTCCTTATAGATAGTAATTTTCTCGTTTTGAAGTTTTATACATGATTCATTTTAGGATCAAATTTTTTTCTTTTTTAATGTAGGGAGTGTTCAAGTGAGATGTTGTTTTGGTAGTATTTTCGGATACGAGGAATTGTCTTGACTCGACATCTGTTTTCTGTTACTATTTTCAACTGTAAAGGAAATCACCTTGACACAAACAAGAGGTGATCTTGGTGCTTGAACAAACTACGGAAATAAACTTGCTATATGATTTTTATGGCTCGTTATTGACTAAAAAGCAACAACTTATTTTAGAGTGTTATTATTTAGACGATTGGTCTCTCTCGGAGATTGCTAGTCACCAAGGAACATCGAGACAAGCTGTGTTTGAAGGCATCAAGCGTGCTGAACAACATTTGATAGAGTTTGAGAAAAAGCTGGGTATGGTGCAAAAGTACCGTCAGCGAGATCAGTTAGCAAAGAAGATTCTCTCCAAATTATCTGCTGATCCAACCCTTCAAGCGGAGATTTCTCCCCTGATCCAGCAGATGATAGACTAGCGAAGAGGTGAGAAGATGGCTTTTGAAGGATTATCAAGCCGTTTGCAGAGCGTCATGCAAAAGCTTCGCGGAAAAGGAAAAGTGAGCGAAGCAGATGTAAAAGAGGCCACACGAGAGATTCGCCTTGCACTTCTTGAAGCAGATGTAAACTTTAAAGTAGTAAAAACATTTATCGATCGAGTGAAAGAGCGTGCGACCGGTCAAGAAGTATTGAAAAGCCTCACCCCAGGTCAACAAGTAGTAAAAGTAGTGAATGAAGAGTTAACATCTCTGATGGGCGGTCAAGAGAGTAAACTTGTTATTGCGAGCAAAGCTCCAACTGTTATTATGATGGTGGGGTTACAAGGGGCAGGGAAAACCACCTCATCTGGTAAGCTGGCAAGAATGCTTGCGAAACAAAACAAGAAACCACTGTTGGTAGCAGCAGATATTTACCGGCCTGCTGCAATCCGGCAGTTGGAAGTATTAGGGGAACAGCTAGGTGTTCCTGTTTTCTCTCTCGGCGATAAGGAAAGTCCAGTAAATATCGCTAAAAAAGGGATTGAAAAAGCGAAAAGCGAACAGTTCGATACTGTTATTATTGATACAGCTGGTCGATTGCATGTAGACGAACAGATGATGGATGAGCTGAGGAATGTTCGGCAAATAGCAAACCCTGATGAGGTATTACTCGTAATTGATGCGATGACTGGTCAAGATGCAGTCAATGTGGCGGAGAGTTTTCACCGTGAAATGGAATTGACTGGTGTCATCCTTACCAAATTAGATGGTGATACACGTGGTGGAGCTGCTTTATCTGTAAAAGCTGTAACCAACTGTCCCATTAAGTTTGTGGGGATGGGGGAGAAAGCAGATGCTCTAGAGCCTTTCCACCCAGATCGTATGGCTTCCCGTATACTCGGGATGGGTGATGTGCTTTCCTTGATTGAAAAAGCACAAGAAGCTGTTGATATAGAAAAAGCCAAAGAGCTGGAAAAGAAAATGCGCAGCCAGAAGTTGACGTTAAATGATTTTTTGGATCAACTTCAGCAAGTGCGCAAAATGGGGCCACTGGAAGATATGCTGGCGATGATCCCAGGAGCAAACGCTAAGGCCTTGAAAAATGTCACAGTAGATGAGAAAAAAATGGATCGGATCGAGGCGATTATTCGCTCCATGACGGTCTATGAAAAGGATCATCCAGAAATATTAAACGCAAGCCGCAGAAGGAGAATCGCATTGGGGAGTGGTACTTCTGTTCAAGAAGTAAACCAATTACTCAAGCAGTTCCAAGAAATGAAGAAGAGTATGAAGCAGATGGCTTCGATGATGAAAAATACGAAGAAACGAAAAGGATTTAAATTTCCTTTTATGGGATAGCAGTTCCATGTGTATTCTAGAGTGGAGGTGAAAGAAAAATGGCAGTGAAAATTCGTCTAAAACGGATGGGTGCAAAAAAAGCTCCTTTCTACCGTGTAGTTGTAGCGGATGCTCGTGCTCCTCGTGATGGTCGCTTTATCGAAGAGATTGGTTATTTCAATCCTTTGACTGAACCAGAAACAGTGAACATTAACGAAGAAAAAGCTTTAAAATGGCTTCAAACAGGTGCACAACCTTCAGATACAGTGAAAGCTTTGCTTCGTAAAGAAGGTATCCTAGATAAACTACAAAAATAAGGTTGGGCTGACGTGAAAATGGAATTTCTTCGTGTAGGTCAATTTGTCAATACACACGGGATTCGCGGTGAAGTAAAAATCATGGTGAATACGGATTTCCCTGAGCAACGGTTTGCAGTTGGTAAACAAGTTTGGCTTGAGCATCCAGCACTTGGCAATAAGCAGGCTTTAACCATTGCAGGGGTTCGTAAGCATAAATCTACCCTACTGATTCGTTTTCAAGAATGGACAGATATCAATCAAGCTGAGCCTTTTAAAGGAGCAGGCTTGTTGGTACCAGAAGAAGCAGTAGTGTCAGATGAGGAGGATGGTTTTTTCTTTCATCAAATAATTGGCTGTCAAGTGGTTACCACTGAGGGAGAACAAATAGGGAGCGTAAAAGAAATTTTGACCCTTCCGGCGAATGACGTGTGGGTAGTATCCAGAGAAGGAAAAGGAGATTTACTTCTCCCGTATATCGAGGATGTTATCAAAGAAGTAGATGTGAAAAAGCGAGTTGTCACAATGAAGTGGATGGAAGGACTGGAGTAAATGGCGACGATTCGCTTTGATGTATTAACCTTATTTCCGGAGATGTTTCATGGATTCCTTTCTCATAGCATCATGGGTAGAGCGAAGGAAAGAGGGTTAATTGAGGCTAATCTCATTAATTTTCGTCAGTTTTCCGACTCCAAACATCATACTGTCGATGATACTCCTTATGGAGGCGGCGGTGGGATGGTACTAAGACCACAACCAATCTTTGATGCGGTCGATCATCTGTTAGAAAATGTAGCAGAAAGACCACCAATCATCATGATGACGCCACAAGGAGAACCTTTTTCTCAAGAAAAGGCAGAAGAGCTCTCGCAGTTTCCTCATCTAGTGCTGCTCTGTGGACACTACGAAGGTTTTGACGAGCGAATCCGTGAGCATCTGGTGACCCATGAAATATCGATGGGAGACTATGTGCTAACGGGTGGTGAATTACCAGCGATGATTATTATGGATAGTGTAAGTCGCTTGCTTCCAGAAGTATTGGGGAATCCCACCTCTCATGTGGATGATTCTTTTTCTACGGGATTGTTAGAGTATCCACACTACACCAAACCAGCTGATTATCGAGGAATGAAGGTACCAGATGTTTTATTGTCCGGTCATCATGCTAAGATAGATAAGTGGCGTAGGGAACAAGCATTACTTCGTACATGGAAACGCCGACCGGATTTGTTAAAATCTTCGATTTTGACCGAGGAAGACCGTAAATTTTTGCGTCAATTAAAAGCAAATCAAGATTAAATTGTCTTCATGAAAGACATATGATAAAATATTTCCGTTTCCGTGATTCGGAATTTTGAATAGGACAGAAGGGAGGTCATCCGATCATGCAAGAACTTATCAGAAGCCTTACAGAAGATCAATTGAAAAAAGATATCCCACTATTTCGCGCTGGGGACACACTTCGTGTTCATGTGAAAGTAAAAGAGGGCCAACGTGAACGGATTCAGCTTTTTGAAGGAGTTGTAATTCAACGTCGTGGTGGTGGAATTTCTGCTACTTTTACAGTTCGTAAGATTTCTTACGGTGTAGGTGTAGAGCGTACTTTCCCACTGCATTCCCCACGTTTGGATAAAATTGAAGTAATCCGTCGTGGTAAAGTTCGTCGTGCGAAACTGTTCTATCTCCGTAAACTTCGTGGAAAAGCTGCTCGCATCAAAGAGAGAATTACACATAAATAGAATGCACGATTCGCGAAAAAGGGCTTGAGATAATCAAGTCCTTTTGCCATATTTACATAGGGGGCGTCTGGTGATTGAGTGAATTTATGTCTCGCTCTGAGCGGCAAAGGAAAGAACGTCTAGAACGAAGAAAACAAAAACGCGATAAACGTTCATCTAATGCATTTGATTGGGTGAAGGCAGTTGTGATTGCTTTAGTTGTCGCTGTTATCATTCGTGGATTTTTTCTTGAACCAACCTACGTGCAGGGCCCTTCCATGTTAAACACCATGAGAACTGGAGATAAGATTATTATCAACAAACTTGTCTACTGGTTTACATCCCCAGCTCGTGGTGAAGTAATCGTATTTCATTCAACAGAAGATAGAGATTTGATTAAACGAGTAATTGGTTTACCTGGCGATACTATCCAAGTGAAAAACAATCATGTATACATCAATGGCAAAATATTGTCAGAACCTTATTTGACTTTTTCAACACAGACTTCCACTGTCCCACTTATAAAAATTCCTGCCAATCAACTATTTGTAATGGGAGATAATCGTGAAAATAGTACCGATAGCCGTGAGTTAGGGCCTATTCCAATCGATCAAATCATCGGTAGGGCAGAGTTTATTTATTGGCCGATTTCAGAATGGAAGTTATTGTGATTTTAATAGACTTGAGGTGTTAAACATGTCGATTCATTGGTTTCCTGGTCATATGGCAAAGGCAAGAAGACAAATAGAGGAAAAATTAAAACAAGTAGATATCGTGATCGAACTGTTAGATGCCAGACTGCCACTGGCTAGTCGTAATCCTATGATTGATGAGATAACAGGTCATAAAGCTCGTCTTGTTCTATTTACAAAAGGGGATATGGCAGATGAAGCAATTACCAATGAATGGGTATCCTATTTTACCAGTATTGGTGTTTCTGTTTTACCAATCGATGCAAAAACTGGAAAAGGAGTGCAAAAGATCGCTGCTACCTGTGAGCGTGTATTGGAACCGCTTTTTATTTCGAGGAAAAAGAAAGGTATCGTTTCTAAAAGAATGCGTGCAATGGTTTTAGGAATACCCAATGTTGGAAAGTCATCTTTAATCAATCAATTGGCAGGAAGACATGCTACTCAAACAGGAGACCGACCAGGGATAACAAAAGCACAACAATGGATACGAGTGGGGAAACAACTAGAATTATTAGATACACCGGGAATTCTATGGCCCAAATTTGAAGACCCAAATGTAGGAATGCGATTAGCTATGAGTGGTGCGATTAAAGAGGAAATTTTACCAACAGAAGAAGTAGCACTGCATACTTTAAAATATCTAAGTTCGCAGTATCCAAAATTGTTAGAAGAACGCTATAACATAGAAATATTAGAGCACACTCCAGTAGAATTATTAGATGAAATTGGTAAGAAAAGAGGATGCTTGATGCGTGGAGGTCAAATCGATTGGGATAAAGCAGCAGATATCGTCATGGGAGATTTGCGGTCTGGCAGACTTGGTCGAATCTCTTTGGAAATTCCAAGTGATTATGAGGGGGACATCCATGAAGAGAACGATTGAGGCTTGGCGTGAATGGATTTCTACGAATGAAGTTACAGAAGAAGTATTGGCTGAACTTTTGGCTGATACACGGCAAGGGGTCAGACAGCTAGGCAAGCGGTATCAAATGCAACAGGAAAAAGAAAAGGCTGAACAAGAGAGATTAAATCGAATGTGGAAATATGAAAAACAGTTTTGGCAAAATGGTCAAATATTGATTGCTGGTGTTGATGAAGCTGGCCGCGGTCCATTGGCAGGTCCTGTTGTGGCTGCGGCTGTTATATTGCCACAAGATTTTGATGTAACAGGATTAAATGATTCAAAACAAGTAACTGCGACTGATCGCGATATCTTGCGAAAACGAATTGAACAAACGGCTATTGGAGTCGGAGTGGGGATTGTAGATGTCGCATTTATAGATGAATATAATATTTTGCAGGCAACATATCGAGCGATGAGAATAGCAATCTCTCAATTACCAAAGAAACCTGATCAGCTTTTACTCGATGCGGTAAAACTACCAAAAGTTCCTATTCCCCAGCGAAGTCTCATCAAAGGAGATAGTTTAAGCCATTCTATCGCTGCTGCTTCCATTATCGCTAAAACAACGAGAGATAAATGGATGATGGATATACATAAGCAATATCCGCAGTATGGATTTGATCAGCATATGGGGTACGGTGTCCCAGCTCATCTGGAAATGTTAAAAAAATATGGCCCATCCCCGATTCATCGACGCAGCTTTTCTCCTGTGCGTGCAGTTCTTGGTGTGTCTTTGTAATGGATAAAAGAAAAGAAGTTGGACGAAGAGGTGAAGATATCGCCGCACAATATCTGGTTTCGAAAGGATGGGAACTAATAGCACGAAATTGGTCTACCAACTTAGGGGAGTTAGATATTGTTGCTCACGATGGATTACAACTCATTATTGTAGAAGTTCGTACAACAACATCCAAGCAGTATGGACTTGGTTTCCAATCTGTGCAGCATCGCAAACAACAACAAGTCCGAAAGCTGGCTCTCCAGTTTATTAGTCAGAGGCGTTTGAGCCATCTACCAATACGTTTTGATGTAGTATCCATATTATTGTCCAAAAATTGGGAGTTTGTCGATTTAAATCATTTAGAAGGTGCTTTTTAAAAATTAAGACCGATGACCCAAAAAAATAGATGCTTGATTCATACTAGCAGGAAATATGCTAGTTTTTCCTTATTTGAAGTGATAATATATTTCTGTTGAAGTAATTAGTAAGGACAATTTAATCAGGCAGGAGTAGGGGCGTAATGGTAAGAAAATTTTCTCTGTTTCTATTATTGATCACTATTTTGTCCTTTTCTATGGGAACGATGGTATTTGCTGAAGCAAAAAAACCAACCGTCCAAGCAAAGGCCACCTATGTGATTGATTATTCAAGTGGAGCTATTTTAACTGATGATTACGGAAACAAAGAACTAGCATTAGCAAGTCTGACAAAATTGATGACAGTTCTGATTGTGCTTGATCAAATTTCTGCTGGCAGATTACACTGGTCAGATATTGTTACTGTGAGTAAAAAAGCAGAAGCTGTCAATGAATCAGAGATTCGCCTGGTAGCAGGGGAAAAAATAACGATAAAAGAACTTGTAACTGGAATGATGGTTCAATCGGCAAATGACGCAGCGTATGCTCTGGCAGAAAAGATAAGTGGTTCAGAATCAAAGTTTGTTGCTTTGATGAACCAAAAAGCTAAGCAACTAGGATTGACCAAAACGCATTTCTATACGAGCAATGGTTTGATCTATAAATCGTCCTCTGGAAAAGTCTATAATAACTATATGTCAGCCGCTGATATTGCTCACTTAACGAGGACTTTAGTAGCGACCCATCCAGAAATCTATACATTTAGTAAAATCACTCATTATACGTTTCACAAGGGTACCAAGCGTGAAATGAAGGTAACGAATACCAACCTCATGTTACCGACACTTGCGTATGGTTATAAAGGAGTAGATGGCTTAAAAACGGGTTATACATCTGCTGCTGGTTATTGTTATACAGGAACCGTACAACGAAACAATTTTCGTTTAATAGCAGTAGTGCTAGGCTCGAGTTCTGTATCAAAACGTTTTTCCGATACCAAAAAACTATATGATTACATTTACAGTATCTATACACCACGAAAAGTTTTAGAGGCAGGTAAACCGATCTCCTCTTATAAAACGATCACCATACAAGGTCATAAAGGACCAGTAACGATTGCACCATTACGAAATTTGACAGTACCGCTACGCAATGGTCAAGAAAAAAATTATACTTATCATATTGTGATTTACTCCAATTTAAAAGCACCGATGAAAAAAGGTACAGCAGTTGGGTATGTTCAAGTGTATGACAAAGGAAAAGCTGTAGCTGGTACACCGCCAATCTCGCTCGTAACAACGACAAGTGTAGCAAAGAATTAGAAGATACATCTGATAGATTAATTGGATACCTAGATGACGTCGATATGAATATGTTTGCACTAAAAAAGACTCCTTAGGAGTCTTTTTTTCAAAGAATTAGATAAGCAAATTAAACAATTGTGGATTATTGTTTACTTCTGTATACGGAAATCCATACTGTTCCATACGTTTTAAAAGTGCTGGATAATCTTTTGGGTCTTTCAGCTCAATCCCGACAAGAGCTGGCCCTGAGCTTTTATTGTTTTTCTTGGTATACTCAAACCGAGTGATATCGTCGTCCTCACTTAAAACATGTTGGACAAACTCACGAAGTGCTCCTGCTCTTTGGGGGAAAGAGACGATAAAATAATGTTTCAATCCTTCATAGATCAGAGATAGTTCCTTCATTTCTTGCATACGATCGATATCATTATTGCCACCGCTAATGATGCAGACGACATTTTTTCCTTTAATTTCTTGGCGATAGAAATCAAGAGCAGCTACAGAAAGAGCTCCCGCGGGTTCTACCACTAATGCAATTTGATTGTAAAGTTCAAGGATAGTACTACAAACTTTTCCCTCTGGTACTACGGTGATATCATCTACTAATTCTTGAACGATTTGAAAAGTTAGCTGACCTACTTGCTTTACTGCTGCTCCATCAACGAAAGGATCAATCTTATCCAGCGTCACCACTTTCCCAGCTTCTAATGATTTTTTCATGGAAGGGGCACCTTGTGGTTCTACACCAATTATTTTGCAATCTGGGTTTACACCCTTCATATAAGAGCTGACCCCTGATATCAGACCACCGCCACCAACTCCTGCAAACAACATATCTACTTTATCAATGTCATTCATGATTTCCATTCCTATGGTGCCTTGGCCTGCAATAGTGCGGTAATCATCAAATGGATGGACGAAAGACATCTGATTTTGATCACAATATTCTTTCGCTTCTAGATAGGAGTCGTCGAAAGTATCCCCAGTCAAAATAACTTCTATATATGATCCACCATAGCGCTTTACTTGTTCTACTTTTTGCCTGGGAGTGGTAGTTGGCATGAATATTTTACCTTTGATGTTAAGCTTACTACATGAATAGGCTACCCCTTGTGCATGATTTCCAGCACTGGCACAGACGACCCCTCTGTCTCTTTCTTCTTCTGATAAACTTTGAATCATATAGAAAGCACCGCGTATTTTAAAAGAGCGTACTACTTGTAAATCTTCTCTTTTTAAATAGACATTACAGTCGTATAGATTAGATAAATATTCATTTCTTTGTAATGGAGTGCGAAATACCACATCTTTTATCATCTGATTTGCGATGATGATATCTTCCATTTTCATTAGTATGGATTGTGTAGTCATGGATAATTTCATTCCTTTTTTCACAAGTATCTTGAAAAAGATTCTATCATATTTTTAACATCCTTGTGTAAGAAGTCCCCTGCTCCTATAGGAGGAAAATTGCTAGCGGCCTTTTTGTGAGGTTGGAATATGCAGAATTATTACAAACTGTGTCCGATCATTGACACAACTTATTTTAGTCTGATAGTATGTCATTATAATTTCCAAAAAATTCATCATATAGAAATGAATGTATTTTTTCTTCCGTATATCGAACTTTTTTAATAGATGAAGGAGGAATCATGGATAAAATATTTAGAACTTTGATCGATATTGCTAGATACCGTGCCCAATATCAAGGGAATCGAAAAGCATACACCTTTTTAAAAGATGGAAATAAAGATGTAGTGAGTTATACATATAAAATATTAGATTTACGAGCTAGAGCAATTGCAGCATGGCTTCAAAGCAAAGTCCGAGAAGGTGATCGAGTTATGTTGATGTATCACCAAGGACTTGATTTTATTAGTGCATTTTATGCTTGTTTATATGCTGGAGTTATAGCAGTTCCTGGCTACCCACCTGAAGAACAGCATCGACGAACAGCTCGTTTGCAAGCAGTGGTGAAAGATGCAGGAGCTAAGATTGCTTTAACAACAACAGATGTTTTACACCAAATAAATGTAGAAAAAAGCAAGGATTTAGTAGGTTTGGATATGGAATGGTTTCCAACAGATACATTATCGGACGAATGGGCAGAGTCTTGGAAAGAGGTCACAATAGATCGTGATACAGTCACTTATTTGCAATATAGTTCAGGTTCCACTGGTGATCCCAAAGGTATCATGGTAAGCCATGGTAATATGTTGGATAATTCAGCGATTATTTGTGAGCGATTACAACATACGGAAGATGATGTTAGCGTTTCATGGCTTCCAATTTTTCATGATTTGGGCTTGATTGGTTGTGTGATCCAACCTATGTATGTTGGTTTTCACGCTGTTTCACTATCACCTTATCAATATGTTGAAAATCCATATCTATGGTTAAAAGCGATTGATCGTTTTCGAGGTACGACGACTTGTTGTCCCAACTTTGGTTTTGATCTATGCATCCGAAAAATCACACCTGTAGAGCGAGCTTCTTTAGACTTAAGCAGTTGGAGAGTTGCAGTTAATTGTGCAGAACCAGTCAGGCATCGGACTTTAGAAAAGTTTACAGAAGTATTCTCTCCTCATGGATTTCGTGCAGAAGCGCATTATCCCATGTATGGAATGGCTGAAACTACATTATTTATCACTGGAGCAAAATGGAATGAGAAACCAAAATATCAATCTGTTTCTATTTCCGATTTAAACCATGGAAAAGTTTGCTTCACGGATTCGAAAGATTCAAGAATAGTTGTCAGTTGTGGACCTGTTGGAACAGGATTGACCGTCAAAATTGTAAATCCGGAGACTTTGACCTTATGTGAAAACAGTGATGTGGGTGAGATATGGGTTAAAGGAAGTAGTGTAGCTCATGGGTACTGGAATCGACCAGAAAAAACAAAGGAAGATTTTGCTGTATCGATAAATGGTGATGGCCCATATTTAAGAACTGGTGATTTGGGATATTTTGTGGGCGATGAATTGTTCATTGCTGGTAGATATAAAGACCTTATTATTATTCGTGGAAAAAATCTATATCCACAAGATTTAGAACTGACAGTAGAGTCCTGTTCTTCTTTTATTCGTCCAGGTTGTGGGGCAGCTTTCTCTGTTGATCATGAAAACGAAGAAAAACTGATTATTGTGCAGGAGTTGAGAAAAAATGCGAAGGAACTCATAGATGTTTCTCAGTTAGCACACCAAATACAGCAAAGATTGTCAGAGGAACATGGTGTTGCGTGCTATGAAATGGTCTTTATTGAAGAAAATAGTGTAAATAAAACATCAAGCGGGAAGATACAGCGCCGAGCTTGCAAAGAGGCTTATCTGGCAGATGATTTGAATGTAGTACATCGATTGGTAGAAAAGAATACTTCTTCTATAAATGTAAACAAAGGTGAGTTTGATTGGCAAAAATGGAGTTTATTAACTCCTTCTATGCAACGAATCGAGTTGCAATCAGATTTGGTTGGTCTATTAGGATTACAAGGTATAGGAACAAAGTGGGAGCAACAAAGGCTTTCTTTTTTTGGATTTGATTCTATAAAAATCCTTCAATTCAAATTTTTATTAGAAAAAAATTGGAATATTGAATTGCCCTCCATACCAATTTTACTTTCTTGGACTTGGGATCAACTTATTAGTTGTATTCATTCCCAATTACTTGAACGTCCTAATGAAAGTAAAATTTTAAATACAAGCCCTATTCCCTGTATGGAAATTCCTTTGAATCGAGGACAAGAGGCGCTCTGGTACATTCATGAAACATGTCCTCAAAATGCAGCTTATTTAATGCCGATGGCTGTTCGATTTCCAAAAGAATTAGACAAGTATATTTTGTCTCAAGCTGTTCAGCAGCTTGTCGATCATAATACCATTTTGCGCTCTTCTATTCAGGAAAAGGAGGATGGGAATTTATTTTTTCAAGCGCAAGAGAATGTATCTCTTGATTGGTCAGAGAAAGAAGCAATAGTAGATTTTAGATCACAACTGATGGAGGATGCTTATAAGCCATTTGATTTACAACAAGCTCCATTGTTTCGGACAAACTTATATAAACATTTGGATGGTTCGTATACTGTTTTGTTCTGTTTCCATCATATTATTTGTGATTTATGGTCATTGGATATGTTTCTTTCTGAACTTCGTACCTGTTATCTGGCTTTAGAGGCAGGGACAAAAGTTGCTTTACATTCCAATGCCCCAATACAGATGGAGAAAGAGACGTTAACAGCATCGACCCTTTCTTACTGGAAAGAAAAGTTAACTGGTGAATTGCCTATTTTGTCTTTGCCTCAAAAACGATCTAGAGGAATGAATCAATCTTTTCAAGGTCGAACCATAGAGACCAAAATTTCATCTGAGTTTGTTCAATCTCTACGTACTTTTGCTAGAGAATATGGAGCAACAGTTTACCAAGTTTTGTTAGCTGTCTATCAATTGGTTCTATCTCGTTACAGTGGACAAAAAGATGTGATAATTGGATCACCTGCCACAACTAGATCGACGATTTCTTCCTCGAAACAAGTGAATCACATGGTAAATCCTATCGCTATCCGAGGAGACTTGTCGAATTCTCCTACATTCATTCAATTGTTAAAACAAACAGTTCAACATGTACAAGAGGCTTTTGAAAATGAGATACGCTTTATTGATTTAGTAGAACATCTTAATGTTTATCGTGATCCGAGTATTCCTTCGATTTTTCAGGCGATGCTTGCATTTGAACAAACACTATATGTTCCTGAAACAGCAGCAATATCGCTTGGAGTAGGTAACATTAAACTAAAATGGGAAAAATGGGAGCTGGAGAGTGTAGCATTGCCAGATCCTACATCCCAATTTGATTTGACATTAAAAATTGCTGAATACGAAGGTGAATTATTTCTTCATTGGCAATATGATTCATTTCTTTTTGAAGAGAGTCTCATGCAACAATTAGCAGGGAGTTTTTCGATTATGCTAGAGCAAATATTGCATAATCCAAACCATTCCATTGACTCGTATTCGAGTATGTCAAAAGAACAAGAATTGCAGATCATTCAAGCAGGCCTTGGAGAAAAAACACAAGCTCCTGTTCTGACGTTAAACCAAGCATGGATGGAACAAGTAAGAAAAACACCGGAAGCGATAGCAGTAGTAGATGGCCTTGATCGTTTCTCTTATCAACAGATGAAAGACGATGTTAATCAATTTACACATTTGTTAAAAGCAAGAGGAATAGGAAGTCAGCAAGTAGTCGGTATTGCACTAAGACGAAAGTATCCGTTATTAGTAGCGATGATGGCTGTATTACAGACCGGAGCAGCCTATGTTGGTTTAGATCTTTCTTATCCAGAAGATCGTTTAAATTATATGATACAAGATGCAAAGACATCTTTGGTAATAATCGAACCTGATAGGCAATCAAAACTTGGGAGAATCGATACACCAACATTACTTGCTACAAGAAGTGTTTGGCGAAATTTTCCTAAGTATGATACAAAGACGAATCAAGATGTACATGATCTTGCTTATCTTATTTATACATCTGGTTCTACAGGAAAACCAAAAGGTGTTGCCATTGAACATTTTCAAGCGATGACTTTTGTACAATGGGCACAAAGCGTATTTCCAGCAAGTGAATTGGCTGGAGTATTATTTGGGACTTCTATCTGTTTTGACTTATCTATCTTTGAGTTATTTGTACCTTTGTTGACAGGTGGTAAAGTGATTATTACTGAAAATGCACTTTCTCTACCATCTCTATCAGCAGCAGAGGAAGTTACTCTTCTCAATACGGTACCTTCCGTGGCAAAAGCCCTCGTTGCATTAGGTCTACCATCATCTGTAACGACACTAAACCTTGCTGGAGAGGTTTTAACTAGGAAACTCGTCGATGAATTATATCAAGTTAAGACAGTACGTAAAGTCTACAATTTATACGGACCATCTGAATGTACGACTTATAGTACTTATACGCTTATATCCAAAGAAAAAAAAGCGTCTCCAACAATCGGAAAACCTATCTCCAATACCAATGTTTATATATTAGACTCCCATCTTCAAATCGTTCCTAATGGAACCGTTGGTGAACTATGCATCGGAGGGGCAGGAGTTGCCCGTGGGTACGTTGGTCAACCTGAGAAGACAACAGAAAAGTTCATTGATCATCCCAAATATGGAAAATTGTATCGTACAGGTGATTTAGTGAAATTTTCGTCAACACAAGAGCTTATTTATATTGGTAGATCGGACTTTCAAGTCAAAGTGAGAGGTTATCGTATTGAATTAGGAGAAATTGAGGCTGCACTCTGTGAGTATCCCACAGTAGAAGATGTTGTTGTGATGGTGAATGAACAACAACTAATAGCTTACTTTACGAAAAAGCAGGATAGAAAAGAACTGGAGTTGTCTTCTATAAAGGAGTTTTTAGAAAACAAATTACCTTCTTATATGGTGCCAAATCATGTAGTAGAGTTATCTTCTTTTCCATTGACCTTAAATGGAAAAATTGATCGAAAGTTACTGCCGGAACCTACTGAGAATCACCATGAAAATAAAATCATGCAACCAACAAATGAAACAGAAATGAAACTATTAGCTATTTGGCAAAAAGTGTTGAAGAAAGATGGTATCGCAATCAATGATCGCTTCTTTGAATTAGGTGGAGACTCTATTTTGAGTTTACAAGTAATTGCGGAAGCTAAGAGGGTTGGTTTACAACTAAGTCCCAAACATTTCTTCACTCATCCGACGATTGGTATGATGGCTTGTATAGCAGTAAATAAATCAAAACTTTCCATTGACCAAAGTGTAGTTACTGGTGAAGTAGGCCTTACACCTGTGCAAAAATGGTTTTTTTATCAAAATATACCTAATTATAACAATTGGAACCAATCGATGATCCTTACACTTGAGAAAAGAGTGAAATCCTCTCTTTTGGAACAAGTTTTACAAAAAGTGGTGGAGCATCACGATGCGTTGCGTCTTCGATTTCGCAAAGAACAAGATCATTGGACATGTTGGAATGCAGAAACCGAAAAGCAATCTTTTTTCCGAGTGGTGGAAGCGAAAGAGGCATCATTAACAGAAATACATCGACAATCAGAACAACAGTTAAATATTATGGATGGCCCATTAATACATGCAACTTTTGTCCAGAAAAAAGGAGAGGCTGCAAAATTAATTCTTGTCGTTCATCACTTAGCAGTGGATGGTGTTTCATGGAGAATATTGCTTGATGATATCAATCGACTGTATCATCAACTGGAAACCGGGATTCCTTTGGCACCTCCAGCAAAAACTACATCCTATGCTAATTGGTCTAAGTATTTGAAGTTTCACAGTACAGATTCTATACTCACTCAGAAAGAGAAACATCAATGGCTAGAAATTATTCGGCCTGCCAAAGATCGTTTCCCAATAGATTACAAAGATGGAGTAAACACTGATACTCAGGTGGAGGAGTATATACAAGTCTTTACCAAAGAGGAAACCAAAAATTTACTTGAACAGTCATTCACAATAAAGATGAATGAATTGCTATTAACGGCACTTTGGAAAGGTTATCAAAAGTGGTCTGGAAAGCAAACATTGAAGTTAGATGTAGAAGGACATGGAAGAGATCATCAAAGGGAAAATTTGGATGTCTCACGGACAATTGGATGGTTTACGAGTATATTCCCTGTTATCTTTCAAGGAGATGCTACAAAAGATGGTATTTCGATTGTTCAAAAACAACTCCGAAGCATTCCTAATGGAGGTATAGGATTTGGAATTTTACGGTACCTAAGCAGAGATGAAGAGATAAGGAGTACTGAAACATCACCTATTTGTTTCAACTATTTGGGCCAGTTTGATCAGATGATCGAAAAGGATGGGATATTTACCCATTTGTCTTTTTATGGACCACGCAAATATCAAGAAGTAACTCGTCCTTATTTGATGGAGATCAATTGTTATATTCAAGAGGGTAAGTTGATTGTTTCTTGGGCTTATAGTAGAGCGCTCTATCGAGCGAATACCATTTCTGTTTTCGCTGCCGCATTTCATGAGGAGTGTATGTCTTTCAAGCAAAAAGATCGAAAGTTGAAGTCAGGGAACAATAGTAAAATAAAAGATTCCGACTTATCTAGAATCTTTTCTAAAATCAAGGAGAGAAAGGGCCGATAAATGTTGCAAGAAGGAATACAAGACGTTTATCCTTTAACACCTGCTCAACAAGGTATATTGTTTCATTCGCTGGATGACACTACCGTTGGTGTGTATGTAAATCAATTGTGTCTTCGACTTAATGGTTCTATAGATTTGATTCGATTTGAACAGGCATGGAAACATATTGTACAGCGTCACGACGTGTTTCGTACTGCTTTTTTTTGGGAAGAGTTGTCCACTCCACTTCAAGTGGTCTCAGATGAGGGAAATATACCCTTTGAGATAAAAGATTGGAGTCATCTTACAGAAAAAAGGCAAGAAGAGTCCTGGGAGCAATTGCTTATTCAAGATAGAGAGTTAGGATTCGATCTACAAGAGGCTCCTCTAACTAGAGTAACAATGATCAAAGTTGCAGAAAAACAGTATCGAATTTTATGGACATTTCATCATTTACTTTTGGATGGCTGGAGCTGTCCTATTGTATTGAAAGAGCTACTTGATTTTTATAATAGGAAGGCAGACTTTTTGGAATCTTCTTTGTTTTCCGAGTTTGTGGCTTGGATAGATGCAAATGATCAGTCAGAAGCCTTAGATTATTGGGGAAAGCAAGTAACTTCGATAGAAGAACCAACTTTTTTATCGGATCAGCAAATCCATGAACAATCTCAGTCAGTAGTACCATCCGAGCATAATCTTGTTTTTTCAGCTGAACAGACGAAATTAATAAGACAGATAGCAAAACAGTTGAATATTACAGAATCTACTTTGCTGCTAGGCGCTTGGATGCTGACAGTCAGCCTTTTTACCTCGAAATCAGATATTGTTGTTGGAATGGCTGTTTCAGGACGATCTGCTTTACTAGAAAATTATGAGAATCGTGTCGGTATGCATATGAATACGGTACCTGTACATGAGGCAGTAACATTTGAAGATGCAATACAAGATTGGTTACAACAATTGCAACAAAAATTGCTAGATATGCGGATGTATGAACATACATCATTGGCTGATATAGGAGCATACAGCCAAGTAGCAAAGGATCTCAATCTATTTGATAACATATTTGTTTATGAAAATTACCCATTAGAAGAATGGAAACAAGAGGATTTTTCTTTGGTGATAGAAGAATCGATTGAGCGATCACATTTTCCATTGACTTTGATGGTTATTCCAAATGAAGAAATTCGTTGTAGATGGATATATAACTCGACTGTGTCATCTGCAAGGGTGAATGCACTTGCTTCGCATTACCAACATATTTTGCTGCAGATACTAGCGATGCCAGATCAAAGTCTATCTTCTATAGAATGGACAACCATGGAGGAAAAACAACAAATTTTTTCTTGGAATCCGTCCGATTCTAATTTGATTCTTTCTGATGAACGTATGCATCAACTTTTGGAAAAACAAGTAACTGTATCTTCTGGCAAAATTGCTATTCATTGGGGAACAGAAACGATTACGTATCAAGAATTAAATAATCACGCCAACCAGTTGGCACGTCTGCTTTTACAAAGAGGGATGCAGGCAGGAGATGTGATAGCAGTCGGTATGCCACGCTCCATTGAGATGGTGATTGCTTTTTATGCCATCTGGAAAATGGGCGGTGCCTACCTTCCGATTGATCTGACTTACCCAGAGGCGAGGTTATCGTACATACTAAGTGATGCAAAAGCTAAGTTCATGATCACTACTTCGGATGTAGTGACAGCATATCAAGGAGAAACGCTGCTATATGATCAAGTGACGGATCTTATGGCAAGTTTATCACCCGAAGACTTACAGTTAGAGGGAAGTAATATGTCCCTTGCTTATGTGATCTATACTTCGGGTTCTACAGGAGAACCAAAAGGTGTAATGATTACTCATCGTAATGCTGTTCATTTGATGCAATGGGCGAGTACGATATTTTCACCAGAAGAAAGAGCTGGAGTGTTAGCATCCACTTCCATTTGCTTTGATTTATCCGTATTTGAGTTGTTTTTCCCTCTAAGTAATGGCGGAATGGTTATTGGAGTTGAAAATATACTTGAATTGGCAGAATTGACCGAAAGAAAACAGGTGACCCTAATAAATACGATTCCTTCTGCTATTGCTGAGTTATTGGAGCTTGATGCTATACCATCTAAAGTAAAAACAGTAAATCTAGCAGGAGAGTCTTTAACAAATGGTTTGGCACAAAAGCTTTATGAATTGGGTAATGTGGAAAAAGTCTATAACTTATATGGGCCAACTGAGGATACCACCTATTCTACTTATTCTTTAGTAGAGAAAGGTTCGATGAAAGTTCCCACCATTGGTCAGCCGATTGATCATACAGAAGTATTTGTGATGAATGATCATGGAAAGTTGATGCCAATCGGCATACCAGGAGAACTATACCTTGGAGGAGCTGGAATATCAACTGGTTATATGAATCGACCTACATTAACGGAAGAAAAGTTTGTCAATCATCCTTTTCGTTCAGGAGAGAAACTCTACCGTACAGGAGATCAAGTAGTATTGCTGGGAAACGGGGAGTTAAAGTATTTAGGTAGATTGGATCATCAAGTTAAAATTCGAGGGTTTCGCATTGAATTAGCAGAAATTGAGCATATCTTAGAAAAACATCCAGAAGTAACAAAAGCCATAGTAGTAGCCAAAGAAAATCAGCTGATCGCATATGTGATGGGTCAAGTTAATCACTTTGACTACGAAAATTATCTCACGTCATTTTTGCCTTCTTATATGGTGCCTAACCATTTTATTGAAATAGGTGAGTTTCCTTTGACCCCTAATGGAAAAATTGATCGGAAAGCACTTTTAGACAGGCAAATGGAACGGGTGGATGTCATTCTTCCTACAAACGATTCCCCATTAGAAGAGATTCTCAAGGGGGTTTGGAAAGAAGTATTGGGAATACAAAGCGTATCCACAACCGATAACTTTTTTGCTCTAGGTGGACATTCTTTGCTGGCGACGCAAGTTATTTCGAGAATAGCTAGAATTTTTCAAGTGACAATGCCGATTCGTTCTTTATTTCAATCGCCAACTATCAAGCAATTAGCACGAGATTTGGATCAGATGTTACATACTCACCAAGAAGAACATGAACCAATTGAAAGATACCAGAAAACTGGAAAATTACCACTTTCTCCATCACAAAAGAGAATTTGGTTTTTAGAACAAGTCTTGCCTTTGAAGCATGTGTATCACTTGCCTTTCGTATTAAAAGTAAAAGGTCATATGGAAATACAAGGTTTGGAACAAGCAATTTGTTATCTAATTGCCCGTCATCCAGCTCTTCGAACTTCTTTCTATCAAGAAGATGGTGTTCCTTATCAGTTGGTTGAAGAAACTCTAACCATTTCATTGGAAGAGATGGATGTTTGCTCTGCTGAAAATCCAGAGCAAGAGGCCAAATTGCAAATTGAAAAAGAGATAGAAGTTCCATTTTCTTTAGATTCTTCGCCGTTAATTCGGGTAAAGCTGTACCGGCTTGCTGACGATGAGTTTTATTTATTTTTCTTGATGCATCATTTGATCGCAGATGGATGGTCCTTGTCTATTTTAGCTCGTGAGCTTTTCCATGTTTATGAAAGTATTTGGATGGAAAAAGATATTGATTTACCAACTCTTCCATTGGAACCAGTAGATTATGCCAAATATTTAGAAGAGATGGCTGAATCAACAAGTTGGAATCGGAAAATATCCTATTGGAAAGAAAAGTTGTCAGACTTGCCATCTCTTGTTCTACCAACTGACTTTCCGAGGCTGAATGAACAATCCTTTGAAGGAAACAGCATATATCATCTATTATCTGTTTCTTTGTCTCAAGATTTGAAAGCATTGAGTAATGAACAAGGTTCCACGCTGTATATGGTATTACTTGCTGCGTTCCAAGTATTGTTGAGTCGTTATACAGGTCAAACTGACATTGCAGTTGGTAGTCCTGTGGCGGGGAGAGATGATGAGCAGTTAGAAGGGTTGATAGGATTTTTTGTAGAAACGATCGTTATTCGTGCAGATTTGAATAATGCTGTGACATGGACAGATTTATTGCAGCAGGTTCGAGAAATATCACTCGAAGCATATGCCAACAGTCAGGTACCATTTGAAAAAATAGTGGATGCAGTAGCTCCAGATCGTAAATTAGGCGAATCTCCTTTGTTTCAAATAATGTTTGCGATGCAGTCGATTTCCAACGAAAGGCAGAACAAAGGAGATCTTGTTATTCAACCTATTCCAGTTTCTCTCCCATCTGCCAAATTTGATTTAACTCTTACTGCTGTAGAGCAGACAGATGGTATATTTCTAACATTTGAATACAATTGTAATCTTTTTGAAGAGAAGACCATTCGGCGTATCATGAAAAATTACGAACAGATTTTACAAGAAATGGTTCGTGATTTGGATCAGAACTTCCAAAGTTTTTCTTTATTGAGCGAAGAAGAAGTGGAGATGCTTCATTTATGGTCTGTGTCAGAGGAAAAGGCTAGTTTTGAGTTTCGATCATTAACTGATCATATTCAAGCACAAGTTGAAATCGTTTCAGAGGGCTTAGCAGTAGTAGAAGATCAAAAATCATTATCTTATTTAGAATTAGAACAACAATCGACTCAACTAGCATTATTTTTGCGTTCTATCGGAGTCGGTAAGCATGATCGAGTTGCCATATGCTCTCATCGTTGCCCTGAATTGGTTGTAGCACTTTTAGGTGTGATGAAGCTGGGAGCATGTTATGTACCATTAGATCCAACATATCCACTTGATCGATTAGCTTTTATGATTGAAGACTCTGGTGCATCCGTCCTATTGACTCAACATCACCTGACTGGGTGGCTTGACGGATTAGCAACAACCACGTTTGTCATAGACAAACATCCTGTTTCCTGGGACCATATGCCAACAGATGCGCTATTTTCTCCAATCGAAGAAAATCAGCTCGCTTATATGGTTTACACGAGTGGATCAACTGGATTACCTAAAGGAGTGTGTATCACACACGGAGGACTTCATAATTTGGTGCAGTGGCATCGCCAATCTTACCAATTGACAATTGAAGATCGAACAACAATGTTAGCAGGACCAGCATTTGATGCTGCAGTATGGGAAATTTGGCCAACTTTAGCAGCTGGGGGAACATTGATAATACCGAATGAAGAGAAAAAAGCAGATCCAACTGAATTGCGGGATTGGTTAATCTGTCAAGGTATAACGATTAGCTTTATACCAACACCGTTACTTGCACAGCTACTTTCTATTCCTTGGGCAAATGGAGGAAGTTTACGATACTTATTAACGGGTGGAGATCAGTTGCATGTCTATCCTCCAGATGATTTTCCAGTGCCAATATACAACCATTATGGTCCTACAGAAAATACAGTAGTAACTACAGCAGGTCTTGTGCCATCTAAAGGAACTTGGTCTCCTTCTATTGGAAAACCGATTTATGGGGTACATATATACATACTAGATGAAAAAGGATTGCTGGTTCCCATAGGTGTGCCTGGGGAATTATGTATTGGTGGAAATCAGTTGGCAGCAAGGTATCATGAGTTATCGGAGAAAACCGAACAGTCTTTTATTCAACATCCTAAATATGGTCGTTTGTACAAAACAGGAGATCGTGTGAGGATGATGGCTGATGGAAATCTTCATTTTCAAGGCAGGATGGATCGACAAGTCAGTATACGAGGTTATCGAGTGGAATTGGGGGAGATAGAAGCTACCTTAGCACAATTAGATCGGGTTCATGAATCGGTGGTAGTATTGGTTGCTAACAACAATCTAGTAGCTTATGTAGAAATGGATGGCGATGATATCCAGTATGTAAAGGATGAACTAGCCCAAAAACTTCCTACTCATATGTTGCCGAAATTATTCATTCCTTTACCGTCTCTACCACTTACGGAAAATGGAAAATTTGATCGTGCTAATCTGCCTGAACCAAAATGGGTTCAGTTAGTAGACGAAGATGCTTTTATTGCTCCCCGTACGAAGATAGAGTGTCAATTAGCAGAAATATGGGAGCAATTACTTAACATCGAACAGGTCAGTGTACATGATAATTTTTTTCAACTTGGCGGAGATTCGATTATCAGCATTCAGATGGTTGCACGTGCAAAAAATGCGGGTGTAGCAATTACTGCCAAGCAAGTGTTTAGCCACCAAACTATCTTTGAACTATCGAAAGTTGCAAAATTAGCACAAGAAGCCAAACATGATCAAGGATTAATTGTAGGTGAAGTTTCGCTTACACCAATACAGACTTGGTTCTTTGATCAAAAGATGGAAAATCCAAATCATTTTAACCAAGCGATGTTGCTGACTTTGAAACAACATCTGTCTGCCTCCATTTTAACTAACGCACTAGAGAAATTAATGGAACATCATGACTCGTTCCGGTTGAGATTCGTAGAGACAGACAGAGGATGGCGCCAATCGTATAGCACAATATCGGCTAGTGTACCATTTCAGGTATTGGATATTAGTTCATTTTCCGAAGAGGAACAAATGGAAGCGATTAAGCAAGTAGGTGAGAGAACACAGATAAGTCTTCACTTGAACGAAGGCCCTGTATTTCGTGCTATCTATTTTAAACATGCTATCAATCAAGATGATAAATTATTATTGGTGGCGCATCATCTTATTATTGATGGTGTATCTTGGAGAATTATTCTAGAAGATTTATCTGACATATATCAGCAAATAGAGATGGGAAAAGAACCGATACTTTCTGCAAAAACGACATCCTATCAAGCCTGGTCTAATACATTATGGAAACTTACTCAATCTCAAGATTGGGCAAAAGAAATTGCTTTTTGGAATGAGCAACAAGTTAAAGAAGATGAATTATTGCCGGTATGTATGGGAGAAAGTGAAAATAGACAGAGTGATGCGAAAGAAATCTCTTTCCGATTGCCAAAAGAACTTACAAGACAACTTTTAACTCAGAGCTTTCAATCATACAGAGCTCATGTTTCGGAGTTGCTACTATCTTCACTAGTGAGTTCCTATCATGCTTGGTCAGGTAATGATACTGTATCCATTGATTTAGAAGCACATGGACGAGAAGAATCGATTGTAGATGGCACAGATCTCTCTCGAACAATTGGATGGTTTACAGCTGTCTATCCAGTAAAGTTTAATATTGCAGCTGAAGAGTGGGAACAGTTAGTGCCAATTGTTCAAAAACAACTATCTCGTGTTAGGAAACAAGGAATAACGTATGGGATGTTAAAATGCTTAAAAATGGAAAAATTATCATCTAATTCCCAAATTAGTTTTAATTATCTTGGTCAGTTTCAAGCTGATCCTCAGTCTATCTGGGCAACTTCTACATCAGAAAGAATAGGGAGTTTAATAGATCCTGCTTTCCGTCGACCCTATGCTTTAGATGTGTGGTCCGCTGTTCAAGAAGATCAGCTTCAAGTGAAATTTATTTATGACCCACTCCAGTTTTCGAAAGTTCAGATTACATCTTGGATAACACTTTATCAGCAACAGTTGAATTTACTTATTCAACATTGCGTGGCTAAAAAAACACAACCGATGTTAGCTGATTTTCCATTAGCAAAGCTATCAACTGAAGAGCTTTTAAAAGTACCAAGATTAGCAGATGTGAAAAGTATTTATCCTTTGAGTCCACTTCAGGAAGGTATGTTGTTTCATAGTCTCTATGAAAATGACAATGAAGCTTATGTCATTCAAATGACTATGAAGATCACAGGTGAACTAAATGTTACGGCTTTTCGTGAAGCTTGGAACAGGTTAATGGAAAGGCATCCCCAATTAACTGTTTCGATTTGGTGGAAAGGGGTTCGTAAGGCGCATCAGATTGCGTGGAATCACTTGGAAATACCCATTCATCAAATGGACTGGTCTGACAAGAATAGAGCAGAACAAGAACAATTACTAATAGACTTTTTAGTAAACGATCGTAAAAAAGGATTTAATTTGACCGAACCTCCTTTGATGCGTGTGGAGTTCATTTCGATTGGGGAACATGAACATCGAGCAATATGGAGTTATCATCATGTTGTATTTGATGGATGGAGTATGCCGATTATTTTAGAAGAATTGCTGCAAATCTATCAATCATTGTTAACACAACACAGATTACAGTTACCATCTGC
This sequence comes from Shimazuella sp. NTD248, assembly GCF_059510395.1. NCBI lineage: Bacteria > Bacillati > Bacillota > Bacilli > Caryophanales > Thermoactinomycetaceae > Shimazuella > Shimazuella sp. NTD248. The sequence goes on along the minus strand of NZ_JCAJZT010000005.1, from coordinate 6,747 downwards.
CGCTTCTTATGAACAGTATTTCAAATGGCTGTCAGAACAAGATGAGGAGCTAGCCAAATCTTACTGGTCACACCAATTGGCAGATGCAACTGCTGCAGTAATAGCAATACAAGCCCATGATAGCAGTAAATCGACTCATGAAGAATGGACCACCTACTTGTCAGACGAATGGACGGAACAAATCAAGTTGTTTGCAAAACGACAAAAAGTGACCATGAATACAGTTATTCAAGCTGTCTGGGGTATTTTCTTATCAGCCTATAGTGGTCAAACTCATTTTCTATACGGAACGACAGTTTCAGGTAGACCAGGTTCTTTAAATGGTGTGGAACAAATCGTCGGACCATTTATTAACACCGTTCCAGTGAGAATAGAATTAAACAAAAATCTATTAATCAACAACTATCTTATTGGATTGCAACAACAGCTAAAAGATACAGAAGAATATGCATATGTTCCACTGACCAAAATTGCTGATTGGGCTGGTGCAGGTAAAAAGGAGCCATTGTTTCACTATTTGTTAGTAATGGAAAATTACCAAATGCGCTCTTTAGAAAAGGAAAGTATTCAAATCTCAGAGTTAAAAGGGTTAGAGAAAAGTCATTACCCTCTTGTATTGGTGGTAGCGCCTGGAGAACGTTTGTTTTTTAAATGGATGTACAACAGTAGTAATTGGAATGAAGGCACAATAAAGCGATTTATGCGTTTGTTTACCAGCCTTCTTCAGCAGCTTGTCCAATCCGATGATGGAACAATTGCAGGACTAGATTTCTTGCCGGAAGAAGAAAAAGTACAACTTCAAAACTGGCATCAAACAAAAGAGGTGTCGAATCCTTTATCAGTACTAGAACGAGTTGTAATTCATGCTACAGAATCTGCTGATCATCTTGCTATTGAAAGCCCTACGGGAACTCTGACATATGGTGAGTTATATCAAAATGCAGCGCAGCTTGCTTATTATTTGCGAATGGCAGAAGTAAAACCAGAAGATTGCGTGGGTGTGCTTTTAGACCGGTCTATCGAATTAGCTATAAGTTTGGTAGCGATTCATCTTCTAGGAGCTACCTATGTACCGATCGATCCAGCTTATCCAGATGATCGAATCAACAATATGATCCAAAATTCTGGGATGAACGTAATTATTACAGATAGTTGCTTCCGATCCAAGTGTACAGATTCCAATAAGCATTTGATATGTATGGATACAGATAAATCAAAATGGATCAGTATGCCAACCATCCATACGCGATTAGTTCAGCCTCATCATCTAGCTTATGTCGTTTACACTTCAGGATCGACAGGAAATCCAAAAGGAGTGGAGATTACTCATTCATCTTTGCAACAACTCGTAGATTGGCATCAAACTACTTATGAGCTTACTCGCAAGGATAGGTGTTCTATGTTAGCGGGAGTTGGATTTGATGCTTCTGTTTGGGAGATATGGACAGCATTAGCGAGTGGAGCGACATTAGTAATAGCAGAAGAGGAAAATAGGCTTTCTCCTAGTCGATTGAAAAATTGGTTGATCCAAGCTAAGATTTCCATCAGTTTTGTTCCTACAGTAATTTGTGAAGCGTTTTTCCAATTGGATTGGTCTGGTGAAACTTCATTACGTGTATTGCTAACTGGCGGAGATCAGCTTCGCCGATATACACCAGCATCATTTCCAGTAAAAGTAGTAAATCACTATGGGCCTACAGAGAATACAGTTGTCGCTACATCTGGTGTAGTGCATGCAGAAGGGGATGGGCATGATCTGCCTTCGATCGGATTTCCTATAGCTGGAACCTCGGTCGCGGTTGTGAATGGATTTGGTCAACAACTTCCAATCGGTGTTCTTGGCGAATTGTGGCTATCAGGAAAGAGTCTAGCCAATGGTTATCGAAAGCAAACGGATCTTACAACAGAAAAGTTTATCCATCACTCCCAATTAGGCAGAGTTTATCAAACTGGAGATATTGTCCGCTATGGAATGGATGGTCAACTACTGTTCATTGGGAGAAAAGATGATCAAGTTCAACTACGCGGATATAGAATTGAACTAGGAGAGATTGAAGCAGTATTGATGGAGCATGAAGAAGTGACCCAAGCTGTGGTACTTATGCAAGAACAAGCAAATGGAGAAAAAGTGTTACATGGTTTTGTCCAGGCAAATCGAGATTTACAAACAGAATGGCAAACATTAATAAAGCAGAAGTTACCTGAATACATGCATCCAGCATCAATTAAGTGGTTAACGCAAATTCCGATGACAGAAAATGGTAAAATCAACAAAGCATCATTGCTACAAATGGAAATTGAGCTTACATCATCTTATGTTGCACCTTCTACTCCTATGGAGCAGAGGTTGGTCTCGATCTGGGAGGAACTAATCGGATCAAAGCAAAAAATCGGTGTAGAGGATAATTTTTTTCAGCTAGGTGGGCATTCCCTTCTGGCTACTCAAATTATTACTCGAGTGAATGAATTGTATCGTTGTAACCTTCCGCTTAAGGTGTTATTTGAATCTCCGACAATTAGTGAGTTAGTCAAGCAAATAAAACAAAATCTTCTTCGTAAGGCTTCTGTAAGAAAGGGTTGACCAGAGTGGATAACAAAAATACAAACACAAAGGGAAAAGCATTAGAAGCTATATTAATGCAACATCCTTTCCTATCTTATATGGAAATCAAAAGAGAGCAAAATAAGCAAATTGTCTATTTTGTCTCTAAAAGAACAAAAGCTCTTAAAAGATTTGAACTTCGACAGTATTTAAAAATGATGGCAGTTGATAATCTCGATTCTACCATATTTGTAGAAGTTCCTTCGTTTGAAAAAGCGGAGGGAACTTCTTTTCCTATTTCTTTTCATACTGTCACAGAAGAATTAGTTGCAGAAATATGGGGAATTTGGAGTGATAAAACATATACAGGCGTTTACGACTTTTTTTCTGAAAAACATGTTGCTGAAAATATGATAGATCACCTTAGAGAAACTTTCGAAGTAGATATTTCAGTTGACTATGTACTTGATGTTCCTTTATGTGAAGTAGCTGAATATATTGATGTCCAATTAGAAACAGATACTCCCACCAAAGTTATATTAGATAAACAAAAACCAGTCATACTTTCCTCTGCACAACAAAGGATATGGTTTTGGGAGCAACTTGTCCCTAACACAACGGTTTACTCTGTACCTGCTGCTTATAAGTTGACAGGTAATGTAGAACTTACAAGACTATATCACGCATTAGAACAATTGATGGAAAGACACCCTATCCTTCGTGTTACTTTTCATGCAAATGAAGATGGGACTCCTGAACAACACTTGCATTCACAGCTTACCGATTGGTTTTTTTATCAAGATTTAAGGGGAGAAGCACAACCTGAGAAATTTGTAGAATCTTGCATACACCATGACTTGGAACAAACATTTGATCTTTTACAAGGGCCTTTATTTCGAATTTATCTATATCAATTGAAAAACGAATGGAGACTGCTAATTTTAGCTCATCATCTTGTAATGGATGGATGGTCTTTAGGGGTACTTGTTAGAGATCTAGCTGCTCTTTATGATGGGAAACAATTGCCAGTAAATGAAATTGATTATCTTGATTATGCAGCTATTGAACAAGGAAAAGATTGGGGTAAAGAAGCCAGTCAGTTGGCTTATTGGAAGAAAAAATTACAAGACTTACCTATGACACGAGTAGCGACTGATTATCCTAGAGGCGCAGAAGAATCTTATCGAGGTTCAAGTATAACGACAACTTTTCCCTCTCATTTGGTTCGTAGGCTTCACCAAGTTGCACAATCGACTGGTTCAAGTTTCTATATGGTTTTACTCACGGCATTTCAATTACTTCTATCCAGATATGATGGGGGAAAAGATATTGTAGTTGGAAGTCCTGTGGCGGGTCGTTTTCAGTCTGAATGGGAGAAAGTGGTTGGATTTTTTGTGAACACCATTGTGCTTCGAACAGATTTATCAGGGAATCCAACATGGGACCAATTGATTGGACGTGTAAAAGATACGGTATTAGATGCTTTTTCTCATCAAGAGGTTCCATTTGATAAAGTTGTGGAAGCAGTTTCACCAGATAGGCAAACCTCCCTATCTCCATTCTTTCAAGCTATGTTTGTATTACAAAATATGAATTTAGACACACCAACTGATTCTTCTATCCAGTTTGAGCCAATGTTATTACCCCAGTCCATTGCAAAGTTTGATCTGACGTTGACAATGATAGAAGAAGATGAAGAACTTCGTGCTATTTTGGAATACAATTCAGATTTATTTGCAACTACTACCATTGCTAGGATGCTAGAGCAGTTAGAGCTGCTGCTAGTTAGTTTGACGTCTGACCGAAATGCATGTGTTCATCAAGTAAGTATACATACAGAAGGTAAAAAAAATGAAGCATTGGAATGGAATCGTGCTGAGAAAACATATGAAGAACAATCTATTCCAGCTCTGTTTGAGCGACAAGTACAACAAAATCCACATGCTATCGCAATGCAATTGGGTGGGGAATGCTGTACCTATCAAGAATTGAATGACAGAGCAAATCAAGTAGCCCGCTATTTATCTGCACACGGAATTGGAGCAGGAGACCGAATTGGTATCTGCTTCGAGCGATCTATGGAACTTTATATCAGTATGCTTGGAATTACAAAATTGGGTGCTGTCTATGTACCTTTTGATGTTCAGTATCCTAACGAGCGCTTTGCTTATCTGTTATCTGATGCAAAACTATCTTTAGTATTCACTTCAGCTAAGTTTGTAGATCGATTTCAAGATGTATCATTTTCTACATTAATATGGGAGAAAATAGATTTTGGTGAAGTGAGTACAAGCAATTATGATTCACCTGCAACCATTGATTCCCTTGTTTATGTGATGTATACATCCGGATCGACAGGTCAACCAAAAGGCGTGGAGATCACTGCAAGAGGAATTGTTCGTCTCGTCCAAAAACCAAATTATATGGAAATTATACCAGATGATGTTTTTTTACAATTGGCTCCAGTTGCTTTTGATGCTGCTACATTGGAAATTTGGGGATGTTTCTTAAATGGTGCGAAGTTGATAATTATGCACCCTGTTACGCCATCTTTAGAAGATATAAGTGATGCCATTGTACAAAATCAAGTAACAACATTATGGTTGACAGCCGGACTGTTTCGACTCATGGTCGAAGAACATCTCCCATCGATCTTAGGTCTTCGATACTTGATAACTGGTGGAGATGTTGTATCGGCAAGCCATGTAAAACAAATATTAGCGCAAAATGGACCACAATTGATCAATGGTTATGGCCCAACAGAAAATACAACTTTCACTTGTTGTTATCCAATTCCAGCAGATTGGTATGGAGGTGCATCCGTTCCAATCGGAAGGCCGATAAATGGCACCTATGTCTATATTTTAGATGACAATGAAATGGAAGTTCCGCTTGGTGTACCAGGAGAATTGTACATTGGTGGAGATGGTTTAGCATCAGGTTATGCCGACAGACCTGAACTTACAGCAGAAAAATTTGTAACTATTGCCGGTAAAGGTAGATTGTATCGTTCTGGTGATCTGGTTCGTCTTGATCAGGATGGTTTGATACATTTTGTAGGTCGATTGGATCATCAAGTCAAAATTCGTGGTTTTCGTGTAGAACTTGGTGAGATTGAAGCAGTTATGACAACACATCCAGCAGTAAGTGATGTTGTTGTACTCGCTAAAGAAATGAGACAAGGTGATAAACAGTTAGTTGCTTATCTGAAAGCAAATAGACAAAGTGATTGGAAGGCTTGGCTCGAGAGTAAACTTCCTGCCTATATGATTCCTAGTAATTTCATCGAATTATCTACTTTTCCACTGACCTCAAATGGAAAAGTAGATCGAAAGCAGCTAGCTGCGCAATATAACTTTATAAACAAAAACCAACAGACCTATTATCATCCTGTGAGCGAGGAAGAGAAACAGTTATATAACATTTGGTCAGAGGTTTTAGGGCATGACCAATTTGGTATACAAGACAATTTTTTTTCTATTGGTGGGCATTCATTGCTAGCAACACAAATCATTGCTCGAATTCAAAGAGATTGTGGAGTTTCTCTACCATTACAATCGCTATTTACTAAGCCAACAATTGAAACATTATCTCCGCTTTTGCAACTTCCGGCAGCGGATTCGCATCTTTCTTCAAAACAAGAGGTGAAACCGAGGGAAATCCCTGCATCATTTGCACAAAAACGATTGTGGTTTTTTGATCAGTATTCTTCTGAACGTAATTTATATCGTATGCCAATTGTTTTACAAGTAAGAGGGAAATTGGTTCGTGAAAAGTTAAAGGAAAGCTATCGATCCTTACTTCAAAGACACAAAGCCCTTCGTACAATTTTTTACTTTGAAGATGGACAGCTATATCAGCGGATAACGGAACTTTACGATGATTGCTTCCAATATGAAGATTTACGTTTGCATGGAAACCCGCCGGTAGAAGGCAATAAACGGATGGATCAAGTTCTAACAAGTGCTCTTGATCTTACGGAAGGACCGTTAGCCAAGTTGTATGCATATCAATTGGCAGATGAGTGTTGGTATCTCTTGTTCGACATGCATCATATTGTCGCAGATGGAGCTTCATTGCAGATTTTGACAGATGGATTTTTCCAGTATTATCAAGGAGAGGAAGTTGCTCCACTTTCTATACAATATGTTGATTACACTTGGCAGGAACAATTATGGATGGAAACGGAGCAAATGCAACAGGAA
>NZ_JCAJZT010000004.1:0-455308 GCF_059510395.1 Shimazuella sp. NTD248 | reverse complement strand
TCTTTTGTGTCAGCCGTTTGAGTGTTGCTCGCGGCGACAAGAAATAATATAACACGGTCAAAAAAAGATTGCAACCCCTTTTTTAAAAAAAGTTTACCCTCAGTAATATACTTCATTTACAGAAAAGCACCTGTAAATGGTTTATTCATATGTCGCTTTGTAATTGAAAATACTAGAATATTCGTATATTATTATTTACAGTTAACCTACTGTTTATTGACAAAGGAGTAATTGTGCAGCTGACTGTTCGCTCCATGACGATCAAGGCTGTCCCCTTCACTCGCACGCAGGATGGTCGAATGACCTTCGGCGGTGTCGTGTTCGAGAAGACAGATGAAGGTCTCACTCCTGTCTTTCAGGACTTTGAGATCAACGCAGACTGGCTCCGAGGAGTGAATGAAAACCGGTATCTTGAGGTGCAGAACGCTGGAGAGGCGATCGCATATCTCATGGTCAATGTGTGGCGAATCTCTATGGGGGACAAGTTCCTGATCTCTATTAGTACCGATGAAGAGGACAACCTCGTCATCACTGGTACACCTGAGCAGTTCAACTTCCTTTTCAAGAATAATGTCGTCTTCAAGGACTGACTAGAACTGCTGACGCGCCCCCCTGGAGCGTTCAAGGGGGGCGCGCTGATTTATTTTATCATTCATCCATTCAATAGACCTTCTTAATAAGGATCTGCTTCATGTCCTTTACTTATTGCTTCTTGTACTGCTTGTTCTCCTGCCCTACTTCCAAGAGACTTTTGACTAGAACCGCCTTTTGGAGCATGCTTTATCCCTTCTCGCAAACGGCGTCCATATTCTTCATCAGCTTTTTCCGCAAGTGCAATCATCGCTTCTTGTATACGATGATCACAAGGTGCTAGAGCCGAGATCAGATTCGTGATTAATTCATCTTTTTCCCATTGTTCAAACTGGCGATATGTTTCCCCTGCTTGCTTTGTATTATCTTGACGGTCAATCGATTGACGTACTAAATTTCCAGCTACAAGTGGAGTATGTTCTTTCCCAGACTGCGAAGCTTCCTTTAAACCACCTAAGAAGGAAGGCTCATAATTGATATGAGGGTTTTGAGTCATCCCGTTGTCCACTATATATTGCATTTGTCCGCCACTTTGATTGGTAGCAACTCGCTTTTTTGGTGCGTTGATCGGAAGTTGCAAATAATTTGCACCTACCCGATAACGTTGTGTATCGGAGTAAGAAAAAGTTCTTCCTTGAAGCATCTTATCATCAGAGAAATCCAAACCATCAACCAATACACCTGTCCCAAAAGCTACTTGTTCTACTTCTGTAAAATAATCCTCTGGGTTTTTGTCAAGCACCATTTTACCAACTGGCAGCCATGGGAACTTTTCTTCTGGCCATAGTTTCGTGTCATCGAGCGGATCAAAGTCCAGTTCTGGATGTTCTCCGTCACTCATAATTTGTACGAGTAATTCCCACTCTGGGTAATCCTTGTTTTCGATTGCTTCATACAAATCTTGTGTAGCATGATTAAAGTTTTTAGCCTGTATTTCCTCCGCATCTTCTTGGGTTAAGTTTTTAATGCCTTGTTTTGGTTCCCAGTGATATTTGACCAAAACTGCTTCGCCGTGTTCATTGACCCATTTGTATGTATTGACTCCAGATCCTTGCATCATACGATAATTCGCAGGAATTCCCCATGGTGAGAAGACAAACGTTACCATATGAAAAGTTTCAGGAGAGTTAGCACAAAAATCAAAAAAACGTTCGTTATCTTGTATATTGGTGACAGGGTCTGGTTTAAAGGCATGAACCATATCAGGAAATTTCATCGCATCACGGATGAAAAATATTTTTAAATTGTTACCGACCAAATCCCAGTTGCCATCTTCCGTATAAAACTTTACAGCAAAACCACGGGGATCACGCAGGGTCTCTGGAGAATGTCCTCCGTGAATAACAGAAGAAAACCGAACAAACACTGGAGTTCTCTTGCCTTTCTCCTGAAATAATTTTGCACGGGTATACTTGGAAACCGACTCTTTTCCTACTGTTCCAAAAGATTCAAAATAACCATGTGCACCAGCACCACGGGCATGAACAACTCGCTCGGAAACCCGTTCTCGATCAAAATGGCTGATTTTCTCAATAAAATCGTAGTTTTCTAACGTAGCAGGACCTCGATTACTAACCGTTCGGATGTTTTGGTTGTTTGTAATCGGATGTCCTTGCCGATTCGTTAATGTACCCCCTGAATTTTTTTGATCTTGGTTTCCTTGATTGTGTGACAATAAAATCCCACCTTTTTATGAAAATGTAGCTTCTCCTATCTATCGTAACCATATTTTTACAATCTACTCCAAATAAATTACCTGAAAATAAAAATCCCTGCCTTTGTTTTAGACAGGGACTAAAAAGGTTAGATATAAAATACCTAGCCTTACAAAGATCATACTTTGACTACCTTGTTCTTATAACATAATCTTTTTCCAAATTTGCTCCGTTTGTTGTAATGACATCTTGATACCAGAAGAATGACTTTTTCTTCTTTCGTTCCAATGTCCCACTGCCGTCATCCTGTTTATCTACATAAATAAATCCATATCGCTTTGACATTTCACCTGTAGAAGCGCTGACTAAATCAATACAACCCCAAGGAGTATAACCCATGAGTTCGACACCATCTTCAACTGCTTCAAGCATCTGTAAAATATGATCACGTAAATATGCAATACGATAATCATCAAAAATAGAACCATCTGCTTCTACTCTGTCTTTTGCACCTAAGCCATTTTCCACAATAAATAATGGTTTTCGATATCTGTCATACAACTCATTAAGCGAGATTCTTAAGCCGATCGGATCTATTTCCCATCCCCACTCACTCGCTTGTAAAAACCGATTTTTAACTCCTCCTAATATATTTCCTTCTCCTGTTTCCTCTGCATTTTTCTCCTTTTTTTCTGTACGCGACATATAATAACTAAGACTGATAAAATCAACAGGATACGTTTTCAACAATTCTAAATCACTTGGTTGAATGTCAAGTTGAATATGATGTTCTTTAAAATAGCGCTGAATAAAAGCAGGATATTCACCTCTGACTTGAACATCTCCGCAAAAATTATTGAACAAACGCGCTTCATCAAGAGCGTACATGACATTTTCAGGATTACAATCATATGAATACGTAGGTGCATATACAAGCATACAGCCAATTTTTGCATCAGATATGATCTCATGACATGCCTTCACAGCTAAACTACTCGCAACGAATTGATGGTGATAAGCTTGAAATGTTGGCTGGTATTTATCTTCTTCCTGATGAATAGCAAAACCTAGACCCATAATTGGCATTTCCAGACCAGCATTAATTTCATTAAAAGTTAACCAATACTTCACCTTATCTTTATAGCGGTGAAAAACAGTTTTTGCATATCTTTCAAAAAAAGCAACTACATCGCGACTTCTCCATCCTCCATAGTTTTTCACTAAATAAACAGGCATTTCATAGTGTGACAAGGTGACCACTGGCTCAATACCATGTTTTTGTAATTCATCGAAAACCCGATCATAAAAGGCTAAGCCTGCTTCATTTGGTTCTAACTCATCTCCATTTGGGAAAATCCTTGTCCAAGCAATAGACATGCGATAGCATTTGAATCCCATCTCTGCAAACAAAGCGATGTCTTCTTTGTAACGATGATAAAAATCAATCGCATCATGGTTAGGGTAGGTATATCTGTCGTTATGAATCTCAAAATCAAAACCAGTAGATTTTAAAATCTGCAGGCGCTCTTTTCCTCCTGGTAAAACGTCAGCAATATTTAGGCCTTTATTTCCTTCCCGAAATCCTCCTTCCAATTGATTAGCCGCAGTAGCCCCACCCCATAAAAATCCTTCCGGAAATCTCTTTTTATCATTCATTTTGTCAGCCTCCTTGGCAGCAAATAAAAAATACTTGATTAAAATAATTAATAGACTAATGTCAACAAAACATTTTTTTCGCGAATCGTTTCTTTGTCGGTTTCGATCACATCCACATAACGATTAGTATTTGTAATAATTATCGGGGTAATTACGGAATAACCAGCTTCTTTAATTTTCTCAATATCGAATTGAACCAATAGATCTCCTTGTTCTACTCGATCTCCTTGTTTGATCTGGGGTGTATAATATTTTCCTTCTAATTGAACCGTATTGATTCCAATATGAATTAAAATTTCTGCTCCATTATCAGAGGTAATACCAATTGCATGACCTGTTGGGAAAATAGTTGAAACTACACCATTTACAGGAGAAACTACTTTTCCAATCGTCGGCTCAATTGCGATACCCTTGCCCATTGCTCCTGAATTAAATACTTGATCATCTACTTCTGATAACGGCTTGACGATCCCCGTTAGCGGACTAATGATAGATTCTCTTTTTACCGTCAGTTGATCATTTGCTTCGATTTTTTCTCCTTCTTTCTTCTTTCTATCTTCATAACCGAATAATACAGTTAAAATCATGACCCCAAAAAAGGCTGTCAACATCGCAATTGCGTAAAATGCCATCGGTGTGACTGTTGGAATACTTGTAAAAGCAGGTGCGATAAATACTTTTGCTTTTGCTCCAACTGAACCAACGATTGCACCGCCAACCGCTCCGGCAATCACAACATAAGGAATAGTCTTTTTGTATCGAAGCAGCAATCCATAAAGAATTGGTTCTGTTATACCGGACAATACAGCAGGTAAAAACGCTGAGCCGGCAATTGTTTTTAAATTTTTGTCCTTTGTTTTTAAGAAAATACCGAGGGCAAGTCCCATCTGAGCAAAAGGAGCAGCACCTATCATCGCTAAAAGCGGATCGCCTCCAGATGTTATATTTTGTAAAAAGAGTGGCACCAAGCCCCAATGAAGACCTAATAGGGTTAAAAATGTCCAAGCTGCACCCATCACAGCTCCTGTTAAGATTCCACTTTTTGCACTCAAAAAGCTAACACCATGACTGATAGCATTTCCAAGATATACGCCAAATGGGCCAAATGCTATAACGGTCAATGGTACGATGATCATCAGCACGAGCATCGGAACCAAAAATATTTGTAAGTCTTTATGAATGATTTTCTTTAGAAATTTATCTAAAACCGCATATATACAGACAGCGATAAATACTGGAAAAACAGTAGATGAATAATTCATCAAAACAACTGGAATGCCTAGAAAATGTGAGATATCACCAGTATTTTTTAGCAAGCCAGTAAAGTTTGGTTCTAATAAGGCGGCCCCAATAATCCCCCCTACATAAGGATTCGCCCCTAGCTTTTTCGCCACTGTAATTCCTAGAAAAATAGGGAGGAAGTAAAAAATCGCATTTGCTGCTGCTGATAAAATAAAGTAAGTTCCACTTTTATCAGATAATAATCCTGTCATTGTTAAAATAGCTAATAATGCTTTTAGCATACCTGCTCCAGAAATCGCTCCTAGCAACGGAGAAAAACTACCCGAAATGACTTCAAAAATTTGTGTTCCCATATTCGACTTATTTTTTGATCCATCATTTCTTGCGTTATCTAGATCGGCGATTTTTTTAATTTCTTTATAAACCTCTGGAACATCGCTTCCGACCACAACTTGAAATTGTCCGCCACTTTCCACAACGCTTAACACACCCTGCAAATGCTGTAGATTTTCCTTATCTGCCTTCTTAACATCCTTTAATTTAAATCGCAAGCGAGTCGCACAATGTACAAGACTAGAAATATTTTGCTTCCCACCGACTAATTGGACTATTTCTTTGGCAAAGTCTTCGTAATTCATATTTACACTCCCTTATCTGAAGCTGTATTGTGTAGTCAAAAATAGGAATAAAAAAACCTAAGCAGCCATTCAAATGGAATGATCTGCTCAGGTTTTGCCCACAAGGTTACAACCCCTATTGTTCGTTATTATTTTTTACGACTCGCTCGATATGGATAGTCAAGTAAATCATTTCTTCATCTGTTAATTCGTAGGTATAACTATTTTCAATAAATTTCTTTATTTTCCGCGAACAACTATACGCTTCTGAGTACTTTTTTTGGATAATCTGATATAAATCATCATCCGTTTTACTATGATAATGACTTCCTTTGACTAAACGCTGGGAAAAAAACTTCAAATGAGTAATAAAACGATAATAGGTTAAGTTATTTTCATTAAAATCGATTTTAAAATGATAGCGTACAATCGTTAATATTTCTTGCAGTACTTTTGTCATATTTTTCAAAACAGGCATCTCTTCATTCAACTCAGCATTCACGATATGAAGCGCAAGAAAAGCAGCTTCATCTTCTGGTAAAATCACACCAAATTGATCACAAACCATATTTAATGCCTCTAAGCCAATTTCATATTCCTCTTTGTAAAATTGCTTGGTTTCCCATAGCAATCCATTTTTAATCGGTAAATTATTTTTATACCGATCGATAGCAAAATGAATGTGATCCGTCAAATGAATATAAATACTATCATTGAGCTTTTTTCCTAATTTCATTTTTGCATATGCAATTATCTTCTCAGATAACTCCATATATTCAATAGGCATATTCGTAATCAAGGACTTGAACTTTTTCATCGTATCTTCGTTTTCCAAAGTGAAAATCTTATCGATCTGCTGCTGGTCAATCTCATCTCCAACACGCTTACTAAAAGCAATTCCTCGTCCAATAACGATAATCTCTTGTTTATCTTTACTTGAGATAACTGCATTATTGTTTAATATTTTACTAATTTTCACCTTGTCACCTCCGATAACAGAAAAAGGCAAGACCTTACCTTTTCCAAGGTGATCGGTTTTGCCTGATTTAACAGTTACAATCCGTTCTGTATACGCTTTCATAAAGATTAGCACATCTTATATGAATTAACAATACTTTTATACTTATTTATAATGAAGTATACCTATTAAAGATTTAATTATTCATTTTACCTATCGATCTCCACATTAATAATTGATAATTGCCTTGCAAAAATAGCAACATTTCTAACTTGAACCATCTTATCAGAAGGTTCATTTTCTATTTGTGACAACAAAAAAGAAAAAGGTCTTCCATCCATTCAAAACGGATGAAAGACCTTTTCTGATATTGTTCAAGGTTTTATGATGTATATTACATCATGCCGCCCATTCCGCCCATGCCACCCATATCAGGCATAGCTGGAGCTTTGTTTTCTTCTGGTTTATCTGCAACAACAGCTTCAGTGGTAAGAACCATTGCAGCAACAGATGCAGCATTTTGCAGTGCAGAACGAGTAACTTTAGCTGGATCAACCACACCAGCCTGGATCATGTTAACCCATTCTCCAGATAGTGCATTGAAACCTACCCCAACATCTTCTTTTTTCAGACGCTCTACAATTACAGAACCTTCAAGACCTGCATTGTGTGCAATTTGGCGTACTGGTTCTTCTAGGGAACGTTTGATGATAGATACACCAGTTTTTTCATCTCCGATTGGAAGAGAAGCCTCTAGTTCTTCTACTGCACGAATTACATTAACAAGCGCAGTACCCCCACCGGATACAATACCTTCTTCCACTGCTGCACGTGTGGAGTTTAGAGCATCTTCGATGCGAAGTTTTTTCTCTTTCAATTCGGTTTCAGTAGCTGCACCAACTTTGATAACTGCTACACCACCAGAAAGTTTTGCCAAGCGCTCTTGCAATTTCTCTTTGTCAAATTCAGAAGTGGTTTCTTCGATTTGTTGACGAATGTGGGAAACACGAGCTTTGATGTCGGAAACTTCACCAGAACCATCTACAACAATGGTGTTGTCTTTGTTTATACGTACTTGACGTGCATTACCTAGAGATTCTAGACCAGTCGTTTTCAAATCGAGACCGAGATCTTCTGTAATAACTTGACCACCAGTGAGAATAGCGATGTCTTCTAGCATAGCTTTACGACGATCACCAAATCCAGGAGCTTTTACAGCTACAGCAGTAAAGGTTCCACGAAGTTTGTTCACAACGATAGTGGTAAGAGCTTCCCCTTCTAGATCTTCAGCGATGATCAAGATAGGGCGTCCTTGTTGTACTACTTTTTCCAAAATTGGAAGAATCTCTTGGATGTTGCTGATTTTCTTATCTGTGATAAGAATATATGGATCATCTAATACTGCTTCCATTTTGTCTGTATCAGTTACCATGTAGGATGCAATGTATCCACGGTCAAATTGCATACCTTCTACTACTTCTAGCTCGGTAGTAATCCCTTTGGATTCTTCTACAGTGATAACACCATCGTTACCGACTTTTTCCATCGCTTCAGCGATCAATTTACCTACTTCTTCTTCGTTTGCAGAGATAGCTGCTACTTGAGCAATAGACTCTTTACCTTCGATTGGTTTTGCAATCTCTTGGATTTGAGTCACAGCTGTTGCAACTGCTTTTTCAATACCTTTACGAACGATCATAGGATTTGCACCAGCAGCTACGTTTTTCAATCCTTCACGGATGATCGCTTGAGCTAGTACGGTAGCAGTAGTAGTTCCATCCCCTGCGATATCGTTTGTTTTGGTAGCTACTTCTTTTACCAATTGAGCTCCCATATTTTCAAAAGCATCTTCTAATTCGATTTCTTTTGCAATGGTAACACCGTCGTTTGTAATAAGTGGAGAACCAAATTTACGTTCCAATACAACGTTACGGCCTTTTGGCCCCAATGTTACTTTTACTGCATCTGCAAGTGCATCCACACCGCGAAGCATCGCACGACGAGAGTCTTCACTGAACTTAATCTCTTTAGCCATTTTTAAAAATCTCCCTTCTTATGTAAAAATTACTCAATAACTGCAAGGATATCGCTTTCACGTAAAATGAGGTATTCTTTCTCACCATATTTCACTTCGGTTCCAGCATATTTGGAGAAAATTACGAGGTCGCCAGCGTTTACTTCTAACGCAACACGGTTGCCGTTTTCATCGACACGTCCAGCACCTACTGCAACAATTCTGCCTTCTTGTGGTTTTTCCTTAGCGGAATCAGGTAGTACAATACCGCTAGCGGTTGTTTCTTCTTTCTCAACAGCTTCTAGAATGACTCGATCACCAAGTGGTTTGATCATGGTAGGAAAACCTCCTTTTTGTCGTTCGTTTATTAGCACTCATCGTCGGCGAGTGCTAACACCCACTACTTATATTAATCATCAAAGACACATTTTGCAAGCTCTCTGTGAAAAAAAATCCTAGTCTTCATTCTCTATTTCTTCTAGTGCTGTTTCTCTTTCGATCCGTCGATATAACCAAACAGATAATCCAATGCTCAACTCATATAACAAGATCAATGGAACAGCAACCAAGAAGTTGGAAAGTAAATCTGGTGTGATAATAAGAGCAATCACAATTAAAATCATGTACGCAACCTTACGCACTTTGATCAATAAGGAAGGTGTGATCAGTCTCAAACGTGTTAAAAAGAGAACAACAACAGGAAGCAAAAATAATAATGCCAAGGGCACAATCACATTCAACATAAAACTGATGTACTGATAAATCCCATACATCTGTTTAACACCAAGTTCTTTCGATATGTTCGTAAGGAAATCAATCATCAATGGAAAGACTAAAAAATACCCAAAAGCTAATCCCCCGATAAAAAGAAGGAATGCGACTGGAATATAGATGAGAGCCGCTTTTTGTTCTCTCTCTTCCAGTCCAGGACGTACAAATTGCCAAAGATGGTAGAGCAGCACAGGTAAAGCGAGAATAAATGCTGCTACCAGCGAGATTTGCATATAAATTTTAAATGAATCAGCTGGAGACAGAGCATACAACGCAAAATGCTCATTGGCATCCTTACTGATGATCTTAAAGATATCTGCTGCATAGATGAAACTCACAACTAAACCAACAACAAAAGTAGCAAGGACCCATATAAGTCGGCGCCTAAGTTCAGTGAGATGATCTACTAATGGCTGGTATTCTTTTTCACTCATGAATTAACCCCTTAAAACTCTTCCTCTTCCAGATTTTCATCTGTTGGAAACTTTTTCAGAAAATAAATAAGCGTCTGAAGTTCCGTAGTAAGATCTATATGGTGAATACGTACATGATCATGTGCTGTTATACGTGCAGGTGTAAAGTTTAAGATTCCTCTAATTCCAGCATCCACAATAAAGTCAGCAGTTGGCTGAGCTACATTTAAAGGAACAGTCAGAATCGCTACTTCCACATGATGCAACAAAATTACTTCAGCTAACCGATCCATCGAATAAACCGGAATACCATCTATATCGGAGCCAATCTTACTTATCTCTTGATCAAAACCAGCAACAATCTTTGTATTGTGAGATCGGTAAAAATTGTACCGCAATAAAGCTGTCCCTAGATTTCCAACTCCAATGAGTACCACATTTGTGACCTCATCTTGTTTTAGGAAATCTCTTAAAAACTGCAATAGATAGGTAACATTGTAACCATATCCTTTTTTCCCAAGTTCGCCAAGATAGGAAAAGTCACGCCGGATGGTGGCTGGATCAATCTGTAATGCTTCACTTAAGTCAGCAGAAGAAATCCGCTGTTTGCCAATGGCATGTAACTTTTCTAAATAGCGGTAATACAATGGCAATCTTTTTGCAGTTACCTTTGGGATTTTCTGTTCTGCCAAGGATAGCCACCCCCTCCCAGCTTATATTATACGGCAAAAAATCGAACAGGCAAAATATCACAGGAACATAGTTTATATCTCGTTAGTAGATAAGAGAGTATAAATTTTATCCTATCTACAAAGCGAGACTAGGAGCATAGAGACGTAACGAGACTTGTGCCCTTGTCTGAGGTGCATAAGTGCAACTAACCCTCTGTCTGCGCTTTGAAAGGCTTGCCAATCGGCAAGTTTTTATTATTAGGTGTAAGCACAAAGTCCATAGGAATATCATGTACTTCTGGATAGATGGTCTCCACTATTTGTTCGTCGTAAGCGATTCCACACTTGTAGACATCAGGTAAATTTTCAAAAAACCGATCATAGTGACCTTTGCCAAAACCTAATCGATATCCTTTTTGGTCAAAAGCAACACCAGGAACCAAAACCAAATCAAGTTTGGTGATATCTATTTTTTCACAAGATTTATCCGGCTCCAGAATATGAAAATCTCCTGTTTCCAAAGTACTGGGCGTCGTAAACAAACGAGGAACAATCTTATCTTGTTCCATACTTGGTAGCGAAACCCTCTTTCCTGATTTCCAAGCATCTTCGATAAGGGCATAGAGACTGACTTCATTGCGAACAGCAAAATAAGCCAAAATCGAAGTTGCTTCTTGGTAAATCGGAAGTTGCTTGATTTTCTCACAAATTTTACGTGATGCTTGCAGACGATCTGAAGAACTCATTTTTGTCCGAAGTGCAATTATTTCTTTTCGTATAGTTTGTTTTTCCAATTATATTTTCACCTACTCTCTATCTTCGATGAACTTACTAATCATACCACTTTTTTATAGAGGCATGAAAAAACCAAGCTATATTTTGCTTGGTCTTGGAGACTTTATTTTTTAAAAAAATATTTTCGGGGGACGAATGCATATGACTAGCGTGTTGCTACCATAAACAAACGTCCAATCGCCCTACTCCTACAAAAGTTAAATAAGGCGTCTTTAGTTTCTCTCCTTGAATGCAGCCCGAAAGACCAAGAAGCAGATGATCAAGATCAGACCTTCCCATACCAATGGGTTCGCAATGGAGAGTGAAAACAGCGTCTCGTCGAACTCATGACGTACTCCAGCTTTGATGATAGCTATGGAGTCATCTTCTGGAGAGAACAGATTCTGAGCAGTAGAGAACATTGGAACCTCATTTGTTACAGTTGCCATCTACAGGTACATAATCAGTATACCTGTAATGTTTTATTTTCAAAAGATATTTTCTAATTTGTAGAATATGACAGAAAAAGACTAGCCACAAGACCAGCCTCTTTTTTATATCAATGAGTTTTTTATCGGGGGACAGATGTGCGAGGATGTATGAATACCTCAACTCGACACACTGTCCTTCCGTCCAAATCGGCTCTTTGTTGGATTAAGCTGTATGGTACTCAGCCAGAGACTAGTACCTCTTGTTCGGATTGAGCTTGAAGTACAAGTACACACCCCCGACGATAAGGGTGATCCAAGCTATGACCTCAAGGACAGAGCCAAGAGCTTCGAAGATCTTGGTCATCGGGTTTTCGACCTCCAGACCGAGCATTCCAAGTCCGGATTCCAGCGCTTCAAGCTGCGCTCCGATGATCGAAAGGACGAAAAAACCAGCGACTGCCACAGCGAACAGTGCGACACGGATCCTCATGATCCCAGCTCCTAGATTGGACGGATGTTGTTATGTGCTTATTATATACAAAGATGAGGGGAATACAACCCTTGTAAAAAACACAAAAAAAGGCCAGCCTCTAGGCTAACCTCCCTATAATCTATATTTAAGTTATGGATTTACGGGGGACAGTGATGTGGACGAGTTGGTACTCGATCCAACATAACTGCCCTCCCGTCCTACAGGTGAGAATGTGTATTGGCTACGACTACCTTGCTTCCGACGCCGCGAGAGGGATGCACAGGATCAGGCTGACGATCGGTCCTCCGATCATCAGAACGATCATCCACCGGAGGAAGTTTCCGATGGTCGGGGCGCTGTGCTGCTCCACCTGCTCACCGGCGGTCTTCTTCCAACTGTTGAAGGTGCTCTTCACACCCTTCACGGTGTCGTCGACGTTGATGACAACGAAAGGACGCTGAACCTGACGCTCGGGGGAGTGCTCAACCGTGGACGTGGCCACAGGAGCATGCTGGACGTGCTCGATCATGTTGTACATACCCACCACGGAGTTCGTGATGACGTAGAAGACTGCAGTGATGAGAACACTGGCACCGGCGAGGAGCAGGTTCCGACGGGTACGCTCGGAGAGCTTGGACAGCTCGAACATCAGATGCTCACATTCTCCAGCAGTGCTGGTTGTAGGACGGGATACGATACTTTTATTATAACAAATTTTCCTTGTAAACAAAGGCTGATCTTCATACTAATATGACAATACAAATTTCATGCAAAAAAAAGCCAGCATTCTCGCTAGCATTTTATCATCTATATGGAATTCATTATATTACGGGGGGACGATCGGTGTGGGAGGAGACATTTCTGTCTGCTACTCAGAACCACACAAATCGCCCTTCCCGTCCCGGTCGATGGACTACTGCGCGATGTAGTTTCGCGTCGACCACTGCTCGCCGCTGCCCTCCTCGTTCCACTGGGGAGCGGCGGGAAGGATCGCGACGACGGCGTTCTTCCGGTTCCGCCAGTTGTCGATGCGGTTGGAGATGGACTTCACGACCAGCTTGAGCACGTGGAACACGAGACCCGTGATGAACGCGATCTCGAAGACCAGCTTGAAGTTGTCGAACGTGTACAGGGAGCTGATCCAGGAGAGGAACTCCATGTACAGGTCGAACACGTAGCCGGCCGTACGGATGGTGTAGAACTTGATCTCGGCGGGCGTGGTGCGGCCGGTCATGAGCATGGCCGTGAGAATGATGGCCACACCCAGAACGTACATCTTCAGGGCGCGGAAGGAGTCGCTGTTCTTGAAGTCGTTGATCTCGTTGCTGACGATCTCGAAGGCGCGACGAGCGGTCATGGCAGTATCCTCGATTTCTCCGAGATTACTCGGATAGGGACGGGTGGTTGTTGATATTTTTATTATATGTTACATTCCACAAAATGAGAATACTTAAAAAATGTTAAAAAACGCAAAAAAGCTAGCAATATCTGCTAACTTTGCCTTTTTCTTTGCTGTTTCATCCATCCATTTAATCTAGTAAAGCTTATTTACTAGTAGCATTTTCCTCTTTAGTTTCAGGTTCAATCATATCCTGTGAACCAAAAATCTTCTCCCAATACCCATATTTTTTTAATAAAACATATAAAACCGCAGAATAAATCAACACACTCTCTATCAGATGGAGTGCTTTTGTCAGGTCGAGTGCATATCCATTTATCGTAAATACAACTTGAACAGGTGCTAATAGTTTCCAGAGAATCCATTGCCCAATGCTAAATGCAGTGACAAATAAAACGAGTTTGCCGAATTTTTTCCATTCTGACTGTTTCATGTGCTCCCCATTTCCCCCAAAAAAGATACTTATAGTATCAAATGTATAATGGTTATAGTATACAAAAATTTAGAAGGGAAATTTACAACAAATTAAATCAATGGAAGATTTGCTACTGCATTGAGTTCTAAGTCAGCTTTCTTCTCAGCATCGTAAAGAAAGTATGCTGCGGACGCAATCATCGCTGCATTATCGGTACAGAGTTCTAGTGGCGGTATACATAATGTCATGTTATTTTGCTTCGCTCTATTGTGCAATCGGCTACGCAAACCGCTATTTGCCGCTACCCCTCCAGCTACGACAAGATGTTCTACATCTTTTTGCTCCATCGCTCGAAATGTCTTCTCAACAATTACATCTAACACTGCATCTTGGAAACTAGCTGCTAAGTCTTTTTCAGAGTAATGCTCATTTTGTTTGATAAATTGCATGACGGCGGATTTTAAACCACTAAAGCTAAAATTCAATGACTCTTTCTCCAGCCATGCCCGTGGCAAGGGATAGACAGGTGAGCCTTGGGCTGCTAAGCGGTCAATGTGCGGTCCTCCTGGATAAGGAAGGTTCATCAAACGAGCAACTTTGTCAAACGCCTCGCCTACTGCATCATCTCGTGTACGTCCAATCCGTTCAAAACGCATATGATCTTTCATATAAATAAGCTCCGTATGACCCCCAGAAACAACTAAGGCGATCAAAGGAAAGCGAAGTGGTGTTACCAAATGATTGGCATAAATATGCCCTGCGATATGGTGAACAGGTATCAAAGGAATACGAAGCGCAAACGCTAGTGCTTTTGCAGCAGCCACCCCAATGAGCAGAGCGCCGACTAAACCTGGGCCTTGAGTAACTGCAATGGCACTAAGCTGATCTTTGGTTACATTTGCTTCTTTTAATGCTTGTTCGATTATCAACGTAATCCGCTCCACGTGGCGCCTAGAAGCGACTTCTGGGACAACCCCCCCAAAAGCTTGGTGAATCTCCATCTGTGAACTTATGACGTTTGAAAGTACTTTTTCTCCGTCTATAACTACAGATACACTTGTCTCATCACAACTTGTTTCGATACCCAGTATCACCGTTCTATTCTTCATTCAAGACCAATCCCATCAGTATGGCATCTTCTCCATTGTCTGGATAATAATTTTTTCTCGTTCCGATCACAGTAAAACCCAAATTCCGATAAAGATGTTGAGCTCTTTGGTTGGACTTTCTGACTTCAAGTGTCACATCGGAAGCCCCTAGTTGCTTTGCAAGCTCGATCATATAAGCCAAGATTTCTTTTCCAGTTCCTTGCCCGCGATAATCCGGATGAAGAGCGACATTAGTAAGTTGCGCTTCATCTAACACCACCCACATACCCGCATATCCAACAACATTTCCATCTACAAGTGAGACAATATAATAAGCCAAATCATTCGCAGTAATCTCATCTTTAAACGAGTATTCACTCCAAGGATCAGTGAAAGAAAGTTCTTCAATCTCCATAACAGCAGGAATATCTGTTACCTTCATCGGGCGAAACAAAACCGTTTTGATAAAGTTCATGTTAACCGCCCCAATAAATTTTTCTCAGCCAATGTTAACTGCAAATAGTTAGGAGAGAAGTCATGTCGTTCACTCTTATTTGTTTCCAACCATTTTTGCAGGGCTAATATGCCGAGATTACTTGCACGTGGAAGATGTTGACTAGATGGCGTCATAATCGCTCTCTCTTTTAATGCAGATGTTATTTTATCACTAAACATAGTGACATCATCACCAATGAATAGTGTCTCATTTTCATTTTGTTTCAACTGTTCGAGCAGATCATCCATCAAAATAATCTGTTCTGGCATTTTTAGTTGCAGACCGTTTTCTTGCCTGTGGTATACAGCCGCATAGACTTGTTCACGCCTTGCATCAATTAAAGGAACAATATTTCCTGGGAAATGCAGTCCGTTCATCGCGATAACTTCCAATGTGGAGACAGCAAGAAATGGTTTATGTAAAGCCCATGCAAATGTTTTAACCGTAGTGACTCCGATTCGAACCCCTGTGTAGGAACCAGGCCCTGCGGTAACTGCAAATAAATCCATATCCGATAATGTCATATCCAAGTCTGTTAACAGTTCGTCAATAGCAGGCATCAATCGAACCGAATGATTTTTCTTCAGATTAGTAGACTTCTCTCCAAGTATTTTTTGCTCATTTAATACAGCAATACTTAGTACAAGTGTTGAAGTATCCACTGCTAATATATTCATGATCCCATCAACTCCTTGTACAGTGTGGGAGAATCAATTTTTATGGCTCTGTCCCCTGTTGGCAGGACTTCTATTTCAATAAAAATGGTCTCTTTCGGTAACAACAAAGCAATTCGGGATGGCCATTCAACTAAACTTACACCATCTCCATATAAATATTCATCTAAGCCTAATTCTTCTGCACTGTCTTCCTCTAATCGATACACATCCATATGATAAAGAGGTAATCTACCCTTATAAATTTTTAAGATAGAAAAAGTTGGGCTGTCTACATATTCTTCTACACCGAGTCCCTTAGCTAAACTTTGTGAAAAAGTTGTTTTACCTGCTCCCAATTCACCAGATAAAGCAATGACGGCTCCTTTAGATAACCTCGTCCCTATTTGAAATGCTAATGCTCTTGTTTCCTCTTCATCTACTGTATAAATAATCGGTTCATCCAAGGTTTAACACCGTCCTTCTTCATGAAATAATACTATCTTACCAAGAAACCGGAAAAGAAGAAAGTTTCGGAGTCCCAAATAAAGGAAAAAAGCTGTGCAGATGCACAGCTTTTTGTGATGGAGCGGGTGAAGGGAATCGAACCCTCACATTCGGCTTGGAAGGCCGATGTTCTACCATTGAACTACACCCGCATAAGCTTTGGTCGGGGCGACAGGATTTGAACCTGCGACCTCCTCGTCCCGAACGAGGCACTCTACCAAGCTGAGCCACGCCCCGGTCATAAAAAAAGAAAAGTTACGGTCATAACTCTTCGATGTGTGAATTGGTGCGGTCGATGGGACTCGAACCCATACGGCCTAGGGCCACTACCCCCTCAAGATAGCGTGTCTGCCAATTCCACCACGACCGCAAAATATAAAGTTTATGAAAATATGGTACGGGTGAAGGGACTTGAACCCCCACGCCTCTCGGCGCCAGAACCTAAATCTGGTGCGTCTGCCATTCCGCCACACCCGCATATTTTTGAAAATGGTGAGCCATGAAGGACTCGAACCTTCGACCCTCTGATTAAAAGTCAGATGCTCTACCAACTGAGCTAATGGCTCTTACTTATTTGAAATTGCTTTGAAAAAATGGCTGGGGAGGAAGGATTCGAACCTTCGGTACACGGTACCAAAAACCGATGCCTTACCTCTTGGCTACTCCCCAAAGTGTAAAAAAGTGGGGCGATCGAAGGGATTTGAACCCTCGAGTGCCGGAGCCACAATCCGGTGTGTTAACCGCTTCACCACGACCGCCACAAAAAAATGGCGGGGCTGACGGGATTCGAACCCGCGGTCTCCTGCGTGACAGGCAGGCATGTTAGGCCTCTACACCACAGCCCCGTATGGGTAAAAATAAATATTTTGAATCTGGTGGGCGTTGACGGGATCGAACCGCCGACCCCATGCTTGTAAGGCATGTGCTCTCCCAGCTGAGCTAAACGCCCAAAAATGGTGACCCGTAGGGGATTCGAACCCCTGCATGCCAGCGTGAAAGGCTGGTGTGTTGAACCGCTTCACCAACGGGCCATTAAAAACCGAAATGTCTGGCGGAGAGAGAGGGATTCGAACCCTCGCATGGCTGACGCCATCTAACGGTTTAGCAAACCGTCCTCTTCGGCCTCTTGAGTATCTCTCCTAAGTTGGCTCCCAAAGCAGGACTCGAACCTGCAACCTATCGGTTAACAGCCGATTGCTCTGCCAATTGAGCTATTTGGGAACATTTTTGAGACAAGAGTTATTTTAACAAAAAGCACTACTTATTGCAAGCTTTTTTTATCCGCTTTGAGCGACTTCTATAATCTAGCATGATTTGTCCTCCTGCGTCAAGCATAAATTTTCATTCTTACAAAAAAACCTCCTCACATGATGTGAGAAGGCTTTATTTGCTGCTAATTATTAGTCTCTGCTCAAAATATTGATCAAGTTTTGCAAGATCGCAATAAAGTCAATGTAAAGCATCAATGCTCCATAAATAGCGACTTTTGTAGCAGTATTTTCGTCCATGGATTGAATGCTGGCACTCATATGCTTAATGTTTTGCACGTCATATGCGGTAATTCCACAAAAAACAACAACGACAATATAGGAGAGGATTAAGCTTCCTGTACTGCTGTGCAAGAAGAGTACATTCACCAAAGTAGCAAGAGCTAATCCCAAAAGAAGCATCAAGAAGATAGAGCCCATTTTAGAAAGATCAGCTTTGGTTATAAATCCAATCGCTGCCGAAATACCAAACATACCAGCTGTAATTATAAAAGCTGAACCTATTGTACTGATATCTACATAAGCAAAATATAAGCTAAAGGTTACCCCATTAATCGCTGCGTATAAGAAAAACAAAAACGTCGCTGTAAAGGCGGAAATCCTGCCGATCAAAGCTGAGATAGCCATTACAATTATAATTTGAACAATGATGGCACCCCAGATGATACTGCTATTAAATTTGATCAGGGCAGATATGTCTGCATTACTACTTAAGAAATAAGCAATAATTCCTGTAAGTAGTAAGCCAGCAAACATCCACGAAAAAACGCGTTGAAATAAGCCTCGTTCTGTTCTAACCGCAGAAGAAGATTGATAGTATTGTGGTCCCACTACTCATTCCTCCAATATGGATATAAAAACAATTTCTCAACTCCAAGTATACTTGCTCGATCAAGAAAGATCAAGCAAACCTAGACTTTCTATGCTCTTTTTCGTCTCTTCTGTTCCCAATTGGTATATCGCTGAATAAATTTCTCGGACATTTTGGTCTACATCTGTGCTCGCTTTTTGTCGATCCTCGGTTCGAAAAGGTAAATGCGATTGCACATAAGTGTCCCAGTCATTATTGTATGCTTGTTGAAATAAATCTTGTACGTTTTTTATTTCCTCATCTGTTGCCTGAATTTCAAAATCATATGGTGCATCATCTAACAACTGTTCGGAGTGAATGGTTCCATCAACTGTTACATAATAGGTTTGTTTTTTCATTTAAAATTCACCTCTTCTACCTTTTTCCCTCAAACTTTTCATTTCATGCATACTTTTTTCGTGGAATCTCACAAGTATAGGCACAAGACAACCCCTGTCTGTAATAAACATAAGTAAATATCAGTTTTATACAGGGGGAGTATGCCATGCCCAATTGGCTAAGTAAGCAATTGATGCAAGCATTTCGGCAAAAAGATCGTGGTCAAATACGTTTTTTAAACCGATGCTGGTTTACTTTTATAAAAAAAGAATATGAGGACAAAGATAAAAATTTATTTTGAGGTTGAAAATGAAATTTTCAGCAAAAAAAGCTAGGTGAGCTACCTAGCTTTCCTTTTATTCTTGTACCATAGTAAGACTGACCCGGTCTCGGATTTTATCTACAGAAAGCACCCATACATCCACAATATCCCCGACTGTAACTACATCCATCGGATTGCGGACAAATCGGTTGCTGAGCTTGGAAATATGGACAAGCCCGTCATTTTTTAATCCGATATCTACAAATGCCCCAAAGGCCACAACATTGCGAATGGTTCCTTTTAAGTGCATTCCTGTCTCCAAATCTTCCGCTTTTAACACATCTGACCGAAGAATAGGACTAGGCAAAGATTCCCGAGGATCTCTTCCAGGACGGAGTAGTGAATCGATCATATCTCTAAGTGTCGGTACACCACTATTTAATGCCAATGCCATTTTTGATACATCGACTTTTTTTAACTTTTCCTTGGATTGATCGAGGCCCAATTCTTCTACTGAAATACCGAGTATCTGCAAAAGTTGTTCGGCAATGGGATAAGATTCAGGATGAATAGGTGTTTTATCGAGTGGATTATCTCCTTCACGAATACGCAGAAATCCAACAGATTGTTCAAATGTTTTAGCTCCGAGTTTTGGTACTTTCGTAAGCTGTTTTCGGTTCGTATATTTTCCAATCTTTTCACGCTCTGCTACTATGTTTTTTGATACTGTTTTGCTCACCCCTGAGATATATTGGAGCAAAGATGGAGAAGCAGTATTGACATCCACTCCGACATAGTTAACAGCTGACTCCACAACTTGGGTTAATGACTCTGATAGTCTCTTTTGATTAACATCATGTTGATATTGTCCAACACCAACCGATTTTGGATCAATTTTAACTAATTCTGCTAGCGGATCTTGCAGCCGCCTTGCTATTGAGACTGCACTCCTTCTGGCTGCATCTAACTCAGGAAACTCTTCTTTCGCCAGTGGAGAAGCAGAATAAACACTGGCACCAGCCTCATTGACAATCACATAGTACAGATCTTTATCAGATTCCTGAATAACTTCTGCAATGAAATTTTCTGTTTCTCTTGAAGCAGTTCCATTGCCAATTGCAATCAAACTAATTGGGTATTTTTCTAGTAGCGCATGAACTTTTTCCTTTGCTTCTTCCACTCGATCATTTGGCTTTGTAGGATAGATGACATCAATATCTAATAATTTTCCTGTATCATCTACTGCTGCTAATTTACATCCAGTCCGGTATGCAGGATCAACCCCGAGTACTACTTTGCCAGTAATCGGTGATTGGAGTAATAGATGTTTTAAGTTCTCTTTAAAGATATCAATCGCTTTTTCTTCCGCATCTGCCAGCATTTTTGCATGTATTTCACGATCAATAGAAGGAGCAATCAAGCGCTTATAGCTATCTTGCATAATCGGCAGCGTGTATGTATTTTCGTGAGGGAACCATTTACGAAGTAAAGTATAAACTTCTTCCTCTTGTAGCTTAATCTTTAGCTTCAGCACTCCTTCTCTTTCTGCTCTGCGAACGGCAAGAACACGATGAGAAGGCATGGTACGTATTGGTTCTTGATAGTCATAGTACATCTCATAAACAGTAGACTCATCAGCATCTACTGCCTTTGATTCTAGTACCCCTTGATTCCAAGTATAGGTGCGTACCCATTTCCTCGTGTCAGCGTCTTCTGAAATCTCCTCTGCGAGAATATCCAGTGCCCCCTTGATGGCTTCATCAACGGATTTGACATCTTTCTCTTCGTTTACAAAAGAGGCTGCCAATTCTTCGCTATTGACGATCTCTTTTGAATCTAAAATGATTTTAGCTAAAGGTTCCAAACCTTTTTCTCTTGCCATACTCGCCCTAGTTTTTCGTTTTGGACGGTAAGGGAGATATAAGTCTTCTAATTCTTGGAGTTTGGTCGCTTTCACTAATTTTTGATGCAGTTCTTCTGTCAGCTTCCCCTGTTCATCTATCAATCGGATAATTTCATCTCTTCGAGTATACAACCCTGCAATATAGCGATATCTTTCTTCAATTTGGCGAAGCTGTTCTTCGTCCAGTTCTCCAGTCATTTCTTTTCGATAACGCGCAATAAATGGTATCGTGTTCCCCGCTTCTAGCAATTCCATCGTTACTTTTACTTGTTCTACTCGAAATGATAACTCTCGAGCTACTTGCTCAATTAAATCCATAACATCTACAGTTGCTTCCATAACTTCCATCTTTACACCACCTAAACTTGTGTTCGTTCTCTATTTTGGCATACTTAACTATCACATGTAAAACAGGATAACGAAAAAAACTTGCCCACAAAGTGGACAAGTTGTAGCTTTCTTCAGCGGGTTCGGGAAAGCATTTGTTATGTAGAATCACAGTTGTCTAAATGATTTCCGACAAATCCATGCGTATCGTTTGACGAAGCTTTTTGAGGGCACGACGCTGCAATCTGGAAACATGCATTTGGGAAATCCCTAAACGATCCCCCACCTGTTTTTGACTCAAGTTCTCAAAGAAAATCAACTCTAAAATTTCTCTTTCACGACTACTGAGCGATTGAAAAATTTTCTCTAATAATAATTGCTTATCAATTTTTTCAAATGCTTCATCCTCTGCCCCCACAAGATCAAACAATGTAAGGGGATTTCCTTCGGTTGAAGATTCGATTGGAGAGTCCATGGAGACTGCTTGATAACTTCGACCCATTTCCATTGTCTCTAAAATTTCTTCAGGTGTGACTTCTAGGTATTCTGCGATTTCCGTAACCAATGGGGATCGTTGTAAATTGATAGTGAGCTGTTCCACTGCTTTTTTAATGCGAGGACCTAATTCTTTGATTCTGCGAGGAACATGGACGCTCCAGGTTTTATCACGTATATGACGTTTTACTTCCCCAACGATCGTAGGGACAGCAAAACTTTCAAAACTTCTGCCCACTTCTGGATCGTATCGTTTGATCGCAGCGAGTAAACCAATCATTGCTACCTGTACAAGGTCTTCATATAATTCCTGCCCGCGTGAAAATTTGTATGCGACGGATTCCACCAAGTCGCGAAACTGGGTGACTAGCTGTTCCTGGGCTTCTCTATCTCCTTCCCGCCTATACCGATCGACTAGTTCAATAATTTGATCTTCATCGAGTCGGGTAGGATGCGGGCGACCCGGCATGCTCCTCCACTCCATTCTCTTTTATAAATTTAGTCAGCTTAACTATTACCCCTCCCTCGTCTTGAACATCGACTTGATCCATCAGTGATTCGATAAAATATAATCCCAATTCTTGTTCACGTAATGCTTTTAATTCTAGGTTTTCTAAATCTTCTTCGTTTATACACTGATCTGCTACTTCAATTTCGAGGCGATTGGAGAATATATTACAACATACTCTGATGTCACCATCTCCATCCGTATATAGTGCATCTACTGCATTTGTACAAGCTTCAGATACTGCTAATTTTAAATCCTCAATATCATCATAAGAAAAACCCATCCGATTGGCAATCCCAGAGACCGCTAAACGAGCAATACTGACAAAATCAGTTTTGGCGGGAATGACTAAATTCACCAGATCAAGGGGTTGTTCCTTCATTGCAATTCATCCTCCTGAGGGTTTCAAAATCAAAAACCTTCTTCAATTTGTTTTCTTCATTTTTCCAAAATAGATATTAGACATGCTTTCCGTTTGAGACTAACCAAATACATTGTTATGCAAGTGCTAATGAACATTAGATGAATTCACAAAATCATTTCCCCGTAAAGAAGCGAAATAAACATAAAAAAAAGCAGGTATCCCTACCTGCTAAATAAAATGTTAAAAATCAATAAGTCCTAAACTTATCTGAAGTGCATCATTTACTCTACTCATCATTTCTTCATCAAGATGAGTAATTTTATCTGTCAGCCTCTGTTTGTCAATCGTCCGGATCTGTTCCAGTAAAATGACCGAGTCTCGATCAAAACCATATGCTTTAGCATTAATCTCCACATGGGTAGGTAGCTTGGCCTTTTGTATCTGGGCAGTAATCGCGGCGACGATCACAGTGGGGCTAAAGCGGTTTCCTATATCGTTTTGAATAATCAAAACAGGCCGAACCCCACCTTGTTCGGATCCGACCACAGGGGAAAGATCAGCAAAATACACATCGCCACGCTTTACGATCAAGATACCTACACCCCGCTAACCAAACGATCCAAGGTACAATCCGCTTCCTCTTCTGCTTGAAAAGCTTCGTGTGATATCCCTAGATTAATTCGAGCCATTTCCATGTACCCTTTTTTCATCATCTCTCGAATGAAGCGCTTTTTTCTCTCACGGAGATACAACTTCATCGCTTGACGAATAAATTCGCTTCGATTGGAGTTATCCTGTTCTACCAAACCATCCACTTCTTGAAGCAAATTTTTCGGTAGGCTGATCATGATTCTCTTGGTACTAGACAAAATATGTGCACCCCCAACCAATCTACACCGTTAGCGATATTTAGTAAAACCTACAATTTTTACTGTAATGTCCCTATAACACCACATAATACTACCATTATGTTGAATGGAACGCAAAAATATACGATACAAAACATCGCAAACGAAAAACATTCCTAGCAAATATAAAAATAGGCCATATTGAGATTCTAGGCAGTTAACGCACACATTCCATTTCTATTTTGTGCGACTCCTAATTAAGGGCTGTCTCATCAGCCCATCCTATGCAGTTAAAAATGACTGCATAGATGGAACACCTGCCACCAGCGTTCTAGTTTTTTTACCTCGAATAGATTTACCCCTTGAGAAAATTTATTCGTCTCAGAAATCGCAATAAAGAGGTAACCTACTACCAGTGGGATGAGCACTGCTCATGTGATCTAATTTACAAAATATTCCCTTCACTTGCAACTATTTTTTAAGGTTTCCAAGAAAGGAAGTATTTATTGTAACTTTATTCGTGCAAAATAGGAAAATTCCTTTTATCTTTTGTTCCCGCTTCAGAATAAAGTGCATTCCGAGCTGAAACAAGTTGACCATTTTGGAAATACAGGCGAGGTACTCGGCTACCGAGACGTGTTACAATCTCATAGTGTATCGTATCGATTTGCTCTGCAATCTCATCAGCTGTAATCTCCTCACCACCTTGTTTGCCAATCCAAACTACTTCATCATGGACAGCCACTGGCATTGCCTCACTTACTCTCAACATCACTTGATCCATGCAAACCCGACCTACGATTGGAACCCGGATACCACCGACTAGCGCTATCCCATTGTTGGAAAGATGTCGAGGCAGTCCATCAGCATACCCGATTGGAATGGTCGCGATCCATTCATCGGTGGAAGTCGTGTACGTCTTGCCATAACTGATACCTGAACCCTTAGGCAAACATTTAAGTTGTGTAATAGCTGATTTCAAACTCAATGCACGTTTCAACTTGACATCTGGATTTGATACATCCTGAAATCCATACATACTAATGCCTATGCGTACTAAGTTACACCATTTTTGCTTCATACGCAAAGCACCAGCACTATTAGCAGCATGCCTGAGTGAAATTTCAATCCCTAATTCATCTAATTGTTGCAAAATCTCCTCAAATAGACACAACTGATGCTCAAAGTAATTTGAGTTTTCATCATCAGCTGTAGCAAAATGCGTATATATTCCTTCAAGTTCCACCCATCTCAAGCTATTAAGCTGGTTGATAAAGGAAATAACTTCATTTGGTGCTATTCCTAATCTACCCATCCCTGTATCTACTTTTAAATGGATCTTCGCAGTTTTCCTCAATCTCTGCGCTACCTGTTCAATCTGTCTTACATGATTTTGATCAAAGACCGTAAAAGTCAAATCGAACGAAAGCGCTGTTTCAATAGCATGTGGAGGAATATACCCAAACACAAGAATAGGAGCTCTTATCTGTGCTTCTCTTAACTGAATGCCCTCATCTACAAATGCTACACCTAAATGGGTTGCTCCTGCAGAGATTGCAGCAAGTGAAACAGTAACAGCTCCATGTCCATATGCATCGGCTTTTACCGCTGCAAGGATTTTCGTTCCAACAGGTAAAATTTGACGAAACTGAGTGATATTATGCTCAATCGCATCAAGATCCACTTCAATACGGGTATCTCGATAATACGTATGCTCCACTACCGTTCACCCCAGCAATAGCCAAATGAAAATAATTAGTCTTATTATAACAAAATTGGCCATTGCTTAAAACAAATTATTATTTTTCAGTTTGATTTAATACCGAATTGGCGATTTTTTGCATCTCTTCTAGTGGGATATTTCCTACCAATTCAAAGTCTTTCCCATCCATTGTCCAAGAAAGATGTTGCTGGGTGGCAAATTTCATCCAAACACCTTCTGCATCAGTAAGATCAATAGGATCACCTTTCATCGACGTACTAGTTTCCATTGTTTTCGCTGCCCTTTGGGTGAGTGTAAACGGTTGTTTCCCCATAAATCGCATCACAACAATAGGTCCATGCATACCTTGAATAGTTTCTTCATCTACTAATCTACTACCACTAGGCAAGTATCCAGGAGTTACAGCAGATAATGTTTTTGATGTATCTGCCATGGTTTGCTTTGTGTTCTCTGGTAACCCTTGAAGATTACGGTCCATATCAAAAGCATTTTTGTCAAATGTAGTATCTAGTTTAAACTTATCGTACTTGACTTGGACCATCACATGATTATTCTCATCTAAAATGTTTACCCGTTTTGGTAAATAATCTTGATCCAACCATATTTGTTGTTTCACCCAAGTACGATGGTAATCATTATTCGTTGCTACGTCAAAACGATAATCATCCTTTTCTGTTCGAAATTGCCGCTTCGGATCTGTAATCACATTTTGTAAAATTGATTGATACAAATAAATTTGTCCACTATTAAGCGGCCAATCACTTTGGAAACGAAAACTTTTTTTCAAATGTGGAGTCAATACATACACACCATTTTTGTTTTTTAATAAGATTTGTGTAATATTTTTCTTTGTGTTTGTAAGTGCTACCCGATAAAAATTAGGCTTCTGATACCAAACCTCAATGTCAATGGATTGTGGCTCTTGTCCATTGTTTATCGTCATAGTTCCATGACTGGAATACGACTCCAAGTGCTGAGAACGATCAGTTAAATCTTCTATTACATCTTTTGAATCTTTCGGACCACAAGCAGTCAACAATAAAAATAAGCAGAGTACACCAGCCCATCTAGCTTGCATTTCTCTCCTCCTTATGATTTTTAGGAAGCAAGGTACTTGTCTAACCTCTAATTGGTACATGTTTATGCTTGCAAAAACCGGTTATTCGTGAAAAAAAATAGCCCTCTGTTGAAGGGCTATTTTTCCAAGACTACCATCGCTATTGCATAATGATCACTATGAGAAATAGACAAATGAATGGCAGGCTTATTTTCTTGGTTTTTCCATTGTGTTTTAGGAGCTCCAAGTCGATCCGAAAGAATCGAGACATCATAAAAAGCAAAATCCGCCCCAATTCCAGTGCCTAAAGCCTTGGAAATTGCTTCTTTTGCAGCAAAACGTCCTGCTACAAACTCTATCTTTCGCTTCTCTTTTACTGGTATCAAAGCTTGTTCGCTCGGAGTTAATATTCTGTTTATTAATCGGTCTATTCCAATCTGCTCTATACGCGACAACTCAACGATATCTGTCCCTATTCCTACAATCACTACTCCACACCTTTTCTAATTTTCAATTATATTCTAAGGTTTTTATCACACATATTACTCTCAAAGTGGAATCTTTGTTTTGCTTCATGATAATATATCATTGACAATTGTATAACATATTTTACATAGGTAAACGAAGGAGTAATACAAACATGTGGGATGTAAAAATAAGCTTGTTTATTCATGTACTTTGTGTAGCGACTTGGTTTGGTGCAACTACTTTGATGGCCATGTATCTTCGCAATGCAACCCGTACCAATGATGAAACCATCATGGCCAATTCACTCGCAACTGCACATCGCTGGAACCTTACCATGATGATTCCAACTTCTGTAATAGCTTTGATCACCGGATTGTATATGTTGATGAAATATGATGCAAATAAACCACTCTGGCTTTTGGTCAAAGAACGAGTTGGATCTCTCTTTGTTATCGTTTTTATTTTAGTTATTGCTTTTTATGGTAAAAAACTACTGAAAGCAGCAAAAGAATCTGCTGCAAGCAGTACAACTGCCTCATTCTTAAAACGATACATCATGATCTTAAACCTATCTTTACTCGTTATGTTGGTTCTCATTTTCTTTGTTACCACAAAAATATAAGCAAAAATATGATTTCTAGCTAGCCACATCAAGGCTAGCTTTTTTAGCTTCAAAAAAATCTTTGAATATATTATTGATTAAAGTCTTTTGACATCCAATAGACACATATTGCCCAAATTTTCTTACTAATTTTGTAAAAATATGAATATTGCAGATGGGTAATATATGGTTTATCATTAAAAATGTATCATAATTGGGGGTGGAGGGATGCTTAATGGAAGAAGATTATAAAAGTGGACAGGAGCGGAAAGAGGAGCTCCAAGAAAAAATTCTTCGCGACATCGAGGATCTAAAAGAAACCACCGACCAAGCAGAAAAAGAGGGTTGGTACTAGCCGTGAGCGATCGAAAAAGTTATGAAAAATGGACAACGGAAGAATTTGTGATCAAACGGGATGGCTTACGAACAAGAATAAAAAATGATATTGATTGGTTAGACCAAGTAATCGCACAAGAAGAAAGAGAACTAGCTCAATTGGAAGCAAAAACGAAATCGTTTCTTTCATACTTATTTTTACGCAAATAATGGGCTGACCAATAGGAAGCCCAATTTGTTTTTCATCTTATACACCAACTAATTGCTTTTTTCTACTTCATAACCTTCTTCCAACATAACATCCACTATCTGTTCAATCTCTAATTGCTGTTCATCGAAAGACACCGTTACTTCCCGTTTATTTAAATCGACCACTACGGTGTGCATTCCCTTTAGTGCGCCAACTGCTTGTTCAATAGCTCGAACGCAGTGTTGACAAGACATCCCATTCACAGATAAAAGTATTTTCGACATAACATTCTCACCTTTCAAATCGATAGTAGTTAATTCGGCAAAATAAAAGAAAAACCTTCTTAAACTAGAATTGCTTAATCTTCAGAGTATGCCCGCTTCTTGTATTCAAAAAGAATCGCTTCAAAAAAAGCGGTTATTCATAAAGTAGAAAAGCGCTGTATCTTTCATAGGAACAGCGCTTTTCTTATAGAAATTAACTAGCCATATTCGAACTTTTTAGTAACTCTTCTAACTTGACGATCGCATCATCCTCATCAGAACCTTCTGTGGTTATTTTAATTGTCTCGCCTTTTTTAATACCTAATGCCATTACACCCATGATAGATTTTAAATTAGCTTTTTTATCTTTATATTCTATGTTGATTTCTGAACTAAATTTACTTGCGTTGCTCACTAAAAGGCTAGCTGGACGCGCATGTATACCTGCCTCTTCTATCACCGTAAATGTTTTTTCTTTCATCATGATCCTCCTAATCTTTTGTAAAAATAAAAAAATCTCTAAAGAAAACTTGTCGATGTATCTTACCTTTCAAGGCGCAGACAGAGGCTCAGTTGCACTTATGCACCTCAGACTAGGGCACAAGTCGCTATACTCCTAATCTCGCTTTGTAGATAAGATAAAATTTATACCTCTCATCTACTAAAACAAAAATATAAAGTTCTTCTTTCCCTGCAACTCATTAACTTTGCTATGTACACTGCGGTTAGAGTTAAAGAGAGGTCAGATAAGGTTGTTCTGGTAGTATACTCATAAGCAAAGTGAAATACACAACCTCATCTTCCCTCATTATTTAGAACTATAATTTTTGTCCAGTATATTTAGTATTACAGTTCTTCACCATTAGATGCAACAACATTTTTATACCAATAGAAACTGTCTTTCTTTTTCCTTAACAGAGTTTCATTTCCTTGATCGTCTTTGTCAACATAGATGAAGCCGTATCTTTTACTCATTTCAGATGAAGAGCAACTGACAATATCAATTGGTCCCCATGGGTAATTCCTCTGACACTACGCCATCAGAAATTGCATTTTTCACTTGTTCGATGTGTTTCCGTTAATCAATCCGATAATCATCATGAATTTCGCCATTTTCATCTAGTTTATCATAAGCCACAATCCCATTTTCCGTGATCATGATTGGAACTTGGTATCGATCATAATACATATTTAGTGTGGTTCTTAATCCAATCGGATCAACGGACCAACCCCAGTCACTCGCTGGTAGTAATGGATTAATGTAGAATGAATTTTCCTTTTTTACACTTTCTGCATCTGGTATACGGGTGTAATAAAAAGAAAAAGTAAGGAAATCAGCTGTATTTTTAAGATCCTCTTCATCTTGTTCTTCAATTTGAATATCAAATCCATGATCTTCAAAAAATCAAAATACATACCCTGGATAAAATCCTCTGAGTAAGACATCCGCAAAGAAATACTCCATTTGATTGCGTCTCATGGTCGCAAATACATCTTCTGGTTTTGGCGTTGCATGATGAGATATTCCATCACATAACATCATCCCAAAACTGGCATAAGTATTATCAGCAATGATACACCTGTTCAATGGGGAGCAGAAAAAGTACAGATCATCGCGATGATTGCCGTCCAAAAGCAGGAAGAAAAGTTATTTACCAATGTCTTCGAGAGTTTTATCAGTGTTCTATCGGAATGGGATAATGTCAAAGAGCTGACCAAAGCAAACGATTATAACAGCTTTATGTACAAAATGGCTCAACTAATGGGAAAACAGCCGTTCTCGATTCATTGGCTGTTTCCTTTGTACTGGCTCATGATTTTTACTAGTATTTTCCTCATCTCATCAACTAATTCTACTGGTTTTTGTACCATAGCATCTGTTCCTAATCCAATAAATACTTTTGCTAAAAATAGTGTATCTCGTTTATGAATTTTAGCTTCTAACCATCCAGTTCCATCTTCCCTCACATTTACTGGAAAACGGCTCCCGATGTCAGCTTCACATCGCTGAACACCTTCTGAATTCAACTCTACATACATATCTAGGGGAGCATTATTCCCTTTTCTCATCGACATACGATTACCAAGATGAACATCTTTCAGATCAATTGGATTTGTCTCGGAAAATTGGATATCAGCGGTGATTTTATCACAGCGAAACAGTCGGATATCTTTTCGCATAAAACAATATGCGGGACAATACCATAGACCGCTGCTAGCATATACACCGATCGGTTGAATTTCTCGAATAGATTGCTCTGACTTGGATTTATATTCTATTTTAATCACTCGTTGCTCGACAGCTGCTTTTAATAAAATCGACAAATAAGGAGATTTTGTCTGACGAATAGGAATAACAAAATCGAATCGGTTTTTCATCTGATCAATTCGGTCCCGAACGTCCCCTGTCATATAAAAATAAAACTTTTTCAAAGCTGAAGCAGTTTCTTCTTCAAAAGGTAACGAAGAATAGTGCCTCAAGGCATGACTCGCAAAGAACATAGCAACTGCTTCTTCCTCTGTAAACGCAATAGGTGGCAATACACGCTCATTCAACACTTGATATCCACCATGCGGGCCGACTTCTGAATACAAAGGAACCCCCAATCCGCTTAAATCCTGCAAATCCCGTAATATCGTTCGCTTAGATACACCAAATTCATCAGCCAATTCTCTTACTGTAAATTTCCGCTTTCGATTTACTGTCATCATCAATTCAATCAGACGTTGAGATTTATTGGACATTTGTTTTTATTCCTTTTTTCATTTTCTTTTTAACTACGACAAGTTTTGTCACCATCATAGTCTAAGATAAAATCAAGTTCAACATAAGAAAATGATTTCGAGGAGGAAAACAAAATGAAACGACCTTTTCAAGTAGATAAATCAGAATACCCATTTGAAGATAAATGGATGGAATACAAAGATGGACATATTCATTATATTGACGAAGGTACAGGTCCAACGATCCTTTTACTACATGGAAATCCAACATGGTCTTATTTATATAGGAATGTGATTAAGGAACTCCGACAGGATTATCGGCTTGTTGCATTGGATTACCCTGGATTGGGAATGTCCAAGGCTCCAAGCAGCTACAACTATACACCACAAGAACATGCAGAAGCTCTTAACCAATTTATAGAACAGCTGCAACTAAAAGATTTTGTGATCGTTGTCCAAGATTGGGGTGGACCAATTGGAATGAGTTATGCCGTTAACCACCCGGAAAATATAAGCGGAATTGTTTTGATGAATACTTGGGCTTGGCCGGCAGCACTTCCAGCTATGAAACTTTTCTCACTTGCAATGGGCGGCTGGCCGCTTGGATATTGGCTGCAAACGAGAAAAAACTTTTTTGCAAAAACAATTGTTCCGGGTGGCATTCACCATAAGGAGAAAATTACAGAAACACTCAAAAAAGCATATACTGATCCTTTTCCTACTCCAGCATCCAGGAAGCCCACATGGGTATTTCCTAGAAGCATTCGTAAGGCACATAAATGGTTAGCGGAGACTGAGTCAAAACTATCCAGTTTGAGCCATGTTCCAACACAAATTCTTTGGGGAACCAAAGATAGTGCAGGATTTCCGCTTAGCGAAATGGAAAAATGGCAAAAATACTTACCAAACAATCAAACTGAAATTTTAGAAGATGCATCTCACTATGTTCAAGAAGATCGCCCTGATCGGATTGCAGCAGCGATTCGATATGTAGCAACCACAAAAAAATTTAAAAAAATAAGAGGAGTTATTTAACATGAAAACAATCTTATGGGCAACTTTATCTGCAAATGGAAACTATGCACAATCAGGTCCAGAAAATCCACCAAAAAAAGAAGCACTTGAAGACTTTGCCACTCATGCAAAAACTGCTGGGAACTTTATCGTCGGTCGAAAAACATTTGAAGGAATGCTAGCCAGCGGAGGCGGGGGAGAAGATTTTGCAAATTTAGACATAGTAGTAATTTCTCGCAGTAACAAAGAAATACCAGGTGTCACTATTGTTTCGTCTCCACAAGAAGCACTACAGTTTCTAAACGAAAAAGGGCATCACACTGCACTTCTCTCTGGTGGAGCTGATCTGCACAATAGTTTTCTTACCGAAAATCTAGTGGATGAAATTATCTTTAATATTGCCCCAGTGCTCGAAGGAAAAGGGTTGAATCTGTTAATAAATAAAACCGAGTATACATTTAAACCTATCGAATTGGTTGATGTTAAATCACTTGGAAATGGAGTTGTACATTTGCATTATAAGATTCAAAAATAAAAGCGTGTGTGCTAAACAACATTGGCGACTAGCTCGCTGTATTCACAAACCCAGCTGTTTTAGTACACAGCTGGGTTATTTTATTTGGAAAATTGGCTAACTGAATCAGCAAATAGCGATAAACAATAAAAGCCCGGATGGTCATTCCACATCCTTTGCAGGTTGCAGAATGACCATCCATCTAAAGGATATAGATCCCCTTACCCATCCTTTTTCCAAGCGGCAGAAGTTCGGAATGTCCACTCAAACAGCGGCAGAGAGATCAACATGAGCCCAGCAAGTGAAAGGTACATCACATCTGAACCCATCTGCTCTCGAATCCAGCCGAAACAGTTTACACCGACAATCCCCCCGATTCCATAGATCAAAACGGAGGTAGAAGCAGCTCGTCCCTTTTGATCAGTCAGTTTAAAGGTCTTTTCACCCAAAATCTGATTGAACACAGTGCTGTACGTAATTCCGATGATCAAAGAAGCAATGGTCAAAACGATGACGTTCGACCAGTTGAGCATCAGCATCGCACCAGCCATCGCAATGATAGCAATACGAATGAAGTTCCGCTCACTGAGATGCTGCTTGAACAAGAAAGCAAGCAGCCAGCCAGAGATACTTGCGCCAATGTAGATGACAGTCCTGACCAGCGAACCATTTCGCACACCAAGATCAATGACGATATAGGTGATCAACACATTTACAGAGACCGCAATCCCAATTACAGGGAAAGTCAATCGAAAAACTTCCTTGTCCGGAAGAATAGACGCGTGCTCTGGTACATGGTTGGACTGTTCCGACAACAGCAAGCAAATGATCGCTACTGCTGCTGCACTCGGACCAAGACAATACCATACTTCGCGATACTCACTCACGAGCACAGAACCAGTCAGTACCCCGAAGATCGAGACCTGTGTCCCAATCGATTTGAGTTTACCTACTCCTGACATCTTTTTCTCGCCTTCAGGGAGTAGGCCACGAAGCTGGGTATCATTGGCGATCCACAAGATCCCACAGAGAAAGAAGCGCAAGATCTGCCATGACAAGGCATACCAACCATCTGCCACCGCAACTCCAATTCCAGCGATCAGCATGAAAAGGAGAGAGCACAACTGAACTGCTTTGGTGCCGAATCGGTCTACGAGGACACCTACTAGTGCATAACCGATAAAGCTAGTGACAGTGACTAGAGTGGCGACAAGTGTGATGACAGAAGCTTGCCCTTGGAGCTTCATCCATAAGGTATAACTGCTCCCATAGACATCGATGTTGAGCATAATCGCACACTCCACTGCGACTGCGAGCAGAGTCTGCCGATTCCAGATTTCTTTATCTGGTTGCCACATTGGATTTCCTTTCTTCGAGTCGAAGGTCTATTCCTCACTATAATAAAATATCGAATTTATAAAATTGTCAAATTAATATTTTTGGAGACTTCTTATTCTTGTCGTTACACTATCTTTTTTTTCATCATTATTGAAACCGATCAATACCATAAGAAATACAACATTGATGCAATACTGATAGGAAAGTATCTTTATATTGTAATCAAAAAGAAGTTGAACTCTTTTAAATAAGATGAAGACGTTTCTGAAGAATGTGAGTAAAAGTGTCAGTAATAACTAAGGAGGAATAGAAAATGCCATATTTTAAATCAATAGATCAGACAAAACTTTTTTATCGAGAATGGGGAGAAGGGAAACCAGTCATTTTTATTTCAGGGTGGTCATTGAGTTCTACTATGTGGAATTACCAAATGATCGATCTAAGCAGCAAAGGGATACGTTGTATTGCTTATGATCGTCGTGGACATGAGCGTTCAGATGATCCAGGGAGTTGCGAAAATAGACGTCCCAACTTTAATCATTCACGGCGACAGTGATGAGTCCATGCCAATTGAATATTGTGGGGCAATATCAGCACAATTGATACCCAATAATAAATTTATTGTATATGAGAATGCTCCTCATGGTCTATATATCACACACCGAGATCGATTCAACAAAGATTTACTAGAGTTTATTAAATAATTACGCAAAATCCGCTAGATAATATACAAAACATTCAATAAATAAATCAACAGAGATCATCTGAGAACTCAGATGATCTCCTCTATTTTATCAAAATTGTTTATCTTAATAAGCAGACCAGCCTGCATCTGCCGTAATAACTGTACCATTTACAAAACTAGAATCGTCAGAGCCAAGAAATAATGCAACTTTTGCAATCTCTTCTGGTTTTCCTGTCCTCGGGTTAATTGCCATACCGAGTTGTTGGCGAGAAATTCCAAATTCATTGATGTTTGTCATAGATGACATGATGTTCGTTTCGACTCCACCGGGAGCGATCGCGTTACAGCGAATGCCTTGTTCCGCATACATAAAAGCAGTGTTTTTTGTCAAACCAACTACTGCATGTTTGGATGCAGTATATGCTGCACCTGCACGGGCCCCATACAATCCCCCAGCTGAAGCAATGTTAACGATTACACCACTTTGCTTTTCTAAGAAAATAGGCAGAAGTTTTCGAGTGGAACGCATGACACTCTTTGTATTGATAGCAAAAATGCGATCCCATTTATCATCTTCTACATCACCAATAGGCTCAAAGTTGTCCATTATGCCTGCATTATTCACCAATATATCTACTGTCCCATATTTCTCTGCTGTAGTATCGATTAAAGTTTGTATATCTGCTTCTTCAGCCACATTTGTTTTAATCGCAAAAGCAATACCTCCAGTAGCTTCAATCTCCTCCACTGTTGCTCTAGCACCGTCCAAATTCAAGTCCGATACGGCAACTTTTGCTCCTTCTTTGGCATACAAAATAGCAATCTGTTTCCCCATACCTGAAGCTGCACCGGTTACGATTGCGACTTTATCTGTTAATTTCATGATAAATTCCTCCAATTGTCCAATAAAATCAGAATTTTAATGAACAGATGTTTATTAATTTCTATAAAAAGTATAATACTCTTATGTAAAACATTTCAATCAGCAAAGACCAAGTGTTCTGTCGCCTAATCACTAATACCATACATAGTTGTTTGTTAACTTTAGAAAATCAACATGGGAGGCTGTAAATGACTAACATTGAAAAAAAGTTAGATCGAAGAATAATAAAATCTAAAACTGCATTAAAAAATTCCTTGCTTCTTTTAATGAAAAGCAAGGAATTCAAAGAGATTACAATTACCGATATCGTCCAGGGAGCAGACCTTAATCGCGGCACGTTCTATAAGCATTATCAATTTAAAGAAGAGCTGTTAGACGAAGTCGTCCATGATGTTATCAAAGATTTAATTGCATCCTATCTAGAACCATATGAAAAGGCAGAAACATTCGTCTTAAAAGATTTAACTGCTTCTGCTATTACGATCTTTCATCATGTTGAAAAGTATGCCAATTTTTATGTACTTGTTGTTAAAACAAACATTTTATCAAGCTTTCACAATCGAATTATAAATGAATTAAAGCAGCTAGTATTACAAGATTTATCCAAACATGTGGCATATGTTTCTGACTTAGACGAGGAATTGTATGCAAGTTATCAAGCTAATGCCATATTGGGAATGATCATTGAGTGGATCAATCAAGGGTTTAAATATAGTGCTACTTATATGGCTGAACAGTTATTAAAAATCATTCATCTAAAAAACCTATAAATTAAATAGAACGGCATGAAAATTTCATACCGTTCCTTAAAAAATATTTTATTACTCTACGGTTACACTTTTTGCTAGATTACGTGGTTTATCAACATCATATCCACGCTCCACACAAGCATAGTAAGCGAGAAGCTGTAGTGGTACTACTGCTAACACAGGAGCGAACAGATCGTGGATAGCAGGAATGTACATTACTTCATCGGCAGATTTTAAGAGTTCCTTATCCCCTTGGGAAGCCAATCCGAGTACATGTGCACCACGGGCTTTTACTTCTTGGATATTGCTGACCATTTTTTCAAACAAAGCATGTTGAGTAGCAAGTGCAATAACCGGAATACCTTCTTCGATCAAAGCTAGTGTTCCATGTTTTAATTCACCAGCTGCGTATGCTTCGGAATGGATATAGGAAATCTCTTTTAATTTGAGTGATCCTTCTAATGCTACTGCATAATCCATCCCACGACCTAAGAAGAATAGGTGTTCATGGTGAACAATTGATTTGGTAAAGGCAGCAATCTTATCTGCTTGTTCTAATACCTCTTCTGTTTTTTCAGGTAAGGACTGAATTTCTTCAAGCAGAGTACCAAATGATGCAACTGCGCTTGTTTCCAACAATTGTGCCAGATACATTCCTAACAGATAAATAGCGATCAATTGAGAAGTATAAGCTTTCGTCGATGCCACTGCGATTTCTGGGCCTGCCCAAGTGATAATAACATCATCAGCTTCACGAGAAACACTGCTGCCTACCACGTTGGTGATAGCTAAAACACGAGCACCATGTCTTTTCGCTTCTCTTAATGCAGCCAATGTGTCTGCGGTCTCTCCCGATTGGCTGACCACAACAACCAATGTATGCTCATCAATGATCGGATTGCGATATCGATATTCAGAAGCAACATCAATTTCAACTGGGATACGGGTTAACTGTTCTAAAACAGTTTTCCCTACTAACCCTGCATGATAAGCCGTACCACATGCAACGAAATGTATTTTATTGATCTGTTTTACACTTTCTGCTGTCAATCCAACTTCTTGGGAAAGGTCAACCAATCCATTTTTAATCCGTCCAGCTAAAGTATCGCGAATTGCCTTTGGTTGTTCGTAGATTTCTTTTAGCATGAAATGGTCGAATCCGCCTTTTTCAGCTGTTTCCATATCCCAAGTTACGCGCAAAACATCACGCTTAACAGGTGTACCCTCTGTGGTCATCAATTCCACACCGTTTTCATCCAAAACAGCCAT
This sequence comes from Shimazuella sp. NTD248, assembly GCF_059510395.1. Lineage (NCBI taxonomy): Bacteria > Bacillati > Bacillota > Bacilli > Caryophanales > Thermoactinomycetaceae > Shimazuella > Shimazuella sp. NTD248. The sequence continues at coordinate 417,507 of NZ_JCAJZT010000004.1, read as the reverse complement.
TTCTCCATCTTCAAGGATATATACATCACGGGTATGTTTCAAAATAGCTGGGATATCAGAAGCGATAAAGTTTTCACCTTCACCAATGCCTACTACTAGAGGGCTGGCCAAACGTACAGCAACTAGTTTATCAGGCTCATAGTTACTGATAATTCCAAGAGCATATGCACCTCGAAGGCGTGCAACTACTTTTTTCACCGTCGAAACAAGATTTCCATCGTACATTTCCGATAACAACTTAGCAATCACTTCTGTGTCCGTTTCAGAAGTGAATGTATGACCTTTGCTGATGAGCTCTTCTTTCAACTCAATGTAATTTTCAATAATACCGTTATGAACAACAGCAAACTGTTCTTCTCCATCAACATGTGGATGAGAATTTGCATCGGATGGTTTACCATGTGTAGCCCATCGGGTGTGACCAATTCCTAGTTGGCCAGTTAATGTTTTCTCATCAAGATGTCCAGCCAAATCAGCCAACCGGCCTTTTGTCTTTTTTACTCCGATCGTATTTCCATTATAAATAGCTACCCCAGCGGAGTCATATCCACGATACTCCAGCTTTTCTAGACCTTCCAATAGTACATTTTGAGCTTGTTTCAAACCAATATATCCTACGATTCCACACATATGCAATCCTCCATCAATAATCAAATTTTCAAGGTACAGTATCCTTCTTCTCTTCGTCTTCCCTCTATTTTTGCTCAGCTGGTCACCCAATTGAATTGTATAGAGAGTCGTCGGTGTAGACGAAACACCGGGAGGCATCCGCCGATAAAAATCGATAAACCTCCTCCTCGTCAACTGCAACGCTTGCAGTCCTGGCGCTTAACGGCATATTAAAAATACATATCTCCTAATGCTCCAAGCATCACCCCTTATTCAAAAGATGGATAAACTATTTAGAATCCACTACACTATCCTATTCAAATTACACGTAAAAGTAAAGAGTTAAGGAAGAAAAAGCCAAGTTCAACCAAGAACCTGGCCGGATTTATTTACCCATTTCACGTTGAATTACATCTGCAATCTTTTGTACATACTGTTTCACTACCTCTTGATCTGGCCCTTCTGCCATGACACGAATCAGAGGTTCTGTACCGGAAGGACGAACGAGAACCCGACCATTTTCCTTTAATTGACCTTCCACTTCATGGATTGCAGTTTGGATTGCTTCGTTTTGTTCCCAGCCTTCTTTGCTCTTTACTTCTACATTTTTCAACAACTGAGGATATGTTGTTACACGAGCACTCAGATCAGACAAACGCGCTCCTGTTTCTTTCATCACTCGCAATAGCTGAATTGCAGAAAGCAGTCCATCTCCTGTTGTATTATAGTTGAGAAAAATAATATGACCGGATTGCTCACCACCAAGGTTGTAGCCTCCAGAAAGCATTCGCTCTAACACATATCGATCTCCCACTTTGGTTTTTTCTGTGAGCAGACCTGCATTTTCGGCAGCTTTAAAAAAGCCAATGTTACTCATAACAGTTGTCACAATGGTATCTTGATTTAATTGACCATGTTCTTTGAGGTATTGTCCGCAAATAAAGAGAATCTTATCCCCATCGAGCAATTCACCATTCTCATCTGCCGCAATTAATCGATCTGCATCCCCATCAAAAGCCAAACCGATATGAGCACCTTTTGCAATAACTTCTTGTTGCAACGATTCTGGGTGAGTGGACCCGCAATCAACATTGATATTTTTTCCATCAGGAGTACTATGAATAGTAGTTACGTCCGCTCCGAGTTCACGAAGCAATTGTGGAGCTAGTTGGTATGCAGCTCCATTTGCTCCATCGACCACTACATGAATACCGCATAAATCGATATCAATAGTCGATTTTAAATGGTTTAAATAATGTTGATAAGATTTAGAATCATCTACTACACGTCCGATGTTATCGGCTATTGGTCTTTGCAATGCATCTTCATCTTCATTGAGCAACTGCTCAATTTGATTTTCTATATGATCTGCTAACTTTTGGCCATTAGCATTGAAAAATTTTATTCCATTATCCGGGAAAGGGTTATGAGAAGCTGAGATCATTACACCTGCATCCGCTTCCAATTGTTTGGTTAAAAAAGCAACCCCAGGCGTACTGATAATACCTAATCGAACTACATCAACCCCAACTGAAGTGATACCTGCAATCAATGCGGCTTCTAACATTTCTCCAGAAAGCCTGGTATCTCTTCCGATTACCATTTTAGCATTTTGTTTTTGTTTGGTAAGCACATAAGCTCCAAAACGCCCTAAACGGAAAACTAGTTCTGGTGTTAATTCTAAGTTAGCTACTCCCCGAACACCGTCGGTTCCAAAATATTTGCCCATGTTATTCCTCCATCATCAAAGAAACAAAAAATAACCAATTCGATCATGTTCTACCTTTAAGAAGGTGTCCGACTCATTTTAACATAAATCTCTATCCTATTGGGGGACACTTTTTCGACTGGCGTAACAACCTTTACATCTTGTTTTATCGTTGTATCTTCTGTAACTTGTGACAAGTCGATTGCTCCTGCGGGATATGATTGTAGTGTTTTCAATTTTTCAACTGGTCCATAAACCCTTATCTTTAGAGGATTTGTTGTTATCGATTCGACTTTATACCCTTCTGGCGGCGGCTTACTCACTGTTATTTGAAGAGGGATATCCCGATAGCCATATTCCACTTGTGGCTGAGGAGACGGTGAGACTACAGGTAATTTTTCAATGGGTATTGTTACTTTGGCATGAATTGGTTCAACTTTCACATTTGGCTTTTTCGCCGTTTTGCTATGCACAGATAATGAAATATCCCGGTTCGTCGTTTGTCGTAATCCATTGACATTTACTAAAGCAGTGAGTTCAGTGATCTTTTCCACTTCCTGCCGAATTCCAGAAACACTCACATAAGTTGGAGTATATGTAAGAGACAACAACTTATAACCATCTGCCACTGCTCCCCTTGTAATGATCGTAATAGGGAAGGTTTTGGTAACTTTTTCTGCTATTTCAACCGATATTGTACTGGGATTTGGCTGAACTTGCACATTGGCTGGCAGACCTTCAACGGAAACTGGTAGAGCTAAATATTTACCTGCTGATAACTTCGTTAAATCAACAAAAACACGATATGACGGCAAACGATTAATCGTGTTTTTGTCCCCAGTGAACACAAGATCTACTTTATGCTTCTCGCTCAAAAGTTGGTACTTTTTTGTATTGTACCGATATTCAACTTTAATTCCTCTTACAGTAGTAGAACTGCGATTAACAGAAATAGGGAGGGTTGGCTCCGATACCATAAACCACAAAATAGCAGCAAGAATGAGCGAAATAACCCGAAGCACCCATTCCCGTTGAAACCATCTAGCCATTTTGGACACTCCTCTCTTTACCCAACTTTGCTGACTTCTGTTTTAATAGTTGGAAGAGATGAGATAAAAATGCCTCATTGGATAAATTAGTTTCCAACACCCCATTTTGAGCAATGGATACTGCGCTAGTTTCTTCGGAAACAACAATGACAATCGCGTCAGACATCTCTGACATACCTAATCCCGCACGATGCCGTGTTCCTAAGGACTTGGATATTCTCGTACTTTCACTCAACGGCAAAAAGCATCCCGCAGCTGTTATCTTGGATTCTTGAATGATAATAGCTCCATCATGAAGAGGAGTATTTGTAGCGAAGATCGTTCGGATAAGTTCGGAGCTGACATCTGCATTTAAGGTAACACCAGTACGTATATAATCATATAATCCTGTTCTTTGTTCTATTATGATCAGTGCTCCTACGTTATTGGAAGACAGATATTGTACCGCCTTTGCGATTTCCCCTACTAATTGGTTTACTTCTTCTTCCCGAATTACTCGATGACGACTAAAAAATCCCCCCCTGCCGATTTGCTCAAGTGCACGGCGTACCTCAGGTTGGAAAATGACAATAATCGCTATAACACCAACGGAAAAAAGATTTTCAATCAACCACGTAACAGTACGAAGCTCAAAGTAACGGCTGATGATCCAAAGCAAGACAACAACACTAATTCCTTTAACGAGTTGGACGGCTCTTGTCCCTCTGAGCAATAACAACAGCTGGTAAAATATGAAACTGACAATAAGGATATCAACTAGATCACTCAGATACTCTTTAACATCGCTGGTTAACATGGATGGGCCTCCAAGAAGTTACTTGTACCCTTAGTATGCACTATTTTAAAAAAAGAAGTTAGTTTTCATGTCGTTAGAAATCTAATATAGCAAAAGGCCTAATATTTTTTTAGTTGTAATTATTCTGATTAATACTTATAATTGAGTTTGACCACCCCTCTTGTCCTTGGAGGACATATGAACATGGCAGATCTGAAGGCGCTTGGCGAGAAGGTAGAGGCACAGGCCTCCCGGATCGAGAAGGCGCTGGAGGAGCAGGAGCGAGCTCAGAAGCGCGAGAAAGTGGAACGGAGCATCAAGTGGTCTGCGGATGCCTGTGAAAGGCTCATGGCTGAAGCGGAAAAGTTCCGCGAGATCGGGCACCTTACGTCGGCCGAGTCTTCCTCTAAGAGGGCTCAGTCCACCATCATGGTCGCGATCGCGCTCCAGGAACTTCTGGAAGCGGGCACTTTCCTGAAGGAGGGTACGTCCGACTTTTCCGAAGAGGCGGACTCCCTCCTCCTCGAGCTTGAGAGGCTTCTCTAGCTCCATCGTTCAACCTGAGGGAAAGGGGCACCGCTTTGAGTTCTTCTGGACTCAAAGCGGTGCCCCGACTGATTGAGATTACGATAATAAATTACTTTGAAACTCAGTTTTAAAAAATCAAGTACAAAACCTACTACGTAATATTCCCCAATTCCTTTTCATGAAAAAATCCATCACCAAATTATGTTTTCACTTGAATTATTAATATAAAATGGTTGATCCTTTAACAGTTGGTATTTCACAAACTAGAGAATTTTCTTCCCAAATAAAGAACTGATAAGAGCAACTGCTACTTTTGCGGTAATATTTTCTCGATCGAGTATTGGATTTACCTCCACAAATTCAGCAGAAGTAATTAACCCAGACTCCGACATCATCTCCAAGGCAAGGTGACTCTCGCGATAGGTGATCCCACCAGGCACAGGAGTACCAACTCCAGGAGCATCACTTGGATCTAATCCATCTAAATCAAAACTCAGATGTACTCCATCTGTATTTTTCCCTACTATAGATAAGGCTTCTTCTATTACTCTTGTCATGCCTAAACGATCGATTTCATGCATCGTAAACACTTTTAATCCCATTTCCCGGGCAATAGCTTGTTCTCCTTTATCCAGCTCACGAACACCGATGAGGACTACATTTTCAGGTTTTACTTTTGGCGTATATCCTCCTATATGAACCAAATCAGGATGACCAACACCAAGACTCGCTGCTAATGGCATACCATGGATATTTCCAGAAGGTGATGTTTCTCCTGTATTTAAATCCCCATGTGCATCGTACCAAATTAGCCCAAGATTATGATAATGTTTTGCTACCCCAGCAACCGTTCCGAGCGCCATGCTATGATCTCCACCGAGAACAAGTGGAAAGCGCTTTCTTTTGATCACATCAGATACAACGTTTGCTAAAGATTCACTTACGTCACATACCGCCGATAAAAATTTTAAATGATTATCTCCAATATCTATCGATTCTGGACTAGGCACTTGAACATCACCAAGGTCCTCTACATCAAACCCTAAAGCTTTCAAAGTTGTTTGTAGTTGAGCGTAACGTATTGCACTTGGCCCCATATCTACACCGCGTCTACCTTGGCCTAAGTCCATCGGCATACCTATCACGCTTATTGGATTCTGTTTGCTCATAGGTTTAACCCTCTTTCTGATTCTGATAAGCGCATTGTATCATTTTTTAATACAATTTGTAAAATTTTAATATTTATTCTAGAAAATGTATATTTATGATCACCGATTACTTTCACGGATTACTTTTCCCGAAAAAGATAAAAACATAGCTAAAAAAATCTCAAGCTATAAAACACTATTTCTTCTTGAACCCCCACTACTTTTGTTGTCATTCCACGAAATCGATTTAAAGCATTTCAAATTAGCCAAATTAAAAAAAGATACCTATTAAGGTATCTCTTGTTTATGGAGCGGGTGAAGGGAATCGAACCCTCACATTCGGCTTGGAAGGCCGATGTTCTACCATTGAACTACACCCGCATATATGGAGCGGAAGACGGGATTCGAACCCGCGACCCTCGCCTTGGCAAGGCGATGCTCTACCACTGAGCCACTTCCGCAATATATATTTAATACTATGATCAAAGGTTATAAATGGTGAGCCATGAAGGACTCGAACCTTCGACCCTCTGATTAAAAGTCAGATGCTCTACCAACTGAGCTAATGGCTCTCAAGATGAAAAATGGCTAGGGAGGAAGGATTCGAACCTTCGGTACACGGTACCAAAAACCGATGCCTTACCACTTGGCTACTCCCTAAAAGTGGATTTTACATATGTAAGTGGTGGAGGGAGTAGGATTCGAACCTACGAAGTCGAAGACAGCGGATTTACAGTCCGCCCCAGTTGGCCACTTTGGTATCCCTCCGTAAAATGGTGGGCGCTGACGGGATCGAACCGCCGACCCCATGCTTGTAAGGCATGTGCTCTCCCAGCTGAGCTAAGCGCCCGTATGAAACTATGGTGACCCGTAGGGGATTCGAACCCCTGCATGCCAGCGTGAAAGGCTGGTGTGTTGAACCGCTTCACCAACGGGCCGAGACAATGTTTGTGGAGCTCTCTACCAGGCTCGAACTGGTGACCTCTTCCTTACCATGGAAGCGCTCTGCCGACTGAGCTAAGAGAGCATGGCTCCCAAAGCAGGACTCGAACCTGCAACCTACCGGTTAACAGCCGGTTGCTCTGCCAATTGAGCTATTTGGGAATAGTCTTTCATTTCGACAAATTGTATTCTAGCAAGAACACTTATGTATTGTCAAGTTATTTAACAATAATTTCAAATCATTATTTTCTAGCGTTTTATCGCTTTTGGCGACAAGGATTAATATACCACAGGTAGTATACCATTGCAAGGATTTTTTTATCAAAAAGAAGATGAATTTTTCTTACCCCAACTGTAACAGCAGATCTAATCTGTTGTTATGATTCATTTTCGTAAACATAATTGTAGTTGTTATTACCTATAAGAAACAACTAGGAATATCTATCATATTTAATTGCCTTTTCATTACCTGAATACTTTAGAAATGAATGGATTTATCTAACAAACTACTATTCTCCAAGAAAATAGATAAAAATCGATTCAACATTTTTCATTTCTATTCTGTCAACAAAAATTCACATTCGAGCAAAGTCCTTATAAAATCATGCTTTTGATATTTAGTTCTAAAGAAATCAACTAACATATTTTCCATCCCCTTACTGGAAAAGAAAGACACGATCATAAGTAATATTTACCTTGAAAAAGAAGCGAAAGAGTTGGGAAAAGTAAAATCGTGAAATGTATATATCTCTCACTGTGATTTCTTTTTTTACACTTTACAGCATATAAAAGTAATTTTCATTTGACATTTCTCCTATTGATATTTCGTATCCGAAATAATATAATACAAAATGTTAACGGGGTGAAATATTAATGTGAGGTGATATTCGATTGACGGATGATGAAGTACTAGAATTTGTTAGTGCCATGCGTTATTGCGTGAAAAGATCTTTTCACATCCTGCATGAGCATTTCAAAAAGTACAACCTGACTATTCCGCAAGGGCAGGTTTTAAGAGTGCTTAATCAAAAAGGCCCCATGTCCCTAGTGGAAATCAGCAAAGAATTGGATTCAAAGCCCAGCTCCATGAGTGGACTGATTGACCGTTTAGTGAAAGCGGGTATGGTGACCCGAAAACGAGATGAAGAGGACCGCCGAGTGGTTTGGATCGCATTAAGCGATAAAAGCAAGCAAATATTCGCTAATTTCCCATTTACACAAGCACAGTATTATCGGACTTATTTAGAAAAACTTTCAGAAGAAGAATTTACTCAGCTCTCCGTTAATCTACAGAAGCTTGTGAGGATTTTAGAGGAAGGATAAGCCTATGAAACAATGGTTAACCACGTTTGTCGTAATTATCGTGGTCTTGGGGATAGCCGTTTTTGGATATCAATATGTCACAGATGCACAGACGTATGTTTCTACCGACGATGCAACTTTAGAAGCCGATATGTACTCTATTGATGCAATGCATACAGGGGTTTTAACTGATTGGAAGATTAAAGAAGGAGATAAGGTAAAAGAAGGAGACATAGTAGGGAAAGTCCAAAATAAATCTCTTACTTCCAAAGTAAATGCAACTGTTGTAAAAACGAGTGTTTATACCAATCAAAATGTTTTTCAAGGTCAAACACTAGCCAAAATGGCAAACCTAGATGAAACATACGTATTAGCCTATATTGATGAAGATCAGATTAGTAAAGTAAAAACCGGCAAAGATGTCAAAGTCACGATAGAGTCCCTATCAGATGAACCCTATAACGGAAAAGTAATACAGATTGGATCGGGCGCAGGTGGAGTGTACGAATCAAGCTCAAGCTCTACTTCTTCTTCAAGTTCTGAAAAAGAAGTACAACGTGTCCCTGTAAAAATTTCCGTCAACAATTTACCTATTGACCGCTTGACTCTAGGAGTCCACGCAGAAGTTAAAATAGAAAGATAAGGTGATAAAGAATGAAAGCTGGAAGACTGATTGCAATTAATACTGTTGTATTCTTGATTGTAATAGCAGTTGGAATCGTAGGTATCAACTACTATCGTAATACTACTGAGTATATATCCACTGATAATGCCAAAGTTTCTGGGGATATGGTACCCGTTACTGTTGTCAGTTCTGGTAAAATAACGGATTGGACCGCAGCCGTTGGACAGCAAGTAACCGAAGACGAAGAAATTGGTAAAGTTACCAGCACAAGTACTGCATCTATCACTTCTCCTATCGCAGGTTCAATTGTCCAAAGCAAAGGAATTAAAGGAGAAACAGTAGCAGCCGGTCAGACTTTAGCTCAAGTAGTAGATCTCAACAAATTGTATGTCATTGCTAATATTGAAGAAACAGAAATCAAGAATGTAAGTGTAGGTCAAGATGTAGACGTAGTGGTAGATGTTGACAAAGGCACTACTATTGATGGAAAAGTAAAAGAAATTGGGAAAGCAACGAACTCCGAGTTCTCTTTGTTACCATCTCAAAATGCAAGTGGTGACTACACCAAAGAAGTAGAATATGTACCAGTAAAAATTGAACTGGAAAGTTATTCTGATCAAGTTGTTCCAGGAATGAATGCAACTGTAAACATACATCGCTAAAGGATGTGAACCAATATGACAGATTCATCGAATCGTACTATCCGTTCACAGATTCCTTTGCTTGCGATTATTATGCTAGGAATGTTTATATCCGTCTTAAACCAGACATTGTTAAATGTAGCAATACCACATTTGATCACCGAATTTAATGTAACAGCGACCGATGCAGAATGGTTATTGACTGGATATATGCTCGTGAACGGGATTTTGATTCCTCTATCTGCATTTCTGATAGAACGTTTTGGAATTCGTAATTTATTTTTCATAGCTATGATCTTTTTTACTGGCGGATCATTTGTTTGTGGTCTAGCTCCTACTTTTTCGATACTCTTAATAGGTAGATTATTACAAGCTGTTGGCGGCGGGCTTCTCATGCCGCTGAGTATGACCCTTGTCTTATCTATCTTCCCACCTGAAAGCAGAGGAAAAGGGATGGGGATTTTTGGACTTGGTATTATGTTTGCCCCAGCTATCGGACCTACTCTTTCTGGCTGGGTGATGGAACATTATAGTTGGAGATTATTATTTAATGGTATTGCTCCGCTAGGTTTATTGGTCCTAATCCTGTCTATCTTTTTATTGAAAGACTTAGGCGGAACCAACAAAAACCTAAAACTCGATTTTATAGGAACGATTCTATCTACCATTGGTTTTGGAGCATTGCTTTATGGACTAAGTGAAGCGGGAAGTAAAGGCTGGGACGATGTGATCGTCGATGTATCACTTGCAGTTGGAGTGATATGTATTATCTTGTTTGTCATTCAGCAATTGAACTCCAAACGTCCGATGTTAGATTTTCGGATTTTAAAATATCCTGTCTTCACTTTATCCAGTGTCATTAATATGATCACTACCATCGGAATGTATGGCGGTATGTTCCTCGTGCCAATTTATTTGCAAAATTTACGAGGATTCACACCTCTAGAGTCAGGATTGCTCATGCTTCCTGGTGCAATTCTCATGGGGATCTTATCTCCTGTCTCAGGTATCTTATTTGATAAAGTTGGACCTCGTCCCCTTGCTGTTATCGGGATGTTAATCACCCTAGTCACAACTTATGAGTTTACAAACTTAACTTTGGCAACAAGTTATACCTTTATCGTTGTTCTTTATATGGTTCGAATGGTTGGAATGGGTCTTCTGATGATGCCTATCCAAACAGCTGGGATTAACGAATTGCCGCAAGAAAAAAATGCTCACGGTACAGCGTTATCCAATACAACAAGACAAATTGCAGGTTCAGTTGGGATTAGTCTCATCACAACTATCTTTACCAATCGCGCCTCATTTCATCTGGGACTATTGCGAAACTCAGCAAATACCATGGACCCACAGTTTCAGCAATCGTTTATGGATCAAGCAATCCAAATGTCTCAGCAACTTGGTATACCGATTGAACAAGCCCAAGCTTCCATAAGCAATATACTCTATGGGCAAATCAGCCTCCAAAGTTCCATGTCTGGTATACAAGATGCATTTTACTGGACAACTGGCCTTACAGTACTAGCGTTTATACTCAGCTTCTTTTTAACAGATGTTCGCAAAAGGAAGAAACCAGTAGTACCAGCAACTGCACCTAAATTAGAGAAACCAAAAGAGTCTTTAGAACCCGTTACAACTTAATAAAGAAAAGCTGCTGATCAACAAAAATGTCCCTTCACAGAGGGGACACTTTAAACATCAGCAGCTTTTTTTATGCACTGCACTATATACGAGTCGAATCCGTCTGCTGTCAGCAAACGGATTCGAATGAAGGTTTATTTACTTCGACTTACTGGCCAAACGAAGTTTGACGAGCATTCCGAAGATATGGAAAGGAAACAGCATCCACCAAACTCCAGCATAACCCCATTGGGTTACGATTGAACCAGATCCCCAGTGACCAATTGGTGTAGAGAGCTTTGCCGGAAGGTTGTTGATGGCGCTTTGTTTTCCTTTATCTTTCTGCTCCGCCTGATCATACTGATCCTGCATAAAACCAAGCAAAAATGCAGATGTAGACCAGCCATTGAGTACCATAGCAGCGATCATAAGGGGAATAACATGAAAAAAAAACAATGTAATGAAGAGGCTGAGAATATGAATCCCATGTACCACCTGCAATACTTGGAACTTGGTCCACCGCTTGATGATCTTGATCACCAACCATCCGGAGAAAGCGGCAGTAATCGTTTGAATTGTAGTGAGCCAAGCCGACCACATTCCTGGCATGTACAGCGGCAAATAGCGACCATACATGGCATTGGTGAGTGGAATTGCCACTAGAGAACTGTTGAGGAGAAGGAGTTCCCAGTCAACAGATCGGAAGGATTCTTTTGTCTTTTCCCTCCAGTTTTGTTGGGTGGTGTTCTGATCCTTCTCTGCCACTTTTTCTTTATACAGAGGAATATCTTGCTGTTTCAAGACAATCAGCAGAATCACGAGTCCGCAGCAAAGCGGGATGCTTCCCCATGCTACGAGAAACTCTCTATAGAGCAACCAAGCTCCTAGTGGGATTCCCAAGGAAATGACAATAAACTCGCCGGCAAGAGAAACGCTATTTGCTTCCTTGCTTTGATCTTTGGGCACAGTCTCCATAAACTGTACATACAGGCTGTTTGTAATACTTACCATAACGAATTCATGGATCAGACGTACACCAATGAGTATCCAAAATTGTTCTGCCCACACATAGCAGAATGAAAGAAAGCACCAGACTGGCAAAAAGCGAAATACCAGCTTCCGAGGGCCCCAGCGATCTACCAATTTCCCTGTGTAAAAGAGGGTACACAAAGCGATGAGACCTGTAACTCCATAAAAAATCGAGGCATCCTCTGCTAGCCCCTTCTCCATCAACAACCTCGTAAGCGAGTTGTTCATATAGGCATTCCCAGCAGTAAACAGAACAAAAGTGGTCATGGTCGCCATATTTTGTTTATTACACCATGCTAGGTTACGACACCACCATGACTCTGGGTTGAACAGCGGACTTCTTTTTTTCATCTCTCCTCAATCGGGTAGTAACTAGTGTTTGATTTCAATGCTTGATTCCTCTACCTATAAACCCTCAGCTTTCTTGTTTCTGTTTATAGTATTCAAAAAAATCAAAACATATAATGAATGGCAGTGTCAATGGATTTACTGTAATGAGCTAATGTTTTTATAGAATAAACCAACCGTGGATGAAACTTGATAACTATACAAAAATACATTTTTCCAAAAAAAAATTTTAGAATACCCATTGCATTAAGTGTATTAGTTGTTATAATACACTTATAAGAACAATAACAGCAGGAATTAAAAAGGAGCGAAATACAATGTATCAATATGCCATATACGGACTTGTTTTTCTTATCGTGAGTTTAGTCGTTTGGAGAAGAATCAGAAGTGGAACCAAACCTATTAAAGGCAATGGTATAAGAATATTAATTCCTATTCCTATTTTTTTGTTAATGAGTTTTCTCGCTATTTCACAGCAAAAAGGAACAATTCATGTTTGGTATGAGTTAGCGGGAATTATATTTGGATTAGTAATGTCTATACCATTGATACTCACAACGAATTATGAAATGCGTGAAGAAGGACAAATTTTTGCAGTGAGAAATAAAGTTTTCATTTATACTTTTATCGCAATAATCATCATCCGAATTCTTCTCCATCAATACTTGCAAATGTTAGGAACGCAAACAGAAATGATGATATTGCTTGCAGTTGCTTTTGGATATGTGATTCCTTGGAGAGTTGCTTCTTATATCAAGTTTCGCAGATTAAAATACACGATGAGCGCATAAAAAATCCACCACAATGGGTGGATTTTTCTTTATTTCACCGAGTCCAAAAACTCGATTACTTGTTCTTTTGTTTTGGCATATCTACTTGGGAGACGCCCTACTTCTTTTCCTTCTTCAAAAACGATGAAAGTAGGAATTCCTTTCACATTATATTGCTCGGCAACTGCTTGTTCACTGTCTACATCAATCTCAGCAAACTGGAACTCATCAGTAAATGTTTGTGTGATCTCAGGCATATCTGGTGCAATTCGTTTGCAATCTCCACACCAGTCAGCACTAAACTCAACCACTTTTCTTCCTGAGCTCGTAAATTCAGCAAATGTTTTTTCGTTGAGCATGTCCATTATAAATCCCCCTCAAATCTGTTTGAAGTAGTGGTGTAATAGTGGCAATATGAGCTTAGCATTTCTTGCTACAGTAGAAGATGCGACTTTATACTTCTCCGCTACTTGTACTTGAGACAGTGATAAATCATAGTATTTTGCAACTACATATTCAATAGCTGCTGCCATCCCTTCGACTTTGCGAATCATAATTTCGGAAAACTGTCGAAGAAAATCCCAAAGCATCTTTGCATCTTGTTGTTGGGCACTTTCATAAGTATCCATATTTTCGAGTAGACAAGCGAGAACTAGTTGCCACTTTTTCTCTTGGCTGTTCGAAGAATCCTCTAATGCTAACATCTCACCATTATATAATACCTCATATGGAGGTTCTGCATCCATATGACGCAAAGCAAAAAACGCGATCTGCTTTAATTCATCATCTTCCATTGGCTTACGCAAAAAATGGCGCAGCAAAGCCTCAGCTTCTTTATGTTTTATCCAACGCATGAAGGTGAGAACTTGTAACTTTGTCTGACGATCACCATGAGTAAGTGCCCAAGTCAGAGAAGTATGAAGAAGTGAATTTTTTTCATATTCCAATGCTACTTTTTCTACCATCTCTCCTTGATTGATCTTTAGCATATACTCTTCAAAAGGAAGATGATAATGATAGCAAGTCAGGGATGGAATGGAGGTTGGGTCCTTCATCCAAATCTCCATCTGTTCTAAATAAAACTTTGGTATCTCGGAACGCGGATCAAGCCAAGCAGCTCTTCTCCAATACCGATGTGCTACAGAGAGTTTCCCTACATGAACAGCTGCTGTTGCTGCATGGTGATACAGACTTGCCTCAGGCTGTTCATCCACTTTCAAAAGCCAAGAAAACAACTCATATGCTACTTGATGTTCCCCTAGCATCCCCATTGTGACTGCTAATTTATAGGCAGCAGCCGGTTGAACAGGAACTAGGTTTTTCAGCATATCCATGATCCCTCTTGTCATGGTTTCGTTTCCTTCATGTTGACTCAATATTGCTAAATTACATAATGCATGTAAATTGTTCGGGTCTGTCTCCAAAATAGTTGTTACGATCTCACGAGCTTTTTCCAATTGTCCAGTATAAAAATATGCCAAACCAAGATTATGATAGGTCGGAAGATAGTCAGGGTTTTCTTTCGCTAATTCTTCTAACAATTCCGTAGCCTGTAGAAAACGGCCTTCTTCTAAATGCCATTCAGCTTCTTCATGTTTTTCCCGAAATCCAGGCAGAGGAGCAATCAATTGCTTTGGTAATCGTCCCATTTCATAAGCTACCATGTATAACATTTCTTCCGCCTCTTCTGAATATTCACCTTCGGGATCATGTCGTAAATATTCGATAAGGTAGTCTTCTGCCTGTTCAAATGCTTCCATATTTATAGCGTTATTTGCCATATAGTAATAACATTCTGCCATAGATGGATCTACATCTTGCAGGACTGCTTGTAAAATTTCGTTTGCTTCTTGGTAATTACCCAACTCAGCTAAAACTCCAGCTACATTGCAGTAATTAGCTGGATTGTCAGGTTCTTTTTCCATGACAACGCGAAAATACTTTAAAGCTTTATCATATTGATGACGCTCTAGTGATTTAATAGCTCGATCAAAAAAGGTGCTTGCATCCATCTCCAATGAGATGACCTTATGATCTGATTTATGTTTAGGAATAGATATTTTTTTCATAGTTTCCTCCCAACCAGTCAGCAGCCAAAAAATGCCTGATGGTTTGGTACCCCACCAGTATAACATATTTGGAATTGTTTGCTTACATGAATTGGGAATCTTTCTCCTCTTCTACCTTTTAACCGGAGTCTGAACGAAATAATGTACTTATCGAACCTCCAGTAATAATTATTTTTATCGCTTCACTTAACAACGGTGCCACAGACAACACTTTAAAAAAATCACCTGAGTTCTCAAATGCAATAGAATCTGTTACTACTACTTCCCTAATACCTGGATGAATCAATTTTTGTACAGCGTTATCCGAAAATAAAGGATGTGTTGCACATATATAAGCTGGATTAGCACCTTTTTCTTGCAGACCTTCCACTACGCTTACAATGGTGCCGCCTGTATCAATCAAATCTTCAATAATGATAGGCGTTCGATTCGTTACTTCACCAATGATATGGGTAACTTTTGCTGCATTGTGATTAGGTCTCTTTTTTAACATAATCGCAAATGGTGCATCGAGCAACGTTGCTAATTTCTCTGCCATTTTTGCCCTTCCAGCATCTGGGGAAACGATAACTGGATTTGAAATTTTACTTTGAAGTATATGATCGCAGATTAAGTGCAAAGCAGACAAATGATCTACAGGAATATTAAAAAACCCTTGAATAGCAGGTGCATGTAAATCTAAAGTGACAACCCGGGATACCCCAACTGTCGACAGGAGATCAACAATCATTTTTGCAGTGATTGGTTCTCTAGGAGCATCCTTTTTTTCTTGTCGTCCATAAGCAAAATAAGGAATTACCGCGCTAATACTTCGTGCTGAAGCACGCCTGGCAGCATCTACCATGATCAAAAGTTCCATCAAATTTTCATTAACGGGGTGACCTAGTGTCTGGATTAAAAATACATCTTGATTGCGAACACTCTCTTCAAAATGTACATATATCTCACCACTTTTAAATCTACTAATTCTAACTTTACCTAGTTCTTTATCGAGACGAGATGCAATATCAGTTGCTAACGACAAATTGGAGGTACCTGAAAAAATTTTAACGTTGTTCATCCTTTTGACCCTCCATTAGCCACGGTTTACTTGTTTTTATTATAGCAGTCCTTTTATGACATTGAAAATTAATCGAATAGTAGAATGTTCGACTATTTTTATAAGGAAAAGTTATTCCTCTCATTGCCGAAAATTTTAGCTTAAATGTAGATTATCGTTTTTTTAAAAGCACTTTACAAAACTAATTGAATTAGTTAAAATACTAATAGTATTAGTTTATATATATAAAGGAGCGGATACAGATGAAAGTAACCAAAAAGGACACAACTTATCAACTTAGTTTTTTTCCTGATGTATTTCCAGTAAACTGCTATTTCATAGAAGAAGAACATGAACTTATCCTTATTGATTGTGCTCTACCCAGTAGTAATAAAGCCATTCTAAAAACAGCAAATGAGATTGGGAAACCGATTACTCGCATTGTATTGACACATGCACATGCAGATCATATTGGAGCGTTGGACAAATTAAAACAAGCACTGCCAGAGGCACGTGTATTCATTTCAAAGCGAGATGCAAAATTATTACGAGGAGACAACAGTCCTGAGGCAGGAGAAGAAAATACTCCTATTAAAGGGGCTATACCTAAACCCCGATCCATTAAGACGGTTCCAGATCAGTTACTTGGTGAATCGGACACCATCGGTCCACTCCAAGTGCTGCTAACCCCAGGCCATACTCCGGGTTCTATCAGTTTATTAGATAATCGAAATAAACATCTGATCGTAGGAGATGCCTTACAAACTCGTGGGGGAGTAGCGGTTTCTGGTGACTTACGCCCTTGGTTTCCCTTTCCCGCAATTGCTACTTGGAGCAAACAAACAGCTTTAAACAGTGCTAGGAAAATAAAAAATACTGAACCGAATCTTATAGCTACAGGACATGGGAAAATGTTAGAAAACCCTAATGACTCATTAGTAGTTGCCATACAACGTGCGGAGAACAAATGGAAGGAGCAAACGTAATGCCACGGGTTGGTTTAGATCAATCAAAGATCCTACATGCTGCGATTGAATTAGCAAATGATCATGGATTAGAACAAGTTACGATTGCAGCATTAGCAAAAAAACTCGGAGTTCGCCCGCCATCTCTATACAATCACTTTAGTAGTCTAATCGAGATACGCACGCACATCGCCAGAGAGGGCATGCAGAAACTCGAAGATACTTTAATCCGCTCTGTTGCTGGAAAATCAGGAGAAGAAGCCATATTATCATTTTCCAAACAATACCTTACTTTTGCAAATGCTAATCCCGGTCTTTATGAAGCGACGATACAACCGATAAATGTCCCTGACAGTGTTGTTGCAGAAAAGAGTAAAAATATGATTGATCTTTTGGTTCAGTTACTCTCTACTCTTTCCTTAGAGGAACAAGCAGCACTGCATTTGGTCAGAGGTCTAAGAAGCATCGTTCACGGCTTTGCCTCCCTCCAACGTGCAGGAGGTTTTCAGATGAATTTTAAAGTAGAAGACAGCCTCTTATACACCATCAAAACATTATGTGATGGGATGAAAGACAAAAAAGCAACCTAATTTTAGGAATAGGTTGCTTTTTGTTATGATCTATTTTAAACGTAATCCGCCATCGACTTCTAAAACAGTACCAGTAACAAAAGTATTATCTATCAAGTAGTGAATAGCCTTCGCAATGTCTTCTGGTTGTCCAACACGATTTACAGTAGAGGCTTGGGCGTAACTTTCAAAGGTAGCTGCACGTTGTTCTTCAGGAATCCAATTCCACCATGGTGTTTCGATGACCCCTGGAGAAACAGCATTTACACGCATTGGCGCAAGTTCCAAGGCTAGACTAGGTACCATTGCTTCTAGTGCTGCATTGATTGCAGCAAGTCCAGATGTTCCTATTGCCGGATTTCTTGATGAAATAGCAGAGATAAATGTAATAGAACCTTTCTCACTTATCGAATCCAAACTTAATTGGGCTGCTGCAACTTGCGGCCAAAATTTAGCTGCAAATCCTTCACGTAAATCATCCAGTGCTAGCTCACGAAAGGCACCTGCACCTTTGGCACCAGATACAGCAATAACCAAATGATCGAAACTTCCTTGGTTATTATAGAAAGTTTTTAATTCATTCGTGGAAGTAGCATCTAATTGTACACCAACTGCTCCGGTGCCTAGCTGCTCAAGGGCTTTTTCTAATTTTGCTTGATCACGACCAGTAACCACAACATCTGCACCAGATTCAACAAGTAGTTGTGCTGTAGCTAAACCTACACCCGAGGTACCACCCATAATGATAACTTTTTGACCTTTTAGTTGACTTCCCATGATGCATTCCACCTTTTTTTGTTGAGTTATTTTGATAATTGAATTATAATACATTACGTAACGTTATGTAAATAGATTTTTGAAAATTAATTTTCTAAAGAGGTGACAACATGTCGAAACCAACGAATCCAAAAGGACGGCCTCGCAGTAAAGAAGCTTGGAGTGCAGTCATGACAGCCACAAAACGACTTCTAGAAGAAACGGGATATGCTAGTTTAACGATGGAAAAAATCGCAAAAGAGGCGGGAGTAGGCAAGCCAACTCTGTATCGATGGTGGTCAGGTATTCCTGCAATCGTAATGGAGGTGATGAAGCTACAATCCGAAAAGGAAATTCAAATTCCTGACACGGGGCAACTTTCCACCGACTTAGAAATCTACTTAGGGAAGACTTGTCAAATCTTATCGCAAGGTGCAGGGAAAACCATGCGCAGTTTAATGGCTGAAGCTCAGTTAAATGATGCTTTCTCTCAGCAATTCCGTGAAGAGTTCATAGATACAAGACGAACTGCACTACTACAGATCATAAAACGCGGGAAACAGCGGGGAGAGGTCGAGGAAAATATTGATTTGGAGTACATCGCTGACCAATGTTATGGACCAATCTGGTATCGTTTACTCAATCAGCATGCACCATTGGATGAAAATTTAATTTCATCTATCATTGCTTCGATCGTGAAATAGCCACATAAATGGTGGCTTTTCTTTTTAGAAGAGGAAACGAAAGAAACTCAAGCAAAAATGATTAAGTTTTTTTCAATAAAACGGATAACAACTCTTATTTTATGATACTTTTTTACTATAACAAAATATTTCCACTTCATTTGCTAGGGAGGATCTTTTTTTGAAACGATTAAGTCAATGGCCGCTACTCCTCATGATTATTATTTATGTTTCCGTTTGGCTGTGAGCTGCATGGTCGCCTGTTGAACCGGTTTGGCTGGCTTTTGGAAAATCTACTTCTTATCCTGTTTCTCGTTGTTTTTATCTTCCTGCATCGGTCCTTTTCTTTTTCCTATTTCGCCTATTTCTGTATCCTGCTCTTTTTAACTCTCCACACGATCGGAACTCATTATTCATACCGAACACCCATCGATCCATGGCTGAAGCAATGGTTTGAATTAGATCGAGCTTACTATGATCGGGTTGTACACTTTTCCTTTGGCTTGCTAATGGTTATTCCTTTAAAAGAATGGTATCAGCAAATGATACATGTATCTCCAAAAATGTATGCATTCATATCCATCATCACTATCTTTTCTGCTGGAGCCTTTTACGAATTGATCGAAATGTGGGTAACGATGATAGTAGATCCAGCATCAGGGACAACCTTTATCGGGCTACAAGGTGATCAGTGGGATACCCAACATGATATGGAATTAGCTCTATATGAAAGTATCCTTATGATTCTTATTGCCACTGTTGTAAAGAAAATAAAAGCAAGGTTTACATTGGTGCAAAATAAAAATTCAAACCATGTCAAAAGCTAGCAAAAAGTGCTAGCTTTTTTCTCGATTCATTCTTAAAAATGTATGATTTACAGAACAAACGCTCATACTATCCAACAATTACTGGAGGGATAATGGTATGAGATTTTCTTTAGAAGAAATGAATATTCTATCTGAAAAGCTGGAAAAAGAAAAAGCGCAGATTTATCAAGAAGCAAATCATGATCAATCATCAAATGACATCCATCATTTGGAAATTATCAATTATCTCCAACAGAGATTAGAAGATCAAGGAACCGCACTTTATGAAGAAGAAAAACAATATTTAGCGAGCTTGATCCAAGATGAAATTGGACATATTCACGGTAATGGAGAAGCAATCTACCAATCTATTCTAGAAAAAATACAGTAAAAAAATCGAGGCTGGATGCGGATCACTCCACATCCAGCCGGCAAGCTCACTCAATTGTCTTTCATGCTTTCCAGCCTCAGGATTTTCCCCAGGGAAGCAACAGCATCCTCATAGCCTGCGTCATCAGCCAGCAATCTTTTGGCTGCTTCCAGACGAGAACGAGCTATAGCTTTCTGCGGAGAATTCATCTCTAGGCATCGTTTCGCATGCATCAACAGTCGGGCAGCTTCTTCGTGAGTAAGCACCACCTCCCACACATTATCGATTTCTCGAATTGCGTTGGTCAAAGGTTCCTGTGCCACACCAAGCTCCCTTGTGAGTTTGCTTACATCTACTATATCATCTCCTTTTCTTTAATTGAATTCCCTAACAAAGCTACTAATAGAGCCTTTTGTACATGCAGTCTGTTCTCCGATTGGTCAAATACTACCGATTGAGGGCCATCTAGTACTTCCGCAGTAACTTCTAGTTCCCGATAAGCTGGCAGACAATGCAGAAATATAGCGTCTTCTTTGGCTTGATCCATCATTGCTTGATTTACTTGGTGTTCGGCAAAATCTTTCAGTCGTTTCGCTTTTTCTTCTTCTTGGCCCATACTCGCCCAAACATCCGTATAAACTGCATCAGCCTGTTGCACAGCAAGCAGTGGATCAGTATAAAATGTTATGGATGCACCAGTTTCTGATGCTAGAGCCTCCGTTTCTTTCCAAACTGCTAGGTTTGGCTCATATCCGATAGGAGTTGAAATCGATAAATGTACTCCTGTAGCCGCAGTACCATGCATCAGAGAATGCAAAACATTGTTGCCATCCCCAACATAAGCCATCTTTAATCCAGTTAAATAGCCTTTTTCCTCTTGAAGTGTCAAAAGATCAGCTATGGCCTGACAAGGATGGTAGTAATCTGTTAGCCCATTGATAACTGGTACAGTAGTCGTTTTCGCTAATATGTCTACTGTCTCGTGGTCAAATGTTCGAATTAATATCCCATCGATATAACGAGACAGTACTTTTGCTGTATCTTCGATCGTCTCCCCTCTGCCTAACTGAATATCTTGACGATTGAGATTCAATACATGACCACCCAGCTGCACCATTCCTACTTCAAATGAAACTCGTGTCCGAGTAGAAGGTTTATCAAAAATCATGGCGAGGGTTTTGCCTGCTAAAGGCTTATAAGCTATTCCGTTCTTTTGGAGTTTTTTCAATTCGTGAGCAAGGTCTAACAAACTGGTAAGCTCATCTGGGGTAAAATCGGTTAGAGTCAGCAAACTCTTTCCTGTACAGGTCTTTAGCGGAGAAGGAATCGATAGGGCAGTCATATAAATCAACCTCCATTTTGAATGATAGTAAGTTGAGTTTGTTCGTAAATGGCATCTTTGATCAGATGTACAGCTCGATTCAATTGTTCATAAGTGACGATGAGTGGTGGTAACAACCGCAATACGTTTTCTCCTGCTGGCAGAGTGACGATTCCTTGTTTTAACAACTGTTTCATAATTGGTGCTACTGGTTTGGCTAATTGTATTCCGATCATGAGACCAAGTCCTCTGATCTCTATAACAGCCTCGGTATCAGATAATTCTTTCTTTAGTAATTCCAAGAAGTACGCACCTTTTCCCTTTCCATCATGGAGTAAGCTGCTATTTTCAATTTCTGTCAATACTGCCTTCGCCACTGTCATTGCGAGTGGGTTTCCACCAAATGTCGTCCCATGTGTTCCCGGACTAAAAACAGGTTTTAACGCTTCTTTTGCCAGCATCGCTCCAATGGGAAATCCATTACCCAAGCCTTTCGCTAACGTGATAACATCTGGATGGATACCATAATGTTGAAAAGCAAACCATTCGCCTGTGCGCCCGATTCCGGTTTGTATTTCATCTACCATCAGCAAAATGTTGTTTTTCTCACACCAGCTTGCAAGCTCCTGTATAAAGGAATAAGAAGCAGGGTAGACTCCCCCTTCCCCTCTGACCATTTCCAATAAAATTGCCGCAGTTTGTGGATTCGTAGCTTGTTTTACTGCATCGATATTTTCAAAAGGCACCGTGATAAATCCAACAGGAAGGGGATCAAAGCCGATTTTCACCTTCTCCTGACCAGTTGCCGTGAGGGTAGCTAAAGTCCGGCCATGAAAGGAACTTTCAAACGAGATAATTTCTGGTTCCAAAACCTTTTTCTCTTCTTTTGCCCATTTCCGTGCCAATTTGATCGCTGCTTCATTTGCCTCTGCTCCACTATTACAAAAAAATGCTGCCCCAAGTCCACTATGTTTACAGAGCAGAGAAGCTACTTCATCTTGCAAAGAAATTGGAAATAAATTGGAAACGTGCCAGAGTTGATGAATTTGTTGGATAAGTGCAGAAGTAAGGGCTGGATGCTGATGACCTAAGTTGGTAACACCAATCCCTGATCCAAAATCTAGATAGGTTTTGCCAGCTTCATCCCACAACATAGCACCTTCTCCTTTGACAAACGAAACATCATGCTTGATATAGTTAGGAAAGAGTGACATGGCTCGATACCTCCTGACGCAAACATGTACCTTCAAATGGATGAATCATGTCAAATGAAAATGCTTTTGAACCATTTGCGATCCATACTTCTTTTACTTTTTGTAATGCTTTGATTCCAGAACGCGCTTTAGGAATCATCCCACCAGAGATGTCACCTGACTGGATATAGTGCTCAATTAAACTCGGTGTTGCTTCCATCAGTAATTTTCGCTCTGGTCCAGTTCCAATAAATATTCCATCCACATCACTTATTAAAATCAAATGACTGGCATTCAACGCTTGAGCTATTGCGCCTGCTGCCTCATCAGCATTGATATTGTAATGTGTCTCATCTCTAGCCACCCCAAGAGAAGCAATAACAGGAACCCATCCTTGTTGTAAAATAGTGTGCAGGACAGCACTGTTTACTTCCGTCACTTCTCCAACATATCCCATATAGGGATCTAGTTGTTCTGCCTGTATTAACTGCAAATCCACACCGCTTAGACCAAGCGATGATAAACCAGTTGCATGGAGTTTACTTACCATTTGTTTATTTACTGTTCCTGCTAGTACCATCTCCGCAATGGTGAGCATCTCATGATCCGTAACCCGATAACCATTTATAAAGGTCGATTCTTTTCCTGTTTTTTGTGCCCAAGCTGAAACTAAGGGTCCACCGCCATGTACGATTACGATGGAGTACCCTTGTTTTTTTAACCCGGAACAAGTGGCAAAAAAATTAGGATGCAAATCTGTTAATACACTTCCTCCAATTTTGATCACAATAACTTGAGACAAAAGTGCCCCTCCCATCTATGTTCGATAACTTGCATTGATCTTCACGTAGTCATAGGTGAGGTCACAACCCCACGCAACCGATTGGTATGCTCCCTGTTGAAGATTGACGTGAATATCCACTTTATCTTGGTTTAATATTTCCGATGTTTTGGTTTCATCAAAGGGGACAGGCAGCCCTTTGTCCACAACTACAACTGTTCCTAATTTCACCTGAACTTGTTCAGGGCGCAATAAAGGCTCCCCATATCCCGCTGCACACAAAATTCGTCCCCAATTTGCATCAGCACCAAAAACTGCTGATTTAACTAGATTGGAACCAACAATTGCTCTCGAAACTTTGCGTGCCATTTCCATGCTAGAAGCTCCTGTTACTTCTACTTCAATCAAACGAGTTGCTCCTTCACCATCTTTGGCGATTTTCTTTGCTAACTCTTGGCACACATAGACGAAACCATCTTGAAAAGAGCTCCAATCAGCATGTTGTGGATGAAGTGATTTATTTCCAGCAAGACCACTTGCCATCACAAATACGCTATCATTTGTACTGCAATCACCATCCACTGTGATCATGTTGAATGTTTTATCCGTTGTTTCCCTCAAGAGAGATTGGAGATGATCGGACTCAATTGCTGCATCTGTCGTAATAAAACCCAGCATGGTAGCCATATTAGGATGAATCATCCCAGATCCTTTTGCTACACCTGCAATCGTTACTTCCTTCCCATCTACTTGTAACTTGACTTGAACTTGTTTGGTGAAGGTATCCGTCGTTAAAATGGCTTCTGCAAAGTCATATCCCCCTGTTTCATTCGCAGTCGGGATGACTTTTTCAAGACCAGATGTCAATTTGTCCGTCGGTAAAAACTGTCCTATAACACCAGTGGAAGCGACTCCTACATAGTGTGCAGGGATTTCTAAAAGCTGTGCCGCTTTAGCGGTGATAGACCATGCATCTTCCATCCCGCGCTCTCCAGTACAAGCATTCGCGATTCCACTGTTAACCACAATTGCTTGCAGCTTTCCTTCTTTGTTGATATTTTCTTGGGAAATTTTGAGTGGAGCAGCTTGAAAAGCGTTTGTCGTATAAACTGCGGCTGCTGTAGCTGGGACGGTACAAATAAGTACCCCTAAATCCCGTTTTCGTTTTCGTATCCCAACATGTATACCTGCTGATACAAAGCCTTTAGGAGAGGTAATACTAGCTTGATCTTTTACTTGAAAAAGAGAAGCTGGGACTGCTAGACTCATCTGGATATCACTCCTCATGTTTGATTTTCTTTTGGTCTATTGATTATGGATAAAGGGGTGAAAACAAGAGGCCAGCCGTCTCTGGAAATCCAAAGCGAATGTTGGCATTTTGGATTGCTTGCCCAGCGGCTCCCTTCATCAAGTTATCGATCACAGATAATAAAATAATGCGTCCTGTCCGCGCATCTACATGAAAACCGATATCACAATAATTACTCCCTTGCACAAATTTCGTTTCCGGCCATTGTTGTCCGCTGATTCGAACAAAAGGAGCTTGCTCATATGCAGAGTGGTAAAGGTTATACAAGTCTTTATTTGTATATTTATTCATATTAGCAGCATAAATACTGACTAGGATTCCTCTACTCATCGGTACTTGCTGAGGAACAAAACTTACTGCTACGTCTGTTTCCGCAAAAAGACTGGCATATTGTTCAATTTCGGGTACATGTTGATGCCTATCTACTTTGTAGGGACGAACATTTTCATTTATCTCACTAAACAACATTCCTTGATGTACACTTCGTCCAGCTCCAGTTACTCCTGATTTGGCATCGATGATAATGGAGGTGGGATCTATTATTTTCGCTTGAAGAAGTGGCACCAATGCCAGCAAAGTAGCTGTTGGATAACATCCCGGATTTGATATAAGAGGGGAATGTCGCAAGTCATCTTGAAACCACTCGCTGAGCCCATATACTGCTTGATTGAGATAATCACTTGGTGCTGCTGGTTTTTGGTACCAACTCTCATATACCTTCGGATCAGCTAAACGAAAATCACCGGAGAGGTCTATCGCACAGATTCCATGCTCTAATAACTCAGGAATCCACCTGCTGCTAACACCCGGTGGAGTAGCAAAAAAAACGACCTCTATCCCTTCACACATGCTGTCTACACACAATTCTTCGAAAATAAGTGGTGATTCCAGATGCGGATAAGCAGAACTTAACCTTTCTCCTGGCTGCGAAGAAGAAAACACTGCACCTATTTCAAAATAAGGATGCTGCTCCAATAAACGAATCAATTCTACCCCGCCATACCCCGAAGCACCTACAACAGCTACTTTCACCAATCATCACCCCTACAATACCGCTATAATGAATTATTATACATTTTAATTTATATTTATTCAATCGTTTTAATAGAACGCCCTATAAAAAATTATTATTGACTGACATCTAGCCTACTTTTGCTTAACAGAATAAACAAATGAATATAAGCATTTGAGGTCCATACAAAAGAAGCTGTTGACCTCTATCAACAAAAAAACGACCCCTATTACAGAATAAGGATCGTTTCTCTATTACTTGCTCGTTCTGCCAATATATCTGCTAGCTAATTCGTCATAGATTTCATTCATAGGGACTCCTTGATTTTGTAAGAGCACCATCAAATGATAAATCAAATCTGCTGCTTCATATCTCAATTCTTCTTTAGATTCATTTTTTGCTGCAATGATGACTTCTGCTGATTCTTCGCCTATTTTTTTCCCAATCTTATCTACGCCTTTTGTAAATAGATAAGTGGTATAGGAACCTTCAGGTAATTTCTCGTGGCGATTAGCTATTAATGTTTCTAAGTCTAACAATACTTGACTTGGTGAGGTCTGCACTTCTTCAGCTCCTTCAAAACAGCTTGTACTACCAGTATGACACGCAGGACCATTTGGTATAACACTCAATAAAATAGCATCTTGATCACAATCATAAGAGATATCCACTACTTTTTGTGTATGACCAGAAGTAGCTCCTTTATGCCATAGTTCTTGACGTGATCTGCTGTATAACCACGTTTCTCTTAACTCTAGCGTCTTTTGATATGCTTCTCTATTCATATAAGCAAGAGTAAGCACTTGTTTGCTTTCTGCGTGTTGGATAATAACAGGTATAAGTCCATCTGTATCCCATTTTATCTGGTTGATATCCATCGCACTTCTTCTCCTCTTTCCCGTAATAATGATTTCACTTCCATAATGCTCACTTCTTCATAATGAAAGATAGAAGCAGCAAGGGCCGCACATGCTTTCGTTTCTGTAAATACCTTCACGAAGTCTTCTGCATCACCTGCTCCACCTGATGCGATGACTGGTACAGTTACAGCACTTGATACAGCCTCAACCAAATCCAGATCAAATCCATTTTTCTGTCCATCTTGGTCCATACTCGTTAATAAGATTTCCCCTGCACCGAGTTCTACTGCACGTCTAGCCCAATCGAGCACTGTCCATTCTGTTAACTCTCTTCCTCCATGGGTATATACCATCCATGTGCGTTCATTTTCTACGAACCTAGCATCAATCGCAACGACAATGCACTGCGAACCAAAACGGCGAGCACCATCCTGGATGAGCTCTGGTTGTAACACCGCCGCAGTGTTAAGCGAAACTTTGTCTGCTCCTGCTCTAAGTATCTTCGTCATATCCTCTACACTGCGAATACCACCACCCACAGTAAAAGGGATTGTTAATTTACTTGCTGCAAGACGCACCACATCAATCATCGTCTTTCTACCTTCATGAGAAGCAGAAATATCTAGAAATACGAGTTCGTCTGCACCAGTTTGGTCATATAGGGATGCCAGTTCAACAGGATCGCCAGCATCTCGTAAGCCAACAAAGGAGACTCCTTTTACCACTCGACCATCTTTTACATCCAAACAAGGAATAATCCGTTTGGTAATCATCGGTTTACCTCCCCTAGCACGTCAGCGAGTTTCACTGCACCTGTATATAATGCTTTTCCTACAATAACTCCTGTAATACCTTGGACTTCTAATGTTTTTAGTTGCTCGATATCTTTTGCTGTTGCTACTCCACCTGATGCGATGACTTGTCCTCCTGATGATTTGGCTATTTGTATTGCGATATCACTATTCACACCAGAGAGTAATCCATCTTTCGCGATATCCGTAACGATAAAAGTAGCAGCTCCATAATCTGACATCTGTTTGGCTAACTCAACCGCTGTAGTTGTCCCTTGATTCAGCCATCCATGTGTGGCAACATATCCATCCCTAGCATCCAACCCAATAGCAATCTGCTCTCCATATTTAGCTAGTGCTTCTTTTACAAATGTTGGATTATCTATAGCAGCTGAACCAATAATTACACGCTTCACGCCTAAAGAGAGGAGATATTCCAAACGTTCTAAATTACGAACACCACCGCCGACTTGAACCAATACACCAGATTCCTTGGCAATCGACGCGATCACTTCACTGTTGGTCAATTCGCCTGAACGCGCTCCATCTAAATCCACCAAGTGAAGCCATGATGCTCCCTCTAAAACCCATTTTTTAGCCATTTCTAGTGGGGAATCATGAAAAATAGTCTCTTGATTATAGTCTCCTTGAATCAGTCGTACACATTTTCCATCACGAATATCAATTGCTGGATAAATTGTAAATCCCATACTATATTCTCCCCTCTGCAAATTGATGGAGGAGCTGCATACCGAGTTGACCGCTTTTTTCAGGATGAAACTGCATACCAATAACATTTTTACGAGCTACAACAGCAGTGATATCTTCGTTATAGTCTGTAGTCGCAATCACATCTTCCGGATTTGTTGCCTTCACATGATAGGAGTGAACAAAATAGACATGTCCTTCTTCGAGGCTGCGAAACAGTGGATGAGGATGACGAAAAGATAACCAATTCCAACCCATATGTGGAATTGGTAAGTCCATATTCATTTTTTCTACATGACCAGATAATAAATTTAATCCACTATAATATCCATGTTCATCACTGCTAGTAAAGAGTAACTGCATTCCTAAGCAAATACCCAGCAAGGGTTTACCTCGTATGGCTTCTTCCATAATAACATTTGTCAATTTACGCTTACTCAACTCTCCCATTGCATCGCCAAATGCCCCAACTCCTGGAAGAATCAGCTTATCTGCTTGCTGTATGATATCAATATCGTCTGTGATTACATATGCATGATCCAATCGTTGTAAGGCTTGACTGAGGCTAAATAGATTCCCCATGCCATAATCAATAATAGCTATCACCCTAATACCCCCTTAGAGGAAGGAACACCTTTGATACTTGGATCAATCCTCGTAGCCTCATGCAAAGCTCGTCCCAACGCCTTAAAGAGTGATTCTATCATGTGGTGCGTATTGCGCCCATAATGAAGGATAACATGCAAATTCATCTTGCTTTCTAATGCTAGTTTCCAAAAAAATTCATGCACGAGCTCGGTATCAAAGTTCCCAACTCGATTACTTGGGAAATCAGCACGGAATTCAAGATGTGACCTGCCAGAAAGATCAATGATCACTTGTCCTAAAGATTCATCCATCGGAACAAAAGCATTGCCGTATCTTCGAATACCTACCCGGTCCCCTAACGCTAGATCGACTGCCCTGCCGATACAAATTCCTGTATCTTCTACAGTATGATGATCATCGATATGATTATCACCGATCGCACGGATAGCTAAATCAAACTGTCCGTGTTTAGCAAATAAATCCAGCATATGTTCTAGAAAAGGCACACCTGTATGTAAATTAGCTTTCCCTTCTCCATCTAAAGAAAGATTTACATCTATCTGTGTTTCTTTGGTGGATCGATCCACATGACCTCTTCTGTTCATTTTCCATCCTCCATCCGAATGCGAATCGAAGCCGCATGTGCTCCTAAACCTTCTTGTTCCGCTAGAGTTATCACTTGCTTGCTATCTCTTTGCAATGCTTCCTTACTATAAGAAATAAGACTCGTTTTTTTCACAAATGTATCTACACTCAGAGCTGAAGAAAATCGAGCTGTGCCACTAGTTGGCAATACATGGCTAGGCCCAGCTATATAATCTCCTACTGTCTCTGGACTCATCGAACCTAAAAACATTGCACCTGCATGCTGTACATGGCTGAGATATTCCCATGGGTTGGTTAACATCAGTTCTAAGTGCTCTGGCGCAACCTGATTAGATAAGGCAAATGCTTCTTTAATATCTGAAGTAAGCACTATCGCGCCATGCTTCTTTAAAGATGCTTCGATAACGGATACTCGTTCCAACTTGGCCGTCTGTTTTGTTACTTCCGCTGCTACTTTTTTTGCAAGCTCCCTTGACGGGGTAAATAACATTGCGGCAGCTTCTGGATCGTGTTCTGCTTGTGCTAACAAATCAGCGGCAACATATGCTGGATTTGCTTGCTCATCAGCGATTATCACCACTTCACTTGGACCTGCAAAACTATCAATATCCACTTGACCATATACCAATTGCTTTGCTGTAGCAACATATTGGTTTCCCGGCCCTACAATTTTATCCACTTTTGGAATTGTCTCTGTTCCATATGCAAGTGCTGCAATTGCCTGTGCTCCGCCTGCTTTGTATATTGTTTCAATCCCTGCAACTTGTGCTGCCGCAAGAGTTGTCGCTGGAATTGCCCCGTTTTTATCAGGAGGTGTGACCATTATGATATCTTCCACACCTGCTACGATAGCAGGAATGGCGTTCATTAATACAGAAGAAGGATATGCTGCCCTTCCCCCAGGTACATAAATCCCTACTCGATCCATCGGCCGAACAAGCTGCCCCAAAATAGAACCATCTTTCTCCATGTTCCACCAAGAAGTATCTCTCTCCTTCTCATGAAACAAACGAATTCGCCCAGCTGCCGTTTGAAGGGCCTCTAAAAAGGCTGCATCCACCTGCTGCATGGCAAGTTGCCTTTCCTCTTCGGTTACGAGCAAAGATTGGAGGTTCGCATCATCGAACTCTTTCGTATAAGCAAATAAGGCTGCATCCTTTTTGATCCGAACTTCGTCGATAATATGTTGAACCCTTGAAAGAATATCTCCTTTCTGCTCCACTAGATTCTCCCTAGGCTGCCATTCACTCACCCGAACAATCTTAATCACCTTTCCCCCTCCGTTCAATATGCTTCTTCAATTGATCATAAAAGCGATTTACACGTTTGTATTTCAACTGATAACTTGCGCGATTGGCGATAAGTCGAGAGGTTACAGAGGTGATAGTTTCAAGTTCAACAAGCCCATTTTCCCGAAGGGTCTGACCTGTCGAGACGATGTCCACAATCCGGTCTGCCAATCCAATCAATGGTGCCAATTCGATAGAACCGTTAAGTTTGACAACTTCGACTTGCTCCCCGATGCTGCGAAAATATTTTTCAGCAATGGACGGATATTTCGTAGCAATCCGACCATTCACTGTCTCTTTATCGGGAAGACCGGCAACAGCTACACGACATGGACTAATCTGTAAATCTAGTAATTCGTAAACATTTCTCGATTCTTCCAATAAAACATCTTTGCCGACAATCCCAAGATCAGCCACACCATACTCCACATAAGTTGCTACATCCATCGGTTTGGCTAAAAAGAAAGCAAGCTGAGCTTCGGGAGCTGTCAAGATCAGCTTGCGTGTTTCTTTTGTCAGATCATCAGGCACAGGAATACCAGCATCTGCAAGTATTGCTAATGCTTCTTCATAAATTCTCCCTTTTGGCATAGCAATCGTTAAAAGCTCCACCTATTCTTCCCTCCATACAATATCTGTCTGTGTATCATCTATCTGAAGTACCACCGTATATCCTAATGACCTCAGTTCTTTGGCTTTATCTATTGCTGCTTTTCGCTTTAGCTTTGGATAGAACAGAGTCGTTTTCTTTGGTTCCAAGCACTCAATGTTACAAGTTTCAATCAAGTTATTCATCCGAAAGGCAAAACCAGTAGCTGGGAGTGACCTGCCAAACTGTTCATAGAGTTGGTCATATCGGCCGCCACTTAAGATAGCAAAGCCAACTCCATCCGCAAATCCTTCTAAATACATGCCTGTATAGTATTCAATATTACCTAGTAAACGTATATCTACAGTCAAATAAGATTCATAGCCATAATCTGCTAAGATATCCCAAATACGAATAAGCTGTTTTGTCGCTTTTACAACACGATTAGAAGGATGAGACAAAAGAGGCTCTAAATACTCTTTGCGATCCAATCCTCTACAGAGCTGCAAAATATCAGCTACAGCTTCTTTATCTTCTAACTGTCGCAATAACGTCTCAAACCCAACATAGTCACGGTTGATCAGAAAATCTGTCAATTGTGTTCTCTGCTCTTCAGATGAACAAATAGATTCTAATAAGCCTGCAAGTAACCCTACATGCCCTGCAACTAAGCGGAAAGAAGAGGTTTGACAAGCCTGCAAAGCCGTTATCGCCAATGCTATTAATTCGGCATCTGCTTTAACTCCTGGTTCCCCTATCAACTCAACACCTGATTGATATAGTTCAGCGCGACGACCAGCCGCATATTCTTGGGTCCGAAATACACTTGCATGATAAAACAAGCGCAAAGGCAGGGATTCATGTTGAAGTAAGGAATTTACCATTCGAGCGATAGGGGCAGTCTGGTCTGGACGTAGGATCAACATCGCTCGTTCTTGGCCAATTAAACGAAACATCTTATCTTCCGAAATTGCACTTGCACGTCCTACTGTTTCCGCATATTCTAACATCGGTGTCATCACTTCTTGATAACCCCAACTGGAAAATACATGAGATAAACGCGACTCTATTTCCCGCTTTTTTCTAGCAAGCTTTGGCGGAACATCTTGAAACCCAATTGGTTTTTCAAATGCTTCTGGACTCATTTCTCACACTCGCTTTAGTATGCTAATGCATTAAAGTATTTGTTAGTTATTGTAACATAATACACCAAGTATGGCTACAACATGCAGAAAAAGATACATCATTATTGTGAAATGATGATCAAGTAATGGATTGAATATAGACTCATCCGCAAAAAATCGAATACTTTTAAAATTAACATTATTTTTTATTTTAGAATAAATTCATAGTGATCACTGTGGACATTTTTTTTATACCCAATTGATTCATAAAGTCTTTTCGCTTGATGATTCGAAACAGCAGTTTCCAAAATCAAACCTTTGGCTCCTGTTTCATTTGCATAATGGATTGCGCTGGCCATTAATTCTCTTGCGATTCCTCTCTTTCTTGCAGAAACAGCTACATATAAGTCGTTTAGAATCCAGAGTTTTTTCATAGAAACAGAGGAAAAAGACGGATACAATTGAACAAATCCTAATGGATAAACCTTACTTCTTTCGTCTTCTAATGCTAAAAAAATAACTGATTGGTGGTTCTCCATTCTTTCTAGAATGAATTTTCTACCACTCGCTAAATCCGATACTTGATTATAAAATACCCGATACTGATCAAATAACTGTGCTACATAATCTAAATCGGATAAATCAGCTCGCTTTATGGTGTATTTATCCATTTTATTATTCCCCTTTCATCTCTTTATAAATAGCGCCATTCCTGCAAATACAATTATTCCTATTAGGATTATAGCAAATATTGCAAGATCATTTTCAAAAGAAATTCTGATACATTTGTCTACGATATTGTTTTGAACTCGTTTACCCATCCACTTTTATATACAATCTTATGATCACGTTTCACATTCATCCAGAAAACATGAAAACATCACATTTTTTCCTTCTCTGGTATTCCGTCCATTAATGGAACATATTAGTATATTCTATATTCAATAAAAATATAGTTAATGGAGGAGTATAATGGAACGTAATATATTTAATCCTCACCCTTGGTATAAAAAAATGTCTGAGAAAAATCCAGTGATCTACGACCAAAATTTCATGCAATTTTTTGGTTCAAAAGGTGGCTGGCATGTCTTTCGTTATGATGATGTACAAACCGTCTTGAGCGATCATGAAACTTTCTCTTCTGAATTTATGCCGCAAGTAGAAGAAAATCCATTAACTAGAGGAATCCAATGCAGTGATCCTCCTTTCCATCACCAACTCCGCATGTTAGTAGCAAAGGTTTTTACCCCACAAGCCGTTGATGAAATGAAACTATGGATTGAACAAATTACGAACGAATTAATCGATAAGATCATTGACCATGAGGAAATGGATGTAATAAGTGATTTAGCAATTCCTCTTCCTATTCAAGTGATAGCAAAAATGATGGGGGTTCCTTATGAGGATCAACCAAAATTTAAAGAATGGTCACTCATGTTATTAAAACAACCTACTGATGAAGAAGGAGGATCGGCGTTCCTCCAATGTCAAAAGGAAATGAGTGAATATTTCTCAAGTTTAATCGAACAACGCAAACAACACCCCAAAGATGACTTAGTAACGAATCTGCTCAAAGCAGAGGTTGACGGTCAAAAACTCTCCACTAAGGACCTACTAGCTTTTTTGATCACTTTGCTGGTCGCAGGCAATGAAACGACCACTAACTTTATCAATAATGCTGTCTTGACCTTTACAGAATTCCCTGAAGTCCAAAAACATCTAAGCTCTCACCCAGAAGATATCCCAAAAGCTTTAGAAGAAGTGTTGAGATACCGGTCACCTGTACAATATGTAAACAGGGTTGCTGCGAAAGATGTCGTTCTAAGAGGGCAGCAGATCAAAAAAGGCGACGACATCAACGTCTGGATCGCAGCAGCAAACCGTGATGAATCCATATTTCCAAACCCAGATCAATTTAACCTTAACCGAACCAATTTGAAACACATCGCTTTTGGACATGGCATTCATTTTTGTCTAGGTGCTCCATTAGCACGACTGGAAACAAATATTGCACTAAAAATGATGTTTGAACGAATGGATCAACTCAAACTAAAGGATAAGAAAGAACCAGTCATGAACCCGAGTGTTATTGTTTACTCGATAAAAGAATTACCTGTGACTTTCCAAAAAAGGAATTAAAAAAAGGAAAATCCCGAGTTCTCGATATTGTTAGGTCGACAACACGGGATTATCCTGTTATTTAGGCTTATTTTTATTCATATCATTGCGTCGCCCCTGTACAAGTAATCAATCCTAAGAAGGATGATCCTGTACAAGGGCGTTTCACACAGGAGGATGCCTTAGGAGGACATCCGACAAGGTCAAGGTTCAATCCAAAGGAAACTAGTTCTTGGAAAATCGGAACCAGCGGTAGCGAGTTCCTTCCTTCCGAATGATCCAGAAATCGGAAACACTCTCCACCCATACGATCTGACCGTCCGTCAAGTCATTAAGGTTGACAGTGTATCCAACCCATTCACCATCTTTCAGCACTTTGGGCTTGATGCATCCTCCGAAAGAGTAACCCCACTCGAAGAACAGCATTCCTTCTGAAGTAATACCCCGAATCTGAATATTTCTCGGATGGTTCCGCGACTGGTTGAACGTGTTTGAAAGGTCTGAAGCCGAGCACAAGCCATTGGCTGTAGGCTCGTTGAAAAGCTTCCTGACCGATTCGCTCGTCTGAAAACCGCCAAGCTTGTCCATTTCACGGAGGAGGTCTTCCATTGTGAACAGATCACTCATCACAAGTCCTTTACTTTCAGCATCATCCTGCATGTAAAAAAGTATATCAAAAAGCAGGTTGACGATAAAAAACAATTTTTAGCACTTCATTTTGCCTAAAGCATCTAGGAAAATCAATACGAGCTGGCTGTATAAATTCATGTAAATAACCTAATTGTCTGGTTTTCATCTTATTTAGCCCCTCATTAATAATCGAATTGATTTTTAGCTATTTTTTTCTGTCTGTCAAAACGTATCTGAAAGAATAAAAAAACCAACTCTCTCGACATTATTTTATAACTATCAAGGAGAAGTTTATGTCCAATACAAATCTCCCTAAACAGAAACTAGCGACTGTATTTCGTAATCGAGTAGTATGGGTGATTCTTGCTGCAACATTATGCAGCCAAACAGGCATCTGGATTCGCTTTTACGCTGTCATGATGTTCATCATGGCAAAAACAAACAACAACCCTTTTGCCATTTCGATGTTGACAGCAGCAGAAGCTGCTTGCCGCCGACGTCGTGATATTCCATTTTCCGCTCTGGTGGTTTAGTATGCCAGCCATCCTCAAGGGCTGGGTGGACCGGGTGTTTGCTTATGGGTTGGCTTATGGTTACAGAGATGAAGGTAATCGCTATCGTTACGGCGATGGCGGTTTGAAAGGAAAGCGGGCAATACTGTCAGTGACCGTTGGGGGCCGAAGATAGACTATTCGCCGCGAGGCATCAACGGGCAACTAGAACAACTGCTGTTCCCTATCACTCACGGCACACTCTTCTTCTCTGGCATGGATGTGCTGTCCACTCATGCGATCTACGGAACCGATCGCATCACAACAGCCGAAGTGGAAGCAGCGAAGATAGCTTGGCGTTCACGTCTTGAGCATCTCTTCGAAGAAGAACCCATCCCCTTCCGGCGTCAAAATGATGGGGATTATCCAGACCGCCACGTACTCGGAAACTATGTCGCTGTGGGACAGACCGGATTATCAGCTCACATTGCAGAATAGCGCAACGCGTCTCCGAAAAAGAAGGATCAGTGGTTAAATGTTTTCTTTTCTACTAGAAATGCCACTCCCATCGAGTGGCTCTTTCTATTAACCATGCAGACAAAAGGACGTTATATGAAGAGTTTTCTTTCCACCGTTTGAGTAATATAGGGTATAGTTGCCTTTACCTAACACTTTTTTGGACAAAACCAAGGTTTTCGTTTTCTTTTCTTTAGTGTATTTCTCACCTTTTCCACCTCCGACCATAAATCCTTTGTAATTTTCTAGAACAGGATTATAATCGCCTGCGGCATCTCCATAGAGAGTTATATCAAGTTTTGGTTGAAAGGAATTAGGAGCATGAAAGACGTAATTTTTTGACAATTTCCATGATTTAATGTTTGCACTCCCTTTGACCAAACATTTTGGTTGTGCGTTCGTTTCTTGAGGAATAGTTATACCCCCAAGCAGTAAAGCACTTGTTACCACTAAAACACCAAGGAATTTTGAGAAAGTATCCATTTTGCATCTTTCCTTTTTTCTGGGATTATTCTTATTATTACAAAAAGATGTATCCTAATTGTTTCCCATTTTGCACAAATAAAAAAGGAAGCTTCAACACAATAATTTAAACCACGCGTCTACATGCACATGGCTTTTTCGATACTCATTCCATCTTTCATTCTACTAACCTAGAAATTTAGAAAGGAGCAAAATTAGTTTTGTTCCAATGGGAGACGAACAGTAAGCTAAGAATCTACTCAACTATTTCTAGCATTTGGAAATTCCCATGCTCAATGAAGTATTCATGCTAACTCCCTGATCTCACTATCAAACTTGAAGCTTATCTAGCTCAGGATATGGGTATCTTTCGCACCCCTCATAATAAAATCATATATTTTTAGAACGAATGTTTTATACTGTTATTTATATGTTACTATTTCAATAACAAGGTAGGATCTAGCCTTGAAAGGTGATTGGACTCGTCAAGATCATCCAATCATCGAACAACATTTCCTTGTAAGAGAAGAGAAGGGATGTATCTCTTGAACGGCAACACTGGATGCGTCAAGGGTGAAAATCAGTGGGATGACTGCCTGCTGGCAGAGCGGGAAGGTGATAACAGCGTCATGCTGTGGACCACGTTCCGCCCGGGCAAGATCGTCATATCCCGCTCGCTCTACGACACCTTCATTGAGGAGCTGCGGGAGCTGGCGAACGACTTCAACTCCGGGACGTTCTACATCGCCGGGTTCATGATCACCTTCGGCGTCCTCGCCCCACGGAAGGAGCAGGACGACCCCTCCACCCGCGTGTGGAACCTCACCCGCGGCGTCACCCTCTCGTACGAAGGCACGGCGCTCTTCGCCAACTCCGCTGAGTGGGACAAGTTCCTCAGGAACTACGTCCACACCTGCGAGCCGACCATCTGATCGGCTCGCCGTAAGCACATCCATATGAAGTAAACGGGCAGACTCGGACCTCCTTGAGAGGTTCCGGGTCTGTCTGAGAAGAGATGATCAAGCTAGACCTGCATTCCATATCTCTGAAACATTAGGAGGGTGTCCAGATCTCTGAGTGAGACCTATGACATTACATCCTAGATGAGTTGCGGAAGTCTCCCTGAGTCAAGATACAGGGAGACCCTAATTTTAAATCCATATACATTTACATACATTCAACGGATAAAATCCCGTATCTCTGTGTTCCAATGGAGAGATCGGGATTTTACAATTTTTCTATCTATCCTATCGCTTTCGTGCGTACTAGAAACGATTCTCTTGTCTCACGATCTTTGATAAGTATAATTACAACTAGATGCGACATACAAACAGAGGACTCCCTATAAAAAACACGACATCAATCCATAAAAAAACATAATTCTTCCATGAAGAGTATGATTTTTTATTCAAAAATTTTTGGTTATGTTTCTTTACTTAGAAGTAGCAAGAAACCAAATATACTAATACCTAAAATACCAAATAAGGTAAAATAGGACAATTCAATTCTTGGATCAAACATTTGAAAAAAGAAGGTAAAACATGGTATTAGGGATGTAATAATGAGTGATATCAACGGATTGGTGTATTTTATGCTCAATTGCAGTAGATACATTGGTAGAATGGTACCTGTTAGAGTGACTAAAAAAATCCATGAAAAGGTCTCCCATTGAATAGTAGCATATGACCCATCTGACCAAACGATTATCCCAGTAATCAGAATAATCAGATAAAGTCGATTTGATAATATCTTTGATGTCTCCCATCCATTGTCACTTAGTTTTTTGGAATAAAAGGTTATGATTACATTCCCCACTCCAGTAAGAAAAGAAAAGAGTAAACCGAGCATAAGAAAAGAAGAAGAGCTTACTGATAATCCAGAATGTCCATTTAAGGAAGCTAACACAAGGAAAACACTACCTAATAAAATGCCAGTACTAGCCATTAATTTAAAGGAACTCATCCGATAATGAGGTGTTGTTACTTTTAAAAATAGTAGAGCAAACACCGGTCCTATACCCCATTCGATAGAACTAACAATGGCAGGTTCGCAATATTTTAGTGCTACATAGAAAAAAATATATATAGCGGCTGTGGTAGCATTCATAATAAAAATATCTAGCCAAGTTTTTTTATTTCCTATTGTTATCCTAGTTATTTTTTTGGAAGAGCGAAATAAAGCAAGTGAATGAAAAACAAGAAACGTAATCATAAAACTGATAAAAACAAAAAGGATTGGACTGGTATTTTGAATAGATATTCCGTAGTAAACTTGGGAAATAGAAGTTAGTATGGAATATCCTATTAATAATGCCAACCCCAAAAGTTTCCTATAATAGCTAGTAGTTACTGCTTTCATATGGTTCTACCTTTCATTTTTCTCATAATGTTTTCAAATGTAAATCTATATTTTACAAGAAGCGACCAATTCTTTCTATTTATTATATTAAATTATACATACTTTCCTGTTGTAAAGAAATATGTAATTTTATAATCTTTCTGTTTACTAAATAGTTATGTTGAATTATTATATTTAAAATTAAATAGTTTTATATTTGATTTAGCCTAATCGATCTTTCTGATGATTAAATGTATTACAATTTATGTGATCCTTTTCTCATTTTTTAATAGTCATACTTTTATAAAATCAAATGTTTAGGTGGTGTAGAAATTGAGTATTTTGATTTTGAATTTTGCTTCTCACGAAAGATTACCTTATGAGAAACTTTTTAAAGATTTAAGAGAGCCGTTGGTTCTTTTTACTAGTAAAGAAACAGCCTCTACTTTTCCAAAAGATGCTTTTGCTCATGTAGAGGTAATAGAAGACTACATAAATAATCCATTCATCTATCATCGAGCAATTCAATTAGATAGGCAATTTTCCTTTGATAAAGTGGTAGCAGCCTTTGAAGCGGATATTTTATTGGCAGCTAAATTGAGAGATTATTTAAATATTACTGGGCAGAACGCTCAAAGTGCAATTCAATATCGAGACAAAGTAATAATGAAAGAGCAAGTATCCGCTTATGGATTAAGGGTACCCAAATATAGAAGAATATTCGATGTAATAGATTTGCATAGATTTATAAATGAAAATGGATTTCCATTTATTATTAAGCCTACAGATGGTTTTGGGTCAATCGGCACTACTATTATTCATTCAGAAGAAGACTTGGATTCCTTTATTCAAACTAATCCAAATCTTTATAATCTGGAAGCTGAGGAATTTATCAATGGAACTCTTCATACAGTAGATGGCATTGTAAAACAGGGGGAAGTTGTATTTATCAGTGTCACAGAAGCAGTTGGTGGCAATTTTGCCAATTTGGATCATAGCGGAGTTACAGGAAGCAGTCAACTTCACCCTAATAATCCACTGGGAAAACGATTAACACAGTATTGCAAAAATGTAATACAAGCTTTAAATACACCTGAAAATACTGCTTTCCATGCTGAAATTTTTCATACAGATGATGATGACATTGTTTTGTGTGAAATAGCAAGCAGACCAGCTGGAGCTCATATTTCTCAGTGTGTAAAGTATTCCTATGATGTGGATATGGCCCAAGTTCATATACAATTACAAGCTGGGGCATCAGCAGAGATTGCAAATGACGGAGAGAATTATGACCCTGACAAATTATCTGCCTGGGTTTATTTTGGTTTAGAGGAGGGAACTATTCTTGCTTTACCAACCAATGAACCACCCGAATGGGTATTTGAGTACAAGCCCTACGGTGAAGTAGGACAAACATTTTCAAAAAATTCCTATGTTCTTACACGTCTTGCACATATGTTGATCGAAGGCAGCTCCGAAAAGGAACTTAAAAAGCGGATTGAATTAGCTTGTAAATGGTTTCTTTCACAGGTTAAATGGGAATTGCAGGGATAGGTTAGAGGCTAAGTTTTGTCTTGTTCCTTTGACAGTAATTGCGAAGGCACAACTCAAACAACGCATGATGGCGTAAAATATTGCCCAGAGTGCGGTGTAAAGATTTCAGCGAAATGAAAGAGACGTAAGCAAAAGAAGAGAGCTCTGCCTCTCTTCTTTTTTTCCAAGAAATGATATCATCATCCTAATTCTTTGTTTGGGAGCGGTGCTATGTATTTATCCTCTGTCAATAGCTTTTTACAAGGTATCAAACCATCCTGCTACGAAAATCGCACGAAGTTAGACGCTGTTCAATTGGACAAACTTAGCGTATATCCATATTACGATGACAACGAGGAATTTACATTATATTTCCGAGACGAAATATTAAAAAAACACTTTCTAACTGACATTTATGGTTAAGAGCGTAAAAGCCCGGAATACATACGCCTATTTGGTGATATTCTCGGCTACCCGCCAAAAGCTACAAAGTTCTTCTCAGATTACCAAGCTAAAAAGAAAATAGATGTTGCCGCAGCATCTTCTTACTTTCAAAGCGTTAAAGTGAATATATTATATTGCGGAATTCAATTTATGAGCCATGTAGAAGATGTAGAGGAAAACGCGTTATGGTTGTGGGAGCAGTACAAGCATGACAGCCCGCTTCGGTTTAAATTAATACAGCCAGACGCAGACTCTATACAAATTGTTATTCCCTTTCGAGATTTCGAAGGTTTAAAACGCGGAGTTAATGAGTGTTTTAAGTTCCATCACATATCGATCATACATACATAAAGACCCTAATGGGTCTTTTTCACTTTTTTAATCCAATTGATTTTGGAGATTTCCATCCGTATCGTTTAGAATCTATCAAAAGTAAGGGGGAATCCTAATATTTTTTTAAAGTAAATCAGCCGGCCCGCCGATATCCGAAGATATCAACGGGCCGGACTCCTTTGGTGCTAGACCTCACCGCCCCCCGCGGACTGCCGCTCGGGCGTCCAGCATGGTCTTGATCTTGCCCATACGGAGGAGAGTCTCCTGCCGCGAGGGCTGAGTCTGCTTGGAGGGTTTGGTGGTGTTGGTCATGGTTGTTCTCCCAAATGGAGGTAGTAGGAAATAGATCCCTATGTACTATCCACTATACCACGATAAAAAAGAAAATCCACACAATAAATATTTACAATTTCAATACTTTAGATGAGGCCATTTGATAACCCCCTATTCTACAAAACGACTTCAAAGTCTCTCACATACACTGCATTTCCAGAGATTTCGATGTCATAATTCCCTTTAAACTCAGAGACATTTACGATAACTCGACCATCTTTCCCCATTTCCTGTCCTTGCTCTACGATAAGGCTTAGAGACTTTTTAAAATCGGTCTCTATATACTTAGCATAAAATGCTCCCATAACACCCGAAGCAGTTCCTGTTACTGCATCCTCTACTGTTCCAGAATAAGGTGAAGAGAAGTGTCGAGCATGCATATGGGCATTAAAATCATAGGTTTCTAAACAAAATGGGTGAATGGATGCTTTTGGCATTTCTTTTAAAATGGCTGGAAATAACTTATTTTCAGGCTTCATTTTTTTGAAGGCATCAAGTTTATGAATTGGAATCAAGAGAGTCCATGTACCTGTACTTCCATATAAGATAGGTAAATTTTGATCTATGTCCTCTTTTGTTAAACCAATTGATTTAGCTAATTCTTCTTTTGAACCGTTAAATTCCTCAAACAGTGGTGAAGCCTGTTTCATCGTTATATATATTTCATTATCCCTGCTTGAATTGATTTTTATTGGTAGAACACCTGCTTTTGTTTCCAATGTAAAATTTGCCTTACCAGCCGACATTCCTTTCTGTTGTAAGGCATACATCGTTGCCATTGTTGCGTGTCCACACAAATTTACTTCGTGACCAGGAGTAAAATAACGGATTCTTAAGTCTGCCTTATCCGATTTAATTGGAAAAGCAGTCTCATTAAAGCCGACTTTAAGGGCGATTTCCTGCATTTCCTCAACGGTTAAACTGTCTCCATCAAAAACAACACCTGCTGGATTTCCTTTGTCAGGTTCCTTGCTAAACGCATCATAATGATAAACCTTTATGGATTTCACTTTTAAATTCCCCCTAATTTTAAAGTGATAACTCTCCTTGTTAACAATCCTTTAATATATTTCTCAAAAATAATATATCTATATTAATATTTTTATAGATTTAATTTCTATAAAAATATGCCATTTCGAAGTGGAATATATCTGAAAAATAATATACTCCTAACAGATACTCTATTATTTTTTGATATATAAAATAGTTTAAACCATAAATGATTTTTCAATCCTCTTTCTTTTATATCATCTAACTTAAACCTTCATCAAATCACCATAATTGTACTTACTGACCGTTTCAACTTAATAAGAAAACCAATTCGATTGGCATATTGCACAAGTTATTTGTTTTTAAATAATTTCCTAATAATCAGAAATATGATACAATACATACGGGACTAGTTCCCAACAAGATTCCACCCTCGAGCAGAAAGAGAAGAGGATGAATCCACCTGGCAAACCCACAATTACGCTTGTGAGGTATGGGCACCCGCCCACAAGCAAGAAGCGAGGAAAGCGGAGGTTCCAAACCGGGGAGACCTGCCCTGATGTCTTCGGGCTTCCTGGAGTGAGCTTCACCGAATTGCGGAAGGCAATCGTCAATGCAACAACGACGACGGCCTGACGACGTCTGTGTAGCGGTCATGGGCACTGGGGTGTCGATCGACGAAATCGAAGGTCTTCGTGAGCTGAACGGAGACTATATCGGCCCTGACGCTGCTGTTGTGATCGTCCCGCTAGAAGTCCTTAAACCTGCAATCGATGACGCCGTAAGGGCATCCGAAATGGAAGCTGGCGTTACCGAAGGTGATTCATAAGGACATCACCTCGCCTCCCCTCGCAATAGAGGGGAGGCGAGCCAGCTATTATCATTATATCTTCAATAAATCAAAGGAAATGGATGTTCCCAACATCTCTACCAAATGAGTATTCACCTTATGCGACATTGGGGACGGTTCTCTTGTCGCACTGTGCCCTAAAAAAATCCTTACTTATCCATAGAATTGGCAGGGCAAGAAAGAATGTTTATTTTTCTT
The DNA here is from genome assembly GCF_059510395.1 of Shimazuella sp. NTD248. Classification (NCBI taxonomy): domain Bacteria; kingdom Bacillati; phylum Bacillota; class Bacilli; order Caryophanales; family Thermoactinomycetaceae; genus Shimazuella; species Shimazuella sp. NTD248. Next base: position 373,747 of record NZ_JCAJZT010000004.1, on the reverse strand, counting down.
TCACCATTCTGAAAAATAAACATTTCATCTACACTTATCTTTCTTATTGTCGTACAAATTCCCCAATCTATTCTTTCCATATCTGATATTCCTAGTATCTTCTAAAGATTTAACTAGCATTACTTTTCATATAAACGATTATGCGACAAGAGAACCGTCCCCTTGTCGCATAGTGAACCTCTCTTATCTTAGTTCGAAAGTCGTTGCTGATAGATAGAAGACATCAAAATTATACTATTCATTCCTTTGTCAGAATAGTATAATCAAATAAACCGAAATATTTTCTGGAGGTTGAGATAATCGTGTTCGACCCCAAAATTGCAGCGGAAAAGGCTGCTATTGCCTCGGAGTGGGACGTTTTCTTCGAGGACATCGCCGCGGAAAAGGCTGCTATTGCCTCGGAAAAGGCTGCTATTGCCTCGGAAAAGGCTGCTATCGCCTCGGAGTGGGACGTTTTCTTCGAGGACATCGCCGCGGAAAAGGCTGCTATTGCCTCGGAAAATGCTGCTGTTACCGGAGAGCGCGCAGCGGTTACGAAGAAAATGCAGCCTGGTACTCCCCTTGCGCTGAGGGCATGGCTGGTTCGCTGACCACCAGCGGGCGACACATCATTTCCCTCCCATTTCTGTTGAGTCTGGACAAGCGTTAGTCTATGTCCAGGCTCCCGATATATAAGGACAACATATAGATGAGAGTCACCTATTGGATGACTCTTTTGATTTGTACAATTTGTCCCATGATTTCCTTGTTCTAGCAAAACGAACTCTATTATGTATACACTGGCTTGAAATGAAGAAACTGGGCACACTGCTCTACTCCATACTGTAATTCATCAAAATCCCGATAATGAACAACAATTTGTGTTGCGACAAGGGGACGGTTCTTGCGTCGCATATCCCTCTTATGGAAATCAAATAATGATTCATAAAATGGTAAAACCATATCAAAAGAAAAAGAATGAGATAATTAATCTATCTTATTCCATACATGTTTAAGTAAAACTATTTAATTTCAACATTTTCAGGTTATTATCAGATTGGAATGCGACATGAGAACCGTCCCCTTGTCGCACATTTCGGACAGACTTGCGTAAATGATTTTTTCTCTGCTTTTTCATCTTCTTTTTGATCATCATTACTGCCCCAGAACAAACTTACAAAATCATTCATCATCCTTCACCTCTTTTACTTATAAGTAGGTGATTTTTATTATGGATGATGGTGCAAATGGAATATATCTAATATTTCATCAATTACGTCTGTTTCATACTACTATAGGAGAACATTAAGGTAAAGGGAAATTGATGGTTTTGGTAGTAGATCAAAAACCCTGCTCTATACCAAATGAGTGCAGGGTTTTTCCATTATAAAAGTACATCGGATACCATAAACTACTTTCTATCCTTATATTTCTGACTATTGGATAAAATGGTATGCCAATGGTCTCCCGCAGGATCAGCAGCCCCACCACCATACATAATTAGCTAACTCCTCTCTCTGAACGATATAACTTTGTTGCATATTTTAAGAAGTTCGTATTATCTTGTAAAGCATCATAGCAAGTACATAAGCTTGACATACTTTTGTTCGTTAACTCTTCAAACATATATTCCCTTGATATTTGTTCTGCTTCAATACAAAGGGAAACAGCTTGATTATGGTGACTCTGTTGAATATACCACTCCCCTAAGACTAACAAAGATTGTGCTAGTATCCAATTATCTCTAATCTTTCGACAGATTTGTATTGAGCGCTCGACAAGTTGTTTTGCTTTTTTCCATTGGTGTTTTCCTATGAGTAGCTTGGCAAAGTGGACATACGCAAATGGAAAAAGTTCTTCTTTCCCTTGGAGGGTATTTTCTAAATCCATTGCTTTTAGAAAATACCTTTCTGCATTTGGAATATCATTTAAACTCTCATAAATAATGCTCATTTGTGCCCACAGTCTAAATAAATACTCAAAGTCATTATTCGTCTTTGCTAATCGTACCCCTTTTTTAGCATACTCGAGTGCGCGTTCATTCATATGAAGTTTATTTAGAACACTTGCATACATGATATACATACGAATAATTACCGAAGTACGGAATTCCTGTTCAAGTGAAAGACTCGCTCTAATATGTTTTTCCAATTCTTCGATGCAAAGCAGAGATTTTTCTAGTAAGTTTAATCGTTCTAAATAAATACTTTTGTTAAGCAAAAGTAACCCAAAATGAAAATTTTGGTCTTCTTGATCATGGTAAAAATCCAATCCTTTGACTGTTGAATTCAAAGCTTGATGAAACTGGTCTTGTTGATAATAAACAATGCCCAAATTCAAATAACACCTTGGTATTAGGTTATCAACTGCTAATTCCGGTTGCATTTCAGAGATTTGAATTGATTGCAAATAGCAATCTTGTGCCATTTTCCAGTCTTTGTTAGCATAGTAATACTTCGCCTTTAAAAATGAAACAAATGGCTGTAATATTGGAATACTCTCGATTTGTTCTTCTTGATTTAATTTTTTTAAGTCCTCAAAAGCTTTTTTAGGATTTGGAATCAAGATTTCCTCGATATCTTCTAGCTTCTCTTTTAAATCAATAATTTTCTTATCCGCTTCACTTGCCATCCCAAATAATATTCCTTTGCCTAACTTCTCAGCATAGTACTGATACTTTTCCAAGCTAACTGTTGGCATTCCACGCTCAATCAAGCTAATCGTCGTACCACCAAGGGCAATTTCTTCGGACAGCTTTTCAATACTTTTTTTAAGTTTTTTCCGTTCTGCACGTAAAATGCCACCAATTTGAACAAGATCAAGCAACTTCCATCTCTCCTACGGTAGATACATCCCCATCTACTGTTTATTTTCCTAATTATAGGTATAACATTCCGAAAACTAGGAAGTCAACTGTATATTGTTCTGATATTTCGGATTAGTAAAAATAGGTTTACCCGATTAAAATAAAGCCAAGTAAAGATAGATTTACCAGCAGGAAGAGGAGATAGCTATGGATTTACGACTAAAAATCGAAGGAGATAGTAAGGTAGTTCGAGATTTCATTCATTATATTCGCATGGATGACCGCTACACTTTTTATGAATCTGCTAAATATATATTTTCCCCTGAAAGAGATCAAGTCGAGTTTATCTTCGCTGGGAGGGGTATAAATGACACTGGCACACATGAAACAGATCGGGAAAGAGTTGGCTAGATACTTGGTCTATTGTTGTGAGCAAGAGGATTATGTTATCCGTATCATTTACGCTTAGCGACTTCTCGTCTTGCACTGATCGAGGCAATCTACTTCCTCTATCAAAATGGAGAGCCTATCGCCACCCAAAGTAGAGAGCCTATCCAGCTCACTGCTCAGCAAATAGAGGAATTATGTACGTTTATCCACTCAAGTGACATCCGTGACGTAAGAAAGCTTCATACTTCGATGATTTGTGATATCGCGACTTTTGATCTTGAGAAAATCCATCAGATCGAACAGTATATCGAACAACTGCTGGCTGATAGGTGTGAAGGGGAGATCAACCGATGATGGAGACAACCAATATAACCTATGTGACATTAGAAACAGAAAATGGCTCTGTTACCATTGAACTGCTACATGCTTGTAAAACACAAAATGATGATCATACGGTTCAGGTAAAAGGCGTGAGCTATGATATTTTCGCCATTCCTGTAAATCACCGAAATCATTCTAATGACTAATTCTTTCTAACTTCTTTCTATAACTTTGACTTGAAATGCGCCGCCCCCACACAAGTATCGATCCTTGACAAGGATGATTCCTGTATGGGGGCGTGTTTACGCGGGAGGGTGTGCCCTTTTCCTCCTATGGGTTACTGCTACTTGAGCAAGTGGTACCAGTGGAAGAAGTCCCCCGCCTTCTGGAAGACCCAGAGCTGGGAGTCAATTTGCACCCAAGCAACTTGCCCCTCTGTCAGGTCGGTCAGCTTGACGGTGGGTCCACTCCAGCCTTCGGCCATCCGGTTCTCGACCTTCGGCCATTCCCCGAATTCGTAATCGTCTTCGAAGAACAGCGTTCCCTCAGGCAGATTCGACCAGCTGCTCGGCAGGGTTTTTCCCATGTGAAACAGCTTCGTCACATGGGTAACCGAGCCATGTCCCGAGGCCAAACTCTTGGGTGAAAGAAAAGCTAGTAGAACGACGTCCGCGCCAAGGCATCCTGCCATTCTCGCAAAGGCAACCTCGTCATGGAACAGATCACTCATTCCATACCTTTCCGAATGTCCTGTGTAGGACATCCTCCTGCATACGATTGGAACTAGTATGTATTATATCAGACATTTTGTTGACCAAGAAAGATATTTCTAACACAAAGAAAACGATAGAAAAGAACTAAAGAAATATAACAAAAAAAGAACAACGAATTCCCACTTCCATCTGTTTAGGCAATTATTATTAGTTAGGAAAAATATCGTGTCCTCTTCCTCATATTCTATGTTCACAAATAAAATATTGATTTACAATAAGGGTAAGCAAGCAAAAGTCCACATCCAAGCGAAAGTGAAGGCAAACCATGCAGTCGATGTCTCTCAAGGGCTTCCGCATCTTCCTCAGCGACGAGAACGGTGAGGATGTCCTCATCGTCAACCCCCACAACGGCGGGGTGTATGAGCGAGTCGAGGTCGAAGACGGGGTCGTGTTTACCCCTCTGCTGGTGAGCACTTGGAATTACTGGGAGGCAACTCAGGCTACCACCCGCCATCTGGTCAACCCAGCGAATATGGATGACGAGGAGTTCGCGGAGTACCTCTCCAATCCCCTCAGCAACCAGGTCTACGTTCCCGGATCGTCGGAGCACAAGTACTGGAGCTTCTACCGTGTCTTCGACGGTGACGAAGTGAGGGGCATGCCGAATGACGGCTTTCCTCTCTACAGCGGCGAGTTCAGCATCATCGGCGACCGACTCACGCTGAGCGAGGCCTGGTGGGAAGACGGGACCGAGCGACCGCTGGACACCAGGACGTATTCGGAAGCGGTGCAAGTGCGTACTCCGAAAGACGGGGAGGATGACGAGTACGAGTACGGGAAGTTCGCAGCCGCAAACCGCCTGGAGTCCCAGTTGTACTCGATGGAAAATCCCGGCGTGATTCAAGGGATTCATGGCCTGACCCCCTCGTACTGCAAGTCTGGGAAGATCGACGTGATCCCCCTCCCCACCACTTGGACTCCGTACATCGAGAGGGAAGATAGTGTCTGGGAGCGCAAGGGTGTCGGTCGAATCACGGTACTGGTGCTGGAGACCCAGTCTAGGCCCCAGTTCCGCGGTATCCTGTGCAAGGAAGATGGAACCGAGATCCTGCTGACCCGCGTCGAAGATGGAGTCTGGTACTACGGAATCACCCTCGAGTGTGAAGGTGTGGGTCAGTTCAACCTCTGGTCTGACTTGACCGAGGAGACCACGACGGGACGGTGGATCGACGACCGTCATCTCGGTAAGGCGAAGAGGCACCTCGATCGAGTCAACAAGCAGTGGGCCAAGATCATGCATTGCCTGACGGATTCGGCTGCTGCGTGACTCCTTCATAACTGCATACCGGATGTGGGCCTCCCCTGTGCTGCTTCAGCGCAGGGGAACCATTTATAGTAGAACTAGAGGGTATTTCATCCTATGTACTTATTTTCCAAATTTGACTCTTATGTGCTGGAATGGCATATTTTTAATAAATCATTATTTGTAACCATATCTGAAAGACTTTTATTCTTTTGCTTGAATTTTATAGGATTAGTAGTAGAGAGGCAGGGGAAAAGAGAAAGGGCAATAGTTTTCCAAGAAAGGAACATCACATTGACTGATTATCCTGATTTTGGTCTAACTTTTGAAGAAGGCTTTTTATTGGGAATAAAACCTGCCATTTATGCATGGAACGAAGACCTCCTGTATAATCATTATCAATCCTACCCATCTCTTGAAATGAACAAATTTCGTGGAGATAATGAGGGATATCGTTTGTTTTTCCAAACTGAAGCATTACGAGAAAAATTTTTGGAACAATCAAAAAACATTTATCGGTCAAACTCCCCTGAATTTCATCACTTGTTAGGACTTACCCTTGGCTTCCCTCCAAAAGCAGTCGCATTTTATCTTCTACTTCGTTTTGTAAAATCGAAAGAAGCGAAGAAAAACTCCATGCTTCATCATTACTGTGGTCTACACTTTTCCGGTCATATCGATAACTTGATTGAAAACGTCCAATGGATTTGGAATACGTACCCCAAACAGCAGCAAATGGATATGAGCTTACGTTTGCATAAGGATCTTCCAATATACAAGGTGGAATACGGTGATTTAGCGGGATTAGAAAAAGCAGAAATGGAGTTAAGGAAGGAGATAGAATCAATCTGAACACTCCTCTATCCGATTTGATTGTCTATGAAAAGGGAGAATTCATGCCAAAAAGATTAGGGGTGAATGGATGGACATTACAAACTATAAAAAGTCCCAACAAATAGAAATATTTGGTGGGGTTCATTTTGATAAAGTATTATCTAAATTATTGGAAAAAAAGCTAATAGAAAACAAATTTGCAGAAATACACCAAGTCGTACAAAGAGATGAATATTCATACATGGTTATCTTTAATGTTTACAACTGACTGCCATTTGGCGGTTTTTATTTTTTAAGTATGGGATCGGGAGATCTCCACAAAACCCCATTAAATAACATTTCAGTTTAAAAGTTAAACTGCAAACCTTTCATTTCTTAGAATGACAATTGCACCCCTATTAGGAACTATAAACGTTCTCAATTAAAAAACCCCTGTCTCTCCATTATCAGAGAGCAGAGGGATTATCCTTTTAAACATCCTATTTCACTTAATATATTTCCCCAACATTATACTCAGCAGAAGCAGGGCTTTCTTTGAACATGATCACCTCCGCTTTCGGTTTTACACCTTTTTGTGAGCTTTGATAAACTTGTCCAGTATAGCAAGATTTCTGCCCTTTGTTGATTCGTCCATTGCCACCTTCGTCGCAGGAAACAAATTCGATATTATTCTTAAAGCAATTCCAAATTAATAGAATTGCTTTCTGCTGATGAATCTATCTTAGATGGATCTAATTAAAAAACGTGTACTTCTTTGATTGTATCAGGAGCATTCCCTGCTTTGTTATAGTAAAAGTCAATTTGTAATGTATGTTTTCCAGCTTTATAGGTTAAATAAACCCCATCATCGCCTCTTATTTCTCTAACAGGTTTTCCTAATTCCCGTTTTACTTCCTTGTAAGTAATACCATGATACTTTTTATCAAAAGAATTGATTTGATATACATGATTTTTCTCAGCAAAGAAACTGATTTGATGTTTATTATAGTAAAGGTGAACGGCATCTGATCCCTTATCTGGTTTTCCCCATTTTCTTACGATATCTTTCGTTTTGGAACCAAGTGAGAAGTGTCCGCTATTTATTGTTTTACCAGCTGCTGCATTACTCTTAATTTCTCTAATGGTTTGTTGGTGGAAATCATGATGATGGGTATGTTGATGATATTCTACTGTTTTTGGAGCAGCATAAGTAATATTTATCGTAGTGGTTGCAACACCAGTTATTAACAGTCCAGTTGCTAAGCTAAAAGCAATTGCAGTATTTTTCCAATTTTTCATAGGTTTTCACCCTTTCACTGAATATAGTTATATTTTAAAATTCTTTTCAATCAAAATAAATGCTCATTTTTGTCTGCATTGTTTCAAAACAATGTGTAAAATTAGACATGCTAATTAATATACTTTTCTATTTAAATACGATTACCATGAGTGTCCTTTTTGGTACGAGGATAGCTGCAACTTAAATGTTCTTGAACCTCCATTCTTGATGGAAAAATAAATTATCTGAAAATCCAAAATAGACCACATACAATTTTCAACACAAAGTATCCTCTTATTTCTCAGTATTCTATGGTATGCTACTTTAGATATGTTTTGTAGAAAGGACGCTACCAATGGTATATAAATCGCTTCGTAAATTCCTTTTTCGGATGAATGCGGAACAAGCTCATACAATGACGATTCGGGCTTTGCAAGTGATGCAAAGCACACCTAAAATCAGCACATTTATTCAAAAAAGATTTACCATAATAGATAAACGTTTAGAAAGTACAGTATGTGGCCTATCTTTCCCTAATCCTGTAGGCTTAGCGGCTGGATTTGATAAACATGCCAATGTTTATAATGGGCTAGCTGCTTTTGGGTTTGGCTTTGTCGAAGTGGGAACATTGACCCCGAGGCCCCAGGTTGGAAATCCAAAACCAAGACTCTTCCGTTTGGTAGAAGATGAAGCGATTATCAATCGCATGGGCTTTAACAATCATGGGGTAGAAGATGCCAAAAACACGTTTCAAACCCTCCCCAAACCAAATATCCCAATCGGGATCAACTTGGGTAAAAACAAAGATACCCCCAATGACCAAGCAAGCAGTGATTATCGAAGCGGACTGATGAGTCTCTATGATTATGCAGACTACTTCGTTCTTAATGTCAGTTCTCCCAATACAGAAGGCCTTCGTGATCTTCAACACGTGGATGCACTCCAAAAATTACTCACTTCCGTACTATCTACACGAGATGAGTTACTAAAAGAGACAAGCTCTTATCGCCCTGTTCTTTTAAAAATCGCACCAGATCTCAATCTGGAGCAGATGAAGGATATCATCCAAACGGCTATAAAGTCTGGAATCGATGGTATCATTGCTACCAATACCACTATTTCCCGGGAAAACTTGCATTCTTCTCCTTTTACCCAAGAAAGTGGAGGCTTAAGCGGTCGACCACTCACCCAGAAATCAACAGAATTTGTTCGTCATATTTATCATATTACCGAAGGTAAAACTCCAATTATTGGAGTAGGCGGTATATTCTCAGGAGCAGATGCATATGAAAAGATATGTGCAGGAGCAGATTTGATTCAAGTGTACACGGGAATGATTTATGAAGGTCCGGGAATAGCCCGTAAAATCAATACAGAATTACTCGCGATCTTAGAAGAAAAAGGGGTTCATTCCTTAAGTGAAATCGTTGGTTCGAAAACTAGTTGACAACTGACTTGTAAATTCGGTATCGTAATGGAACAGTTATACTTCAGCAAGCAATGATGGAGTGAAGCATGTCTTAATTGGGATGTTTAGAGAGTAGGATTCTCGGCTGGAAAATCCTATCATCCTGGAGACAGATCCCGCCTCCAGAGCTACTCGTGAAAAGCGGGTCGGTGAGAACCGATATGATCTAATAGAGTGGGTTTTATATGTCCTCATATAAAATCAATGAAGGTGGTACCACGAAGCCATTCGTCCTTCTCTGGGATGAATGGCTTTTTTATTTTTATAAAACTACTTCAAAAAAGGAGGGATTTCCAGTTGAAAAGGATTGTCGTAAAAGTAGGTTCTAGCAGCTTGGTTGATGAATTGGGTTCCTTGAGTCGATCTAAAGTGAATCAATTGGTTTCGCAACTGGTATACCTACACCGACAAAAGCTCCAATTGATCCTCGTCACTTCAGGCGCTGTTGCTGCCGGTGTTGGAGCTTTGAGTTGGAATCGAACAACAATGACTATGCCTGAAAAACAAGCGGCAGCAGCAGTTGGGCAATCTGTTTTAATTCAACAGTATCAAGAAAGTTTTGCACACTATCATATTCCTGTAGCTCAATTATTACTGACTCGGTCTGACATCGAAGATCGAAAACGTTTTATTCATATTCGCAATACGATAGAACCTCTTTTGCATCACGGCATTATCCCTATTATTAATGAAAATGACACAGTAACAGTAGAAGAAATTCGCTTTGGAGATAACGACACTCTTGGCGCATTGGTTTCCTTAGTTGCAGCGGCCGACCTCTATATCATGTTATCGGATATCGATGGTCTGTACACTGCAAATCCCCGAATAGACAAAAATGCCAAACTGCTCCATCAGATCGAAGCGATCACGCCTGAACTTTGGCAGATTGCTGGAGGAAATGGCAGTTCAGTCGGTACAGGCGGAATGAAAACCAAACTGCAAGCCGCACAGATTGCTACTCAATCTGGTGTAAATGTACGAATTGCAAATAGTAAAAGACCTCATGTTTTACAACACATCATCGCTGGTGACACAATTGGAACACACTTCATTGCTGATACTCCGTTAAAAAAGAAAAAACCATGGATTGCCTATGGTACAAGAGCGGAAGGAAGTGTAATCGTGGATACTGGTGCATATGTAGCTTTAACAAAAGGAAATTCTAGTTTATTACTTGCAGGCATTCTTTCAACAACAGGTGATTTTGTAGAAGGTTCTGTAGTGGAAATTTGTCACCAAGAAAAAACTATTGGCAAAGGTATTGTTCATCTGTCAAGTCGCGATATAGACCAGCTCATCAGCAAACGCCATGAAGGTGAGCCTCTGCCTCTTCTTCCAGAAGTGATCCATCGGGATCAACTTGTCTTATTATCATCCAAAAGGAGTGTTCCCCTTTGCTCGAAAAGCTAACAACACAAGCAAAAGCAGCATCACGTAAACTTGTCAGCCTAAGTAGTGAGGAAAAAAATAAGGCTATCCGCCATATCGGCCAAGTACTTTGGCAACAACGAGAAACTATTTTAAATGAAAATGAAAAAGATTTAGATGCCAGTAGAAAACAGGGCTTAACTGAAGCTAAATTGGATCGTTTACGTTTAGATGAGACTCGTATACAAGACATGATTACAGGCCTTGAACAAATCGCAGAGTTAGATGACCCTGTGGGTCAAACCATCCAAACCATCGAGCGGCCAAACGGACTCACGATCGAACAAGTTCGTGTTCCCTTTGGTGTTATTGGGATTATTTATGAATCAAGGCCAAATGTGACCGTAGATGCAGCTGGTTTGACGCTAAAAACCGGAAATGCCGTTATATTACGCGGCGGAAAGGAAGCGATTAACACCAACATTGCCTTAGTAAATGCACTTCGAGATGGGCTGAAAGAGACATCACTTCCCGAAGACGCGATTCAAATCATCCAGCAAACCGAAAGACAAACCATCGAGCAATTGATTCGCAGCAAAGGAAAGGTTGACTTAATCATCCCTCGTGGTGGTGCGGGACTTATTCAATATGTTTTGGAACATTCCCTCGTTCCAGTGATCGAAACTGGTGTAGGGAACTGTCATGTCTACGTAGATAAAGAGGCCAATCTGCATATGGCATTAGATATTACTGTCAATGCAAAAGTTCAACGTCCTTCTGTCTGCAACGCGATTGAATCTTTACTTGTGCATGAACAAATCGCAGCTGCTTTTTTACCTGCACTCGTGCCGATACTAAAAGAAAAAGGCGTTACGATTCGCGGCTGTGAACAGACACTTGCTATACTTTCCGATCAAGCAGTCGAAGCGGCGACAGAAGCTGACTTTGATACCGAATTCCTCGATCTTATTTTAGCGATCAAAGTGGTTAAAGATACAACAGATGCGATATCTCACATCGACCGCTTTGGTACCAATCATTCAGAAGCGATTGTTACCGAAAATAAAGAGACTGCAAACCAATTCCTCACAAGCGTAGATGCAGCAGCAGTGTACCACAATGCCTCCACTCGCTTCACCGATGGATTTGAATTTGGTTTTGGAGCCGAAATTGGCATTTCCACACAGAAGCTACATGCGAGAGGGCCGATGGGGTTAAAAGAATTGACCAGTTATAAATATTTGATTCATGGGGATGGACAGGTAAGAGAATAAGACGCATCCCATTGAATGCGCCTATTCTATATTTTCAAATGTTATTTTCCCCGGCCCTGCTAGAATCTTCTCTAGCAGGGCCTTTGTTCTCAGGATGGCTTCATTCGTCCGTAGTTTTCGGCCAGACGCTCCAGATTTTCTTGCGACTGACCATCGTCATAGTATGCGATGGCCGTCTCCTCTGACTCGGTACCAGCATTAACCCTTGCCTGACGTGCTTGATCCTCTGGCGACAGATGTCGCGGGTCAGCATCACGCAGGGCCTTGACAACCTCGGCTGCCGCTTCCTTTCGACCCATGAGAACCTCCATATAGATGGCTAAGCAGCGGATGCTACTCCTCTCTATTTTATCACATAATTTTTCTATCTAATCACCCTCATAGGATTTCCTGCTACAAAAGTATAAGGTGCTACATTCTTGGACACAACGGTACCTGCTCCAATAATTGCCCCATCTCCGATCTCAACCCCTGGAAGGATCGTTGTGTTTGCTCCGATCATCACATTATCACCTATGATCACTTCCCCAATACGGTATTCATTTATTAAGTATTCATGGGTCAAAATCGTTGTATTATATCCGATTATCGTATTTTTTCCGATACTTATTTTCTCTGGATAAAGCAGATCCATCATCACAAAAAAGGCAATCGCTGTATGTTTTCCGATCTTCATCCCTAAACAACTGCGATAAAAGCTATTTTTCAACCGAAAAAAGGGAAGATATCGGACTCCCCAGCATACAAGAGTGTTCCGCAATACCTTCCAAAAAGAAATCGTATGATACATCTGCCAAAGGGAATTGTTCCCTTTGACCGAGGTGCGAGTTATCTTTCTAGTTATTGGTCTTCACCTCAGTTGACACAGCTTTTACTTGTTTGGTGTTTGTTGCCTCTGTTTTTCTGGTACGTCTGTAAACGATGATTCCTACTGCAACAAAAACAGTTAACATACTTACGAGCTGGGCTATGCGTATATTCCCGCCTGTCAACTGCCCTGCCTGGAAAAGAAGCCCCATCGGAGACCAGAAAAAATGAAGTACAGATGCTAACCAGTCAGGACCATTAAACGCTAAACTGTCTGTTCGCAGGCCTTCAATAAAGAAGCGTCCCAATGAATACCAGATCATATAACTGAACAAAATCTCCCCGCGTTTTGGTACCATTACATAGCGTAAAAATAAGAGAACACCAAAGCCAATCAAATTCCAAAGCGATTCATACAAAAACGTCGGATGATAAGTAACTCCGCCAATTGTCATTTGTTGTATGATCCAATTTGGCAAATGAAGGGTGTGTAAAAATTGGGCACTTACTGGACCGCCGTGAGCTTCTTGGTTAATAAAATTCCCCCAGCGTCCAATCGCTTGAGCCAATAAAATACTTGGGGCAACGATATCTGCCAGCTGTAAGAAAGATAGTTTATGTTTGCGTATGTAAAGATAACCGACCGAAAAAGCAGCTATCAATCCACCATGTATCGCAAGTCCACCTTTCCAAACCGCAATAATATCCTCTGGATGTGTAGCATAATACTCCCATTCAAATAGTACATAGTACAATCTTGCCCCGATAATAGCAGAAGGCAGCACCCAAATCATCATATCTAAAAGCTTATCTGTATCTATACCTTGCCTTTTTCCTTCCAAAACGGCAAGATACAGACCGAGCATAGCCGCTGTTCCCATAATTATTCCATACCAATGAATTTGGAATGGCCCTAGCGCAAATGCTACAGGATCAATCACAAGCATATATTCCATCCTTTCAACACTTTACTCCACAAAATCATTGTACAAGAAAAACAAAATAAAAGAAAACGAGCCGATAAAAAACCCGAGTATTCCGATCTTACTTAAAAATAATATTATTTATCAATATAGACAAATTTCATATAACATCTATAGGGTAAAATGTAAAAGGAGGGTGATTATCGTGTTAAATGTAGAAACCTATACAAATATAAATAGTATGGAAACAAAAGGATATGATTGCTTGGAATGTGGGCAAAAGACAAGTGTTTTAGAAAAAAATGGTTATGGAACTTGTCACACACCAGGATGTCTCTACCACAACCCCATTCAATTTGTTTACTATCCCAACTGGCTAGAACCAAAAATCAGCCGTGCTGGTCGTACTATTTGGTTTCTGTAGCACCTTCAACATTATTACTTCTCTTCTAATGAATTTTCCAAACGTGTTACAAACTGTTCTGCTGCATGATACCCGAGTATTTTAGAACGATAATTCATTGCAGCAACCTCAATCAAGACAGCTACATTTCGACCTGGACGAACAGGTATTGTCAATTTTGGCAACTCCGTATCCATTATCCGAATCGTCTCTTCTGACAATCCCAATCGATCATATGGATAATTTTCGCGCCATGTTTCTAATCGAGCTACCAATGAGATATTCTTTTTATTACGCACTGCACCAGCACCAAATAATATCATCACATCCATAATCCCCAAACCGCGAATTTCTAATAAATGTTTGATGATTGGTGGAGCAGTCCCCGATAGTTCTCCTTCTGTAACTTGGGTTATCTCAACAGCATCATCTGCAACAAGCATATGCCCGCGCTTGATTAGTTCTAAAGCCGCTTCACTCTTGCCAATACCGCTTTCACCTGTAATCAAGACACCTATTCCATACACGTCAACTAATACACCATGTAATGTAGATACAGGTGCAAGTCGATTTTCTAAATAGTCGGTTACCTTTCCGGCGAACTTGGTTGTGGGCAATGTGGTTCGTAATACTGGTACTCCTACTTCATTTGCAGCTTCTAACAAATCTGCAGGAGCACGGAAATTCCGTGTGATACATATTGCTGGTACTTCAGGATGACATATCTTTTTCATTCTTTCTTCACGGACATCAGCTGATAAACTTTCTACAAAAGACAGTTCGGTCTTTCCTAAAAGTTGCAACCTATCGACTGGATAGTAGGTAAAAAATCCGGCCAATTCCAAGCCAGGGCGGTATAAATCACTCGTTTGAATCATTCGTTCTAACGAAACGCCTTCACCAATTAGTTCTAAATTAAATTCCGCTTGTAATTCCTCGATCTTTACGCCAATACTCATCCAATTCCGCTCCATTCAGCCACATCTTCAAATATACTTTTCGATCTACATGTGAGAATATGCTAATATGATGACAACTAGAGTTACTAGGTATCTTATCACATTTTCGTCAAACATATCGAATATGGAGAAAACAATCCGAGTAACTTGGTTTTATACCCATAAATAATATACGGATAACATAGTTTTTTCATCCTCTAAAACTCACTACCAATTGTGTCTATTATGTAGCAATGAAGGTTTTATTATAAAAACTGACAAATCTAATTAGTTAAGGTATAATATTCGGGGTTTTTCAACATCTAAAGGAGTGTTTCTTTTGATACGGAAGCTGGCTTGGATCATTATCATCGTAGGAGTATTTATAATGGTGTTCAATGGTTACCAGTGGTGGGATCAGCTGCGAAGAGTAGTTTATGATCCGATCGCATCCAAAAAAGTGGCAGCAAACTGGGATGATCGACACACACAAAAGACATTATCAGAAGGGATAGCCAGCACAAATACAAAACTAAAAGTAAGCGGGCAAATCGGAGAGCTTATCATTCCCCGCATGGGAGCAATTCTCCCAATTGTTCAAGGAACAGATGATGCATCATTAAAAAAAGGGGTAGGACATTATATCGGTTATGGTACTGTAAACCCTGGGGAGACAGGTCATGTAGTCTTATCCGGACATCGTGATACCGTATTTCGAGGAGCAGGTCAGTTAAAATTAGGTGATCGACTCTATGTGAAATTTCAAGGACATATCTATACCTATCAAATTCGCAAAACATGGGTGACAACCCCTGAAGATCGAACTATTATCGTCCCTATACCAAAACCAGTACTGACCCTTACGACTTGTTATCCTTTTGATTATATTGGAAGTGCCCCAGAACGATATATTATCCGGGCTGAGCTGATTGAAGTTAAAAAAGATAGTGGAGCCATTTAAGTGAAAATAGAACACCAAGAAAAATAAGCCATTGCCAAACAGTGGCTTATTTTGGGTTTGTAGGCTGCAAATCAAAGGTTTTCTAGTGAAAAAGACTACGTCCAATTAAGTTAGCAGAAATTGGTTTCTGTCCTATTTCTCGTGCCCAAACAGATAATTGTCCTGCATGATGGATTTCATGAGCAATGACATGACGCATTACCTCACCCCACGTGTACGTTACTATTTTTCCATTTGCTTTTCTATCCTCAAAGAGCTTATTTTCCATGCTGTTCTCCCATGAAAACACAAAACTCTCTACTTCAGAGCGGAATTTTGCATCTAATGCTCGAACTAGATTCAAACTTTGATGTTGTTTAAAATCTTCTTGGAAATCAGGCTTGCCTTGTATGACTTGAATCCAACTCCACTCCACATCAGCAATATGGAACAGTGTATGCAGGATTCCCCCTACTCCACCTGTTCGTATACGAAGTAGTTCCTCCTCTTCAACGGCTTCACACCATTGATACCACTCTTCTCTAACCTGCCAATTGTAACGGAACATATTTAGCAAAGTTATCTCCCTTTACTACACTATGGTGACTAGCTTGGTTCCACATGAATATGAACATCATAAATGTCATGGGTTTGAATCAATTCGTTTTCCACTTCTGTAGAAATATCATGGGCATCTTTAATTGCTAAATTTTCACCAACACATAAAACTACATCAACAACAGCATTATTTCCATAATTTCTTGCCTTTATTTCTTTTACTGATGTAACACCATTTACGTTTAAAATGGTTTCTTTGTATTTCGCTATCAACGTTTCATCATAGCCATCCATCAAATAATGAGTAGCTTCGCGAAAAATATCCCAAGCAGTTTTACATATAAGAATACCAACTATAATTGCTGTCACCGTATCCAGCCATGGGAGATGAAATTGCGACCCAATAATCCCAACAACCGTCCCTATACTCACATAGGCATCAGAAAGATTGTCTTTTGCTGCTGCCATTACAGCTTGGCTGTTCGTCTTAGCAGCGAGCTTTTTATTATAACGATAAACGCAGATCATAATTCCCGCACAAAAGGCGCCGACTCCAGCTGCAACTAAACTCGGAGCTGTTTCTTTCCCTCCTGCAATCGAAGTAACTCCAGTATATAAAACCTGAATCCCAACTGACATCATGATAAATGAAGCGATGAGAGAGGATACTGTTTCTGCTTTCCAATGTCCATATGGATGATCATCATCAGCTGGCTTTTGTGAAAAACGCAGCCCAATGAACACTGCAATCGAAGCAACAATATCTGTAGCATTATTTAATCCATCTGCTCGAAGAGCTTCGGAATTTGCCATATAACCAATACATAATTTTAGAGCGGATAAAAAGAGATAGGCAATAATACTAATGATTGCACCTCTCTCACTCCTTTTTAAATTCTCATATCGCTCCTGATTCAAATCAACATCTCCCTTCCAACACAAATGCTATCCCATTCTAACAGCCAATGATGATGTGGGTCTAGAGAAACGTTTTTTTGTTGCTCATAAAAAGTAAACGAGAGCAAAAAATGTTGCGTTCATACAAAGAGGTCCTGAAGCCTAAAAAACAATGATTTTCAATATCGGATAAGCAATAGAAATCGGCATGTGTGATATGATGTTTAAATATCTTTAACATTATGAGGTGTAGCAAAGTATGTTTAAAATTGGCACATTCTCCAAACTTTCCGATGTATCGATTAAAACACTTCGCTATTATGATCAGCGTGATATTCTAAAACCTAGTATGATCGATGAGGCATCTGGTTATCGATTTTATACATCCTCCCAACTTCTCACTATCCGCAGAATTCAAGCATGGAAAGAACAAGGATTTACTTTAGAAGAAATCAAATTATTATTAAAAAAAGACATTACAGCCGAAACGGTTGTAGGATCATTAAAGCAGAAACAGCAAGAATTAGAAGCAACCATCTTAGAGGCACAGAAACAGTTAGAAGAAATAAAGTTGCGTATCCAACATGCACAACAGAAAATAGCGACAAAGTCTATCCCAATCATCAAACAAGCAGATACGCACTTTGTTGCGGCTATCAGGGAAAGAGCTCCGCGCAGCAATATGTGCTTATTATTAGATGAACTCAAACAGTATGTTCATTCTCATGGAGAAGATGATAATCAACAATTGATAATACAATGGTACGATGAATTTCAAATAGATGACCAAACGGAAATAGAAGTTGCCATTCCCATCTCGAAATCCATCCCTAACTCCAAACGAGTAAAAGTTTATAACTTGGCAAATGATACACGTGTTGTTTCTCTTACTCTAGAATGCAATCCTTATGAAATTTCTTGTGAAGCTTGGCATCAATTGAAAGATTGGATAAAAGCAAACGATCTCGTCATTGATCCTCATCAGCCTACTCGTGAACACTATCTTTCTGGAGACAAAGAAGTATTTGGAACAACCAGAAAAGCAGAATTAAGCATTCCGATTCAATAAAAAACTTTCTTCTTGGATGGAGAAAGTTTTTTATTTTCTCTTGACTCTCCCCTTAGGGGTAGGTTTTACCATAAGGATACAAGACAAACAAGGAGTGAAATCGTGAAACATTTAGATGGAAAAGTAGCATTGATAACAGGAGCGAGTAGAGGAATTGGGAAAGGAATAGCATTGCGCTTAGCAAATGATGGTGCTTTCGTTGCTGTTCATTATGCCAGCAAAAAGACGGTTGCAGATGAGGTAGTAAAAGAAATAGAAGCCAAGGGTGGAAAAGCATTTGCTGTTGGAGCTGATTTAAGCAATGTAGATGGTGTTCATCAACTGGTACAAACATTTAGAGAAAATCTGCAAGTTATAACCGAAACGACTTCATTTGATATTCTCGTGAATAACGCTGGAATAGGAACTTCCCAAAATTTAGAACAAACGAGTGAACAAGACTTCGACCGACTATTTGCCGTAAATGTGAAAGCTCCCTTTTTTTTGATTCAACAACTACTATCTGACTTACGCGATGGCGGACGGATTGTAAATATCTCTTCTGGTGTAACACGAATCGCTATGCCTGATATTATTGCTTATAACATGACCAAAGGTGCTATCAATGTGATGAACTTAAATCTAGCTCAAAAGCTGGGTTCACGTAATATTACCGTCAATGCTGTGCTTCCTGGAATTGTTGATACAGATATTAATGCATCGTGGCTGCATACACCTGAAGGTCAGGCAAATGCAAAGAGCATGTCCGCACTCGGACGTGTTGGTCAACCTTCTGACATAGCGGACATAGTTTCTTTCCTCGCTTCAGACGACGCACGGTGGATTACAGGAGATACAATCGATGCAACTGGTGGTTCCCATTTGTGAACCTCTCACGACTGAAGTCGCAAGCTTCGTCTACGAAGGTTGACAGCTAGGCTATCCTTATTCGTACAGGCGTGTCCACTTCGCCTCTAGCGTATAAGCCCGTAAGGGCTACAACGTTACTTTTTCGCAAGATATTTAATGCTCCATGGATATCCGCGTTGAGCAAACTGCCCGAAGACGTACGATACAAACCACGTTTTACACGTGTCCCACTAAAGGTGTACGTTTTCGGATCGGATTCCTGATAGACTGGCAGTTCATCTCGATCCCAAAAACTCGCTTTGGATGTGTAGCTTTCTTCTTGTTGCACCAATGTCATCCCATATCGCTGACACAAGTATTCCAGTTTCTTTTGGATCCGTCCAAATGGGATATTCACGAAATTTTGGTTATTCCGTTTGCCTAAGTTGCTTCCTCTTTGCAGACTCTCGTTATATCCGATGACCAGTGTCCCAATGCGATTTTTCAAACAGTAGTTGATCATCTTACGACAGGTCTTGTTCAAGTAATCGTTCACCCGACGATTTCGTTTGGCAACCAGAGCAACTTGTTGTTGCGAACATCCTTTCTGCTTTTGTTTGTCTTGGATTCGCTGCAAACGGGCATTTCGTTTGTTATACCATTGGTTGATTGCCTTTAGTTGTTTTCCATCTATAAGAAAACTTTTTCCCTCGGAGGTGACACATGCCGCGAGATTGCTGATCCCCAAATCGATTGCAAGTATATGGTTTTTATCGGTATCCCTTTGAACTGCTTGCTCTTCATACGTGTAATGCACTTCAAAGAACCTTGCCCGGTGTTTGGGAAGAATACGAATCTCTTTGATTTTCTTGTCCGCCAACAAGGGAGGAATGCGAATCACTAGTGGTGGATGTTTCTTCTGATCCAAACGAGAAAAGGGCAGCACAAACTGATTTCCGTTTAAACGAATGAAGCCAACTACTAGCGGATAACATCCATCTTTCGGTAGATATCGTGGCATCTGAATGGCTGGAAAATCATACTTTCCCTGCTTGGCATGTCGGATCCGTGCAAAGAAGGATTTCCAAACCCCATCGACTTCTTTTAGAATTTGTTGTGCCATGTTACTATTCAACCGCTTATAATTATCGCTACCTTTTAAGAGATGATAGTTTTTCTGGTAATTCAGATATTTTTTCTCCTGAAAATAATGCTGGCGAACTTGGTATAGACCTTGGTTGTACAGGTTTTTAGCAGTATGACACAATTCTTTCAAAAGCAAATATTCTTCTTTCGAAAGATGTTTAAGTTGTTGTTTGATGGTGAAATACATGAATTTCTCACCTCTTTACTAGACGAGAGTGAACCCTAATATACAAAATATGGATGGATTTGTCAAAAAAGAAAATCAAAAACCGTGGCGATTCATCCCTCGAATGAATTCACGGGTGTTTTCGCCACAAAAATAAAAGCAGGCCTGCCTATGGCAAAATAGCACCCCACATCTTGGTGGATGAAGTGAACAACCACTCCATCGTTGATTTGGAAAAGAATTTGTACTCCTGACAGCAGAAGAAAATACCTTATGGACAGAAGCAGCAGAGCAGCTTACCAAACAATTTCAAATTCCTATCAAAACGATATCCATTACTGAGTCTTATTTTGATACAAAGGTTGTTGATCTCTTTCTAGATAAGTATGGAATTACGCATACAGGTGCTGTACTAGTAAGACCAGATGGTTTTGTAGGTTGGCGTTCTGTGGAACTGGCTGAGAATCCATTCGAAGAATTGACATCTGTGTGTAGACAGTTAGTTTGTCTTTCATAGCAGCAATGTCCCTCTCCTATTTATATAGAGAGGGACATTGTTTGTATTAATTATCCTTTTTCCTTCGTTGTTCTGCCAGCTGTTCTACCATGTTTATCGCTTGTTCTGAGATGACAAAAACTATCCCTTGTTGCCGCTCGCTGTCATCCCACTACCTCTACCATGGGTTTACTCACTCGCAATGTTATAATGTTAATAAAGATTCACTCTATCTTAAGGAATGACATGCGTTTCAAACATCTACGAGAACTGTGGAAGCAAGGGTGGTTTGGTATTTTTACAAGCCTCTCCCAGATTAGCCTCAACTTTGTCGACGCTTGGTTTGTGGCAAAGATCAACTTGGTGGCAGTTACTGCTGTAGGAATTGCTGGTGCCATCCTGATCTTGGTACAGAACGCGATTCTGAATCCACTGGTTGGTTCCACATCCGTATTTGTCTCGCAAAGTCGCGGAGGCAAAAATCTGCTGGATGAGGATGACACAAAGCTTTTGTCTAATCCATCCAATCAGATTCGACAAGTTGCAACCCAAGGAATTCTCCTCTCTATCCGAGTTGGATTCTGGTGCGGTTTGCTGTTCATCTGTTTTTCTCCGTTACTCGTACAGCTCCTCTATGGGGCAGATTCACAGACCACAACAGAAGCAGTAAGCTACTTGTGGATTCTGGGTGGGTGTTCCGTCATCCCTTGCATGCTGGGAATGATGGGCTCTATCCTTCGTGGCAACAAAGATAGTAAAGCTATCTTCCACGTTGGGGTAACGATGAACCTGATCCATCTTCCACTGGATTATGTATTTATCTTCACCCTCGATCTCGGAGTAAAGGGTGCGGCGTTGGCAACTGTGCTCGCCAATCTCTTCGGACTGGTATTCATGTGGATGTCGGTAATGTCGTCGATCTTTATCAAAAAGACTTGGTCAAACGACTGGATGACCCACAAGATGCTGTTCCAGCAATCCCTTTGCCAAGGAGTGACTGGCACCGTCCGGAAGACGGTAATCACCCATCTCTTTGAGCTGAACTACACATGGTGGAGGGTGCAGAAAAAGATCTTTGCTGACAGGTTTTCTTGGCGTCGCGAGGCGATGCTCCAAAAAAAACTGATCAAGCAATCCCTTTCCACCATGGGTTCCTTTATTACCAGCCAAGTTTCTGCGTTGTATCTCGGTCGGACCATGCTTCATTATGGAACGGATATCTACGCAGCTGGGCGCATCGCGAAACAAATCAAAGAGCTGCTCGATGTGGCATGGATTACGGGTTTTTCCAGCGCGGTATCTCCTCTAGTCGGAGAGTGCTTCGGAAAGAAAAATTACAAAGAAGCCATTCGATACTGCAATTGGGCTGTTGGAGTAGTAGCAGTAGGCTCCGTGATCATGTGGGTAATCCAATTCTTCACAGGCAAATGGATCGTAGGTCTGTTTACCAATGATGCACACGTTATCACGACGAGCAATTGGATGCTCTCCATCCTCGTTATCATGGATGGCTTATGGGCCATTCAGGTTTGTGTATTCTATTCCCTTCGAGGTGTCTCTTACACCAAGGGACAGTTCACCAGTAGTTTGATTGCCAGTCTGTTTCTTATCAATGCGGTCTGGTTCGCAAATCATCATGGATGGGATTACAAATCCATCTACTATATTCAACTGGTCTACTGGATCATGCTTGGCCTTTTTGGGGCAGCACGATTCTATTCCTTCAAGTGGATTCCTACACGAACCCTAAAGCAGGATCAAATTCGCGTTCAGACATGTAATCTACCATGGACATCAGCCTGGCTGCCGATTTGGTTTCCAGTTTGGTTCCCGAATTGGGATCTCCAAGTCACAGGCAAAAATCCTCAATAGACCAAAAAGCACACTCCCATATGCAAGAAGGGAGTGTGCCGCACTTTACAAAGCTTATTTTAAAATTCCTCGTGCAATGGATGATGCCACTGTCAATATCAAACCTCCGAGAATTGCAGGTACAAATCCATCGATAGTAAACCCATCTACAAAGAAACTAAGACCCCAAAATAATGCAATGTTAATAATTAATCCAAATAGACCGAGTGTAACAAGTGATAGAAGCCATTTGATTGGCCATATGAGAATATTGATGACAGCTAACAAAATTGCAATCCAAAATGCCGTGCTCCAAGAATCAACGTGTACTCCAGGTAAGTAGTTAGCAATCAGAAACACAATGATTGCATTTATAATAATTCCTAAGATCCAACGCATCATTCACCTCTCCTCTCAACAAAAGTATATCGAATGTTCATGAGTGGTCTCAAGCGACGAAAAGGATAAAAAGAGACCATAGCAAGATCGCTATGGCGCACTTCAGACTAATTCCCTGCTGTTACAGCTTGTTTCACCCTTTTTTGATCTCTTTTAAGGATTGGAGCTAGGTATTCGCCTGTGTAAGAACCTTTTTTCTTCGCCACTTCTTCAGGTGTACCGGTCGCCACAATGATTCCTCCACCTTTTCCACCTTCAGGACCTAAATCTACGATATAATCAGCTGTTTTGATTACATCTAAGTTATGCTCAATGACAAGAACGGTGTCTCCATTATCCGCAAGTCTTTGCAAAACCGTAAGCAGTCGAGCAATATCATGAACATGAAGTCCTGTCGTCGGTTCGTCTAACACATAACACGTCCGCCCTGTGCTGCGTTTGTGCAGTTCAGAAGCTAGCTTTACTCTTTGGGCTTCTCCACCGGATAACGTGGTTGCAGGCTGGCCTAATTGGACATATCCCAAACCTACATCCAAAAGTGTTTGCAGTTTTCGTTTGATTTTTGGGATGTTGGCAAAAAACTCTACTGCGTCTTCTACTGTCATACTCAGCACATCCGCAACGTTTTTCCCTTTATAGCGAATCTCTAAGGTGTCACGGTTGTATCGTTTACCTTTGCATTCTTCACAAGGTACATAGACATCTGGTAAGAAGTGCATTTCAATCTTGATAATCCCATCCCCACGACAGGCCTCACAACGTCCGCCTTTGACATTGAAACTAAAACGACCTTTGAGATAACCGCGGACTTTCGCCTCTGTTGTCGAAGCAAAAACATCACGAATATCATCAAACACACCCGTATAGGTTGCAGGATTACTTCGAGGAGTACGACCAATTGGAGATTGGTCAATACTGATTACTTTATCGAGATGTTCGATACCGTCGATTTTTTTGTGTTTTCCAGGTACTGTTTTGGCTCGATTTAGCTGCTTCGATAACGATTTTAGTAAAATTTCGTTGATCAGCGTACTCTTCCCAGACCCAGAAACACCTGTGATACAGGTTAGAAGTCCAATCGGAAAAGA
Organism: Shimazuella sp. NTD248; assembly: GCF_059510395.1. Classification (NCBI taxonomy): domain Bacteria; kingdom Bacillati; phylum Bacillota; class Bacilli; order Caryophanales; family Thermoactinomycetaceae; genus Shimazuella; species Shimazuella sp. NTD248. The sequence continues at coordinate 349,521 of NZ_JCAJZT010000004.1, read as the reverse complement.
CGCAGAAACATCTCGTAAATTATTTTCGGATGCTCCAACCACTTTTATCCACTTATCTGTCGCTTCTCGTCTCTTTTCTGGTAGTGGGATAAATTTTCGTCCGCTCAAATAGTTACCTGTAAGAGAATCTGGATTTTCCATGATCTCGTTTGGAGTACCAGCTGCTATTACTTGTCCACCATGAACACCTGCACCTGGACCAATATCCAAAATATAATCAGCACTCATCATCGTATCTTCATCATGTTCTACTACAATCAATGTATTCCCGATATTCCTCATTTTCTCTAACGTAGTGATCAAACGACTATTGTCTCTCTGATGAAGCCCGATACTTGGTTCGTCTAAAATATAGAGAACGCCCATCAAACTAGAGCCGATTTGAGTAGCAAGCCGGATACGTTGTGCTTCTCCCCCTGATAAAGTCCCAGCGGACCGACTTAGGGTGAGATAATCCAACCCGACATTGGACAGAAATCCAAGTCTACTCTCGATTTCTTTTAACACCAATCTTGCTATTTGTCTCTCTTTTTCTGTCAGCTCAAGAGACTCAAAATATGTGAGTGACTCAGCAATCGTCAATTTTGTCACATAATCAATATTTTGACCACCGACCAATACATAGAGCATCTCTTCTTTAACCCTTGCTCCCCTGCAAGTTGGACAAGGTTTCGTACTCATATAACCTTCCAATTGATCACGTACCATGTCAGATGCGGTTTCCCGATGTCGACGAGTTAAATTATTTACTACACCCTCAAACGTCGTATGTGTATCGCGGGAAAAGCCCATATCATTGGTATATTGAAAACGGAATCTCTCTTTGGAACCATATAAAATGATGTTTTGCTGCTCTTCTGAAAGCTTCTCAAATGCCTTTGTTTGACTGATTCCAAAATGTTTACAAACAGCATCTAACAGCTGGTTGTAGTAGTTACTAGACGAACTAGCCCACGGTTCAATTACCCCTTTACTGAGAGACAGTTTTGGGTTTGCAATCACTAATGTCGGATCTATTTCCATTCGGTTTCCGAGCCCGTCGCATGTTGGACATGCACCAAATGGGCTATTAAAAGAAAACATCCGAGGAGTGAGCTCAGGAATACTATAACCGCACTCTGGACAAGCAAGATTTTGACTGAATAACATTTCTTCTCCATCGATGACATCGACGAGAACTTCCCCATCTGACTGACGCAATGCCATTTCCACTGAATCCGTAAGACGGGAAGTGATCCCTTCTTTGATCACAATACGATCGACAATGACTTCGATTGTATGTTTTTTATTTTTCTCTAGTTTTTCTACTTCCGTTACTTCTTGAATTTCTCCATCGATCCGAACCCTTACAAATCCTTGCTTTTGAATATCTGCTAGAATTTTTTCGTGTTCTCCTTTTTTACCTTTCACAATAGGAGCGAGGATTTGTATCCTCGTTTTCTCAGGCAAAGCAAGGATATGATCTACCATTTGTGGGGTAGTTTGAGATGTTATTTCGATTCCGTGATGTGGACAATAAGCGCGTCCGATACGAGCGAACAACAAACGAATATAATCATAAATTTCCGTTACGGTGCCAACAGTAGAACGTGGATTGCGGCTTGTTGTCTTCTGATCGATGGAGATTGCTGGAGACAAGCCTTCAATACTATCTACATCAGGTTTGTCCATTTGGCCTAAAAACTGTCTAGCATATGCAGATAAAGATTCTACATATCTCCTCTGCCCTTCCGCATAGATGGTATCAAATGCAAGGGAAGATTTACCGGAACCACTAAGACCCGTGATTACTACCAATTTATCACGAGGAATGGTAACATCTATATCTTTTAAATTATGGACACGTGCTCCTCGTATCTCAATATTTTCGATCGCCAACCGTCAGTCCCCACTTTCTGCTTTTAACTCTAAAAGAATATCTCGTAATTCCGCAGCACGTTCAAACTGCAAATCTTTGGCCGCTTGTTTCATTTCCTTTTCCATCTTCTCTAAAAGTAATTGCCGTTCTTTCTTTGTCATCTTCTTGCCATTGCGAGTTGTCGTATAGGCTGCCTTCTCTTCTGCAACTTTCGTTGTTGCTTCGATTACTTGACGGACTTTCTTCTGAATCGTCATCGGTGTAATTCCATGTTTCTTATTGTGCGCAATTTGGATGGTACGACGACGTTCCGTCTCTTCGATCGCTTTTTTCATGGAATTGGTTATCTTATCCGCATACATAATAACTTCACCATTTGCGTTACGTGCAGCCCTGCCAATGGTCTGAATTAACGAACGCTCTGCACGTAAGAAACCTTCTTTATCCGCATCGAGAATGGCTACTAAGGAAACCTCAGGAAGATCAAGTCCCTCACGAAGAAGATTAATTCCAACGAGAACATCAAACTCACCCAAACGAAGATCACGCAAAATTTCCATCCGTTCAATTGTCTTGATATCTGCATGTAAGTAACGAACTCGAATCCCTATTTCTTTGAAGTAGTCCGTCAAATCTTCTGCCATTTTCTTAGTCAAGGTCGTAACCAAAACACGTTCGTCCTGATCCACACGTTTATTAATTTGCCCTATCAAGTCGTCTATTTGACCTTTGATAGGACGAATATAAATTTTTGGATCGAGCAGACCGGTCGGCCGGATAATCTGCTCTACCATTTCAGGCGTTTTATCTAACTCATATGGCCCTGGTGTCGCAGATACAAACATGATTTGATTGATCTTACCCTCAAATTCTTCAAATTTGAGCGGTCGGTTATCTCGAGCAGAAGGTAAACGAAAACCGTGTTCTACCAACATATTTTTACGAGCTTGATCCCCATTAAACATTGCCCCAATTTGTGGGATCGAAACATGTGATTCGTCTACGACGATCAAAAAATCATCAGGAAAATAATCGATCAACGTATACGGAGGTTGACCGGGTTCCGTACCGATCAGGTGCCTAGAATAATTTTCAATTCCTGAACAAAATCCGATCTCACGCATCATTTCCATATCATATTGTGTACGTTGTTCTAGGCGTTGGGCTTCTAATAACTTTCCTTCTTGTTTGAAGAAAGCCAACTGCTCTCGAAGTTCGGATTCAATGGTTTTTAAAGCTCTCTCCATCACTGCCCCGCGAGTGACATAGTGAGAAGCTGGGAAAACAGCAATATGTTCCCGATCTCCGATAATTTCTCCAGTCACCACATCGATTTCTCGAATTCGTTCTATTTCATCCCCAAAAAACTCCACCCGAACTGCTTGTTCACTGCGAGAGACAGGAAAAATTTCGACCACATCTCCACGCACGCGAAATGTACCACGCGTAAAGTTTAAATCGTTCCGTTGATATTGAATATCGACTAATTTACGAAGTACTTCATTTCGCTCTTTTTCCATTCCTACACGCAGAGAGAGGACAAGATCACGATACTCAATCGGTGAACCAAGCCCATAAATGCAAGAGACACTGGCAACGATAATCACATCTTTTCGTTCGATTAATGCGCTTGTCGCTGAGTGTCGCAATTTATCTATCTCATCGTTAATGGAAGAATCTTTTTCGATAAAAGTATCGGTTTGAGGAATATATGCTTCTGGTTGATAGTAGTCATAGTAACTAACAAAATATTCAACTGCATTGTGCGGGAACAATTCTTTTAATTCTCCACACAACTGTGCTGCTAATGTTTTATTATGAGCGATCACAAGGGTGGGTTTATTAACTTTTGCAATTGTGGATGCAATGGTAAATGTCTTACCCGTACCAGTAGCCCCTAGCAGGGTCTGTTGTTTTTTTCCTTCTTGTATTCCTGCTGTTAAGGCTTCAATTGCTCTTGGTTGATCCCCGCTTGGCTCAAATTCAGACTCCAACTGAAAAAGCTTCTCCACACTTCTCACCGTCCTATTCTTGCAATTCATCTATATAAATTCATTTATCTTCTATTCACAACATCCAACATTATAACATACTTTCGCTGTCAAGCGAAAACATTCGTTCCGGTAATCAGGATGCAAAATCTAATTTTTTATCGCTTCTATAGGATTTTCAAATATATGAATTCTCCTATTTTTCGACTACAATTGAAGTATGTGCTCCCTAACTTAAAGGAAGGTTATGAAAGAGAAAGAGCACCCGCTAAAATCGATGATCCATTTGGGCTGGCGACCGATGCTACTTGCCTTGCTCACTGCGATTGAAGGATTTGTCGACACTCTTTTCATCACCCGAATCGGGCTGTCGGCAATCGAAGCCGTGACCATCTCCGGAAACGTACTGCTGATCCAACTTGCGATCTACGCAACAATTGGTTCCGTAACGAACTACTACACTTCGACCTCAAAAAACAAAACCGAGGCATGGAAGTATCTCCTCCAAGCTCTCTATCTGAGCTGCTTTCTTTGCCTAGCATTGGGTGCGGTTGCCGTCGTCTTTGCTAGACAACTGCTTACACTCTATGGTGTAGAAGCAACTGCCAGTGGAGTGATCTACCTGCAAATGGTCGGCGGAACATGTATGTTTCCAGCCCTGTTTGGTGTGGCAAGAGACGGACTACAAGGACTCAAATTGCAAAAGTCTGCTACATACACAGGCTTTGCAATGATCATCCTCCATCTATTGCTGGACTACGTACTCATCTACCCGCTGCATCTCGGGCTGATGGGAGCTGCATGTGCAGGTGTGCTGTCTTCTCTGATCGGAACGGTTTGGATCATTTCGACATTCCTTCGCTATGCAGGCACTTACCTGCAATGGCAAATCGACTGGACGATTCAGAAGAAGATTCTCAGCCAAGCATTCCCCAAGGCTTTGGGAAATGTCTCCAATCAATTGGGGATGATTTATTACTTTGCCATTCTCGCTGGAACTGGAACTGAGGCCCTCGCTGCCAATCGAATCTTTAACGTCGTCCAAGGAGTGTTCTACATCACTTGGATGAGAGGAGTCTTCTCTTCTATTACCCCTGTGGTGGGTCCCATGATCGAGAAAAACAAACAAGTAGCCCATTACATTCGGTGGGCGCTTGGGACCGTACTCGTGGGTAGTATTGTTTCATGGACGATCCAACTTATGTTTGGAAAAGCTGTGGTTGGAATCTTCACAGATGATCCGATCGTCTCGAAGATGGCAGTTTGGCTGCTCCTTCTATACGTATGGGTAAATGGCCTTTGGGCTGTCTACGTATGTGTGGGAGAGGTGTTGGGGGCTCACAAACAAACTCAAATCTCTTCCACCATCATGTTCCTGAGCTCCGTCATTTTGGCGATTGGATGCTGGGTCGCTTCCCCGACTTTGGTAGCAATCTCCTATGCAGAGGCAGTCCAGTACCTGTTCATGGGAACTGTTTCAGTAGCCTATCTCTGTGGATACTTCAATCGTGCAGGGATCACGCTGTTTCCGGTTCGTGCAGCTTTCGAGCGTAGTTTGATGCTTATGAAGGATCACCTAGCACGACTGGCTGGGACACTTATCCAAATCCAACGTGTTCGGGATTATTGGTCTACCTTTAGTGGAGCAGGTCTGGACTTTACAAGGCATCAAGACATGATGCCTGTATTTTACACATTTCAAGCATACCATGCGATCACTAACCTTGAATCTCTCAGGCTGATTAAGGATGATTTGCCGCTTGAGGAAACCATGAGCACTGCCAAGGACTTGCTCCATAATTCCTTGACAACGATCGCAAAAAATAGGGATTTGCAAGAATTCCTTGAACTCGAAACTGGTACAACCTGGCCGCAAAATCGAAACTCCGTTACTGTGGTACAGAAATTTTTGGAAGCCTTCGTCCAACATGCAAAAGAAAAGGCAAAGGCCCCAAAAACAGCGAAAGCTATGTCGGAGCAAGTAAGGCGCATTGAAGCTTGCTTGCCTGACACCAACATCACCAAGTGGCATAGGGCTTTGCCGGAGTTGGAAGACAATACTCCTCCTCTACCACAGTTCCAAGTCTACCCCAGAATCATGGAATCATATGAAACTAGGGCCTTCTGACACCGTTTGAGTACATACAACTGTAGTCTCATGGTAGAAGTTGGTCAATTGCCCAAGGTCGCAGCGTAGGTTTCGTTGTGATCAGCCCCCTTCCGATGTAATTGGGAGGGGGCAGTCATTTATGTCTTCATTCTTACATGAATCCACGATATATTCCAAAATTAAATGTCTACTCAGTTATATAGCATCAAATAAAAAACCTTCCCTGATTATCATGGAAAGGCTTTGATATTTGATCGAATTTTTTCACTCAAATAGCTTCTCTGCTCCTACTATCCCAAGATTCATGGGATCTTTCTCATAAATCGCCCGCTGAAGAAAGTGGCTGTCATATTGTTCATCTAATATTTCTAACTTACAAAATGATGAGAGTGAAACAGCTTGTTCCAAATCGGCTGCTGTCTGAATACGCACTCCATTTAAACGATGGATGATATCTCCAGTCTTGATTCCTAATACAGCAGCAGGAGTTTGTGGAAGAACAGCTAACACTTTTAACCCTTTTTCATCAGAGACAAACAATGGTGCCTTGCGTCTTTCCATAAATCGGCTCCAAAGATACATTACTTCATGACCAAACAATGCAAAAATGGCAGCTATCCATAGCAATTCCTTTTGGAAGGTTGCTAACCATAATATCGTAATCAGTGTACTTGCATATAACAACGTGAGCGTAGAAATAAGCCTCTTTTTTTGTTTGAGTGGTCTTGAGCATGTTTTACTAGCAAATCCCATCATGATAGGTAATGGCAGCCATCCTGCTGGAGTAAAAGCAACAAAGGAAATAGGCCAAGTTTTTGCGAGCAGATAACCTGGTACACTCTTTCCAGATATATGATCAAGTCGGACGGGTGTACTGGAAATAGAACCTTCTGCACGAATTAAAATCCATTCTAAGAAGTGAGCAAAACCAACGATATACAGCCAATTCACCACTGAGAAATGCTCCACTACGTAATACCACTTCACTAGTCCGATCGGTAAAACACTTATGTACATATAAGGCAGGGCTAAATGAAGCAAAGAAATAAACCCCACAGAGTAAGCGATACAGGCAAAACGTCTACGAAAAATAGCAAAAGAAATCGTCATCATCCAAACTAAAAATAATTCGTCTTTATTTATTTCGAACATAAAGGAAGATAATGCCAAAGAAAGTGCAAATCCAGTCAATAATCCATAACAACACGTTCGGAGTATGGCTGGTAGCGGTGCCTCCACAATATGGCCAAAATGCTTTCGCTCTAAGAGGTTTGTATAAATTGTAAACAAGATTGGAAGTAACAATGCAATAACCCATAGTGGCTCTGTCCATAGAAATAGCCAAGTTTTCATAAACTCTAGATGCAAAAGGAACCCCCTCCAGTGCAAACATCTAATAGAGAGGGTTTCGGCATAAGTACCAAATATTCCTTTGAGTTCACTATTTATTCACTAATATGAGCCAGAAATTGGATAGCAGTCTGCAATTGTTTATCGTTCTTTGGATCACGCAATAAACTTTGGTATGCAATTCCCAAATATTTTGCTGTCTGTGTATCTAAATTTCCATTTTCTGAGATTTTATTGGATTTTTGGAAATTTTTCAATGCAGCCTCTGTACGAGTATCAAAATAGCCATCAGTTCTACCAGGTTTAAAACCAAGCGCATCTAAAATTAACTGCATATTTTTCACATCGGTAGAATTGCTATCCGGTTTCCAGGTTTGCTTTCCTGCTGGTAAATTCGCTTGTGTAAAAGCAAATGGAGAAACTTCAATATTTGGTGATAGTCCTTTTGTCCCACCATGTTGATCGATCCATGTACCATTTGGAGTCAACCATTTTGCGATCGTCAGTTTTAAATTACTGCCATCGGAATATTCAATACTGGATTGAACACTTCCTTTTCCATACGTTTTCTGACCGATCACCGTATACCCGCCTGACTGTTGGAAAGCGGCGGCCATGATCTCTGCTGCACTAGCACTGCTTCCATCTACCAATATCGTGATGGGATATGATTTTAACTGAGTTGCTTTTGAACGATATACTTCTTTGTTTCCTGCCTTGTCTTGTGTACTCACAATGATTTTTCCTTCGGGAAGCAACTGTTCACACATTTTCACTACTACAGCTAACAGTCCACCGGGATTACCTCGCAGATCAATAATAAGACCTTTCATTTTTTTCTTTTCTAACTGCGAGATGGAAGTGAAAAATTCTTTATCGGTTGACTGTGAAAATTGAGAAATACCAATGTATCCAATCCGATTATCCAACATTTTATTACTAACCGTTTGTTGTGGAATATCTTTTCTGACCGCAGTAACCGTAAAAGGCACCCCTCCTCCTCGCACGACTTCCAATGTAACTTTGGTTCCTTTTGGACCCCTGATCTTGGCTACTGCTTCGTTTAATTTAAGACCAATGATACTCTTTCCATCCACTTTGCGAATTTGATCATTTACTTGCAACCCTGCGTGTTCCGCTGGTGAGTCCTTAACAATTGATTCGATCGTCACTTGACCATCCTTCATCATAACGCCAGCACCTATCCCGGAAAAAGAAGAATTCATAATGGACGAAAGAAATTGTTTTGCTTCTTGAGGATTCATATACTCAGAATGCGGATCACCTAGAGCTGCGATCATGCCGCGCAAAGCACCATCCATTAGAGCTTGATCCGAAATATTTCTCACATAGCTGCTGCGGATAGTATCATAGGTCTTTTTCAGTTTTTCTTCATATGCTTTATATTCTTTTGACTCACTTGAAACTTGATTAGGTGAGCTGCTTGATTCCTGTCCCATAAAAAACAAGGAAGTCAGCAAACTACCTAGAGCCATAGCTGCTATCACCATAAGCGCAACTGTTCTACTACGAAAAGTCATTTCTCCAGCCCTTTCTTCATCAACAACGTGATCCAGTCTCTTTATGATGTAACACGAAAAACGGAACTCTCCATTATGCCCGTCCATTTTGGTTCTACTCTAACATATTCCTATCATTTGAGAAATAGAAGGAGGACATCTTTCACGCTTCAAAAGCGTTACCGGATGTCCTTCTTTTATGCTATATACCAAATGGATTAACCACCAAAATAGTTCATTGGGTCTTTCGCAGGCGGTTTGGCACCATAACCAATTCGCACTTCAAAGTGGAGGTGAGGACCTGTAGAGTGCCCATTATTCCCAACCGCAGAAATAATTTCTCCTTTGGATACTTCTTGTCCTACTTTTACTTTTACTTCATAGGGATAACTATGTGCATATCGAGTATAGAAAGGTTGCCCATTATATTCTCCATGATAGATGGTGATAAGCCATCCATATCCAGAAGATACACGACTTTCTACTACAACACCGTCAGCTGCTGCTCTATATGGAATTCCTATTTTTCCTTGAGTCCCAAAGTCAATCCCTTCATGCATCCTGCCCCAACGGAATTTAAATCCAGATGTAATGGGATAGCTCATTGGTTTTTGCAATGGTCCTGTATAAGCAAATTTTAATTTTCCGCTGCTTATCAGATCTTTATTGATATCGATCAATTCAGACTCGTTGGCATCTTCCATGCCTTGGAGTTCCTTTAATTTCCCTTTACTCTTGTTTAGTTCTGCCATCATTTTATTAAAAGCAACTTTTGATTTATCTACTTCTTTTTGCTGTTTTGCGATTAATTCGTTCAACTTATCGATCTGTGCTTGTACTGCTGCTGTTGCTTTTTTACGGTCTTCTAACAAAGCATAGTCTTGTTGTGCAAGTAACCGAACATACTCAAACCGTGCCAAAAACTCATTAAAGTTATTGGATTGAAGCAGAACAGACATATAACCTGTTTCACCTTTTTCATACAATTCGCGGAGTCGCTTATTAAATTGTTTCTGGAAGTATACTTCTTTTTGTTCTGCTTCTTTTTTTTGAACGGACACTTTGTCTACTTGAACTTGCACATCATCAATCGCTTTTTGACTTGCTGCCATCTGTGCATTATATTTTTCTAATGTCTTATTTCCGCTTGCAATGGAATCCATCACTTTCAACTTATCTTTGCGGATTTGCAATATTTCTTCACGTGTTGTTTTGGCATCCACTTCGGTGCTGCTGCCTACAATTATACTGGCACAAACCAAAACAGCTATCGTAGCGGTGAGTATTCGCTTTGTCTTATGCAACTCAACGTCCTCCCAGAAAGAATGTAGCTATTAAGATATGTATGGCATCGGATCAACTGCATCTCCATTTTTATGTACTTCAAAATGAAGATGTGATCCAGTAGAGCGTCCGTTGTTGCCGATATCTGCAATCCATTGTCCTTTTTTGACTCGATCTCCGACTGACACACGCACAGTGCTTCGATACATATGACCATATAAGGTGGATAACTCATCTGAATGTTTGATGACAATGTAATACCCAAAACCATCAGGATCAGACTTAGTCAAAATAACTACTCCGTCATCCGCTGCAAAAATTTTCTTTCCATTAGAACCAGACTTGTTATCATCTATGTCTATACCTTTGTGTTTCCTGCCCCAACGAGAACCATAGTAAGACGTGATGGACCCGATACCAGGTTTCATCAATTCTCCTGTACCAAAATTCCCACTATATTGCTGAGACGCTAATTTTTCCAATCGCTCTTGCTCTTTAATAGCTGCTTCCGTCGCTTCTTCATCATGTTGAATATTAGCAAGTTCCTTGCTGATCCCTTGTGTTTTCTTTTCGATTTCTGCGATTTTTGCTTTTTCTTTTGCAAAAAGCGGTTGAATCTTTGCTCGTAAAACCTCAATGGATTTCTTTTTATCCGCAATAGACTTTGCTGTTTGCTTGTATTCTTTCAACAAGTTACTATCATTCTTCACAATGAGACGAATACCTTCTACACGAGCAAAAAACTCACTAAAAGATTTGGCCGAAATCAATTGTCCCATATAGCCCATTTCGCCACTTTGATAAAGATGAATCACTCTTGTATTTAACTGTTTTTGCTGTTGCTTTAACAATATTTCGTTTGCTGCGATGTCTTTATTCAGTTGTTGAAGCTGAGTATCATATTGATCCATTTGTTTTTCAATCGGTGCGATTTCCTTCTTCAACTTGTTCAATTCAGTCTGAACTTGTCCGAGCTGTTGATTTTTCGATTTTTTATTCTCTTGTATTTGCTTAAGCTTTTCTTGTTGTTCCGATTTCTTTGAAGGTGCAGCATAAGCATCTGCACCCCATATACTTAATGCCAAGCAAATAGACAGGCTAGCAATAAATAGGCGTCTCATATAACCCCCCCAAGTTCTATGATGTCAAAATCCTATATTTTGAGGAACTTACGAATAGAGAGTAAACTACCCGAGATACCAATTAATGCACCTAAAATAAATGTACTGACAGATAAATATGTCCCAAGGGAAGTTACTGGCATCATCTGAATAACGGTATATGCAGCACCTGAATTTACTGTATTGAAAAATGCTTGGTACAAAATCAGCAAAATTCCTATCGGTAATATAGCACCTACTACTCCGATAAAAGCACCCTCGATGAAAAATGGCCAGCGAATAAACCAGTTACTCGCACCTACAAGTCTCATAACTTCTATTTCTTTCCGTCTTGCAAAAATGGTCAGTTTAATGGTGTTGGAGATGAGAAATGCAGCTAACACGGACAATGCGATACCGAAAATAAGAATGACATTTCGAACCACACCAGAGAATCCAAGTAAGGTTTGAGTCACTCCACCACCAGAGTCTGCTGCTACAATACCATCGATGCTTTTAACTTGTGATTCTAGTTGATTTACTTTTTTAGGGTCGCTTGGCTCGATTCGAATAATATCTGGTAATGGGTTTTGGTCCCCAGACTTCAAACCTTCGATAAAGTTTGCATCTCCCCAGCTTTTCTTCATCTCTTCTAAACCTTGATCTTTAGGGACAAGATCAGCTTTTTTCACGAGCGGATTTTGTTTCACTTTATTGAGAATCTCTACTTGTTTGGTTTTAGGCATGCCATCTTGAAGAGATGCTCGAACAGCTAATTGCTTGTCCAATTCTTTGGTCAAGTAATTGATGTTAAACGCAAATATAAGGAACACCCCAAAAATCAAAAGTGTTACAGCTACAGTCCCCATTGCCGCAAAACTCATCCATGAGTTTTTCATGATTCCGCGATACGCTTCGCGAAAATGGCGACTTAAGGTTTCAATCTTCATAACCGTATTCGCCTCCCAATTCGTCTCGCACAATCACGCCTTGTTCAATCGCAATAACTCGTTGGCGCATCGTATTTACGATTTCTTTATTGTGTGTTGCCATAACGACTGTTGTGCCACGTGCGTTAATCTCTTCTAATAGGTACATGATATCCCAGGAGTTTTCTGGGTCTAAGTTACCAGTAGGCTCGTCTGCGATGATAAATGTCGGGTTATTGACAATCGCCCGAGCAATGGATACCCGCTGCTGCTCTCCACCAGATAACTGAGATGGCAAGGCCTTCATTCTATCTCCCAATCCGACTAACTCTAACACTTCTTGAACGCGAGGCTTCATTTCTCGTTTTGGTGTTTCAACTGCCTCCATTGCAAATGCAACATTCTCATATGCAGATAAGTGCGGCAATAATTTATAGTCTTGGAACACGACACCAATCCGACGTCTCACATAAGGAATTTTCCAGTCACGCACACGTTTTACATTCACACCATTAATCAAAACAACACCATGAGTTGGTTTTTCTTCCCGGTACATGAGTTTGATAAAAGAACTTTTCCCTGCACCACTTGGTCCTACTATATAGACAAATTCACCTTGGTCTACCTTTACATCGATCCCGCGCAGTGCTTCAATTCCATTGGGATAGACTTTCCATACATCGTGCATTTCTATCATAAAATCACCTTCCGTTTTAGCACAGCATTTGTCGTTAGCGATTTTGCCTACCACTTAGGATAGGTAGTTCAGGTATTTCTCGAAACTTCTCTCAGTTTCCTCTTTTAATAGGAATTATAGTCGATAAATAAAGAATAACATTCCAAGTCAACAGTATTTGGTAATCAAAAGAAAAGAAGCTCTCTTCCAATATGCTATCAACACTTGTTTTTTTAGAGTAAAAGAATCCCCTGTCCAAAAAACCTGTTTCCTATTATAGCATCATTCTTAACGTTTCCTAGACTAATATTTTTCTAAATGATGATATATTCAAATTTGACAGCAAAAATCTCCAGTATAAGCAATAATACTTACTGGAGACTTATTATAACAGATCTTGTCTTTTTCATCGTTGGCAAGAAAAACCAAATATTAGACTTGAATAAGTTGCTGAGCAGTTTCCACTGTTTTCAACCATTGCTTTGTCTCATTGAGAGAACGACGTCTTAATATTAATTGATTCTCGACTTGTGCTCTAGCTGTGCCACCTTCACTCTTTCTAGCTTCTACTACATTTTCTTCTGCTAAAAAAGTATAGATATCTTCTTCTATGATGGGAGAGAATTGTTGGTATTCATCTAACGACAATGCCAGTAAATATTTTTGTTTTGAAATAGCATAAAGTACCGTCTTTCCGGTAATTTCATGCGCTTGTCGAAATGGTACTCCTTTTGAAGCCAAATAGTCTGCTAAATCTGTTGCGTTGGAATAACTCTGTTGTATATTTTGTAACATTTTTTCCTTTTTGACAACCATCGTTTCGATAACAGCACTCATCAAGGTTAGACAATTTTCCGTTGTTTCTACTGCATCAAACAAAGCTTCTTTGTCCTCTTGCATATCTTTGTTAAAGCTGAGCGGCAGAGCTTTTAGCATGGTCAAAAGACCCATCATACCCCCAAAAACTCTCCCTGTTTTCCCTCTGACCAGTTCAGGAATATCTGGATTTTTTTTCTGCGGCATCATACTGCTGCCTGTACAGTAAGCATCGTCAAGTTCAACATATTGAAATTCTTCACTCGTCCATAGAATAAGTTCTTCGGCCAACCGTGACAAATGCACCATGATCAAGGAACATGCTGAAGTTAACTCTACAATATAATCGCGATCGCTCACCGCGTCCATGCTATTTTCATAGAGGTTTGCAAAATGGAGACGATTTTTGACATATTGTCGATCGATAGGGAAAGTAGTACCTGCAATCGCCCCTGCTCCAAGCGGACACATATCTGTCCGCTTATAACTATCGATTAATCTACCCATATCTCGCTCCAGCATACTCGCATAAGCGAGCAAGTGGTGGGCAAATCTCACTGGTTGTGCACGTTGCAAATGCGTATACCCGGGTAACAGAGTATCTACATTTTTCTCTGCCTGTGTGAGTAGTGCTTCAGAAAAAACAACTGCTTGTTCCACCAGTTCCACTGTTTTTCTTCTCGCATACAGATGCACATCCAATGCACTTTGATCATTTCTGCTCCGACCTGTATGTAACTTACCCCCAACTGGTCCGATGAGATCAATCAGCATTTTTTCAATATTCATATGAATATCTTCATGTTCTACTGTATATTGCAATTCTCCAGCTTTTGCTTTTTCCAATAACGTTTTCAGACCAGCTTTGATCGTTTCGGTCTCTTCGATGGTCAAAATTTCATTGGCACCAAGCATCTCTACATGCACGATACTTCCAATGATATCTTCCATCACTAACTTTTGATCAAAAGATATCGATGCTTGGAATTCAAGCGCCAGTTGATCCGTCGACTTGGTAAAGCGACCGCCCCAAAGTTTCATCTGCTTTCACCTCATCTTCATGTATCGTTGCATAAATATGCGTTGGTAATCCCCATAATTTAATAAAGCCGACAGCTGCTTGATGATCAAACGTATCATCTGTGGAATAAGTAGCCAACTGTTCGTTATACAAAGAGTACTCTGATTCCCGTCCTGTAACTACTGCGGTTCCTTTGTACAATCTCACACGCACATCACCTGTTACAAATTTTTGCGTTTCATCAACAAAGGCATCCAATGCCAATTTCAAAGGAGAGAACCATAGACCATCGTAAGCGAGCTCTGCCCATTTTTGTTCGATAGATGGTTTAAATCTCGCTACATCGCGAGTCAAAGTCAAATATTCTAACTCTCTATGTGCAGTAATCAATGTGATCGCTGCTGGGCACTCATATACTTCCCGTGACTTGATTCCCACTAATCGGTTTTCTACATGATCAATTCGACCGACACCATGTTCGCCTGCAATTTTGTTTAATGTGGTGATCAATTGATGAAAAGGCAGGTTTACACCGTCTAATGCCGTTGGAATCCCTTTTTCAAAAGTAATTACTACTTCTACTGCTTCATCTGGAGTATCATCGATAGATTTCGTCAACTCATAAGCACCTTCTGGCGGAGCAGTCCAAGGGTTTTCCAATACCCCGCATTCACAGCTTCGTCCCCAAAGGTTTTGGTCCACACTGTAAGGATTATCTAAATCAATCGGGATTGGAATATTGTGCTCTTGAGCATATTTGATCTCTTCATCGCGAGACATCGCCCATTCCCGAACGGGAGCAATTACTTTGAGATTTGGATTCAAAGCTTGAACGGAAAGATCAAATCTCACTTGGTCGTTTCCTTTTCCGGTACATCCATGTGCAACAGCAACTGCTCCTTCTTCCTCTGCTACTTGCACCAAAATCTGTGAGATCAAAGGACGAGACAACGCAGAAACGAGAGGATATTTCCCTTCATACATCGCATTGGCTTTTAAGGCAGACTCGAGAAAGTGTTTTGCGAAATGTTCTTTTGCGTCGACAACAATTGACTTTATTGCTCCTACTTTCAGCGCTTTTTCTTTGACAAAATCCAAATCTTTTCCTTCACCTACATCAAGCGCAACAGCAATCACATCATATCCATAGTTTTCCGTCAACCAGCGAATTGCTACAGAAGTATCTAAACCGCCAGAATAGGCAAGTACAATTTTCTCTTTACTCATCATTCATCCGCTCCTGATTAATAAAAATTCATCTCAATGAGTTATTATACATTATTGTGCAGAAAAATGTATCAAAAAGTTATTTTTTTTGTAACTTCTTCTTTTTAACAAAATAAGATACTTATATTTTCCCATAAAATCACGCGGCGGACACCGCTCTCCTTGACGTTTGTCATAGAGAGACGAGTGTCCGCCACATTTGACTGGTTACCTGCCGCGCTTGCCGCCACCCGAGGTCTTGCCGCTCGAAGACGAGCTACCCGAGCTGCCGCCCGAAGACGAACCACCCGAGCTGCCGCCCGAAGACGTGCCGCCGGAGGTCAGGCTCTTCGGCGGGGTCAGCGTCTTCGCCTTGGACGGCGTCCCCGACGGGTTGAGCGTCTTCGACGTTCCCGGCGTGGACGGCTTCCACGTCGGCGTCGTCTTGGACGTGCTCACCGGCGTGGCCGTGGCCTTGCGCTTCTTGCCCTTGTCGGAGCCCGCCACATAGTCGAAGCAGAAGTACTGCGGCTTCTTCCACTCTCGCAGATTGGCCTGCTTCTTGAGCATCGGGACCTTCGCGATGTACTCGTCGCGGTCACACGCCGGCTTCGAGCTGACGACCTTCCAGTCGTACACCCGAGGCAGCCTGGGCGCGTACGGCGGCTGGTAGCACCGCTTGACCCGCTTGCCGTTGTCCTTGTAGGTCACCACGTAGTTGTCGTGGTCGGCGCACTTCTTGAACGGGTCCTCCGGCACCGACAGACCAGCCGTCCCCGTTTCGGGGTAGTACGGCGATGACGCCGAACCACCCTTGAAGGAACAGCCGGTCAGAGCGAGCGCCACAGTGCCCAGCACAATCAGACTCGAAGCCATGGGCTTCTTCATGGGTCCTCCCCAGTCAAAGTATCTCCCGAATGGAGATTCATACCTTTATCGTAATCAAAAATAAACAAAAGGTAAAGAAAAATAAGTATAAAGATCAATTATAACGGCGCGGCGGGCAGCTGCTCCTCTCTAACCGAAGTCAAAGAAGTGCTGCTGCCCGCCTTGATCAGTCTCAGCGTATGCCGCTGGCAACAGAGGCTGTTGTCTTCACGTTCTTCTCCTGTCTGCATCCCGTGGCCGTAAGGGCCAGACCGGTGAGGAGGTCTGCCGCGACAACTCGCTTGAAGTTGGTACCCGTGTGTTTCCTTTCCACAAAGGGCCGACTGATGTTTCTTTCGTTTATATTATGTTTTCTGTCCTTTCAAGTTCGAGGAGGGGGAAATTTAAGCGAGACTCACTTTCCATTTCCTCCGGCTCCGACGCTCCTCCATCGTATGGGGATCATGCTGCTCGTTCTGCTCGTGTTTGGAATGTTCCATGATGTGATGGGACATGTTCTTCCAGACTTGCTCGACTCCGATCTGTTGGAGCCCGAGCACACATGCCACAAGCAGGGAGAGCACGAAGTCGAGGAGTACACCTTGTTGGCGAAGAAGCATATCTGTCTCTTTCTCTGTGTTTTGCTTCTTGTCTCCCTCATCTTACGGATACTGCGACACGTGTATAAGTCTTGCTAGCATTTCTTATCCTACTGTTAAACAGATATTTAAGTACTTTTAATAGAAACCGCTTACTATTAATTTTTCGTATAGTTGTCCTGTGATTTTTTTCAGTCTAAAATGGAAGGTATGCTATGAAAAGGAGTATGGAAAGATGATTCGTATACTGGCCTATAGCAAATCAGGGGAAGTTTTAGAAGATTTAAAGCTTGAAGATATTGAACAAAAGCGTAATGAGTTAGCATGGTATTGGATCGATTTCAATGAACCGACACCAGAAGAAGCCAATGAACTGTACAAGCTCGGATTTCATGAATTAGCAATACTCGATTGTCTCCATCTGCAACAACGTACGAAGCTCGATGATTATGATGATTATCATTTTTTCGTGATCAATGCGATTGATAAAGATAACATAAGGCCAAAAGAAATTGATATCTTCCAGCATCGTCAATATGTCGTCACTTTTCACTATAATCCCCAGCCTGAAATTGACGTCGTATGGAAACGAATGCTGGGCGACTCCAATGCCCAATCGCTTGGCAGCCGATATATCTGTTATAAAATCATCGACAAAATAACAGATTCTTTCTTTCCTGTGTCGGAAAAATTGGAAGATCGATTGACACAGATTGGGATGCGCCGGGAAAGAGCAGGGAGAATGCAGAAGCAGATGGATGAAGTATTTCACATCCGTCGAAAATTATTGCGCTTGCGCCATGCTGTCCACCCGCTGCGTGATCTCATCTTTCGAATCACGCAATCGGATCACCTCTCTGGCAGTGAGGAAGAAAGACGTTACTATATGGATGTCTATGACTATCTGAGCAAATTGAGCGCGATGATTGATTCAAGCAGAGAAATGGCATCCGATATTCGCGATAATCATATCTCCATCAACTCCAATCGAATGAACATCATCATGATGACATTGACTTTGTTCACGACCATCTTTATGCCGCTCACATTCATCGTTGGTGTATATGGCATGAATTTTGAATACATGCCAGAGTTAAAATGGCATTATGGCTACTTTATGATACTCGGTATTATGCTTATTATTACTCTAGTTATGTACACATGGTTCAAACGAAAAGGATGGTTTTTTAAAGAATGAAAAACTATATCATTGTCTTTTCTACCTTATGTCTATTGACAGCTTGTTCGATCGTCTCCAAATCAGAGCTGCAAGCCGTCCAACAGACGCCAGTTAAACAGCACACTACTGTGAAAAAAGAAACAACGATTCCTTCCAAAACACAAGAATTAAAACTGTATCAAAATCGAAAACCAAAGAAGTGGGGAGAAGATATTCCAGGAGTGGTACGAAAACTGCCGACGAAGGATAAAGTAATCGCGCTCACTTTTGACGCTTGTGGAGGAAAACATGGAAGTGGTTATGATAAAGCAATTATTCAATATTTAAACAAACACCAAATTCCCGCAACTTTGTTTATCAATTCCAGATGGATTGATGCCAATCCTGATACGTTTATGGAGCTTGCTCATAACCCCTTATTTGAAATCGAAAACCATGGAACCGAACATCGTCCATTATCCGTTACAGGACGGAGCGTCTATGGGATACAGGGAACCAAAAGTGTTGCAAATGTTTACGATGAAATTACCAGCAATGCACAAAAAATAAAAAAACTAACTGGAAAATCTCCAAAATTTTTTCGTTCTGGAACCGCCTTTTATGATGATATCGCTGTCCATATTGTGAAAGACTTAAATGAAACCCCAGTAAATTTTGATATTATCGGAGACGCAGGGGCAACATTTACTACCAAACAAGTAGAACATTCGATGCTTCGAGCAAAAGCTGGTTCGATTATTATTTTGCATATGAATCAACCGGAAGGAGATACCGCAGAAGGAATCCAAAAAGCGATACCGCGTTTGCTGCAGAAAGGTTATCACTTTGTAAAATTAGAAAACTACTTAAAATCCAAATAAAAACGTGACCTCACGAAGAAGTCGCGTTTTTCATTTTAAAGCCAAAGGTAAAAAATAAGACATATCATGCGTGATCCCTTTATCTACACGGCCAATTACCGCTGAAGGTTTACCCCCCACTAAAAATGAACCTAACAATAAGTTACCTGTATATAAACCATTGGACGTTGCCACCGTTATGGTCGGCAATTCCACTTTTGCTTGGTAGACCATAGGTTGATCCCAGTAATATTTTTCTATATCTGCTGTCTCTAATGTTCCATCTGCATCAAAGAGAGAAACTGCACCGCCTTCTCGACCAAAGAAAGGCTTTTTCACATATGGGACTTTCCCATGAAACTGATTTTCCAAGTAAGTAGGAAGGCAGTACGTGGATATTACTTCCCTCTCTTCGGCTGAGAAAAAAATATTTGATTCATATAAATTCCAGATAAGTGCTTGCATCGCTTTTGTCTGTGCGATAAATCCTGATGGAGGATTGATCATGGTCAACCTCTTTTTAGCCACCAATTCTAAAAGCTTTGATCCGATTGGAAAGCCTTTGGTAGTGCGGTCTTTCGCCATCATTTCCAATGCATGCAATCGGTAGAGGACGTCTACTTGTCGATATTCCCCGTTTTCCAATTTTGTTACGAGACGTTCCGTATTCGGGTCATATGCTAAATGTAAAATCGGGGAGTAAATACCAGATAGCCCAGACTGCTCTAATAAATACTTGGTGGTTCCTTGATCCTCACCATCGGCCGAATCACAGCAAAAAACAATATTTTTTGTGGCATGACCTTTTTGTCGATAGTAATCAACTATGTCCGTAAACGCCTTTTTAATATCATCTGCTGCACCATTATTTATATTTTCTACTTGATAATAACGACAAACTTCTTCATTGGCATAAAACGCCTCAACGATACTCGTGGGTGTATCGCTATTAAACTCCAACATCTTTAAACCCTCTGGTGTGTAAGCGAAATCAAATCTTCCAATCGTAGTAATCGCCTTATAATCAGTAGACAGTGAGATTGCTCTCCACGTTTCTGGAGGATAACCGAGTTCTCTCCATAATTCTTCTGATCCAAATCTTACTACTTCCGCAACTCGAACAAAAATATTTCCTAATAACTCCGTAGCGAGCTCTATATTTTTTTTCCAAGTTTGATCAATTGCAGCAAATGACGCTAAGGCATATTCTTGACCGTTCCAAATATCCCACGAAAAAGTATCTCTTATCGGTCCATAGATTCGCTCTCGATGATGATGATAATCACCCACCGCTGCTGGATGAGTCGTAACTATCATAAACGACATATGCCTCCCGCTTACCATTTATCACTACATAGGAACTTGAGTCTACTCGATCATAGGAATCATCGCAATATTGATCATTATCGTTATCATAACAGAGGGTATAATTATCCAGATCATTATCATCACACCCAGTCATCAAAAGCATGCTAGATGCAAATAAAGAAACAACTAATTTACTCTTCATCCATTTCCTCCCATTGTATGAGTTATATTATTCTCTTTCTTCTGCTTACGGATATATCCAGCAAGCAGCACTAATACTATTAATACTATATTTACTGCGTACTCAATCCAAGGAAAATCTTTTATAAAATCATGAATGATAGGCTCTTCGGCAATCATTCCTCCAGCCGTCCAAGCTAACACTCCTGAACCAATATATAAAATGATCGGAAATCGATCTACTAATTTTATAAATAGGGTACTTCCCCAAACTACTAATGGAACACTTATCACTAACCCAATTACCACTAATAAGACACTTCCATGCGCGGCCCCGCCTACTGCTAACACATTATCTAAGCTCATAATCGTATCTGCTAATATAATAGTCCGAAGTGCGGACCAAAAACTTGTTCCAGCTTTTACATCCTCATGATTATCGTTATCCACTAATAGATTATAGGAAATCCATACTAAAATGAGCCCTCCAACGAGTAACAGCCCAGGTATTTTAAGCAGCCAAACTATCGATACGGTTGCTATTATTCGCAGCGTGACAGCTCCAGCTGTCCCCCAAAAAATTGCTTTTTTCCGTTGCTCGTGTGGCAACTTTCGGGAAGCCAAACCAATTACAATCGCGTTATCCCCAGCTAATACTAAATCAATAACAACAATAGTGAGTAACTTAGATAGAAACTCGAGTGATAATATTTCCATTTTTCCCCTTCCTTTCCAAGGCATAATAAAAACCCTTACTTGCTAGCATTTAAGAAGCTAGAAGTAAAGGTCTCGCAAACAACGTCCTAGTTGCCAACAAAGCCGGAGATCGCTCTCGTAATGACGACTTTGTTGTAGTAGCTACTCCCCTTTATCTAAAAAGGTGCACGTACTATTCTATTCATCCTCATCATACTGGACAATTATGCGCTCTGTCAAGGATGTTCAAAATTTTACCATTCTAATGATATTTTATCCCTTATTTGAATTTTGAATTAAATTGATTAATCCTTCCTTTGCTAGTTGTAATGCTGTTTTACCTTCTTGATTTTTCTTTTCTAGTGCACCTTCATTATCGCTATTTTAGACTCAAAAAAAACCACCTTTTGAAAAGGCGGCTTAAAACATCCTCTTGGAACGTCGATTAGGAAAACGAGGGGATGGATCTTCTTCTTTATTGGTAGTACTGTTTGAATCCTTGCGCAAAGAAGGATAGGCAGTTTTGTTCGTCAAAGGCCTGCGTAAGGGAGAACGAGAATTATTTGTCGTCGTGTTTGTAGTGTTAGTATTATTGTTTGAATTTAATGGTGTTCTTTTCGCAAATGATGGGCGTTTGTTAGTGAGATTTTCATCAGTTGTAAGTGCTGTGTTTCGAGATTGTAAGATATTTGATTTATATTGTTTCCGATTGAATTTGCGTTCTGAGGTAGATGAATCTTGTACCGCTGGCAGGTTTAGATTCTCTTCTTCCTCATAAACACCTAACTCTAAGTCAAAGTCATCCTGTTCTTCCTGTTTATCCACATATTCCTGCTTATCTAACTCTAGTACATCTTCACGTGGTTGACGACGCGGTAAATGTTGAGATGCTTGTTTACGCTGTTGACGTGCTAACGTAGACCGCCTTACTTTTTCTATCGGAATACGAGTAGTATTATCCATTTCACCATCTGGAAAATATGTACCCAATTCATCTACTTCTCGACTACGCTTACTACTTATTAAGGCAGATAATACAATAATAGCAACAATCACAAGGGCAACACCAATCCAAAAAATTGGGCTCATTACTAAATTCAACATGTTGTATCCTCCATTCCCCGGGAAATATTATTCTCCCCGAAAAGTTGGTTTGCGCTTCTCGAGAAAGGCATCCATGCCTTCTGATCGATCCGCAGTTTGAAAGGTAAGCCCAAAATAAGAAGCTTCCAGTTGTAGTCCTTTTTCCAAGGGCATCTCTAGACCATTATGAATGGATTTTTTCATATAATGAAGGGCAATTGGTGCCAGTTTTGCTAATTTTTTTGCAAGTGTTTTTGCTTCTGGTAATAATTGATCGAAAGGAAATATCTTTTGAACAAGGCCAAGTCGAAATGCTTCTCTGCTATCAAAGATTTCACCGGAAAAAGTATAGTACTTAGCGTTTTTCTCTCCGATTGCTCGTGCTAAACGCTGGGTACCTCCATATCCTGGAAGAATACCAAGATTAATCTCTGGTTGTCCAAATTTAGCATGTTCAGCGGCTAGTATGATATCACCAGCAAGCGCCAATTCACAACCACCACCAAGTGCAAATCCATTGACTGCCATAATAACAGGGATCGGCATATTCTCCACCATATCAAAGATACTCTGCCCAAGTAAAGCCTGTTTTTCAGCTTCAGGGCCATTTTTGATCCTTCTTAACTCTGTTATATCCGCACCAGCTGCAAAAGCTTTTTCACCAGTACCTGTGATAACAAGAGCTTTGATTTCACTTCGGGTCATGACATGATGCAGAGCGTCCCTAATCTCTGTTAGCATTTGCACATTCAGTGCATTTAACACTTTCGGACGTGATAATCGCAATATTCCAATTGACTGTTCGATCTCGAGGGTAATACAGCTCCAATCTGTCATTTGCATCGCCCCTTTAAGAATCGTACCTATTTTATCACAGAAAAGCGAACCCTCCAACCTTATAGAGAGCCCGCTTTACATTATTGCTTTGTTTCAACTTGTTTTTTAAGAAATGCTTCCATAAATCCATGAATAGCACCGTCCATAACAGCTTGGACATTTCCATTTTCTACCGTCGTACGATGATCTTTTACTAAACTGTAAGGATGGAATACATAGGATCGAATTTGGTTACCCCAACCGATTTCCGTCTGTTCCCCTTTTATCTCGTTTAGTTTTTGTTCCTGTTCTTCCACTTTTTTCTCATACAACCGTGCTTTTAATACTTTCATTGCTCTGTCACGATTTTTGATCTGAGATCGTTCGGATTGACAGGTAACCACTACTCCTGTTGGAATATGTGTGATCCGTACTGCTGAATCCGTTGTATTAATATGCTGTCCACCTGCACCACTAGCGCGGTAAGTGTCTACCTTTATATCTTCTGTGCGGATTTCAATTTCCACATCATCATCTAATTCAGGAACCACGTTTACCGAAGCAAAGGAAGTATGTCTTCGTCCAGATGCATCAAAGGGAGAGATTCGAACCAAACGGTGAATCCCTTTTTCGGTCCTCAAATACCCATAGGCATTTATTCCTTTGACCAACAGAGTAACACTCTTCAAACCGGCTTCATCACCTGGTAAATAGTCAATCATTTCAATCTTATAACCACTTTTCTCCGCCCAGCGTGTGTACATTCTCAGGAGCATTTCTGCCCAATCCTGAGATTCTGTACCCCCAGCTCCAGGATGCAGCTCCAAGATCGCCGAATTGCGGTCATATGGACCACTTAATAACTGCTGTAATTCAAATTCATTTACTTGCCCTTGGAAAGTTTTTAAACTCACTTCGCATTCACTTAAGAGAGATGGATCTTCTTCCTCTTGTAACAATTCCATCATCACTTGTATTTCATCGTTTTGGGAAGTCAATTGCTGCACTTGATCTACAATCTCTTTTACTTCTCGCAATTCGGCAATCTTTTGTTGTGCTTTCTGTTGATCATCCCAAAATGTCTCTGCTGCCATCTCAGCCTCAAGAGACACCAGCTTGGACTGCTGTTCTTCTAAGTCAAAGAGACCCCCTAAGGTCAGCTAAACGTTTCGCTGTAGTATGAAACTCTTGTTTTAATGCTTGTAAATCCAACTCAGTCAGCCCCTTGTTTTATTTCTTGTAATGACAGTTTTTATATTTTTTGCCGCTTCCGCATGGACAAGGGTCATTTCTGCCAACTTTATCTGCACGACGGAGAGGTACTACTTTTGGTTTTTCTTCTTCTGTATCCCCGCCTGAAATAGGGGTGACATTCATAGTAACCTCTTCTCTTGTCAGTGTTTCTTCCTCTTGCACAACAGCTTTCATGACATATTTGACTACTTCTTCTTGAATTTCTTGAACCATCGCTTCAAACATCGCAAATCCTTCAAATTGATAAGAACGAAGCGGGTTGTCCTGTCCATATGCACGCAGATGGATACCTTGTCGAAGCTGGTCCATTGCATCAATATGATCCATCCATTTGCGGTCAACAGTACGCAGAACTACAACTTTGGAGAACTCATTCATCCTCTCGTCCCCAAGCTCTTGTCTACGCTCGCCATAATACTTATTTGCTTCTTCATAAAGAAAAGCAACTAGCTCTTCAGGATTTTTATCTTCTACATCTTCTTCTGCGATCCGGTCTTCCGGCAATATATTCCCATGAATGTATTCCAAAATATCGTCTAGTTCCCATTCTTCCTCATCGCTGCCAGTTGTGTGAACTTCGACAATCCGCTCGATCGAGGATTTCACCATCGGCAAGACAACATCATCGAGATTTTCACTTGTAAGTACTTGACGACGCTGTTTGTAAATAATTTCACGCTGTTGGTTGAGAACATCATCGTACTGCAAGACCCAACGTCTAGCATCAAAGTTATTGTTTTCTACTTGTTTTTGCGCATTTGCTATTGATCTTGTAAATATATTACCCTCTAGCGGCTCACCATCATTCATTACACGACTGATCATGCCTTTAACCCGATCAGGGATGAATCGCTTCATCAAGTCATCCTCAAAAGACAGATAAAACTGTGTAGAACCTGGATCACCTTGACGACCTGCACGACCTCGAAGCTGATTGTCTATCCTGCGGCTTTCATGTCGCTCTGTACCAATTACATGAAGTCCACCTAATTCAGCTACATTTTCTCCAAGCATAATGTCAGTACCACGGCCGGCCATGTTGGTAGCGATGGTAACAGCACTGTATTGCCCTGCTTCGGCAATAATTTCTGCTTCTTTGGC
Organism: Shimazuella sp. NTD248; assembly: GCF_059510395.1. Taxonomy (NCBI): domain Bacteria; kingdom Bacillati; phylum Bacillota; class Bacilli; order Caryophanales; family Thermoactinomycetaceae; genus Shimazuella; species Shimazuella sp. NTD248. The sequence continues at coordinate 323,737 of NZ_JCAJZT010000004.1, read as the reverse complement.
ATGGTTTTTCGCGTTGAGCACTTGATGCTTGATCCCTTTGCGTTTTAACAGCAAAGCTAATTTCTCTGAGTTTTCAATGGAAACAGTCCCCACAAGAACAGGTCGCCCAATTGAATACATTTGCTCTATTTGCTCGATAACAGCTGAAAACTTTTCTTGTTCTGTTTTATAAAGGACATCAGACTGATCTTGACGAACCGTCGGCTTGTTAGTCGGTACGATGACTACATCCATGTTGTAAATACGACGGAACTCTTCTTCCTCTGTCTTAGCTGTACCAGTCATTCCAGCCAACTTATCATAGAGACGGAAGTAGTTTTGTAGTGTTACGGTTGCAAGTGTCATACTTTCATGTTGTACTTCGATATTTTCTTTTGCTTCAATTGCTTGGTGCAGTCCATCACTATAACGACGCCCATGCATCAAACGACCAGTAAACTCATCGACTATCACTACACCATGTTCGGCATCAACTACATAATCCTGGTCACGATGCATCGTTACATGTGCTTTTAATGCTTGTTGAATGTGATGGTTCAGGGTGATATTTTTCATATCATAGAGATTGTCTACTTTTAGAGCATTCTCTACTTTTTTGACCCCTTCATCTGTCAAAGAGATCTGCTTGGTTTTGATATCAAGTGTGAAATCATCTTCTGCTTTCAAACGACTCACGACTCGATCGGCAGTGTAATAAAGATCTGTCGCTTTATTTGCTTGTCCACTGATAATAAGTGGTGTTCTAGCTTCGTCGATTAAAATACTATCTACTTCATCGACTATCGCAAAGTTTAATTCACGCTGAGTTAATTGTTCTTGGTACGCAACCATGTTGTCTCTTAAATAATCAAATCCAAACTCATTGTTAGTGCCATACGTGATATCGGCTTGATATGCTTCGCGTTTTTCATCAGGTGAAAGAAAAGGTACATTTAACCCTACTGTCAGCCCAAGAAACTCAAATATTTGCCCCATCCACTCTTTATCTCGTCGAGCGAGATAGTCGTTGACAGTAACAACATGTACCCCCTTACCTGTCAGAGCATTGAGATATGCAGGTAAAGTTGATACTAAAGTTTTCCCTTCCCCTGTTCGCATTTCAGAAATATCACCATTGTGCAGAACCATTCCCCCGACTAATTGCACACGGAAATGACGCATTCCAAGCACTCGTTTAGAAGCTTCACGAGTTACTGCGAATGCTTCAGGCAGAATGTCGTCCAAAGTTTCCCCTTTGGATAATCGGTCTTTAAATTCTCCCGTCTTTGCTTTTAGTTCTTCATCTGACAAACTAGAAAGGGACTCTTCTAGCGCATCAATTTGTTCTGCAATCTGAAAATATTTTTTCACTTGACGCTCATTTGGATCAAGCAATCGTTTTATCGTTTTTAACATCACGCTTCCTCCTGCAATCTATCTATCATTTCCTACTTCCCGTAATAGTAAACATACTATCTATCAGTGTAACAAAAAATAGGATTTTTTTCACTTCCTGACTGGTGACATTTGGGCAAACTCAAAAACCTAGTCACCATTTGGACTAGGTTTTGAGTCTATCACAGCATCCATCTACAAGCTGAAGAAAACTATTTCGATAAAAAAGGCTCGTAACGGCGCCCTTCTATTTTTCCAAGTTATTTAACTACCAAATTTTTCAAAATGCCATAAAACTTTTTGGCTAATTTTTGACGATCCCCTTCTCGATCAATAAAGACACGACCATTCTCTTTGATTTCCGTCAATTGCTCATCCGAATAACTACTCAATTTTACGATTGCTTCTGCTAAGCCTTTTGGGTTTTCTGCTCCACTAAAAACACCAACTCTGTTTTCTTCTACAATCTGTCGGACTTCACCGTCCACAGTAGTAATAATAGGCTTACCTAAGAAAGTATAATCAAATAATTTATTAGGCCGTGCTCCACGAAATACTTCATTATCTGCAAGTGAGATAATTCCAAAGTCAGCCGCATTTGTATAATCAAAAATCTCTGCCTTTGGTACAGGGTCCTTCAAGTGAACATTTTTCAAACCTAATTCTGCAACTCTTTTTTGTAAACGTTCTTTATCTGGACCATCTCCAATGAGAACAATCGAGTATCCTTCTTGCGGTAAATACTGCCCTGCTTGTACGACATACTCCAGCGCATTTGCTGGTCCGTGAGCTCCTGTATAGACTGCTACATAGTCTGATTCTGGAACTCCAAGTTTGGCGCGGTATTCTTTTCGCTTTGTTTCATCAGGATACCAAGATCCAACCACTACACCATTGGGAATCAGGTCAATCTTATCAATCGGAATTCCACGATTGGCGATATATTGGCGTTGATGTTCCGCTAAAACAATTATTTTATCGGACTTCTTATAAAGTTGATTTTCCATCCAGGTCAACGCTTTAAGTACTGTTCCTTCTCGAACTCCACCCATCTTCACAAGGGAATCCGGCCATAAGTCGCGCACTTCAAATACAAATGGAATCCGCTTGATTTTAGCTACCAGTAACCCTGCATATGCAAGGAAGAGGTGTGGCGAAGAAGCAATGAATACATCTGGTTTACGACGGAATAGAGTAGCAAAAAAGAAAACAAAGGCAAAACTGATCATGTTGATGATTCGGCGAAAATCATTTACCTTATGAGGGAAAGACCAGAGCCATGCTAATTTTAGTCCATCCACTTGCTCGATTTGCGCCTTTTCTTCTGGTGTGATAAAGGTTCTGCGGGGGTGAACAAACTTAGATAAAAATAATGTTACTTCTGCATCTTCTTCCCTTGCCCATTCTCTTGCTAACTCAAAATGACGAGTAATACCGGCGATATTTGGCGGTACAGCATAGTGATTGGCCAACCAAATTTTAAACCGTTTCATGTTATAAACCCCGTTTGATGATATCAACCAATTTTTCTGCTGTTTTTCCATCACCAAATACTCTTGGAATATGGGAGAAATCTACGGAAAACTCAGAAACAGCTTGTAAAATAAGTTCTGTATTTGCACCAACTAATTTATTTGCTCCATAAGAGACAGTTTCAACCCATTCTGTTTCATCTCTCATCGTGATACATGGTACTTGTGCAAAAAATGCTTCTTTTTGTACACCGCCAGAATCGGTCAAGATCAATTTCGCTTGGAATTCAAGTTGGATCATATCCAAATACCCAACCGGTTCAATCACATGAACATTATCATTGGAAATGCTAAGTCCACTCTCTTTCAGCTTTCCAACCGTACGAGGGTGAAGTGGTAATATTGCTGGGATCGGCAACTGATTGATAGCGTCTACAATTGCTTTTAATCTCACAGGATCATCCGTGTTCTCTGCACGATGGAGCGTAATCAATGCATATGATTTGGGTTGTACAGGTAAACTGCTTAAAATTTTTGCTTTTCCTTCTGCTAACTGGGTGTTGTAGTTAAATGCATCTAACATCACATCACCCACAATATGTACACCTTCTGTGATCCCTTCTTTTGCTAAATGCTTCACAGCAGTATCCGTCGGGCAGAAAAGCCATTTGGAAATGTGGTCAGTCAGTACGCGATTCACTTCTTCTGGCATTCTACGGTTGAAACTTCTTAGTCCTGCCTCTACATGTGCAACAGGAATATGTAATTTTGCTGCAGCCAGAGCACCTGCGATAGTAGAGTTCGTATCTCCATAAACCAGTAATGCGTCAGGTTTCTCTGCAAGTAAGACTTCTTCTACTTTTTTTAGCATTTCTCCAGTTTGTGCACCATGAGATAAAGAACCTACATGTAAATGATATTCTGGAACTGGTATCTCCAATTCTTCAAAAAATACATCAGACATTGATTTATCATAATGTTGACCAGTATGTACTAAAATTTCTTCTCCTTCAGCACGTAGTGCTCGTGATACAGGAGCAGCTTTGATAAATTGCGGGCGTGCACCAACAACTGTTACTACTTTCATAAACTAGAAACCTCCCTTATTTCAAAAACGACTGCCACTATAATAACACATGAGAATGCTTGAAAAATTGTATAAATCAAAAACTCCCCACGTTAACGTGGGGAGCTTGTTAAACTCTTATTTTTTTTCAATGTTGGCTGCTTGTGGCCCACGGGAACCTTCAACAATATCAAATTCTACCGTTTGACCTTCTTCAAGGGTTTTAAAACCATCAGTTTGAATAGCAGAATAGTGTACGAATACATCGTCACCATCTTCACGTTCGATGAAACCGTAGCCTTTTTCAGCGTTAAACCATTTTACTTTGCCTTGCATGGAAAAACATCCCTTCTTCTAAAAACTGAAATCTTAGCACAAGAACTATTCTTATGTAATTTCAATATAACATTTGGAAAAAATCAATGTCAAGCAACCAACTTTTCCCTATATTATGAATAGCTATATACAACATTTAAACACAATATTATCCACAATATCCACAAAAATAAGTAAAATAGGGGTTTTTCTATTCTTATTTTTCCCATAACTCAACTTATAAAATACTGATTCTTTTGCAAAGGATTGTGTAATTTTAAAAAAATGGATGGTTTCTATTCTGTAAATAACAAAATAGATACCATCCATTTTCCTCTATGAATTAACCGATTCTTTCAATTGTTTTCCTGGTTTGAAAGAAGGAACTCGGCTAGCTTCGATTTGAATTTCTTCACCTGTTTGTGGGTTACGTCCAGTTCTAGCAGCACGCTCACGAACTTCAAAGTTTCCAAAACCAATCAAAGTAACTTTATCTCCATCTTGAAGAGCGGAAGAAATAGAACTCAAAACTGCATCAACTACTTGCCCCGCTTCTTTTTTGGTTTTTCCTGTAGACTCTGCTACTTTTTCAACTAGCTCTGTTTTATTCATGCTTTATTTCCCCCTAGAGTAGGTAATTTCAGACAGTCTCCCATATATTAGGAAATTCTTGGAGAATAGCTTAACGCTATTTTAAACCCAAGCTAACCCCGCCTGTCAAACGGTTGAAAGTAAAACCGCTATCACTGGTTTTGCCCAGTAATAACAATTCCATACCTGTTCCTTCTACAAATTATCTCGCAAAGGTAACAGAATAGACAGTTTGAGCACCTGCATGGCGGAGAATTTTAGCACACTCTCGTAGCGTAGTACCAGTTGTGTACACATCATCCACCAACAAAATCGTATGGGATGTAAAATCTAGTTGCATCTTATCAGATGGTATCCCAAAGCAATCGCGTAATGACTGAATCCTAGCATTTCTGCCGAGATTAGCCTGAGGTGGCGAGGCTTTTATTCTTTCCAATAGGCTTGGAGTGGGCAAGCCTAAACTTTTTCCGATCTGTTCTGCAAGAAGCTGGGATTGATTAAAACCACGTTCTTTTATTCGATTTTGGTGAAGAGGTACACTGGTTATCAGGGTGAATGGAATAGGAGAGTAATGTTTCTCCACTGTATCACACATGATAGTACCAATATATTTGGCATAGCCTTCATCACCTAAGTACTTAAAGCGAGCTAACACTTTCTTTGTCTTACTCGTATAAGATACAGCACTCACATTCTGAACCCTATCTCGATGTGCTATTTGAAGACAATCACCACACGCATTCCTATCATCATCTAGCGGTCGAAAACAAATCTCACATATAGGTGGACATATAGGAGATAACTTTACTGTACACTCCTTACAAACTTTAGACCACGCACTAGCAAAAAATAACTGCTCTATGGATTGATCACAAAACCAGCAACTAGGACGAATCGGAAATAAGGAAGACCACCACCTCATACGGTATTACGCCTCCTTTTGTAAATATCCTTCTTTTTTAGCCAACTCATTTAAATAAATGTGTTCTTTTTTTGTCTGGACGATCATTTCCGTATTCATTTCTCCGATAAACAATACTTCACATTCGGGGAAATAAGCATTTAATCCAATAAAATGAACCAATTCTACTAATCGTTTACGATCAAATGCTGGATGGTCAGCATGCAGTAAACAAAGATGTAAATTTGCAATTTGCATGCTCTCCATTAATTGCTGTGGCAAAAGCAGATTCATAAATTTTTGCTCTGAAAATAAAATTCTTAATTCTTCGGCATCTTCATCCCACTCCGAAATACTGCAAGTTTTATTTGCAACTTCAGGCATTACTGCTTGCATCCACTTTAAAGTCACTTCTATTTCTTCTTTTGTCGGGACAAGAATCAGTGCTTGTCCATTTAGCTCTTGTACTTCTTCCACAAATGAGCGAAAGGGAGGAATAGGCTTATTTCTCTTGATGTGTTTCCGGAGATTTCGATACTGGACAAATTTTGGAACTGGTATAGGGTATCGATGCAAGCGAACAGGATGAACAATATCAGGATAACGATTCCACTTAGGAAGAGTGGAACGAATCACTAACTGTTGACCTTCTTTTGCCATCGATCTTTCCCATGCATGAAATGCCTCTGGTACTTGACCATCCCAAATAATCAGATCAAACTGCTGATAGTAAGTCAGCAAATCCCATTTCGTCCCTAGAACCAATGTTGTATCTTTACTTTCTATGTACTTAGCCAACTTCGGCATTAACAAAGTCAATTGATTCATCGTTTTTGTTATTTTCTTTTTCTCTTGACACCAAAAAATTCGTTTCTTCTTATCGAGAAGATAGTTTAAAAAATCCAATAAGATGAGTAGTTCACCGCTTCCTGGAATAAGGACCGCATGAATTTGTTTGGCAGCTTTTTCATATAATGATTTTAGGTTACCACTGGTATGTTGCAGTACTTCTGTAAGTGGCAATGTAGCACTGTTCAAAAAATCTTTTTTTCCCTTAGTGGTTGGAAAAAAAGAAAATAAAGGAGTACAGCTTTTGACTCTGCCGTAAAACAAGCATCTCTTGCAATAAAAACATGTTTTGTTACCGCAATTCATACAGTCACTCACTTCTATGTCAGACGCTCCAGCACCACACCGGTTGCATTTTCGGAAAATAGACCAATTGGAAGGCTTGATCGCAAATTCTTTTTTCAACGTGCCTATTTCTTCCCAAACTTGAAGTAGATGCTGCAAATCGCTTATCTCATTATCATCCAAAATTTGTCTCATGTCCCTCCATGTCAAACATCTTCCCGCAAGGTTGTTATAAACAGATATAGATTCCACTAAAGCACCTCCCACAAAAAAAATCAGCCACCTGCGGTGACTGATTTTTTTCGCTTTTGCTCGTGTTATGCAGTTTCTTTGTCTTCATCAATATCACGCAAATCAAGTACAACCACTTTCTCTTTTTGTTGCTCCTCTTTCAGCCACTGTGTCAGTTCTTCTTCAGTAGAGAGTTTATGTGAAAATACATCTAGATGGTCATACTTCTGTTTCAGCCGTTCGATAATGGAAATAGTGTCATCTGATGATCCCATATCCAAACAGGTAATTCGCCCTTTTTTCAAGCCATCAGCTCTAAGATGATTTGCTATGTGATAAGAACGAATTAGCCATTCAATAGACTGTTGACTATTGTTCGTAATAATCACAAGATGAGATGCTCTATGGTGATATAACCCCTTGCCAAATGTGAGCAACCTTTTGTACAGGAACACGAAAGCGACGACGAGAACTGCCCCAATCAGCAGGTACCAGTAACCCATACGCCCATCCTCCTTAATTTCAGTATGTTATCCGGTTACTTTTAGGTAAGAGTTTACTCGCAGTATATGCTGTCTTTTAACAAATCGTTTAATGGTTCTTTCGAAAATGTAATACTATTTTCATTTTACCACTTTCCTGCGGTAAATAAAACGTCTGAATGTAGCAGGCAGCGATGACCCCGTCATCACTGCCTTTGCCGCTACAGCTGGAACATTTCGGAAAATGAACAGCTGTAGTGTTTCTCCCCCATTTCGCAGAGCTTGAGCGTATCACCATGCTCCGTTCGAATTAGTCTCTTGAGTTCCCAGTCTCCCTCGATTAGGAGGTCTGATGCCTCATCTTTCTCAATTACCAACTTGAGAGCAAAGAGGAACAGGTCACCACAACGAATAAAAGCAAGGTTCTTTTCTAGAACCTTATCCTGCCCCACCTCATTATCTTGATTACTTTTCACCGCATCTCCCAGCAACTCCCTCATTGTACGAAGGGGCTTGTACTCCAATCGAAATCCATGGAGTTCAATGCGGTTTTCGTCTCTCTCTACTTGGTAATAACCAACCCTGCATGGATATTCTCGACCGTCCGAATTACGGTAAACAGCAGATTGATAAACAAACCCAGGCGAAATAGGATCAGAAAGCAGGGTAAGCATTCTTTTTCCTTTCTCTTGCATAGCCCACTTGCCAATTATTTTATCAAAAAATCACATACAGAACATGAAAAGATGGGCTTAAAAAAACATCTTCCTTTTATTAGAAAGATGTTTTTCTCATTCTCTACTTACGCTTCTGCGCGAAGAATATCTGCTTTATCTGTTTTCTCCCACGGGAGCTCGATGTCAGTACGGCCAAAATGCCCATATGCAGCTGTTTGTCTGTAGATAGGGCGACGCAAGTCCAAAGAACGGATAATTCCAGCTGGACGAAGATCGAAATGTTTTTCTACTAATTCGACAAGACGATCTTCCGAAATAGTCCCTGTTCCAAATGTATCCACTCGGACAGATACAGGTCGCGCAACACCAATCGCATAAGCGAGCTGGACTTCACACTTTTCAGCGAGACCGGCGGCGACGATATTTTTAGCAACATATCGAGCAGCATATGCAGCAGAACGATCAACTTTTGTTGGGTCTTTTCCAGAGAATGCTCCTCCACCATGGCGAGCATATCCACCATACGTATCGACAATAATTTTACGTCCAGTTAGACCAGCATCTCCAAGTGGGCCTCCGATTACAAAGCGGCCAGTTGGGTTGATAAAATACTTGGTTTGATCATCCAGCATATCTTTTGGTACGATAGGAGTTATAACATGACGATGGATATCTTCTTTAATCTGCCCAATGGTGATGTTTTCAGCATGTTGGGTAGAGCAGACAATCGTTTCGATTCGTACAGGCTTGTTGCCATCGTATTCGACAGTTACTTGGATTTTACCATCCGGGCGAAGATAGCTTAGCGTTCCATCTACACGAACTTCATGCAGCCGGCGCGCAAGTTGGTGAGCCAATGAAATAGGTAATGGCATAAGTTCAGGTGTTTCGTTCACCGCAAAACCGAACATGAGACCTTGGTCACCAGCACCAATTGCTTCGATTTGTTCTTCACTCATGGTACCTTCTTTTTTCTCATATGCCTCGTCAACACCTTGAGCAATGTCGGCAGACTGTTCATCGATGGAAGTCAATACAGCACATGTTTCTGCATCAAAACCATACTTTGCTCGATCGTACCCTATTTCCTTGATAGTAGAACGAACTAATTTTGGAATATCAACATAACAATTGGTACTAATTTCTCCTGCGACTAGAACCAAACCAGTGGTAACAGATGTTTCACAAGCTACACGGGCATTTGGATCTTTTGATAGAATAGCATCTAAAATGGCATCTGAAATTTGGTCACAGATTTTATCTGGGTGTCCAGCTGTAACAGATTCAGATGTAAATAGAGTACGACTCATTTGATTGGTATCCCCCTTCACTTATCCAGAAAAGTTATTTTCCGTCCTTTTCGGCACAATAACCATAGATTAACGTATCAGATACAGAAAAACAATAACGAATAAAAAAGATATTTATATCAAAACAAACAAAACGAATGGGAAAATAAAAAAAAGTAGTCAACATTGTGTTTTTTTCCCTATATCCTTGAAATAAACTATCATTACATTGTAGTATGTTTTATAGTGTGAAATTATTATTTTTTATTAGGAAGGAAATGGACCGATGATGGAACGCGTGGACCAAAGCCGTAAAAAACGGGTTAATCATAAAAAACGAAAAAAATGGGTTCTACGGATTTCTCTGTTCTCTTTAGTGGCCATTTTAATCGTAGGAATTTACTTTGTCGGCACCATCTGGGGCGCTCTGACTAAGGGACATGATACCGACCAACAAAAATCTAAATTCCGAACACAAGAAGTTGATATAAATAAAGACCCCTTTACTGTATTGTTTATCGGAACGGACCAATATGATACAAAAGCGGAAGAAGAATCTTTTCGCACAGATGTACTGATGGTTGCAGCAATAAATCCTCAGAAGAAAACGATTAAATTGGTAAGTATACCAAGAGATACCTATGCGACTATAGCCCATACAGATGGCTTTAAAACAAAAATAAACGCTGCTGCCTTTTGGGGTAAACAAAAAGGCGTTAACCCAATCCAAAATACTCGTGAAACGGTAGAAACTTTATTGTATGGTGTGCCAATCGATTACTACGTGAAAATTAACTTTAAAGGATTCATAGATATCGTCAATGCAGTTGGCGGTGTTGACGTAAACGTCCCAATGACCTTTAGAATAAGTACATTTGACCGTGTCGTTCAATTTAACAAAGGACCTATGCATCTAAGCGGAGAAGAAGCTCTGCCTTATGTGCGAATGAGAAAGAAAGATCCACTGGGCGATCATGGCCGAAACAAACGCCAACAAGAAGTAATCAATAAAATTTTGGATAAAATAGTGAGTTTTAACTCTCTCTCCAATTTTACCAAGATAACGGATGCAGTTGGGAATAACTTAACTTATAGTATTAATCCAGATGAATTTTTAAGTCTAGCTACCATTTACAAAAACACTCCAAAATCTGGCATTCAAACTTCGACAGCACAAGTAGAAGATAAAAAAGTAGATGGTGTATGGTATAGCTTCATGAAAGAAGACGAACGCAAACGACTTAGTAAAATATTGAAAGAGGAACTAGGTCTGCCCACAACAGACAACGGGGAAGTTGATTCCAGCACAGATAGTAACGATGGTGGAGACAGTAGCGGAAGTAATAGCTCAGACAGTACCAATAACTAACAACTACAGATAGAGCGGCCTTGTGCCGTTCTATTTTTTTGGGGGTCAAGCTATGGGCAAGACGATAGGTGAATTTGGAAAAACGGAAATAACCATTCAAAAATCCCGATTTATTTGTCAGGCACTAAGGGTAGAGACAGAAGAGGAAGCGAATCAATTTTTAACCACAATACGCAAAAAATATTGGGATGCTACTCACAATTGTTTTGCCTATATCATCACAGATCAAACGCAAAAATCTTCCGACGATGGCGAACCAGCAGGAACGGCCGGCCGGCCAATTCTAGAAGTTATTCATAACAAGGGATTGACACATACTGCAATTGTAGTAACTCGTTACTATGGCGGGATAAAATTAGGTACAGGCGGTCTAGTTCGTGCCTATAGCCAAGGTGCTACTGCTGCTATTGAAGCCGCAGGCACCGCCCTTAGATCATGGTATCAACAACTCATCCTCAACTTTGACTATTCTTTCTTAGGAAAAATAGAACACGAACTTCATCAAGCTGCTCTTATTTTAGATACTCCAGCTTACAGCGATAAAATAACATGGTCGATCTGGGCTCCTGTCGATAAAACAGATAACTATAAACAAGCCTTTATCAATTGGACATCTGGACAAGGTAAAGTCATGGAGGGAATACGAGAAGAAAAAATAATAGCGGAAACATAACTGTGCCCCTAGACGATGATCATTCACCATCTAGGGGCTTTTCCTTTACCTGCTCGCTAGATCAAGCAGGATCAGGGCTTGAAGGTCTGGATGAATGCACTCCAAACTTCGGGAGAAGCTGCCACAGTCGGTCCCTTGGGACGCTTACTGTCACGGATTTCGAAACGAGAAGCGCCTTGGTCAGAGTCTGCCACCTTGACCTCTACGCAGTTTCCTCCGTTCCCTCCGGACTCACTGGACTTGGTCCAGACACCTCGTTTGAGTGCCATGAATTTCTCCAACCGCTCTCTCTTCACACCATCAGATGAATGGTGTTTCTTTACGGTATATCTATTGTAAAACACTACAAATTTAACTTCAATTATTTTAAGATGATCAGAATAATATGCTTGAATATTTGGAGCCGGCCGCCTCCCGTTTTTGATGTCACTCCATATTAGAAAGGTAGAAATAATCCCCAGTAGTAAGCCCAAATGCTAAAGAGTAAACCTAAACCAACTAATAAACTATAGCGAAATATCAGGTCTCAGGGCTTTTTTACTAAATCCGCGGAGAGCCAAGATGATGGAAAGCAAGGTTGTAAGACATGCAAACACTTGGATAATCATCCAGATGAGCGGGCGGTCCCACATGATTGGGCCTAAAATTTTAGCCCCTTTGGACCAAATCATAATAAAGTAAGTTGCAAAACTAAGAGTTGCGAGAATACCTGAGGTGATGATCCAACCTGCATATCCTTTAATCGGGGATGCTTTCTTTTCTCTTCGATTAAACATAGAGTTTACGATGGCAACAAGGTACCCGAGCAACAAGATACTAAGTATTGCAATCTCCACACCTAGTGAATCATACCCCTTCACGTCTTGAATGAGATTGTGATACACCTCTACATCTTGTGTAGGAGTTTGTCCCATTACTTTAGATACTGGGGGTTTTCCTTTTACTACTTGATCCAGCCAACTTGTTACACCCTCGTCATAACCTGCTGCAAAAGCAGCATACCTTTCAAATCCCGTTTTATCTGTTTGATGAGCAGCATGGTCTGCATTTGCAATATATAGAATTGAACCATACTTATTGCCATTTTGATCCCAGATTTTTTTCAGCTTTTCTGATCCTTCTACAGCTGGTGTAAGACGGTCTTTACTTCCCCAGACTGCAAGAATTGGCTGCTTCACTTGTTTTAAATAATACTCTGCATTATGATCTGCTTCTGGAAACATACCAGAAGTGAATACAAATCTCGATCCTTTTATTACTAATGAATCAATAATATTTTGCGATGTAACCCCATTTTGCACAAAGCGATTTTGGATATTGTACGTTTGTTGTTGAATTGGAGTAACCACTGGTGTTCCTAACAAAACTACGAACGAAATATCTTTTGATTTAGCAGCAGCCATCGGGGCAACCCATGCACCTTCGCTAAATCCCCAAATACCAACTTTTTGTTTATCCACACCTGATTGAGATTGAAGCGTATGCACTGCTGCTAAAGCATCTTCTGATAATATTTCTAATGTACGGTTTTTATATTTGTCTCGTTTATCATAGACCAAAGTTGCAAAGCCTGCTTTCACAAATACTTCTGCATCCTGTCTTAACTTCTCTCTTTCTTTTTGGCCTGAACCATGAACCAGTACAATGCCCGGATGTTCTCCTTTTCCGTTCGGCATCAAAATGGTACCGTGCATGGTAGTATTTTGGCTTTGAAACGTTATCTCTTTTTCTGCATAATCTTTGATCGGTGCTGCATGAACATATAAAACATTTGTCAACATAGACAAACATATCAGAGTTAATGTTATGGCCATAAGACGGAGCATCGATTTAGCGGAAGTTATTTTTGATTTCATTTTTTATTTCCTCTCTTTTGCTTATTTGATATTTCGATTATAGGAGGAAATAAATATAAAAAAATCAAGCATAGGATGGGAATTCCACTAAGACCCGAGTCCCAAAATGTTTAGGGCTACAGATAGTAGATCAATAAAAGCAAAAAGACTTGAGTTTCAAAATAAACCCAAGTCTTTTAATATACAAGCTAACTGCATGAAAAATTAAGATTCACGCTTTTTGAATACAATTGGTAGTGATTTGATGGAAAACATAAGATTTATTTCATTCATCTCTGGTTCCTTGCCAGCATCCTTCAATTCCAATTGTTTAAACTGGGCAAATAGTAATTCCAAAACAATTTTCGCTTCTAATCTTGCTAATGGTGCACCTAAACAAAAATGAATACCGTGACCAAAGCTTGTATGCTTTAAATTCGTTCTGTTTAAATCAAAAGTATCTGGATTTTTAAATACAGATGCATCTCTATTTGCTGATCCCATCCAAGCATTGATGAGGTCACCTTTTTTTATGGTTTGACCACCTAATTCAATATCCTTTGTAGCAATTCGATTGATGTATTGTACAGGAGCTCGATATCGTAATAATTCCTCAATTGCTGTTGGGATATCTTCAGGATATTGGTAAAGATACTCTTGAAATTCTGGATTCTCGATAAAAGTATATAGAGCAGCACTGATTAAATTAGTTGTTGTTTCATTCCCAGCTACTAATAGGGTAATACAAAATGCAAGAAGGTCTTGTTCAGATAGTTTTTCTCCTTCTAAATCAACTCGTTGTAAATGAGAAATTAGATCGTCTTTTGGTTCTTTTAATCTCTCTCCAAATAAATTCATAAAATATTGAGCCATTTCTTGCTGAGCTTGGAAGTAACCAGTGACTCCACCTTCTACTTCTGTAGGGTTTTTCACGATGATAGTGGACCAAAATTTGAATTTGTCTTGATCCTCATACGGAACACCAAGCATTTTAGCAATTACTTTTATAGGTACTGGAATAGCTAGATCAGCTGTAACATCCATTTCTCCTTTATCTGCTACTTTATCCAATAATTCCTGCGTTATTTCTCGGATCCAAGGTTTCATATCCTCAATTACTTTAGGTGTAAATGCTTTAGATACGAGTAACCGAAGTTGTTTATGACGTGGCGGGTCCGACACTTGAATGGCAGCTGATAAAGTATTGTCCACTTTTGGAACATATTCTGATGAAAAGTTTTCCCAATCATAAAGTACTGTCTGCACATCATTATAGCGAAATACATGCCAAGTTCCTTTTGAGCCGAAATAGTGCATATAATCCTTGTCATAAAAGACTGGATTTTCCGCAGACATTTTTTTATACCAAGGGAAAGGATTAGAAACAGAATGGTTCAATTGATCTCCTCCAGAAGTAAAATTCAATCTATCTAATATTCTATTCTATTACAGAAAGAAAATAAATGAAAATTACCACTATTACTATTATTATGCTTATGTAGTGGGAAAATAATGTACAATAAATATTATATGGATGCAATATTGATTATTTCATATTATAATAATTAAATCTATTCTAAATAAGTAGAATTAAAAATTAACATGTTATCCATTTCACCCACATTCCACCAAACTTAACATAATGAGCTTTCTAAATATTATTCAAATCTAAAAAAGGACACTAACCACAGTGAACAATTTGAGAAAGGATAAAAAATTATGATCAAAACGATTACGATGTTTAAAAAAATAGAAAATGTGGATGCTCTTCTCAAATTTTATATCGAGACCATCTTTCCAACTATTCACCAAATCCCTGGAGTTCTATGTACGGATATTACAAGAGTATTTGATGTGAGCCCCGATATTGACCAAGACGTCAAAGGACTTGATATCATTATGGAAACTCACTTCGAATCAGAAGAAATAATGAACGGACTTGTTTTTTCGAAGGAAGGATATGAATTGATGTCCAAAGCAAGTGAAGTATCTGGTTGTGAAATCTCTTTTTTTGTTGGTAAAGAAAAAAGATTTTCCGCTGAACACACAGATGATCTACGAAAAACAATCGCTGAGATTGGGTATGAAGAATAAATAAAAGCAAAAATATTTTGGTTACATATAATAGTAAAAGGAAAAAATAACTGACCTCAAAACTGAATTCTAACTATCTTCTTTTGAATTTTATCAGAAAATTGCTGCGTCCCCAAAACAAGGAGTCTTAGGGACGCTTTCATTTTTATATTCTATTATCTATTTTATTTTCGTACAGGTTTACTTGTTCAGCTTGTAGAGCAAGAAGAGAACCATTGCTTTAATTGCTCCCTGGATTGCTTCTTCGTTTACCCGGAAATCTCGACTGTGAAGGCTGCTGTTTTCCCGATCCGGGAATGCAACGCCTTCCCTAACGATCAGCGTAGGGCAATATAGTGTCGCATATCCAAAATCTTCTCCCCCATTTGACCTTGGAGCTTCATTCAGGACATGCTCGCCGAAGTGACTTGCCACGATTGCGGAAAACTCATCCACGAGCGTGGCATCACAGATGACAGCAGGGTAGCCATCTACTATGTTTACCTCCACCTGATAATCAGGATAGCAGGAGATAAACTTCTCAGAAAATTCCCTGAGCATCTGCTTGATGAGCTGACGAATCGCTGGATTATGACAGCGAATGCTTCCATTGAGGATTGCTTCGCCAGAGATCACATTGACAGCACTATCGTTATTCGGATTCAGCGGATCTACTTCCCCACACAGAACCTTGGTGAGCTCCGAGCAAGAAGAAGAGGCCGTCAGTCCAAGTGAATGTGCCCAGTCATAAAGCTCTGGGTGTTTAAGAGACCAATGCTCCTCAAGCCCATCATGCAAAACTTCGTCCAAAAGGACAAGCAACCTTGCCGCAATCGGAAGTGGATTTTTTGCCTTATCCGGATGACCAGAGTGCCCGCCCTTTCCAATGACACGAATAGAGAATGTGTCATAACTGGCGGTTATGGCACCCTTGCGCAAGCCAAACTGACCGGCGAGGAAATCTGGTGTGACGTGATACATCACTGCTGCATCATAGACATCACCAAGTTGTTCGGTCATGAATTTCAGCATGTCCTTACAACCACCTGGTGGTGTTTCTTCTGCAGGCTGGAACATCACGATGAGGGTTCCATTGAATTTATCTTTGTTTTCATGAAACCAGAGCATGATGGCAAATACTTGAGCAGTATGGACATGATGCCCACAACCATGGAATGAGTCGTTGAACTGTTCGTGTACCCCTGCATCCGGATGCGGTTGGCCCGATAGAGCATCCATGTCTCCCCGAAGCAAGATAACCGGTCCGTTACCACCATTTTTCTGTCCGACAATCTTTACGCGCAGGCCGTACGTCCTGTCCTGCTCCACAGGGATTTGCTCGTAATCCACACCATGCTCTCGAAGCTTGTCTTCCAAGTAAGGAAGCGTCCACCTTGCCTCTTGAAAAGAAGGGCATGGATGAGCGTACATCTGACGGCTGATTTCAACAGCCAGGTCAACTAGTCTTTTTGAGATTTTGGGTTGAGTCACAATAACTCCTAAGTGAGTTTTGTACAGGACGTTTTCATTATAATATAAATATTTATATTTTTCTTTACTAAAAAAGAGTAAATTCCGTAGAATTTACTCCAATGGGAAATATAGTTTTAAAATGCAGGTACTACTGCACCTTTATATTTATCTTCTATAAACTTTTTCACTTCAGGAGAGTTCAACACTTTCGCTAGCTTTTGAATACGAGGGTCATTCTCTTTCCCTTTCTTGGTTGCAAGCACATTCACATATGGCGACTTAGAATCCTCAATAAAAATTGCATCTTTTGTAGGATTTAGTTTTGCTTGAAGTGCATAGTTGGTGTTGATGATCGCAAGGTCAACTTGATCTAAAACCCTTGGTAACATAGCTGCTTCAAGAGGCTTGATTTGAACATTTTTTGGATTAGCAACAATATTTTTAACCGTTTTTTCACCATTTCGATTGTCCAGCTTGATCACACCATTTGCATCGAGTAATAGCAAAGAACGGGTGATTTCTGATGTAGCATTAGGAACAGCGATAGTAGCTCCATTTTTTATTTCAGATTTATTTTTGATCTTTTGAGAGTAAGCACCCATTGGTTCAATGTGAACACCAACTACTTTTACCAAATGAAATCCGTTTTCTTTATTTGTTGTTTCCATCCAAGGAATGTGTTGAAAATAGTTAGCATCAATTTGGCCTTCTTCTACAGCACGGTTTGGTAATACATAATCTTGAAAGACCTTTACTTGAAGATCAACACCTTGTTTTTTCAAAATTGGTTTTACATAATTTAAAATTTCCGCATGAGGAACCTGTGTTGCTCCTACTGTCAATGTTTGTAATCCAGTACTTTTACTAGTATCTGTGTTTCCACAAGCAGACACGATTACTGCAAGAATAAGAGAAAAACTCAATAATAGCCACTTTTTCATTCCTATACACCTCTATGATTGTAAGTTTCGTTTATCTAATCGACGGGAAATAAAATCTCCAATCCATTGAACCAATTGCACCATTACAACAAGTAGTATTCCACAAGCAAACATCATTTTTTCATCAAACATCTGAAATCCGTAGCGAAGTGCAAGGTCACCGAGACCTCCTCCTCCAACCATCCCAGCCATTGCAGAATAACTGATTAAACTAACACATGAAACGGTCAAACCCGAGATGATCGCCGGCATTGCTTCTGGCAGGAACACACGCAATATAATCGTGAAAGGACCTGCACCCATTGCTTCTGCTGCTTCTACTACCCCACGATCAATTTCCCGGATAGCAGTCTCCACCATTCGAGCAAAAAATGGTGCCGCACCAGCAATCAACGGAATGGTCGCTGCCGTTGTTCCAAGTGATGTACCTAAAATCCATTTCGTAACTGGAAATAAAAATAAGATCAAGACGATAAAGGGTACAGCACGAAAAATATTTACAATAAAGCCTAAAACCTTTTGTAACCATGTTTGTTCCCAAAACTGACCTCGATCTGTAACTACTAATAAAACACCCAAAGGTACACCGATCAATGCTGCAAAAAAAGTAGAAATCGCAACCATCCACAATGTTTCCTGTGCTCCTTGAATAATGAGGTTCCAATCCAGACTAGGAGACATTTCGATTCCCCCCTTTCTTAGGTGTTAGACCCAAAAAAGATTTAGTTACCGTGTGCTCAGGGTTGGAGAAGACATCCGCTACTTTTCCTGTTTCCACAATGCGGCCAGCCTCAAGGACTGCAACTTGACTGCAAACTTTTTCAACAACAGACATTTCGTGTGTAATAAATACAAACGTAATACCTGTCTCCTGATTAATTTCTTGAATTAATTGTAAGATGGAGTCTGTTGTCGCAGGATCGAGTGCAGAGGTGGCCTCATCACAAAGTACGATCTCTGGATGATTTGCGAGTGCTCTAGCAATTCCCACACGTTGCTTCTGCCCACCACTTAATTGTGAGGGATAAGCATTTTTCTTGTCTGTAAGTCCGACACGTTCTAACAATTCTTCTACACGAACCTTGATTTCAGACTTCTTCTTGCCCACAATTTGCATTGGGAACGCGACATTTTGAAATACTGTTCGAGATGATAACAAATTAAAATGCTGGAAAATCATTCCGATCTTACTGCGAAGCTGACGTAATTCCAACTTGTTCAGATCCGCGATATTTTTCCCCTTTATCAAAACATCGCCTTCAGTTGGTTGTTCTAATCCATTTATCATTCGCAGCAAAGTACTTTTACCTGCTCCGCTATGACCAATAATCCCAAGCATTTCTCCTGTCTGTACTTCTACAGACACACGATCAAGTGCTGTTACTTCAGCATATCGTTTGGAGACGTTTTGCAACTGGATGAAACTCAATTTCAAAGCACCTCCTAAAATAATAAAAATCCCTTTCCGCATAGATGCAAAAAGGGATATATTATCATATCGCCTTCTCTCATCTGCCAGAACTAAAATTCTGTAGGAATTGGCACCTTTCCTTAACGGATGGTTGCCGAGGTATCATAGGGCCTGTCCCTCCACCTCTCTGGATAAGAGAACTACATATCAAGTTAACTTTATTATAATGGATAAAAATATAAAAATCAACATGGAAATATAAAGAATAAGCATAGAAACCTATTCCGATTTCAAGTGATCAACCAAAATGTTTGTAAATGCTAAATCATTTTTAACTACATAAAAATAGAACAACAGATTACTCGGATTACCAATACTAGAAAATATCTGTCCCCTGCGCTATGGTAACCACGGGGAACATTTTTATTTCAAATCAAACATTATTCTGAAATAATATAAGCCAAATTGTAATAATGACATCTGATATTACCCCAACATTACAGTTCATTTACATTTCCCCCCAAATCCTTTAAACCTCACACATTTTGAATATAATAAAGACATCAGATCAAAACGGAGGTGTCTTTGATGCAATACACAGTGGTAGGTAAGTTTTTCTGGTTGGGAGTTATGAATGCAGTGTTACTCAGTATTCCGATGTGGGGTCTTATCTACTTGGCGCTAAAAAGCATTTTTTAGACCCTGTGTAAAAAAATCAGGACACTTATATAGAATGAATCAAAAACCGGGAATCCTTTAAAGATACTCGGTTTTTGTATTCTGTTGAAATAACAGGCCTATTGCAACAAGAAAAAAAGGGAATACAATGTAGGTACAATTTAGATACAGGAGGGATGAGAATGGGCGTTACAAACGAAGAACTATATGAGCTAATTGACAAATTGGATGAGAAAGAAAAAGAAAGTTTATATAAATTCCTTCGCCCTTGGTCTAAACGCAAACAACCAACAATAAATGAAGTAAAAGCTTATTGGAACATGATCGATCAATTAGAACCGGAAGATATTCCCTTATCAGATGAAGAAACTCGTCAAATGAACAGTCCAGAAGAGTATGTGGCATGGGAGGAGCTTATGAAAGAATGCAAGAAGGACGAAACGAAAGATTAGTGTATGAATTAATTATCAAAAAAGAAGCAAAGAAATTCATCCTAAAACAAAATGAACAAATGAGACAAAGAATACTTCAAGAGCTTGATAAATTACGAAATTTCCCTTCTGTGGATTGTGATATTAAGCCCTTGAAAGGTTACAAAAAAACATATCGACTCCGAATCGGTACTTTCCGAGCTTTGTTTGAAGTGAATGCAGAATTTGCAGTAAACAATCGGGTGATATTTATAAGTGAATAATTCATAATATTATGTATATATAACATTTTAAAAAAATGGAGCATCTGCTCCATCTTTTTTTATCTTGCTCCATCTCCAGTAAATACAACTTTAATGGTACGGAAGAAGATTTTTGTATCTAATTTAAAAGATTGTTTTTGGATGTAGTACATATCCAAGTCCAATTTCTCCGCTGGGGTCATTTCATAACCACCATTGACTTGAGCCCAACCAGTAAGACCTGGTTTAACCAACAAACGATTTTTAAATCCAGGAATTTCTTTGTCAAATTGCTCGGTAAACATTGGACGTTCGGGACGTGGACCAATTAAACTCATTTCACCATTTAAAACATTGAATATTTGTGGCAACTCGTCAATCCGCGTTTTACGAATAAAATTTCCTACTTGAGTAACACGTGCATCATTTTTTGAAGCCCATTGTGGTCCATTTTTCTCAGCGTCACTGCGCATCGATCTTAATTTCCATACATTAAATAGTTTTCCGTTTTTGCCAACTCGTTCTTGTTTATAAAAGATAGAACCAGGTGACTCCAGTTTAATCGCAACCGCAGTGACGAGAAGCACCGGCAATGTGACAACCAGTAATAAAAGGGAGAATAATATTTCAAAAGTACGTTTTATCGCAGGATACATAACCCCACTCATACCTGTATCCCCAAAATACAATTGTGTCTGGTTTTCTGCCATTACTTTGGAACGCATCTCTTCACCACTCCTACTTATATATCTATATCCAAATTTGTTTGGTTTCATTACGAAAGTAACATTTATGTTACAGGAATATTTCATGACCTGTAACTTAGTATAAAGTAGTTGTAATGAAAGTACAAGAGGTTAAATGTTACAATATTTTAGTAGAATTTTGAAGTGAATAATATTGGTAAGTCTTACGCAATCCCTCATCCAATGATACTTTTGGAGTCCAATGCAAACTGTTTTTTGCCTTATTTACAGTGAAATAACTATGCTTAATATCTCCAAGTCGCTCTTTTTCATAATTGGTTTCTTGGGACTTCCCACTGACTTCCTGTAGTTTTTCCGCCAATTGATTCAAAGTAGTATGTACACCTGTCCCAATATTAAACACTTCGTTATTACCAGCTATCAGCGCTGCCAGATTGGCTCTGGCGACATCTTCTACATAAATATAGTCTCTCGTTTGCTCTCCATCTCCAAAGATCGTAAAAGGGCTTTCCGCCAGCACTTTATCGATAAAAATAGAAATGACTCCGCCTTCACCTTGAGGATCTTGACGAATACCATACACATTTGCATAACGTAAGATGGTAAATTCCATCTCATACATTTGCTGATACACCCGTAAATACTGTTCCGGTGTGTATTTGGATATCCCATATCCAGAAAGCGGGCCTACAGGATGTCTTTCATCAATAGGGACATACTGTGGATCTCCGTAGACTGCTGCCGAAGATGCATAAACAAACTTTTTGGTACCATGCAAACGTGCAGCCTCAAGAAGATTAATCGTACCGAGAATATTCATATGCGCATCATAGACTGGCTGACGGACTGATGTCTGCACAACAGTTTGTGCTGCCTGATGAATAACTACTTCCGGTTTTTCACGTTGAAAAACTTCTTGAATCTTAGCATCTTCCATATCGATACGGTAAAATGCTGCTTTTTGATTTAGGTTTGTCTCTTTACCGGAAGACATGTTATCAATGATGACCACTTTATGACCTGTTTCCAGCAATTGATCCACAATATGTGAACCGATAAAACCAGCTCCACCAGTTACAAGAACCTTCATCTCCCTAACTCCTCTCCTATAAAAATGGGAACAAGTTTTTTGCCTTGTTCCCCATTGAGATTACTCTTGGTTTTCCAGTTTTTCTTTGGCTGGCACATCACGCAAGGTACGAGCAGGAACACCCACATATACTTTTGCTACTTCAGTATCTTTGTTAACCAACGCACCTGCTGCAATAAAACTCTCTTCTGCAACAGTAACACCAGGCAATAAAATAGAAGCTCCTCCGACTCGGGCACCTTTCTTGATATGTGGCCCACTAACCAATTTAAATCGCTCCTTTGTACGACCCATAAAGTTATCGTTGGTTGTCGTAACAGTTGGAGCAATAAATACTCGTTCTTCGATGGTAGTATAAGCGGTAATATAGGCATTGGTTTGGATTTTGGTATAGGACCCAATTTCTACTTGGTTTTCTACTGCTACTCCTCGTCCAACCACAACTGAATCACCAATGGAAACTTTCTCTCGAATGGATGCTTGGTCTCCCACCATCACTTCGCGACCGAGTTTACTGCCTCGATAAAGCACTGTATTTGCCCCTAATGTGGTTCCTTCACCAATTTCAAGCGCAGGCAGGCTTGTATCAACTTTTACGGTAGAAGCTTTAGCTGGTCTTGGCCAACGACCTACTACACAATTATCAGAAATAAACACATGATCCTTGACAACCGTATCAGCATGAATGGTGACATTGTTTCCAATGGTAACATTATCCCCAATCACTGCTCCTTCTTCGATCACAGAAAAGTAGCCGATTGTTACGTTTTGTCCCAATTTTGCTGTGTCATGAATATAATGTTTCATGCGACACCTACTTTATAATTTTTCGTAGTACGCGTTGATGTTTTTGATATCTTTTAGTGCATTTCGTGTATCAAAAATAGCAGTAGAAGCATCAGCAATTTGTTGATAATCAAACGCAGTATGATCTGTCGTGATCAATACCAAATCTGCTTCTTTTAGTTTCTCCTCAGTCAGTTCGACTGTCTCATAAACCTTTCCATCTAGTCGGAATGAAGGAATATGCGGGTCCACTAAATCAAAATCAGATTGGTAATTCTCAAGCAGCTTGATGATTTCCATTACAGGTGATTCGCGATAGTCATCGATATCTTTCTTGTAAGCAACACCGAGTACTAACACTTTTGCTCCTGAGAGTGACTTTTGATAGCGGTTCAAGATTTTCATCGTACGATCCACTACGAAATTCGGCATTTCATTATTGATCTCACCAGCCACTTCGATCAAACGAGTGTGGTAATTGTATTCCCGTGCTTTCCAAGTAAGGTAGAAGGGATCAATGGGAATACAGTGCCCACCTAGCCCTGGACCTGGATAAAAGGCCATAAATCCATAAGGTTTTGTTTTTGCAGCCTCGATAACTTCCCATAAATCAATGCCCATTTTATTACAAAGAATAGCCATTTCGTTTGCAAGACCAATGTTGATGTTACGAAATGTATTTTCCAAAATCTTTTCCATTTCCGCTACTTTTGGGCTAGAGACTTCATGCACATCGCCTTCTAAAACGCCGCGATACATAGCAGCAGCGATTTTGGTACAAGTAGGGGAAACACCACCTACTACTTTTGGGGTGTTTTTTGTATTAAAGGTTTTATTTCCTGGGTCTACACGCTCTGGAGAGTAGGCAAGATAAAAGTCTTTTCCAACTTTTAAACCTGTTTCTTCCAAGATCGGTTGTAACACTTCTTCTGTCGTACCAGGATAAGTAGTACTTTCCAATACAACCAACATGTTTGGATGAAGATATTTTGCAATCTCTTTACCAGATGCCTCCACATAGGTAGTATCTGGTTGCTGGTACTTATCCAAAGGAGTAGGTACACAGATCGCAACGGCGTCTACCTCTTGGATTCTAGAATAATCAACGGTAGCCGTTAATTGACTGGAACGAATAATTTGCTTCAGTTCATCATCTACGACATCACCGATATAGTTTACACCATTGTTCACCATATCAACGCGCTTTTGTTGCACGTCAAAACCGATTACTTTATAACCAGCTTTTGCTTTTTCTACTGCAAGAGGCAAGCCTACATAACCTAATCCTACTACCCCGATTACTGCTTGTTTCGATTCAATTTTTTCGAGCAAACTGTTCACGAGCGTTCATCCCCTTTACTCAAAGTAGTTTCTCACAACCTGAACAATATGATCAATCGTCTCTCTACTTAGCTCTGGATAGAGTGGCAGAGCAAATATTTTTTTGGAAATGGTCTCTGCGTTTGGTAAATCCCCCTCTTTGTAGCCAAGCCCTTTATAGACTTCTTGTAGATGTAGTGGCAGAGGATAATAAATACCGGAAGCGATACCATTTTCCTTCAGATGAGCCATTAATCCTTCACGGTCTTCTGTCTGTACATTATACAAATGGTAAATATGTTTACGATCTTCAGCATGATATGGGGTTACCACTGGTAGTTCCGCTAATTTTTTATTGTAGTACGCAGCATTTTCAGCACGCGCATTGTTCCATTCATCTAAGCGACGTAATTTGATCCGTAATGCAGCAGCTTGAATTTCATCCAAACGACTGTTGTAACCAATCATGCTGTGGTAATATTTTGGACTGCTTCCATGCACACGCAAAATACGAAGTTTTGCAGCCAATTCATCATCGTTGGTAACGATCATTCCACCATCACCATAACCACCGAGGTTTTTTGTTGGGAAAAAGGAAAATGTAGCAGCATGTCCCCATGATCCAATTCTTTTCCCTTTATACTCTGAACCAATTGCTTGTGCTGCATCTTCTAAAACAAAAATGTTGTGTTGTTCAGCGAGTTCCATAATAGCATCCATATCAGCTGGTTGGCCAAAAATATGCACAGGAATGATCGCTTTTGTTTTTGGAGTAATGGCTTTTTTCAATTGCTCCACATCAAGATTGTACGTTTTGGGATCAATATCTACGAATACAGGAGTAGCTTTCAATTGGGAAACTACTTCAGCAGATGCAAAGAAAGTAAAAGGAGTGGTGATCACTTCGTCTCCTTCTTTAACCCCGGCAGCATCTAAAACAAGTTGCAGAGCATCTGTACCGTTTCCTACACCAATAGCATGTTTTACGCCGCAATATTCAGCTACTTCTGCTTCGAATGCTTTTGTTTCTGGACCTAAAATATAATGTCCGCTTTCCAAGACACGATCAATTGCATCACGAACTTCCTCACGAATACCTTCATATTGTTTGGTGAGATCTAACAAAGGAATTTTATTCATTATTTGATAGCTCCTTCTCGAGATTTTAACAACTGATCCATGCGTACAGGTTGACCTGTTTCAGCAGCTTGTTGGCATGCAATTACAAACGCCAAAGCTTCTCTTCCTTCTTTACCGGAAACAACTGGAATATAATCTTGAGCGATTGCATTGGTCATATCTTGGATAATACATTCATGTCCAGGAATACCAAATGGATCTTGATCTATTTTTTCAATCGTGTTCTGTTTTTCTTCTTCACTTAAGCCTTCAAAATTCCAAGTCTTTATCCAGTTTGCATTCGGTCCGCCAATTATTGCAGTACCCGTTTCTCCAAAAATAGATAGAGATTCTTCTAGGTTTTTTGGATAGATGGTAACTGCTGCTTCTAAAACTCCCAATGCCCCGTTTTTAAAACGAATCACAGATAAAGAAGTATCTTCTGCTTCGATATCGCGTAAACGCGTAGCATTGTAGGAACTAACTTCTTCGATTTCTCCCATCATCCATAGCATCAGATCCATGTTATGGATCGCTTGGTTCATCAAGACTCCACCATCCATCGCTTTGGTTCCTCGCCATGGTGCCTGATCGTAATATGCTTGGTTGCGATTCCAACGCACTGTCGCATTTGCATGACCAACTTTACCAAATGAACCCTTGTCCAACTGTTTCCTTAACTCAATAATAGCCGGGCGGAAACGATTTGGATGGACAACTGCCATTTTCACCTTGTTTCTTTCACAAGCTTCCATCATCGCATCTGCATCTTCTAAGGTAAGTGCCATTGGCTTTTCCACTACAACATGCTTTTTAGCTTCTGCAACTTGGATAGTTAGTGCTTTATGTAGCCCACTTGGAGTACAAATGGAAACAACATCTACTAGATTGCTGGAGAGCATGTCTTTTAAATCCAAAAAACCTTGGACATTATCTGTGACAAATTCCTGTAATCTTTCCTCATTGGTATCACATACAGCAGTCAAAACCGCGCCTTCCACATTTGCAATAGCCGCAACATGTTTTTTGGCGATATGACCGCAACCTACTATTCCATAGCGGATCATGGTATGTTACTCCCTCTCTTTAAGCAACATTTAATATTACAGTAACATTACGATCACTGTAACACAAATGAAATGTTTTTGATATAGTCAACCCTAAATAGACACACTTTATTGTTAATCTTCGTATGTACTGCAAGGCTCTTGCCAACTAAAATCCCACGTAATACGTGGGAAATAAGAGTCTGTTTCAATTGTCACAAGAGCCATAATTATAATTATGCACAATACCAAATGTCTCAACATAGCTAGTCACATTCGTTTTCCTGCTTACAAGAATTACTCAGAAATCGGTGCCTCACGAAATACATTCAAGTGAAGTATTATTTATCATTATCTCCATCCATGATAGCAAACATGATTTCTCCGTCAGCGACTATTTTGTCACCAACACGGGCTACAGCATTCCCTTTCCCCATTTTCCCACGTAAACGTGTCATCTCAACCTCAAGTTGGAGCGTATCTCCTGGCTTTACTTGTCCACGAAAACGGACACGATCAATACCAGCAAAGAACGCAATTTTCCCTTTGTACTCATCTAATATAAGTATCGAACAAGCTCCTACTTGTGCCAAAGCTTCTACAATTAACACACCAGGCATCACTGGGTAATCTGGAAAATGTCCTTGAAAAAAAGATTCATTCATCGTTACGTTTTTGATTCCAACTGCTTTTTGGCCTGGAACTACTTCTATAATCCTGTCAATCAACAGAAATGGATAACGATGAGGGATAACTTCTTGAATCTTATTAATATCCCATTCCATGTTTCTTCAACTCCTTTTCGCTAGCCAACTATACTCGATACAGTTTAGCATACGAATGAGGCGATGACGAGCTAGGTTACTCTTTTATTAGCAGAACGAATGAGAACGAAATAAATAAGAGTGGTTAAATAAGATAATCCAATGACATACCAAAGAAATGTTTGTGCACCATTTATGGAGAAGAGTAGGGTGAACAAAGCAATATAGAAGAGTACTGTTGTGAGTTTCCCCATAATATTTGCTGGGATTGTTTTCTTACCTTTTAAGTGAAACAGGGTGGAGTAGATAATCATGGAAATATCACGCAAAAAGACAGCAAATGCTGCCCATAAAGTAATTTTATGTGTAATGAGAAGCGATAAAAATACCGCAATGATCATTAACTTGTCTGCTAAAGGATCGAGAAGACTGCCTATTTCGGTTACAAGATTATAACGCCTCGCTATATATCCATCCACCACATCTGTAATTCCTGCTAGCAAAATAATCGCAACAGACCAATATAATTTACTAGGTATATCAGAAAAATATATAAATAGATAGGCAGGGACCAAGAAAAAGCGGAATATAGTAAGGATATTTGGTATGTTTATCATCTAAGACCCTCCAGCTACCACAAAGAATCCCGTCTTTGTGGTAATTCACACAGACGGGGTTGTTTATCCATAAATTAAATTGTATACATGTATCCACATATTCATATCAAATATATCACTAACCGGCTGACCGCCTACAACCGTGTGACCAATAATTAAGCTGACAAATAAGACAATAACTAAAAGTGCAGGGACTCCTAAAATCCATATACTACGTTTTACCCATCTGGAATCTGTTGTATACTCTTCTTCGTCTTCCTCGTACTCAACATAATCTTTTGCAGGGGGCTGATGGTGAATGGTGTTTAATTCTTCTTCTAATTTTTGCGGATTTAACGAATTTAATTCCTGTTCAATTGCTTTTAATTGTTCTGCATCGAATTCATAAGTTTTAAAATCAATCGGAGTAAGGGTATCTTCAATTCCAGCGAGTGGATCTTGTTTTTTCTTCTCCTTCCCCTCTTGTGAAGAAATGTTTGTTTCTTGTTCTTTCTCTACTTCCAATAAGGTTGCTGAAACTTCAGACTGAACACTATCTTTCTGGGTAGATTCTTCTTCTTTTACTTCCATTGCTTTTTCTTTACTTTCTTTTTGCTCTTCTTTTTCCTGATCCTCTTGTTCCTTGCTCCACTTTAATTCCCCAACTGGCAAACGATTGTCATCTTGTTCTACATTGACTTTGTCGTTTTTTGTATCTTTTTTATCTTCTAATTGACTCATGTGTCATACCTCTCCAATTACGATAAGCTTGTCCATCGAAATCACCTAACAAAAATATAACAAAGCATACCTCGATTCGTCTACTAACACCAGTGAATATTGTATTATATATTTTACCATATAATCAGAAGGTCGGAGATGGGACGATTATGTAAATTTTGAATACATCCGACCTTCCGAAATGTGAAAATTATTTATATAGGAATCCGCGCTACATCTTTGCTGCCTGCTTTGCGCTTATATTTTATTTTGGTAGCTTCTCCACCACGTAGATGTCTTATGGATTTATGATATTCTAAAATTTCTTTTACTTCATTAGCCAGATCCGCATTTATTTCTGGAAGTCTTTCTGTTAAATCTTTATGCACTGTACTTTTTGAAACCCCAAATTCTTTTGCTATTACTCGTACAGTACTTTTGGTCTCTACAAAATATTGACCAATTTTTATGGTTCTCTCTTTTATATAATCATGCAACTCCCCTCTCCTCCTTTCTGCTTGTTTGATACATTATATGAAGCGTACAACCGGTTATGCTGGTACAAGCTAGAAAGGATAGTTAATGAAAAGATGAATGAAGAAGCCACAAAAAAACGCCCTAATCATAAGGGCGTTTTTTTATTTTACATATTCATTTGGATTTAAAGCTTGGTTATTCTTCCGAACTTCGAAATGAAGATGTACACCTTCGTTTTTCTCAAATTGGTTTTGTCCTGCTTCCGCAATGACATCCCCTTTCACCACTGATTGGTTTAGCGTAACCTTTACATTGGACAAACTTTGGTAGATAGTGGTTAAACCATTTTCATGTTTGATCTCTACTAATTGACCAAGAACAGGATTTTTTTCTACTCTAACCACTTTTCCTGATGCGCTGGCAACAACATCAAATGATTTTCCATTTTTTCTAGCAAAATCAATTCCTGTATGAGGCCAATAAGTATCCGCATATTTGACCAATGCGCTTTCTTTCGCTTTATCACTAGCATTTGCATCGTAAAAATCCATCGTTTTGGTAACTGTTGGGTCACTGGCCACTGGTAAGGAAATCTGTTTTAGATTCTCAGATGGAACTTCTTCTACTGGCAAAACAGTATCAACATCAGGACTATTTGTCCGAGTTACATCCTGTTGTTTTGTAGACTGATACCACCATGCCATACCGAGTACACATACTGCAACAGTCATATAGAGCGCTGGAAAAAACCATTTTTTGTCTAAAAGTTGAGTAGTTTTCTTTGTTTTTTGGTTTTTGTTTTCATCCAGAAAAGAAACTTTGTTTTTTGGTTCTTCTGGTTTCATAAGCCTGATCACCTCTAGTGACCAGTCTCGACGCATATACACCTGTTTATACCTTAATTGGTAAATTTTGTTTCATCTTTAAGAAAAAATGAAACACTTGGTTAATATTTAGTGGGGGACAAATGCAAAAGCAAGAAAAGCTAAAAGAAACAACCATTTCATTGGTAATTATTGTACCTATTTTTCCTAACTTCTTATGGAAAAAGTATAAGTAAATGTGCAACAGGAGTTAACCCATGAAACTATTTCAACCTGAACTAGTTTACTTTGAACCGGCAGTTTTGGATTATCCACTTGGAAAAGAACTATATAAAAAATATAAACAAACCGATATCCCTGTAGAAATGACCACTTCCCACAATCGCATTACGAGTCTTCCAGGAGAAACGGAATTGGAAAAGTACCGGATTGCAAAGCGAACATTAGTGGTAGGTATTCGAAAAACACTTAAATTTGACACCTCAAAGCCATCCGCAGAATACGCCATTCCACTTGCTACTGGATGTATGGGGCATTGTCATTACTGTTATCTCCAAACAACGATGGGAGCACGTCCTTACGTTCGTATCTATGTAAACTTAGATGATATTTTCCAAGCAGCTGATCATTACATTGCCGAAAGGGCACCTGAGATCACTCGGTTTGAAGCTGCTTGTACCTCAGATCCAGTTGGCATTGAACACATTTCTGGCTCACTAAAAAAAGCGATTGAATATATGGGAGAAAAAGAATTAGGCAGGCTTCGTTTTGTTACCAAATACGCCAATGTCGACAGCTTACTCGATGCGAAACATAATGGCCATACTCGCTTTCGCTTTAGTGTTAATGCGGACTATGTCGTAAAAAACTTCGAACCCTCAACTTCTCCTTTAGCTGACCGCATTGAAGCCGCTGGAAAAGTAGCCAGAGCAGGATATCCACTCGGATTTATCATCGCACCGATCATGATATTTGATGGATGGGAAGATGGCTACTCGGATTTAATCCAAAAATTACATGATACCTTGCCGGATATAGATGACCTCACCTTTGAACTGATTACCCATCGATTTACAAAAACAGCAAAAAACATCATTGAAAAGCGTTATCCTAAAACAAAATTGGAGATGAACGAAGAAGAGCGGAAAAAGAAATGGGGACGTTATGGTCGAACGAAGTATGTATACCAAGATGTACATATGGAGGCAATACGTGTGCATATGAAGAAGTTGGTGCAGCAGTATTTTCCTCAAGCAGAGATTAGTTATTTGACTTAGTTCTTGCTTGAAATGGGCTCAGGGTGAGTCTAGATCACTCGTGTGATCCAGTCTCACCCTGAGAGGGGTTCAGGAGGACTACTTGCGGATCCCCTTACGCCCCTGACGCTTCTTACGGCCACCCGCACCGTAGGTACCGGCGACGGACGTGCCTCGCGACGGCTTGTTGCGGTCGGTGGCGAACATCTGCGCGATCTGGTGGGAGCTCAGCTTCTCGAGCATGGTAGTTCCTCCTGAACTGTATTCGGTTAACTTCATTATATTCAAAAGAAAATTGCAAATCAAGAAAAAAGAAAGGAAAACACCAGCAAACTATTTCGAATGCTGGTGTTTCTATTTATATATAGAATTTTATTTTTAGCATCAGACTGCCATGCATCACACATGGCAGTCCTTATGAATGACCAGAGTTACTTTACTAGCCGGAGATCGGATCGTCCCTTAGAAGCAATGTCGTAGACATTCACTTCCACGTAGATCTCTACACCATCTTCCGGATCAGGGAGACGATAGACCTTCCCATCACGTACATACGCGGGCATGAGCTGCGGGACTTCCTTTCCGTCCTCCATGATGTTTCTCTCGGTTGCATTCAAAGAACGGATCGCCACGATGCCTCTTCTCGTCTTTTCATGGTCGAATTTCTTTTTGATTATAGAAAAAATTATAATTGATATCAACTAATATTTTATATTTTCAATTTCCGTACCCCGATAATAATAGGTGATAATCGCTTCGGCTGACCTTCCTTGTTTTGCCATCAAATTCGCCCCCCATTGACTCATGCCAACACCATGCCCAAATCCATGGGTAATAAAAGTGATGTGATCCCCCGCTTGCTTCCACGAAAAATCAGAGGATGCCAATCCCAATGCCTCTCTGACTTCTCTCCCTGTAAAAATGTGATCTCCAATTTTGATTTTGGCAACTCGTTTTCCAGAAGTTCTTTTTAAAATTATAGGGTGTCTTTGTGAAAAGGCTGTGATGGAAACTTTTTTCCCAGTATGTTGTTCCAATGATTGGACGACAGAAGATACCGTGAATGTTTTACTGCGCATAAACTTTGGAGATAGTTTATCCCAAATTGATGGAACACTTCGCAAATATGGGTAGGCTTCTGTAAAATATTCCTCTGAGTTTTCTGTGTATCCATTACTAGTTGAAAAAAAAGCTGCATAGATTGGTTTATCTTGATAGGTAATAATTTTCCCTTTTGTTGAGTTTACTGCATCACGAACTTTTGTCATATTTTGTTGATAGTGAATTCCCCACTTTTTCTTTAGTTTTTCATCTGTAGCATATACTTGATCTTTAACCGTATCTGTAACGGTTGCTTCTTTATTTTTCACACGACTATAAATATAAGTACGGGCCGCCATCGCCTGTGCTCGTAGAGATTCGGGTTCAAATTCTGCTGGCATCTCAGAAGCTACCACCCCGCGAATATAATCTTCTAGTGGAAGCTGAACGATCTTTTTTTCAGCGGATAACTTAACATTTATATAAATTTTAGAGTCATCAGCTAGGTCATTGTTACGCTCAGGAGCGAGAGCATCTACTTTTATACCATCTTGCTGAAAGTCTACTAAAACCATTGGAATCAACACGATAGCTAGTGGTAAAAGGACAAAAAGGGAACACATCAATCCAACAAATTTGTAGTTATGGGACAAAAAAAAACCTCCTAACAGGAATCTTTCTCTTAGCCTATTAGCAGAAATAGTAGATTAGAACTCTTCTATCAAAGTAATATGTATCAGTCTTGCTCGTGCGAACCCATATGGCCGCACGAGCAAGCAGCATTCCTCACGACAAGAGGGTCACTCCTATGTTTGCGATGAGACAGAGAATCACTATGCCAGCGAGGACGTAAAAGAACATCCTCGTTTCTGAACATACAAATTCATCCACTCTCTCTGCCCTCTTTTTCAAGTTCTTTTGAGCTCGATTTTGCGAAGATAGAGTGATGAATTGACAGAATAGTTCCATCCCGAAAAACATCTTTTTCCCTTCTGTGCTGGAATACCTATGATTCATTATAAAGAAAAAAATCGCTCTAACATAGAGCGATTTCCACATTGGCAACTTTATGCATAGGAATGACTAGTTGCGGAAATTTCCTCTTCCACAGTTACACGCTTGATCTTTGCACCTAATGACTGTAGCTTCCCGACAATATCCACATAGCCACGATCCACATGATGTAAACCGTACACTTCTGTTTCTCCATCTGCTACGAGCCCAGCTAAGATCAAAGCTGCTCCTGCACGCAAATCTGTAGATGTCACTTGTGCACCGGAGAGCGGATGGCCTCCTTCGATCACAGCGGTTCTACCATCAATTTTAATATGAGCACTCATCCGTTTCAGCTCTTCCACATGCATAAAACGATTTTCAAATACGGTCTCTGACATGAGACTAGTACCTTTAGCAGTTAATTGAAGTGCCATCACCTGTGATTGAAGATCAGTAGGGAATCCTGGGTAAGGTAAGGTTTTGACATCAATTGGTTTTAATTCCCCTTCTGCCCGAACCAAAATACCATCTTCGCTCACCATCACTTGTACACCCATCTCGCGTAATTTCGCAATAAGAGGGATGAGATGTTCAGCAATCGCCCCTTCTACAAATACTTCCCCACGAGAGATAGCAGCAGCAACCATATAAGTTCCCGCTTCAATCCGATCGGTAATCACGGTATATTCGGTTCCATGTAAAAAGTCAACTCCATCAATGCGAATCTCATCGGTTCCAGCTCCCCGAACCTTTGCCCCCATTGCATTGAGGAAATTTGCTAGATCGACAATTTCTGGTTCACATGCTGCATTCTCAATCACCGTACGACCATTTGCAAGACTAGCTGCCATCATAATATTTTGAGTAGCACCTACACTTGGGAAATCCAAATAAATACTCGCTCCTTGCAGTCGATCTGCAACTCGGCCTTCAATATGTCCAGCTTCAATTTCAAATTGAACTCCCATTGCTTCTAAGCCTTTTAAGTGCTGATCAATCGGACGGCTGCCAATTGCACATCCTCCAGGTAACGGAATTCGCGCATGTTTTTTTCTCGCCAGAAGTGGACCCATAATGAGAAACGAAGCTCGCATTTTCCGAACCAAATCATACGGAGCTTGTGTGGTCTCAAATGTTTGAGCATCTATGTGTACGCTATCTTCTCCGAGTTCTGCTTTTATTCCTAAACTAGACAACATTTTGGTAATCGTTTTTACGTCGTCTAACATAGGCACATCCAAAATGGTAATACTCCCTCTTGCTGGCAAAATAGATGCCGCTATCAACGGTAGAACCGCATTTTTAGCACCATGTACTTTCACTTTGCCTTGCAAACGGTTTCCACCTTGAACGATAATTTTTTCCACATGTCTTCCCCCCAGATGATCTTAATATTCCACTGTAATAATTGGCGAACCAATTGTCACGATTAGCTTGCCATCTTTTGCATCACGATGGGTTGCTACTTGGAGATTCATTTTTCCTCCCCCGGTTTGGATACTCTCCGGAAACAAAGATGAGTATGCGGAAATACTCACAGTCTGATCGGTTTCCATTCCTTCTATCTCTTTTGCATCTAATAGTTTCACAATGTTATGTGCAGTCTTTATTGTATCTGTGGAATGATCTAAATTTCCTTGTATCGAGTAATGCAGATGTGTAGGAATCTCTTGTTCGAAAAGGAATTTTTGGATTCGATCCGCCGCCTTAGGCCAATCATCTTTTGGCTTTCCATGGCCTGTCACTTGTATCGCTATGTATGGCTCTGATACTTTTGCCTCAGGTTGGTCGATGATCATATAAAATGAGACCTCTAAATTTCCCCACTTTCCAGAAGCATCATAGCGAATACCATCTTGATCCGTACGTTTTTCTAACTTGCCTAGAGAAAGCTCATTCACCCATTGTCGCATGTTTTGTTCTGCTTGTGAAGAAGATAACAGGTGACCCATACGACCACTGTGATGAACAACATAAGATGTCGGCTCGATCTCCATTTGGTAGGCTACTCCAAGTAACTTTTGAGGTACTACTGAACCTGCTTGGCTACTTCCCATCAAAATAATACTACTAATAAGCAAGATACCGATCCATCGCAACATCATAAACTCTCCCTACAGCCATTTGATATCCATTGTGTACGTGCGGATGAGAGTTTATACAAATGATGCTAGAAAAGATACTGCCCGATAATCCTAGACCAATCTAAATAATTGATAAAGAAAAGGGCTAGTTGATGGCCGATGATGATCGATAACATCATCATGACAATAAAAGCAAACCAAGGCTCTTTTATCTTCAATATCGCTTCGATCCGAACACGGAGTAACACCCACCATGTAAAGGCAATCAAGGTTAAAGAGAAGATGATGTTTGTTAGGGCGGAAACACCAAGTTCTGTTGCTTGCTCCATGATAGCACCTCCATTGTTCACGGTTCACACAACAAGTCTATCGTACACGAAAAAACAGTTCCATCGCAAAACATTTTTTGAGATTATTCTTGAAAGAGATTCAATTTACAAATTAGAACAACATCTACAATTCTAGCAAAAAGAAAGGATACATACCATGTTAACTGATGCCACCCGCACTAGTATATTCCATATTTTTCCAAGCTTAAAAATACTTGCTTTACAAGAATGGAAGGAGGCTCAAGCATCGATACACGTATTCCCTGCTAAAACAAATTTTTTTGACTCTCAAGTCTCTGAAAAAAATAGTATGTTTTTACTACGCGGAACAGCCAATATCACCGCAATTGATGAAAATGGAAGAGAAAGTATCTCCAATACACTCTCAGCAGGTGAAGTTTGCGGGCTATTAACACTAAGCGGCTTAAGCGGAAGAGATTATCCGGGAACAATCATATCTACTACAGAGGTCGAAGTTTTATTTGTTCGCAAAGCCAGTTTTCTAAAATGGGTTCTCCAGTATGAATCCATACGTCATCACATATTCGGTGATTTGTTGACAGGAATGCTTCGCATGGGAGAAAGAAAACAACAAGAGGAAGAGTCTATTGATAAAAGACTAATGAGAACACTATTACAACTAGATACAATCCATAATGGAATTATTCCAATAACACATCTTGAATTAGCAAAGGAAATAGGAACTGCTAGAGAAGTGGTGAGTCGATATCTCACGCAATATAAACGGAAAGGATGGATTGAAACAGGGCGGGGAAAAATAATAATTTTACACAGAGAACAATTAGAAACCTCTGTTATGTAACTAAGTTACAGAGAGAATATGTTCACCTTAGTTAGAATGATAAAAAACATAACAGGAGGATGAAAATGAAAACTCTTATATCTGGTGCAATTGCTCCCGATTTTCAATGTGTGGATCAAAATGGAAAACCTGTCTCGTTAAAAGCTTTTCGTGGAAAAAAAGTATTGGTATCTTTCTTTCGCTTTTCTGCTTGCGCTTTATGTAACTTACATGTACACCAGCTTATTCAACGTTATCCAAATTGGAACAAACAAGGCTTCGAAATCATTGCGTTTTTTGAATCCCCAAAGGAAAACGTACAAGCACACGTCGGAACACAACAAGCTCCCTTTTCTCTGATCGCAGACCCGAAAGCCGAAATTTATAATCGATACTACGTAGAGACTTCCATAGAAAAAATAGAAGCAACCTTAAAAGACAAACAAAAAGTTCAATCTTTAACTACAAAAGCAGAGGCCGCTGGATTCCCACTTATTCATGAAGAAGGTTCTAACTTCTACCGTCTCCCTGCTGAGTTTCTCATCAACGAAAATGGCATTATTGATACTGCTCATTACAATCACTCTATTGAAGACCATCTACCATTTGAAGTAATAGATCAATTTGTAATAAGTAAATGATTAATTGAAGAAGTAGACCTAGATGTATCCTTGTATGCGACACTGCAAGATAAAGCCTCTTGCTACTTGTAAGAGGCTTTACTTTAAAACAACCAAAAAGCTACACCAAAACCAAACGCAAACAAAAGTAGAAAAATGATAAACAAACCAATAATTAGACCAGCAAACCAAATACCCAATCCAGGGATAGAGATACTCTGTGTGCGATAAGTACGTTTTAAACCGACATACAACAACTTTCCAAATAAAAATGCCAATATTGGCAAAAGAAAAAGTAGTATTTTTAGAATAATCATTATCTTCTCTTACCTCTATCCTCTTTCAAAATAACCTTCTTCCCTCTTATTTTACAATGAAAATGGAGATGAAATCATATATCATTTCAGAATAACATGATAATAATTACATTTTCCTTTATTGACTATTTTCATATGGCAATAGACGGTTTATCGCTACAAAAAAAGCCCTTTATAAAAAGGACTTTTTCCATAACATTTCTTTCTACTATGTCACTCGCTTTAACTCTTCCAAATCTCCACTAATAATCTTATCAATGTTTGCAGTTATAAGATCGACATCCCAATCCCACCACTTTAAAGTTAACCACTCATCAATTTTTTCTTTCGAAAATCGTTTTTTTATCTCCTTTGCAGGATTCCCACCAACAATCGAATAGGCTTCTACATCTCTGGTAACAACTGCATTGGAAGCGATAATTGCTCCATCACCAATTTTTAATCCTGGCATAACAGTCACGTTTCTTCCAATCCAAACATCATTGCCAACAGTGGTATCACCTTTATATGGAAGATCGTCCAATGACGGCACATACTTTTCCCATCCATTTCCAAATAAATGAAATGGATATGTTGAACCATCCATTTGATGATTGGCCCCATTCATAATAAAAGTTGTACCTGCTGCGATCGAGCAAAACTTTCCTATAATCAATTTATCCCCATAAATTTCATAATGGTACAACACTTGACCCTCGAATGATTCCCTATTATTGGAATGGTAATAAGAGTAGTCCCCTACTTGTATATTGGGACTAGTAACGACGTTTTTTATGAACTGTACGTTTGGATTTTGCTCCATTGGGTATTTTGTATTTGGATTAGGTCCCTGCATTATGATTCCTCCAGTAATCGTTGCAAAAATCAGATGAAAATATATGTTACAATAATAACACTCATTACGTTTGGAGGGATGAATATAAATACCGATTTTATTCACATCAAACGATTTTCTGGAGAATTAGTTATTTCTCAGGTGAAATATCCTTATCGATTTACTCTGACAAAAAAAGAATTTATCTTTCAAAAACCGAACATGACCTATCATCTCATGCTCTCTGATATCATTGGGATGATTCCTTATACACTTCCCAAAAATGAACTCCAACACCCTACATGGAAACATTATCAGATTCGTGCCAAAGCATTACATGTACTAAATCGTAATGGTACATTTGAAAAAGAATCTGCTGATTTGATCCTTCCACTTCATCCTCGAATGGTTCAAGCCTTAGCAGAAACGGATAACTTTGTACAAATTGGCGATTAATGTGTTGATAAAAAATCCCCATCTACTAAAGATGGGGATTTCTGCATTATGATATCCAGGTACTCAAGCTTTGTAAGACAAAACTTGGCATAATTCCAAATAAAAATGTCCCTATAAGCGTTATTGCAATTACAATTCCTGTTGACCAATGAATCTCATCCAGCGATACTTTGTCATCCTCTTTCCAGTACATCTGACGAATTAATCGGAAGTAGTAGTAATAGGAAATGACAGTCGTGAGCAGCATAGTGCCAGCGAGCCAAAACAAACTATTGCCAAATGCGTTGATGAGTATGGTAAATTTTCCAATAAAACCTGCCGTAAAAGGAATTCCTGCTAGTGACAATAAAAATACGGTCAGACAAAAGGCAAGCCATGGTGATCTCTTATACAGACCACTCAACATTTTTTGATCAGGACTACGATCTTTGGCGATTACTTGCAAAGTAGCAAAAGCACCTGCACTAGCCAATAAATAAGCTACAAAATAATAATATAAGCTGAAAAATGCTTCTTTCTCTTTACTCAATAATAAACTTATGATCGCAACAAGCATATAACCTGCATGCCCGATACTAGAGTATGCCAATAACCGTTTTAAGTTCGATTGTTTAAGCGCCACAACATTTCCAACGATCATAGACAACATAGCAATGACCAGCATTGCGGGGATAACCACCATATGTACAATTGGCTTTAGTCCATCCGAAGGAAACAATCCACTAAACAATCGAAGAGCAAAGACAAAACCAGCGATCTTAGAAACTACGGCTAAAAAAGTAGTGATTGTCATAGGCGCACCTTGGTAAACGTCAGGTGCCCACATATGAAATGGAACGGCAGTGATCTTAAATCCAATCCCAATGAACAGAAGAACTAGTCCCAAATATAGTAACAACTCGTGTTCATTATTGTAGGCAGTAGTAAGCGAATCAGTCATACCCACTAACTTTGTGGTACCTGTTAAGCCATAAAAAAATGACATTCCATAGAGCAAAAAGGCAGAAGATGCTCCACCATAAACTACATATTTCCAAGCCGCTTCACTTGAAATCATTCGATCCTGATGCATGCCTACCAGTACATAGGAAGAGAGACTGAGTAGTTCCAAACTGACAAATAACGAAATTAACTCAGAAGAGCTTACTAGTGTCATAGCACCTAATAAAGCGGATAAAAGAAGTAAATAATATTCTCCTTTGGCAGAAACGATTTCGGCAAAGGAGAGAATGAGCACAAGCAATGTCCCCACAATCAGCAGAATTTTAATAGATCGAATAGTGGGATCACTCATGAAACTCCCACTAAATATGTTGATAACTTCTTTGTCTTGTAGTAACACAAACAGCCCTGAAGCAATCACCGTTAAAATAGAAATAACACCTAGAACAAACCGTGAACTATCTTTCTTTAGCAAAATCTCCCCAACTAACACTAAGGCAATCCCTACTAGTAATATCCACTCTGGAGAGAGTTGCATGATCATTTCATTCATCTTTAACCCCTCCATCCAGATGCTATAGTATTGAGCGCACCATTTAATGTGCTGCTTATTAGTTCAGGATAGATTCCTATTGCAATGATAAGCAGGACCAATACAAACATAGGA
This sequence comes from Shimazuella sp. NTD248, assembly GCF_059510395.1. Classification (NCBI taxonomy): domain Bacteria; kingdom Bacillati; phylum Bacillota; class Bacilli; order Caryophanales; family Thermoactinomycetaceae; genus Shimazuella; species Shimazuella sp. NTD248. The sequence continues at coordinate 283,306 of NZ_JCAJZT010000004.1, read as the reverse complement.
ACCCATTCTTTCCAATCGATGTCCCTTGTTTTAAAAGCTTTTTGTTGCTCTCCAAAAGTGACTGACATCAAAGCCCGCAGCGTATACACAGCTGCTAAAATCAAGCCTAATGTCGCTACAGCAGCATAAATTGGATGTTTTTCAAACAATCCCAATAAGGAAAAAAACTCACTTATAAATCCTGATAAACCAGGAAGTCCTAATAACCCCAAGCTCGCTACCATCAAAATACCTGAAAAAATCGGCATTGACTTTGCAAGCCCTCCAAGATCCTCAAATTGAGTTGATTTGGTTCGCTGATAGAGAGAACCAACTAAGAAAAAGAATAGAGCCGATAACAATCCATGGGAGATAGATTGAAAAACAGCACCTTGCAATCCAACTTGATTTACTGCTGCTATCCCTAATAGCACGATTCCCATATGACTGATACTTGAATATGCTAACAAACTCTTTAGTTCCTGCTGAGCAAAAGCTAAAATAGCTCCATATAGCAAATTGATAAGTCCTAACACAGCTAAGACAGTAGAAAGGTACTCCATATAGTTTGGAAACATACTAACACCAAATCTAAGCATCCCATAAGCACCCATTTTTAATAAAATCCCTGCGTGAATCATGACAATAGAAGGCGGTGCTTCTACATGGACAAGTAACATCCAACGATGAAAAGGGAAAATTGGCAGCTTGATCGCAAAAGCTATCAATAAAAATGCCAGCAATGTCCAAATAATTCCAGAAGGGGGAACAACAGCTATTTCGTTCTTCAAAACTTCGTAATCTACTGACCCAAAAATTACATATATCCCCACAATACCAATGAGTAAAAACGCTGAACCTAATCCGTTGTAAATCAAAAAATGATATGCTGCTTTTTCTTTTTGAGAATATCCCCAAATTCCAATCAAGAAAAACATGGTTACTAACGTAACTTCAAAAAATAAGAAAAACAAAAACAGGTTGGAAGCTAGAAAAACACCCATCATCCCTAATTCAAGTAATAAAAAAAGTGAAAAATAGGTCTTTGTGCGTTCCTTCATATAGATAGAAGCCATGGACGCGATAAAACTAACTAATGTAGTGAGGACAAGTAATGGCAGAGATAACCCATCTAAACCAAGACTATAGAAAAAACCATCTGTTGATCCAAAATGAAACCAAGGTATATTTTCTTTAAACTGCAACCCTTGACTCGCTTGGAAAGGAAAGTATAAGTAGAGGCTAAAAACAAAAGCGATAAAAGTAAAGACAATAGCTAAACCACGATGTGCGCTAACTGCTGTTTTAGATAAAAATTGAAGTACTACCACACCTAAAAGTGGAATACATAGCAAAAATGAAAGAAGTCCCATCAGAAGATCAACCTCCCCGCTGTGATGGTTAGGAGAAGAATCAGAAAACCAAAGACACTTATCAAAAGATAGCGTTGAACTTGACCATTTTGTACATAAGAACCAATCGTACCAAGCTCATATGGTAATGATTTGATGAAACGAGCGATACCTCCAATAATAAAACGATCCCAACCCGTCAATAACCAGCCTAATCCTTGAAGAGACCATACAAATAACGCTTGGTAGCACTCGTCTATATAAAACTTACGATAAGAAAGTCGATAGCCAAAACTACTAAACTTCATGAGAGATGCGGCAGATATCCATTGTTTTTGGTACACCGCATAAGCCAAAAATATTCCTGACAGAGACACGAATGTGGCTAGAAGAGCTATCCACCATAAAGTTCCACTTTCTGCTCCCTTCAACCAGTGTCCTAAAATAGGTTTGGGAAATTGCAGGAAACCCGAAATTACAGAAAAAACGGCTAATACCCATATAGGTACTTGATAATGCCAAGAGAAGGTCTTGGCTTGCTTAACCGCTCCTCTTCCAGTAAAAACGAGAAAATAGACTCGAAATATATAAAAAGCGGTACAAAAAGCGGTTAGCAATGCTGCTACAAACAAGTCATATTTACCGCTTTGATATACTACTGCAAAAATTTCATCTTTTGAAAAGAAACCGGAAAATGGAGGAATGCCGGATATACTAAGCCCACCGATCAGAAATGTAATTCCTAGGCATTTCTGTTCTCTTCCTAATCCACCCATTTTTCGAATATCTTGTTCCTTGTTATATGCAACAATGACTGCACCAACAACCAAAAATAACAAAGCTTTAAAGAATGCATGGGTAAATAAGTGAAATAAGCCTGCCGTTAAGCCTAACGAACCGAGCCCCAACATCATATATCCTAGCTGACTTACAGTAGAATACGCGAGCACTCGCTTGATATCCGTTTGAGTCAAAGCGATAAGAGCTGCAAATAATGCTGTAAATGCCCCTATGTACGATACAACAGCTAAAGCAGTAGAAGATGCTTCAAAAAACCAAAAAGTTTCCGCCACAAGAAAAACACCTGCTGCTACCATTGTCGCTGCATGGATTAAAGCACTCACCGGTGTAGGCCCTTCCATAGCATCAGGCAGCCATGTATGGAGCGGAAATTGACCAGATTTTCCGGCCGCTCCTGCAAAGATCAAAATAGCGATAAGGGTAATCATACTAGCAGATATCTGATTGGTATCTACTGCTTCTTTTATGATGGAAAAATCGAAACTACCAACTTCCCAAAACAATAGGCAAATCGCGATAAATAAACCAACATCACCGATTCGGGTTACAATAAATGCTTTCTTGGCAGCTTGTTTTGCTGATTCTTTATAAAAATAAAACCCAACTAGCAAGAAGGAGCACACACCAACTAGTTCCCAGAAAAAGTAAAGTTCCAAAAAGTTCGGTGCAATTACTAAGCCGAGCATAGAAAACGTAAATAACGATAAATAAGCAAAAAAGGTATTACTCCGCCCATCATCCTTCATATAGCCGATCGAGTAAATTTGAACCAAACAACTAACGAAAGACACAATAAAAAGCATGAGCACTTGTAGAGGAGCAAAACTAGCTCCAACAGTAACGACTTTTGAACCAATATGTAGCCAGTTAATTTTCCATGCTGGGATGTCGTGATTCCAAAAGAAGCTCTGTGCAACGAGATAAACAGCAAACACAAAAGACAAAAACGTCAGCCCAACTCCAATGAAAGATACGAGTTTTTTCGTCCCTTTTGTTCGCAGTAACAATTGCACAACAAAAGCAAACAGTGGGAGCAAGGGAACTGCCCATGCGAAACCTGTCATTGTCATCAGCCTCCTAACCTTTCAAGGAATTATATTGATCCGCTTCTGCTGTTTCTTTTTTACGATATAAGGAAATAAGGATTGCTAGCCCAACCGCAGCTTCAGCTGCCGCAACGGTGATGGTGAAAAAGGTAAAGATTTGCCCATCTATACTCGGAAATAACCCTAAACGCGAAAATGCAACCAGATTTAAATTAACAGCGTTTAGCATCAACTCCACGCTAAACAGCAACATCACTGCATTCCTTTTGCTCAATACTCCATAAAGACCAATACAAAATAAAATAGCTGCCAAAGCCAAGTAAGAAGTCAAATACATATCACTTTTGCTCCTTTCTGGCTAGTACAATAGCCCCGATTAATGCAACCAGCAATAAAATAGAAGCTAACTCAAATGGAATAGCAAATTGTTTAAATAAAATACTGCCTATCTTTTGCACACTTGGACTAGATACCTTTTCGGAAGGAGTAAAGATCGGTGATTGATAAATAATGACCATGATAATAACAAAAAAACTTGTTACTGTAGCAAGACTAATCCATTGATGGTACTGAAAAGATCGACTAGGACTTCCTTCTTCCGGCTTTGTCAGCATAATTCCAAATATCATCAAAATCGATATTCCACCTGCATAGATCAACACCTGTACAACAGCTAAAAACTCTGCTTGTAACAACAAATAGATTCCGGCAAGACTAAAGAATGTAAATGCAAGAGAAATAGCCATATGCATCACGCGGACTGAGTTAAGAAAAAAAACTGCGCCTCCTATAGCAAAAACCGACAAAATGGAAAAAGCGAAGAACTCAGCATTCATGAAGGAGATCCTCCTTTTGGCTTTTTTGCTGGCAGAGGATTCAATGTGTTTTCAGAACGGATATTTTCATTGTTAGCAAATAACCATTCACTATTTTTAAACAATTCATCACGGGAATACGTCGATAACTCAAAATTATTGGTCATCACCACTGCTTCTGTAGGGCAAACTTCTGTACATAAGTCACAGAGGATGCATATTTCAAAATTGATATCGTACGTATCAATCACTTTCCCTTTTTGCTCAGGATCAGGATTTTTTTTACCAGTTAAAGAAATGCAATCAGTTGGACAGACACGAACACATTGATTGCAAACGATACATTTATCTGGATCAAAATATTGTATCCCGCGAAATCGATCAGGCATCTTTAGGGGTTCCTTGGGATAGTTGTAGGTTACTTTTGGTTTCACCATATTTTTCAAAGTAACATTTAAACCTTTCATCAAACCCAGCATTTTTAAGACCCTCCTTTTAGTAGTATGGAGCAAAAAAAGGAACTTCTTTTAAGATAGTAGTGATCACAATATTTGCTAATGCTATAGGAAGCAGTACTTTCCACGCAAACTGCATCAATTGATCGACGCGAATCCGAGGCATCGTCGCTCGTACCCAGTATAAAAAGAAAACGACCAAGCAAAATTTTATGATAAACCAAACAATTCCCGGCACAAATGTCAGGCCAAAAGGGGCATTCCAGCCTCCTAAAAATAAAACCGTAGTGAGGGAAGACATAGCAAAAATATATACATATTCTGACAACATAAAGAAAGCAAAACGAAAACCACTGTACTCCACATGGTAACCTGCTACCAGCTCTGATTCTGCTTCAGGCAGATCAAACGGCGTACGATTTAATTCTGAGACAGAAGCAATGATAAACACAACAAATCCAATTATTTGAGGAAATACAAACCATGTCTTCTGTTGCGCCGCGACGATTTCATTTAAATTAAGGGAACCAACTGTTAATACGATTCCAACTACAGATAAAACAAGCGGAATCTCATAACTAATCATTTGAGCCGCTGAGCGCATACCTCCTAATAGAGCATATTTATTATTGGAGGCCCATCCGCCTATCAATATGCCGATAGTAGTAATACTAGAAATCGCCATATAGTAAAGCAGACCAACACCGATATTCGCAAACTGTATCTGAGAACTAAATGGCATCACTGCAAGCACGGCAAAAGAGGGCACAAATGCAAGGATAGGAGCGAGTTTAAACAGGCTGTGATCTGCATTTTTTGGAATGGTATCTTCTTTGATCAACAGTTTTAAAATATCCGCCACTGTCTGTAAAAGTCCCCAAGGTCCTACTTGGTTAGGGCCTATTCTTCCCTGTATCCAGCCGATCACTTTTCGCTCTGCTAAAATGGCATAAGTGACAAAACCGAGCACGACGAACAATAAAATAACAGGACCTAAGTATAGGAGCAATGTATTCATCAACCATCCACCTCTCCCAATACAATATCGATTCCACCCAAGATAGCTACTAAATTAGAGATGTTCTCATCTTTCAGCAATACAGGGAGGATTTGCAAATTATAAAAAGATGGCCGACGAAACTTGAGCCGCCAAGGTTTATCCTTCCCTTTACTAACGATGTGACATCCTAATTCTCCGCGTGGAGATTCAATTCCAACATACACTTCTCCTTCTGGTACGCGCAGAACACGCGGAACTTTTCCCATGATCTTTCCTTCAGCCGGAAAGTCAGCAACTGCTTGAGCTACTATTTTTAGTGATTCATCTATCTCTCTCATTCTACAGAGATACTTTTGATAGAGATCACCTGCTTCACCTACAGGGACTTCAAAAGTAAATTTTTCGTAGATGGAATAGGGTGAATCCTTGCGTAAATCCCAACTCAAACCGGTAACTCTCAGATTAGCTCCTGAAAGAGCAAAGCTTATAGCAGTCTCTTGGTCATAAACGCCAATTCCCTTCGTTCGCTGCATGAATATTTCATTCCCTGTTACCAGTTGATGATACTCTTTCATTTGCTTTTGCAAGTAGGTAACAAAATGTTCCACTTTGCCTATCCAACCGCTTGGCGCATCCCATTTTACCCCGCCAACACGCATATAGTTGTATGTCAGCCTCGCTCCACATAACTCGTTAAATAAGTCCAAAATTTGCTCGCGATCTCGAAAAGCGTAGAGAAAGGGACTCATTGCTCCAATATCGAGTAGGTATGTACCCATCCAAACCAAATGACTCGCAATCCGATTTAGTTCCATTACGATTACTCGTAAAAACTCAGCTCGTTCTGGGATTTCCAACCCCATCATCTTTTCTGTTGCATGTACAATGGCATAATTGTTGGTCATTGCAGATAGATAATCCATTCGGTCTGTATACGGGATGATTTGCGTATAGGTTAAATCTTCGGCTAATTTTTCGGTACCACGATGTAAGTAGCCGATTACTGGTTCAGCTTCTACAATACGTTCTCCATCCACTTTTACTAATAAGCGAAGTACACCATGTGTACTAGGATGCTGCGGTCCAACATTTAAAATCATTTCTTCTGTTCGAATCAAGGCTACACCTCCTTATCCAATGCTACATAATCTTTTCGCAGTGGATGGCCTACCCATTCATCTGGCAATAAAATTCGTTTGAGTTCAGGATGACCCGTAAATTGAATCCCCATTAAATCGTACATTTCCCGTTCATTCCAATTTGCAGCTGCAAATAAATGGGATGCACTCGAAAGAACAGCTTGCTCACGGTCGAGTTTTACTTTTACTGCGATTCGCTCTTTACGATTTAAATCATAAAGGTGAAAAACTACTTCTAAATGTGTTTCATAGTCAATGGCCGAGGCATTTTGTAGATAGGTAAAATGCAGACTAGGCTCATTTTTTAAAAAGGATAAAACATCACTCCACATTTCCTGGGAAATAAGGAGAGTAGGTAAATGATCATTTGGCTGGTTAATATAACCCTCTAAGACTGCCCGTTCTCCGAACTTCCTTTTCAGCTGAGTGACGAGCTCATCCACAACAGGTTGTTTTGGGGAAGGTGGCAACGCTTTCTCTTCTACTGCTTTTTTGGCGGCTGGCCTTGGTCGAACAGGTGGCTTTTTTTCTTCCTCACTCACTGACTCGTCACCCTCTTTCCTGTTTTTGCTTCATAACGTATTTTCTCTTGCAGTTTATGGATGCCATAGATAAGAGCGGCAGGATTTGGTGGACATCCAGGAATATAAACATCCACAGGTACGATCTGGTCGACACCTTTCACGACTGAATATGATTTGATATATGGTCCGCCCGCAGTCGCACACGATCCCATTGCAATGACCCATTTTGGCTCGGGCATCTGATCATATAACCGACGTAACAATGGAGCCATTTTCTTCGTCACAGTACCAGCGACAATCATCAAGTCAGATTGTCTGGGAGAAGCTCGGAAAATCACACCAAATCGATCGAGATCATAATGTGAACCTCCCGTTCCCATCATTTCAATCGCACAGCATGCAAGTCCAAATGTCAGAGGCCACATCGAGTTACTTCTTGCCCATGCCTTTACTTGATCTAAGGTTGTAGTGAGAACATTTCTATCCATCGTTTGACGTGTCAAAGGGTCTATATTTTCAAAATTCACTTCCACTCTAACACCTTCTTTTTCCAAGCATAAATAAGTCCCAATACAAGAAAGCCTATAAACAACCCCATCTCCAACAAGATGGCTAATCCTATATCAGACCGCAAAACATCATAAGCTGCTGCCCAAGGGAAAAGATATATCGCTTCCACATCAAACACAACAAAAAGGAGAGCATACAAATAATACCGAACATGAAACTGCACCCAACTGCTTCCAACCGATTCAACACCACTCTCATAAGTTGTCGCTTTTTCATCTGTTGGTCTTGATGCTCTCAAAATACGAGCTAATATAAGCGCAGCTATCGGCAGTAAGATTGCGATAATAAAAAAGATAGAAATGATCAGAAATGCTTTGGTTATCGGCATAAAAAGAATCCCCCTTTGCATTTATCCTCTGTTAAAATAAAACGCTTCCAGTTTTTCCGATGGTTTTTCTTAGAAGGTAAATTCTTTATTACCCTTCATCTTTATTCAATTACATATTCAACTTGCTAGACAATACTAGACAAAATTTTATGAAAAGACCCTTCTTTTGACCTGATTATAGCAAAAAAAGAAGAGTTGTGTCTAATTATGCACAAATAATAGAATATACTGTTACAATTATATAGTATTTTTTTCCTTATATGTTGGCATGTCTATATAAACAAATTAAGTTCTATTGCCTGCATATAGAAACAGAACGAAACGGTTTCCTAAAAATCCCGTTCCTCAGTACATAAGAAAAAATAAATTACTAGAGTTATGGATATTTATGATCTGATTTTCGTCTATATTTTGAAACTAATTCCATTTATAAAGGAAAAGATTGCTTTATCTCTAAGAGATATACAGGGGGTGTTTCTGTGAAAAAAATAAAAGCCTATTCCTTATCTCTTGTCCTTTTATTCTCTTGTTTTTCTATAGTCGGAATAAGTCCTGAGCAAAGCTATGCTGCTCCTGCCTTTCAAATGCCTTTTCCATGTGGACAAACGTGGAAGGGAGAAACTCGGAAAGACCATAATCCAATGCTATCCATCGATCTTAGTCGAAAAAATGGCTATGGAGATTCTGTCATCGCTTCTGCCTCTGGAAAAGTGAAAAAGATTGGTAACCTCGGTAATAGAAGTTATGGAAATTACGTCTACATCGATCATGGAAATGGGTGGGAAACTCGTTACGCACACCTGAGTAATATCAATGTTAAGAAAGGACAGACAGTCGAAGCAGGTCAAAAGATTGGCAATGTAGGCACCTCAGGAAATTCCACTGCTCCCCATCTACACTTTGAAGAGAAGCATAATGGAGCTGTAAAACCTGTCTATTTTAACTCTAAAAAAGTTTATTACTTTGGAAAAAGAAACTATCAAAGCGCAAATAAATGCTCAGCTCAAAAGAAATAGCAATAACTAGAAACGAAATTACCAAAATATCCTTTGACTTGGACAATATTTCGAATTTAAATATATCAATATAAAAAAAAGGGGATAGGAGGTATACATATGAGGAAATTTATTTTCACTTACTTATCTCTGATGCTTTTTTTTAGTTGTTTTACTATCATGCCGAACGAAAGCTTAGCTGCACCAAACTTTCAAATGCCATTTCCTTGTAATCAAACATGGTATGGACAAACTCGAAAGAACCACAATCCACATCTGTCGATTGACTTTAGTCAAAAAAACGGAAAAGGATATGGGAAAACAGTAGTGGCTTCTGCATCTGGCAAGGTCATGCGGACTGAAAATTTAGGCAAGAAAAGCTATGGAAAATTTATCTTCATCGATCATGGCGGCGGCTGGGTAACTGTGTATGCTCACTTGAGCAAAATTACAGTACAAAAAGGCCAAGTGGTCCAAGCAGGACAACAAATCGGTAATGTAGGGAGTACAGGTAATTCCACTGGTCCACACCTGCACTTTGAACAAAGAAAAAACAATGTTGTACAACCGATTTACTTTGGATCAAGCAAAGTGACCTACTATAGCAAGAAAATATACAAAAGCTCGAATACATGTTCTTCCAAGTATCACACAGGGATCGTCAAAACATACCACGGCAGCAAATTAGCCGTTCATGAGCAACCAAAAACGTCATCAAAAGTTGTGCAAAAATTAGCGAATAAAAAAACAGTGACCATCTATTGCCAAGTAAAAGGTTCTACCGTCAAAGGCCCTTATGGCACCAGTAAACTGTGGGACAAAATTGGCGAGAACAAATACGTGCCGGACTCATTTATCTACACAGGCACAGACGATCAAATAGCACCGACATGTAAGTGAAACTTTCTCCGAAAAGAAAGAACCTCTCCATAAAAATGGGAAGGTTCTTTTCATTTAACCGTCCATTGATACTCAGAGAAAAAATAAGGAAAAAACATCCAAATCCTATCGACTAATGCTGTCTGTTTCTTATATTCACCAACTATATCACTGGTCTAATAGGTATATTACTGCTGAACCCGAGGTAAAAACTCGGGTTATTTTAATTTTAGTAAACTACTTTATCCTTTGTTCACTTGTTCTGACCACGAGTTTTCTAAACAATGATAAAAAATTGTTGACAACAAAATTTTCATCTTGTATGGTTGGTTACATAAGTAATTAACTAATTTGGTGGTGAAGGGAATGGATAGTTTAATCGATGACAGTCGTCCGATTTTCGTACAAATTGCTGAACGGATAGAGGACGACATCATCAAAGGAGGGCTAGCCGAAGAATCGCAAGTCCCCTCCACGAATCAATTCGCTTCCTTTTATCGGATCAATCCGGCAACGGCCGCAAAAGGTGTCAATTTGTTAGTGGATCAAGGGATTTTATACAAAAAACGCGGGATCGGCATGTTTGTTATGAAAGGGGCACACGCAAAGTTGATGGAGAAACGAAAAGAACAGTTCTTCGAACAGTATATCGTGAAGATGATTCAAGAGGCAGATAAGTTGGGTATCACGTCGGATGAATTGGCAGACATGATTAAGAGAGGGGTAAAAACGAGATGAGTCATAATGCAGTTGAAGTCCATAGACTGACAAAGTCGTATGGAAATGTAACAGCAGTCTATGATGTCAGTTTCTCCATCGAAGTAAATAAAATTTACGGGCTGCTCGGAAGAAATGGTGCCGGCAAAACGACGCTCATGAAAATGATAACTGCTCAAATATTTGCAACAAAGGGGGAGATAAAAGTTTTCGATGAAACCCCTTATGAAAACAGTCATGCGCTCAGTCAAATTTGTTTCATCAAAGAAAGCCAAAAATATCCGGAAAACTTTCGCATTATGGATGTAATGGATGTGGCCGCTTCACTTTTTCCAAACTGGGATATGGAGTATGCCTATACATTGATTGAAGATTTCCAGCTTCCACTAAAACGAAGAATGGAGAAGCTTTCCCGAGGAATGATCTCCACTGTCGGAATCATTATCGGCCTTGCCAGCCGTGCATCGCTTACCATATTCGACGAACCTTATTTGGGACTTGACGCTGTGGCTAGAAGCTTGTTCTATGAACGATTGATTGAGGATTACGGAGCATACCCGCGAACCATTATTTTATCCACGCACTTGATCGACGAGGTAAGTCGGATCTTGGAGCATGTCCTCGTCATCGACAACGGCAAAATACTCATCGACGAAGATAGCGACACCCTTCGCGAACGCGCTTTTACCGTCACAGGGCAGACACCAAATGTAGAAAGCTTTACAGCAGAAAAAGATGTGATTGATTGTACTCCGCTCGGTGGATTTCTTTCAGCCCATATCATGGGAGGACTAAGCTCAGAGGATCGTAAACAGGCAGAAGAGCTTGGGCTGGAGCTTACTCCAATATCATTGCAACAACTGATCGTTCATCTGACAAGTGCAAAAACTCGTAAAAAGGAGGAAGAAGTACAATGAACCACATAACAGGTGTCATGAATATGCACTTTAAAGCGAAATGGTGGTTTTTCATCCCATGGATAATTACCTTTCTTATCTTTGGTACCAATCTTGTCATCGGCTTTCTCATCGGTGTACCGATCTCTTATCCCGGCAGTGTCGCCCCTACCTATATTAGTATGCTGGTTGTGGCGATCGTCATTGTCGTTCGCATGTTTCCATTTGCACTTGGACTAAGCGTGCGAAGAACGGATTTCTTTTTAGGTACCACAGGCATTTTCGCTGTGATAAGTGCTGGCTTTGCGATTGTATGGTTTCTGCTTTCACTTGTAGAGCAGTGGACAGGTGGATGGGGTACGAAATTAAACTTTTTCCATCTTTCGTATTTAAATGACGGGTCAGTTATGGAGCAACTGTTAACGAGTTTTGTGTTCATGCTGCATATGTGTTTTCTTGGAGTTGTTATAGGGAGCATCTTTCAACGATTTGGTCGTACCGGACTGCTTATTTTCTTCAGCACCGTCTTCGTTGTTTCCACCATCGGTTCGTTAATTTATGGATGGTGGGTAGATATTTTTCATTGGTTCATCCAGCATTCCGCATTCGAACTTGCGATCGGATCAATGCCATTGGTTGTCATCTATATCCTTTCATCATATGTATTGCTTCGCAAAGCGACCATTTGACCATGTGTGTGCATCATGCAGATTTTAAACATCTTTAGAAAAGGAGACATAGAATTTACCATGAATACAATAAAAAACATTCCTATAGGGAAATCGTCGTCTCAAAAAGCCGGCCGGTTATTCTTTATTGATAACCTAAGGTCAACACTCACCATGTTGGTAGTACTGCATCACTTAGTTTTCTTTTCCATTGCTACGAATGTGTTCAAACCCGGATCAATTGAAGCTACTATTGGAAACCTATTCCTCTCTATTAATCAAAGCTTTTTCATGGGGCTGTTCTTCCTGATTTCCGGTTATTTCGTTCCATCTTCTTTGGAGCGTAAAGGAGCCAGACGTTTTCTCCAAGATAGATTCGTTCGACTGTTTATCCCTATCATCTTTTACGATTTCGTCCTTAGCCAAGTCCAAGCAATCGATGCGTATATTATCAATCGAGAACCATTGACATGGAAAACTTATTTTTCACATGTGACATACGGGCCCATATGGTTTGTCGGAGTACTTCTGATATTCATTTATTTCTATGTATTCTGGGTACAAGTTATTAAAAAACATGCAAAGTCAAATGATCACCAGCATATTGCCCTTACCTACACCAAAATCATTATCTTCACCATCGTATTAGCAGCAGCAAATTTCATTGTTAGACTATGGATTCCGGCTTTTGGCCTACCTGGAGGCTCAGCTCCCGTTCAATCCGTTGTTCTATTGTTTACACCATCCGGATATGACCTTGCACAATATATACTACTATTCATCGTTGGTACTATTGCTTACAAACACAATTGGTTACAAACGATCTCTGACAGGATGGGCAGAACAGGATTCATAACAGCGATTGTTGGTCTCTTCTTATCTTTATACCTTGCTATGAGTGGACTACCGTTTGCAGGCGGCTGGAACTGGGTATCTTTCGTTTACTCCCTGTGCGAATCCATATTCTGCATTGGAATTTGTATTGGCTTGATCACTCTCTTTCGTAAGAGGTTTCCCAGCAGAGGTAATTTTTCAGGGCTATTGGCAGATAATGCCTTTACTGTTTACATCATTCACATTCCGATTATCACAACTGTCATTGTTTTCTGGAAAGTACTTCACCTCACACCTGCATTCATATTCCCAGCAACAGTGGTAGTCACGATACCTCTTTGTTACTTATTGGCTAATTTGATTCGGAAAATTCCCTTTATGTCAAAAGTCTTATAACTGATTTCCAATCAGAGGGGTAATCAATAAATTTTAATACGTAATTTGATTACTCCTTCATTTTAACGGTTCTTCTTTTCACCTCTCCTTCCATTTATCTCTTTTTGTCTATAATGAATCTCATCTTCAAATTTATCCACAATCTCAAGTGACCCTCATTCCTAAAATCCACTAGCGTTGAATTTCGATATATAAGACTTCGTAAAAAACGCGCTAAACCTCAATGTTTATAAAGGTAATTGACTCTTTACTTTCGGTCGGCCTAAGGTCTAATATTCATTTCAATATCTAATTCGGTTTCTATCTTAACAGAAATCTCCTTCTAAAATAAAATTAATTTAGTACCTTGCAATGTATAATAGTGCGTGATATTATTCTATCAGCAGGTACAATACATTGCACAGTACCTTTAGATAATTGGATGTGATCAGATGAATGTACAGTTCAAAAAAGGGGTTCTCACTTTATGTGTTCTGGTATTAACGCTAAATAAAGATAGATATGGTTATGAATTGGTTCATACGATTTCCGAAAAATTCCTTATTGCAGAGGGCACGATCTATCCACTGCTCAGAAGGTTGACCAAAGAAGGTTACTTTACAACCTACTTAGTAGAATCCACAGAGGGACCGCCACGAAAATATTATCAATTAACAGATCTCGGACAAACGTATGCAGATGAGCTAATCAACGAATGGAAACAATTTTCAACCGGAGTAAATCAGTTGATCAAGGAAGGGATTTTAAATGAACAAAAATGAGTTTCTGGCAGAATTAAAAAGACACTTGCATCGACTACCAAAAGAGGAACAAGAAACAACCATTGCTGATTATGAGGAACACTTTGAACATGGTGTCTTTGAAGGTAGAACAGAAGAAGATATTGCAAAGAATTTGGGAAGTCCTAAGAAGATTGCAAGAGAATTACTTACTGAATACCATCTGGAACATGCAGAGCAACATCGCTCATACTCTAGTATTACAAGAGCGGTCTTCACTTCACTCGGGCTTGGATTTATCAATCTTGTTTTTGTACTAGCCCCTTTCCTCGCTATTGTAGCAGTAGTAATCTCTTTGTATGCTGTATCTTTTGCATTTGTTATCTCACCTCTCTCCGTCCTAGTCATGCTCTTTGGCGATGATAGTTGGCAGTCTATCTTATTACTATTTTTTATGACGATGGGATTATTAGGGATTGGGTTAGTTCTTGGAACTATAAATACGTATTTTTCCAAAAAGTTTTTTTACATCTTTACCCGTTATTTAAAATCCAATCAGCGAATCATCCGAGGTGAAAGCAGATGAAAAAAATTATTGTAACCGGCATTATCCTTTTTCTTATTGGTTTAGTAGGCGCATCTGTTTTGGTATATAAAAATGTAGGACTTGAGTCAGAAACCCCTTTTAAACATCAGAAACAAGTAGAGGCGAGCAACACAAAAAAAGTAATTGTAAAAAGTAATTCTATTGATATTGAGGTATATCAAAGTCAAAATAATCTAATATCTGCAATTTTCACTGGAAACAAACGAAAAAATGTCACCACTGATTTACTACTTTCGAATAAAGGCGATACAATTGAAATAGAGGCAAAACGCGAAGAAAATGCCAGATCATGGATTCATTTCGATCTAGGATCGATCAAACAACCTACTAAAGTTAGAGTATATTTGCCAAAAAAACAATATGAATCATTAGCTTTACAATCTAAGCATGGGGATATAATGTTGGAAGATTTTCAAGGAAATACAGTAAAAGCAAGTACAAATAATGGGGACGTAAAATTTCAAAACGTTAATGCAGCACTGACAGTTCAAACTAGTCATGGAGACATTGACTTGTCGGAAGTCGCTTTTCATGCTAAAAATTCGATCTCTACTTCATCAGGAGACATTCACATTCAATCCGCTTCCAATCCAGATGCATCAAAAAAAGCACCCCAAGACCACTTGATTTTACAGACCTCTTTTGGAAATATTGATGTAGATGGATACCAAGGAAATATATTACAAGCAACTACCAATTCAGGTGATGTCACCTTACAAAATATTGATTCCACCTTTACTGCTCAATCTGAAAATGGCGATGTCCATATTCAATCTATCCAAAACTTCTATGCACAAAATAAAGTAATTACAAGCAATGGAGACATCAATGTTTCTGTCGGACATGATCCAAAATCATTAAATGTAAACTTTACAGGCAGCGATGTTCAATCTGATTTCCCAATTCAAACCCAAGGAACGACTTTGACATCAACAAATGAAGGTGATAATCGACAGCTCAAAGGGGTTATTGGTACAAGTAATACAAATTCCCCTTCACTAGTACTGCAAACTCACAATGGGGATGTTTCTTTTAGCCGGTAATAATCTAGAAGTAATCATGAGCACTCTCTATTTAGAAGAAGAGTGCTTTCTCATTTCTCTTTTATATTCAGTCGTTTACCGTTCTTTCAGGAGTATTGGTTCTTAGAGATGACTATCCGATTCCAAAATTTGAATTATTGTTACGAATCATTTTAAGCCTTAACTTTTCCTATTTATAACTATGACAATATGCTGCCTGTTCTACAAATGAAACATCCTTGGCATGATCCATGTTATCTTTATTGTTATTGGCCCCAGCAAGGTATCAATGACATCTTGCTGGGTACCTAGAGAATTCCCTTCAGAGGCTAGATCGGTGACTTCTTTCCCGGCTCCTCTTTATTCCAGAGCTCTACATCCGGGAAGTTCTGTTGTAGCTTTTTCGCTCGATCCACAGCAACTGTAACTGCTGAACCCTTATCAGAAAATGGAAATCCATCCGTCTTGCAGAGGACCTGAACATCTTTCCCTGGTACCTCTACCCTCACGACCCAACCTTCGGAATAACGTGGGGAAGGAGCGCATTCCAAGATCCTGACATTGGCAATTACTGTTTCTTTGTCCATGAACTTCTCTCTAGGCAGGGACATTAAAAGCTATTATAACAAAAATAGAATTGTAATAGATATACAAAAATTATCATTTCGAATATTAAAACTTTTAATAGGACTAAATTTTACATTTCAGAATCGAGCATTTATGCTGATATTCATATAAAAAACACTTCCCTACAAATAAGGAAGTGTTTTCTTTGATGTATTATTATCTCCACTTAGCTACTTCTAAACGATTCACTGCACGTTTAAGTGCTAGTTCCGCCCGTGCTAAGTCACCTTCGTGTTCTGACATCCGTCCTTGGGCTCTCTCTACAGCAGCTTCAGCTCGTTCTACATCAATATCAGTAGAGAGCTCTGCTGTTTCTGCAAGAATGGTCACACCACTTGGACGAACTTCCAAAAATCCTCCGCTTATCGCAATCCGCTCTTCGTTACCTTCGTTTTTCACTCTCACAACGGTAACAGATAAGGGGCTGACAAGTGGAGCATGGTGAGGAAGAATTCCAATATCCCCATTTGCAGCACGAGTGATTACCATTTCTACATCTTTGGAGTAAACTTTTCTTTCTGGGGTCACGATGTCCAGTTGCATTTTACTCATTTGACAACACTCCCACTAGGCGGTAACGCCAAGGGATTTTGCTTTTTCAATGGCTTCGTCAATGTTTCCGACCATGTAAAAAGCATCTTCAGGAAGATCATCATGTTTACCTTCCAAGATCTCTTTGAAACCACGAACGGTTTCTTTTACTGGTACATACACCCCAGGTTGTCCGGTAAACTGTTCTGCAACGTGCATATTTTGGGAAAGGAACTTCTCGATCCTACGCGCACGAGCAACCAATTGTTTGTCATCTTCCGATAGTTCATCAAAACCAAGAATTGCAATGATATCTTGTAATTCATTGTAACGTTGCAAGATTTGTTGTACACCACGAGCTACATTGTAATGTTCTTCTCCAACAATCGCAGGAGATAAGATACGTGAAGAAGAAGCTAGTGGATCAACCGCTGGGAAAATACCTTTTTGTGTTAGGCGACGTTCCAAGTTGGTGGTTGCATCCAAGTGTGCAAACGCAGTTGCTGGTGCTGGGTCTGTATAGTCGTCCGCAGGAACGTAAATCGCCTGAATAGATGTTACAGAACCAGTCTTTGTCGAGGTAATACGCTCTTGCAATTGACCCATTTCCGTTGCGAGCGTTGGCTGATAACCTACCGCTGATGGCAGACGACCAAGAAGTGCGGACACTTCAGAACCTGCTTGGGTAAAACGGAAAATGTTATCAACGAAGAACAATACATCTTGACCTTCATTGTCACGGAAATATTCAGCCATAGTAAGACCAGTTAACGCAACACGCATACGTGCACCTGGCGGCTCGTTCATCTGACCGAATACCATTGCTGTTTTGCTGATAACACCAGAGTCTTTCATCTCATGGTAAAGGTCGTTCCCTTCACGGGTACGCTCTCCAACACCTGAAAATACGGAAAGACCACCGTGTTCTTGCGCGATATTATGAATCAATTCCTGAATCAAAACGGTTTTCCCTACACCTGCACCACCAAAGAGTCCGATTTTCCCACCTTTTGCATATGGTGCTAGCAAGTCTACTACTTTGATTCCGGTTTCTAGCATTTCTTGTT
Organism: Shimazuella sp. NTD248; assembly: GCF_059510395.1. Taxonomy (NCBI): domain Bacteria; kingdom Bacillati; phylum Bacillota; class Bacilli; order Caryophanales; family Thermoactinomycetaceae; genus Shimazuella; species Shimazuella sp. NTD248. The sequence goes on along the minus strand of NZ_JCAJZT010000004.1, from coordinate 265,339 downwards.
CAGTTGATTGTTCTTCAAAATTCGGAGCAGAACGGTGAATTGGAAGTGTTTCCTTCGCATCTACAGGACCTGCTTCATCGATTGGTTCACCCAACACATTAAAAATCCGGCCAAGTGATGGACGACCAACTGGAACAGAAATCGGAGCACCTGTATCTTCTACATCCATTCCCCGAACTAAGCCATCAGTAGATGACATAGCAATTGTACGTACGTTGTTATCTCCAAGATGAAGAGCTGTTTCCAATGTGAGCGATGTTCCATCGCTTTTCTTAATCACAAGAGCATTATTGATTTCAGGTAGTTGTCCACGTTCAAACTCAACGTCAACGATAGGACCCATTACCTGTAAAACTCGCCCTAGACCCATCTTATTCCCTCCTTAACAAAAACTATAATGCTGCGGCGCCACCGACAATTTCGGCAATCTCTTGTGTAATTGCTGCTTGACGAGCCCGGTTAAACTCAAGGGTTAAATTACCGATAATTTCCGTCGCATTTTCCGTCGCATTTTCCATTGCATTCATCTGTGCTGCATGTTCACTTGCTTTACCTTCTAAAAGTGCACTATAAATCAAAGTCTCCGCATATCGAGGTAACAACTCCGCTAATACCTCTTCTTCCGATGGCTCATATTCATAAGCGGTATTTTGACTTTTTTCTTCTTGTACCAACTCATCGGATGCTAATGGTAAGAGCCTTTTTTCCATTGGACGCTGAACAACAGGGTTTACAAACTCGTTATACAGCAAATATAGTTCATCATAATTACCATCTGCATAGTTGCCCACAGCATCTTTGGCAATATTGATTACTTCTGAAAACTGAGGAATAGCAGATATCCCTGTCGTTTGACCGATTATGGGAAGATTGCGTTTTTGCAGCACTTCCAAACCTTTGCGTCCAATAACAAAAACTACATATTCATCTTTTGAACTATGCCGTTCTTCCAACTTCTGCATGAGCAGACGGATCAAATTACTGTTATAACCACCCACAAGCCCACGATCTGAAGTTACGATCAAATATCCGGTTTTAGAGACTGTTCGTGACTGTAGCATGGGATGTTTTACACTTGATCCACTATGTGCTAAACCTGTGATAACTTCTTTTAGTTTTTCTGCATAAGGACGGCTTGCTTCCGCCTGTTCTTGTGCTTTACGGAGATAAGAAGCAGCTACCATTTTCATCGCTTTGGTGATCTGCTTGGTTTTCTCAAAAGAATTTATCTTTAATTTAATCTCTCGCATCGTTGCCATCGTTGATTCACCCGCCTTTCCTCTCAGGCTTCATCAGTCTTTACGCTGTTACAGAAAAACCTTTTTTAAAGCTTGCAACCGCAGATTTTAATTTCTCATCATTTTCATCTTCCATCTTCTTATGTTCCCGAATACTAGCCAAAATATCTTCATGGTTTGCATCCAAGAAAGAATGGAATTCTTTTTCAAAACGGCGTACATCGGCAACTGGAATGTCATCCAAATGACCTTTGGTTGCCAAGTAAATAGATATAACTTGTTTTTCTACTGCCATTGGTTCATTTTCATCTTGTTTCAAAATCTCAATGACTCGCTCACCACGTGCAAGTTTTGCTCTTGTAATAGGGTCTAGATCAGAACCAAACTGAGCAAATGCCGCAAGTTCGTTATATTGGGAGAGGTCTAGTTTCAAGCTGCCCGCTACTTTGCTCATTGCTTTGATCTGAGCAGAACCTCCTACACGGGATACGGAAAAACCTACGTTTACTGCTGGGCGAACACCTGAGTAAAACAAGTTAGACTCTAAGAAAATTTGACCGTCTGTAATCGAAATTACGTTGGTAGGAATATAAGCGGAAATATCGCCCGCTTGTGTCTCGATAAATGGCAATGCGGTAAGGGAGCCGCCACCACGCTCATCGGATAATTTTGCAGCTCGCTCTAATAAGCGGGAGTGCAAGTAGAATACATCCCCTGGGTATGCTTCACGACCTGGCGGACGGCGAAGAAGAAGGGATAATTCACGGTATGCAGCCGCTTGTTTGGATAGATCATCATATACACATAGCACATGTCCGCCATTGTACATGAAAAATTCACCCATCGAACATCCAGCATATGGCGCCAAGAATAGAAGAGGAGCTGGATCAGATGCGCTTGCAGCTACAATGATGGTATATTCTAATGCACCATGGCGACGTAGTTTCTCTACTACTTGTGCAATGGTTGATTGTTTTTGTCCGATTGCTACATATACACAGACCACATTTTTGCCTTTTTGGTTGATGATCGTGTCGATTGCAATCGTCGTTTTTCCTGTTTGACGGTCTCCAATGATTAACTCCCGTTGTCCACGACCAATTGGTACCATTGAGTCAATCGCTTTAATACCAGTCTGCATTGGCTCATGAACAGATTTCCGATCGATAACCCCAGGTGCAGGGGACTCAATAGCACGAAATGCAGTAGTGTTAATTGGGCCTTTTCCATCTAATGGTTGCCCAAGAGGATTTACTACGCGTCCAAGTAATTCTTCTCCTACAGGTACTTCCATCAAACGACCCGTACGTTTTACTTGATCGCCTTCTCGAATTTCACTGTAAGGACCTAAAATAACAACCCCGACGTGATTTTCTTCTAAGTTTAAAACCATCCCCATAATGCCGCCTTTGAACTCTAAAAGTTCACCAGCCATTGCATTTTGGAGACCGTGAACGCGGGCAATACCGTCCCCAACTTGGATAACGGTACCGACATCGCTAACTTCAAGGTCCGCTTGATAATTTTCGATTCGTTCTTTAATCAGCGAACTGATCTCTTCTGCACGAATGCTCATACCGATTTTCACCCCTATGCTTTAAGCATTTAGACGTTCTTGAAAACGGAGCAATTTAGTTTTGAGGCTGCCATCATAGAGGCGATCGCCTACTTGCACAATTACTCCACCTAATATATCTGAATCCACTCGTTCTTCGATAACTAGTTTCTTGCCGATTATTTCCGCAAAAGTAGTCACTAGTTCTGCTTTTTCACTAGCAGTCAACGGATATGCAGCTGTTACAACTGCTTCTGCCATACCAGTTGCCTCTAAAGCCAGTCTTTTATACTCAGCAGCAATCCCGGTAAGTTCATTTTCCCGTCCCTCATCTACCAACAAATATAAAAAGTTTTTGGTAAGAGGTTGAACTTCTGCAAAACTATTTTCTAAAATAGCTTTCTTCCGCTCTAAGGAAGTTGCCGGATGAGATAACCACTTTGAAATATCCGAACGTGCAATTGATTCGAGTATAAGTTTCAAATCAGCCCCTATTTCTTGGAGCAAGCCATGTTCTTGGGCGACTTCAAACAAAGCTTTTCCATATCGTTTTGCTACTAACGATATATTCATTGCATTCTTCCTACTTGTTCAAGATAACGGTGTACCAACTTTGATTGATTGGTTTGATCCAATTCTTGACCAATCAATTTTGTAGCTAGTTGTACACTCAATTCTCCCACTTCCAGACGAAGAGCAGATAATGCTTTTTCTTTCTCACGGTTAATTTCGTTTGTCGCCTCTTGTATCAACCGTTCTGCTCTTTCGTTAGCTAAACGGATAATTTCTTCCGCTTCACGCTCTTTTTGAACTTTTGCTCGCTCAATAATTTCTTTTGCTTCTTCTCTTGCTTGTTGCAAAGCTTCTTTTTGATCCTTGACTAGTTTTTCTGCATCTGCACGTTGTTGTTCTGCCGACTTGATTTGTCCATCAATATAATCTTGTCTTGTACGCATTGTTGTAAGCATAGGGCGAAGTGCAAATCGAGAAACCAAAAGCATCAGAATAAGGAAAATCACCAACTGAGCTAACATTGTCCCCAAATTTAAGCTTAACAAAGGAGGTCACTCCTTTCGGTTATAGTGGATAAACCAATACATATATTTTCATTACTCTTCTTTCAGAGAAACTGTATCTTCTAAAGTTAAAACAATAGCGGGAGATTTTGTGCCCCCGCCCATTTTCCTAAATCCCGCAAAATTCCCCTGCGGTTGGACTAGCACATTACCTGACTTAAATAACTCCAAACAGAAGAAGAATACCAAGAGCCACACCAATAATTGGCAGAGCCTCGATCAATCCGAACAAAATCATGGTTTGACCAAATAGTTTGCTTTGAGATTCAGGCTGGCGTGCGATCCCTTCGATATATTTTGCGAAAAGATTACTGTTACCGATTGCAGCTCCGAGTGCTGCGAAAGCGATCATGATTGCACCTGCAAGAATATTTAAATCCATTTATATGTTCCTCCCAAAAAAGTTTAGTGATCTGATGTCATCTTTTGTGCGATATACACATTTGCTAGTACAGTAAAAATATAAGCTTGGATTGCCCCGACGAATACAGAGAATCCCATCCACGCTAACATTGGTATTCCAGTCAAGTAGATTGGACCTTTTGTAAGCATAATAACGATCAAAACTTCCCCAGCAAAAATGTTTGCCCATAAACGCATAGCATGAGTTGCTGGTTTAGAAAACTCTTCGATTACATGAAGTATACCTAGCGGGCTTAAGAAGTGTTTAAAATATCCCTTTACACTTTTTCGAAGTCCCATATAGTTTGCAAACAAGGCAATAGCAACAGCCATCGAAATCGTTACATTTAGATCAGCAGTAGGAGATTTTAACCATGAAACTTCATGAGACTTTTGCAAAAGTTCCTCTGTAATCCCTAGTGCTGGTACTGCATGATGGGCTTCAGCTGATACCATCATGATAACTCCAAGCTGGTTTGCTATCAAAATAAACAAAAAGAGAGTGAAGGTAAACCCAAGATATTTTTCTGCTGTCCGGTCATCAAAACTCATCCGCGCTATTCCACGGCTAAAGTCGATCACCATCTCTACTATATTTTGAAGTTTACCGGGTCTCATTTGACGTCCGCGGGTAGCTAAAATAGTAATGATGAGTACGATAACAGCAGTTAGCAACGAACCGATTATAACAGCTAAATCAAAAGTTAAACCGAGAAAAGTAACCTTTGGTGATAATTCCATTCTGATAAGTCACCCCCTTTGTGCTTTAGGAGTTGTAAAGTAGGAGAAAATAGATAGGATATAGCAAAGTGGCAGCCCAATAAGTACACTCTTTACATCAAATGCAGCAGGATATTTGGCCGCAATTAGCATAGCGAAAGCTACCACAAAGAAACGATTGATCATTCCTGTTCCTCTGATTTTGTTTCCTGTTAGGGCATTTTTGAGTACAAGCTCCAGCTTCCAAGACAAGTACCAAAAATTATACAGGCTCACAGATGTCCCCAAGAGGAGTCCGCCAAAAAAAGCACGGTACGGGGTCAGAAAAACCATGATCAGAAACACGCTGAGGAGTCCAGTAGTGAGGACCATAACGCGACGGCGAGTGGTTAGTTTTGATTCCATGAGGGAAGTCATTCCTTTAAAAAAGCTTTTAGCGTGAAGGCAGCACTGACAAAACCGATTGAAAGACCTAAAACTAGGCCGATAAGAAGCCACAAAGGCTTGGTATGCCAAGTATCGTCTGCCAGTTTCCCTAACCAAGCGCCACCAACAGATAGGATTATCACTTCCGTACCCATTGAACCAACCATCGCTACCAGACGTAACGCACTTTTATCTTGATTCACACGGAAAACCCCCTATTGAAAGTAAGTTAATGGGGTATTGGTGAAAAATTTGTTGGTTCGAGGGTAATTGTCTCAATTAGTCGTTTCCCCTGCTAATACTACCGGATGCCTTCTTTCATTGTCAACGCTTTCGTACCCCAGAATGTGAATAATTCGTCACACATTTGCAATATCCTTGAATTATGCTTGTAAAAACAATGTAATTTCCGTGAAAAAATTATTTTGTTCCAAACAACCTATCCCCTGCATCTCCCAAACCTGGTACAATATAGCTCTTTTGGTTTAATTTTTCATCTACTGCTGCAACATAAATGTCAACATCAGGATGATCTTCTTGCAAACGGGCAATTCCTTCAGGTGCAGCAATTAAGCACATAAACTTCATGCTTGTCGCCCCAATTTTTTTCAATTGATCAATTGCAACCGATGCTGATCCGCCTGTGGCAAGCATAGGATCGATCACAATCAACTCACGCTCTCCAATATCAGATGGCATTTTGGCATAATATTGTACGGCTTCCAATGTCGCTGGATCACGATACAATCCAATATGACCCACTTTTGCTGCTGGAATTAATTTTAATACGCCATCTACCATCCCAAGTCCTGCACGTAAAATGGGAACCAAGCCGATTTTTTTTCCTTCAATCATTTTACATGTCATGGTAGTCACAGGTGTCTCAATCTCTACTTCTTTAAGAGGTAAATCTCGAGTAATTTCGTATGCCATCAAGGTCGCTACCTCATCTACTAGCTCCCGAAATTCCTTTGTACCTGTATTTTTATCCCGAATATACGTCAATTTGTGTTGAATCAAAGGGTGATCAAAAACGTATACATTGCTCATCTTCTCATTCCTCTTTTCTTGTATCCATTATCGACGATGTACTTTTTTCCATACCTAAAAAAAGCCCCTTATTGAATATAGATGTTCTGAAAAGAAATTACTAGCTTTAAGGATGGATCAACACCATCTCTCGATTAAAAATCTCTTCCTTTTTAAAGTGGCTCCCAAAACTTCTGTTATAATAATAATATTCCGACTATAGACAAGGAAAGATAGTGATTCGGAAATCCCTGAAAAACCAGATGATCCAAACAGCTGGATGGGCAGGTATTGGACAGCTTTCAAAGACAGTAACTGGTTTCATCAGCATGTTACTCGTAGCTCATCTTGGCATTCCAGCCATCCTGATTGTTACATCAACCTTTATGGTTACGCTCATTTATCTGGCGATCGATCAGCAATTGCGAAGTGTGACAACGCACCTGATCAGCCAGTGCACCAGTCAAAAGAAAGAACATCTTCCAAAAAGCTTGGCAGCCTTGAAAGAGCAACGCAAAGAGACAGAAAAACAGATGGTACTCGTACAAACGATCACTGTCCAAGCATTGCAGTTTTCCATGGCATTTGGATTCCTTGTAGGAGGGCTATCACTTGTCTTTCCCAGTGAAATCCTCCAATTGACGGGTGCTAGCGATTCAGTAGCACTTGAAGGCGCGACTTACTGTCAAGTTATGATGGGCTCAATCTGCCTGCTTTCCCTTTACAGCACAGTGGAGGGAACATTGCAGGGAATCGGACAAACCGATCGTTCAACCCAAGCTGGAATGATTTGGAACGGGACTCACCTGCTGCTCGGATTTGTTGGAGCTTATTTCCTCAACTTCGGAGTAGTAGGCATTGCTTGGGCATCGATTATTGGACAAGTAGCAGGACTGATCTATATGACCTTTTTTCTGCGGAAAATGGTGTTTCAGAAAAAGCTCTTCTCTCTTCATCCTAATTGGGGTGTCCAAAAAGATGTTCTCCGTAACGCAGTTCCACTAATGGCCGACATGTTGTTCTACCAAATGAACGCAGCGTTTCTGTGGTACATTTTGCGAAGTTACGGCGATGTAGTGTTTGCCTCGCAACGAATTGCAGCGGAAATTATGGCGGTTCCTTCCGCCATTTTCTGGGGGTTCTACGTATCCGTAAGTCGCTTTGTACCTCAGGCTTATGGTGATTCCAAATACAAACGAGTCAAGCAGTACACCACTAGCATTCTGAAAGTGGGCATTCTCACTGCCATTATTATTCTCAGCTCGGTTTTCCTCTTCGGAAAATGGATTACAAAGCTCTTCACCAATGATCCCAAGATGATCACCACCACCAATCAATGGATCTTCATCTATCTATTGGTAGGCGTAGCTGGCGTCATCTACAATGTGGTCGCACGTGCCCTTAAAGCGATCCAAAAAAATACGATCATCATGGTGAGCAGCTTCATCAGTAATGCCGTTTGGTGTAGTTGCATGATCATCGCTTGGAAACACATGAACCTTTGGGTTGTCGCAGCAACGTATGTCCTGTACCAATCGATGGAAGCTGCAATCGTGGGTTGGTACTTCTATACACAAAAATGGAGGCCACCTGTGATAGTAACGAAGTAAAAATCGATGTACTAGCGTCATAAAAGCACCCTTCTTTCTCCATAAAGAGGGGTGCAGTCATATATTTTTATATCTTCTATGTTCTCTTCTATTCTTGAGATGCAAACTGTACATAAATCGAGCTTAAAAATCTATACTTCTTATGACAAAAAAGTTAACCACAACTCGTTATGCTGGTTAGCTTTTTTCATTTGTTTGGAACAAATGAAAAATTCCCCCTTGTTGTGCCACGAAAGTTCTGTTATATTCTCAAACGTAAACTAATATATTAATTAGGTTTACAATCGGAGTGTGAGTTTTGGGAAAATACGAAGAGTTATTACAAAAAAACCGACAATACCTATGGAACCCATTTACGCAAATGAAGGAGTATTTGCAAGAAGAACCACTGATTATCGAGCGAGGGGAGGGAGTAAAGCTTATCGATGTCAGAGGCAAAGTGTACTACGACGGAAATGCCTCCGTATGGCTAAATGTATTTGGGCACAACCGCAAAGAGTTAAATAATGCGCTCCATAAGCAAATAAATCAGATTGCTCATTCTACTCTGCTGGGAATGTCCAATGTACCTGCGATTTTATTGGCAGAACGACTAGTTCAGATAACTCCTGATCGTGTACAAAAAGTATTTTTTTCTGATAGTGGAGCGGAAGCAGTGGAAATCGCATTAAAGATGGCCTTTCTCTACTGGAAACACCGGGGAAAACCAGAGAAACACATTTTCCTCAGTATGCGAAACGCCTATCACGGGGATACAGTCGGCGCTGTGAGTGTTGGTGGAATTCCTACTTTCCATCATGCATTTGACCGATTGTTATTTCAAACGGAAAAAGTTCCCTATCCATATCCCTATCGGTTCACTGGCACAGAACAGGAATGTGCAGAATCATGTTTAGCTGAACTTCAAAGAAAGTTGGAAGAGAAAGCGGATCAGATTGCCGGATTAATTGTTGAACCGATGGTACAAGGTGCAAGTGGAATTATCGTAGCTCCAAAAGGTTATATGGCGGAAGTAGAAAAACTGTGTCGCCAGTATGATATTTTGCTATTGGTTGATGAAGTAGCTACTGGATTTGGGAGAACAGGAAAAATGTTCGCTTGTGAACATGATGGAATAGAACCTGACATTCTGACGGTTGGAAAAAAATTAACCGGTGGTTATTTACCTGTAGCTGCTACACTAACCTCCGATGAAATTTACCAAGCCTTTTATGGAGATTATGTAGACCAAAAAACTTTTTATCATGGACATTCCTATACAGGAAACCAATTGGGCTGTGCGGTTGCATTAGCAAACTTAGATCTATATGAACAGGAAAATATAATCGAACATGTTCAAGAAATGAGTGAGCAGGTCGCCCAATGGTTAAAAGAATTCTACCAACTCTCGCATGTTGGTGAAGTACGTCAACTAGGATTGATGATTGGGATTGAGTTAGTAAAAGAAAAAGAGAGCAAAAAACCATATCTTCTTCAGGACACAATCGGACAACGAGTATGCAATCGGGCAAGAGAACTCGGTTTAATCACTCGTCCTTTGGATTCTGTGATAACTTTTCTTCCACCGCTTATCGCTGCAAAAGAAGAACTGCGCGAGATGCTCCATATTCTCTATCAAGCAATTCAAGAGGGGACAGAAAGTGAGTAAAGGCATTTTTATAACTGCTACTGGAACCGAGATCGGTAAAACCGTCATAACTGCTGGACTTGCGGTAGCGCTTAAAGAGAATGGCTATCGAGTAGGTATCATGAAACCTGTTCAAAGCGGTCATCTGATCCATGCAGATGAAAGTGATGGAATGCGTCTGAAATGCTGGGCGAAAGTAGATGATCCCATCGAACAGATTGTAACGTATAGTTTTCCTGAACCTGTTGCACCTCAATTAGCAGCAGAAACCCATCAAGTGCAAATTGAGCCCTCTTTCATTTTAAACCAATTGGCACAGTTGACGAACAAATATGATTTGGTACTGGTTGAAGGAGCAGGGGGGCTAATGACACCTTTAAGTACACAATACTGCATAGCTGACCTAGCACGAGATATCGGCTTTCCTCTTCTCATCGTAGCACAGCCTTTGCTCGGAACAGTAAACCATTCTGCCTTGACAGCCCTCGTCGCACATCAATATGGGCTATCTCTAACAGGTGTTATGTTAAATGGATTAAAAGAAACAGAAAAAGACCTCAGTGTACAGCATAACCCTCGGCTCATTGAACAGGTAGCAAAAGTTCCAGTGTTAGGAACATTACCATGGTTAGGAGATTTCTTCACACCTGAAAAATTACAACAAGCCATTCAAGCTAACATCAATATTCCAAAACTTATAAGCCGTCTAGGCTGGGAGGAATAAAAAATGACTTTAAAACCAAACACCAGAAACTGGGAGATTTATGCCGACAAAGCTTTGACAGGTGATGTACTATCGTCGGATGAAGCAATGTCCGTGTTAGAAGCAGATGATATGGAGCTCCTGTCCTTGCTGCAAGCTGCTTTTCGTGTCCGCCACCATTACTTTGGAAAAAAGGTAAAACTGAACATGATCATCAATGCGAAGAGCGGTTATTGCTCAGAAGATTGCGGTTACTGCTCTCAATCTATCATCTCCAAAGCCCCTATCGAAAAATATACCATGCTAGAAAAAGATGTCATCGTTGCTGGAGCTAAGGAAGCAGTTAACCGGAAAGCTGGTACTTATTGTATCGTTGCTAGCGGTTATGGACCCACTGCCTCTGAACTGGAAGAAGTGATAGAAGCAGTGAAAGAAATAAAAAAAGATACGAAATTGAAAGTTTGTGCCTGCCTTGGGATATTGCGTAATGATCAAGCTTTGAAATTAAAAGAAGCTGGAGTAGATCGTTACAATCACAATTTAAATACAAGCAGCGATCATTTTGCCAATATTACAACTACTCATACTTATGACCACCGTATACAAACAGTAGAAATGGCAAAAGAAGCAGGAATTTCTCCCTGTTCTGGATGCATTGTTGGAATGGGGGAAACAAAAGAACAAGTTATTCAAATCGCCGCCGCATTACGTGAACTGGATGCAGATTCCATCCCAGTTAATTTCCTTAATCCTATCAAAGGAACACCATTGGAACATACAAAAGAGTTAAACCCTCGTTATTGCTTGAAAGTTCTTGCTCTCATGCGATTTATGAATCCAAGCAAAGAGATTCGTGTATCCGGAGGAAGAGAGGTAAACCTTGGACAATTGCAAGCCCTCGCTCTGTATCCAGCCAATGCCATATTTGTGGGAGATTACTTGACAACAGAAGGCCAAGCAGCAAATCTCGATCATCAAATGATCGAAGATCTTGGATTTGAAATCGAACTTTGCGCACTATGAATAACTGGGAACTAACAATAAAAACTGAATTAAACCAACTGGCTGATAAAGACTTAATACGCGAACTGAAACCTACCACTCATGGTGCTGAGCCTGTCTGTATTCGAGATGGAAAAAAATTGCTGAACTTCTCCTCCAATAATTATTTGGGACTATCAGGTCAACCTCTGCTGATCCAAGCGATGCAAACGGCCGAAGAAGCAGGTTCACCTTCCTCCCGGCTGCTTGCAGGACATGAAGAGGCAACACATTATTTAGAGGAACAACTGGCAAAATGGCAGCAAGCAGAATCCGCGCTCGTATTTAGCAATGGATATATGGCCAATCTTGGTGTTTTATCTGCTTTTTTAAACAAGACAGACGCTGTTTTTAGCGATCAATACAATCATGCCAGCATTGCCGACGGTATTCGTTTAAGTGGTGCGAAGTCATTTCGATATCGGCATAACAACATAAATCATCTTGAAAGCCTGCTTCAAAAAGCGACTAGCAAAAACTATAGGCGAAAACTTATTGTCACAGATGCTGTTTTCAGTATGGATGGAGATGTTGCACCTCTCTGCGAACTCATCGCATTGAAAGAGAAATATGGGGCGGCTTTGTTAATCGATGAAGCACACAGTGTCGGGGCAATGGGGCCTCTTGGAAGAGGTTTAGCCCATCATTTGGGAGTTGCAGAACAAGTAGACTTGCACATGGGTACATTCAGCAAAGCATTTGGTGTATATGGAGCATATGTAACAGCTAAAAAAGATTGGATTCAATATCTCATCAACACTTCTCGGAGCTTTATTTATACCACAGCTTTGCCGCCCGGCATCATAGCAGCAATTACTCAGGCTTTAAAGGTAATCCAAAAAAGCGACAGCTCTCGTCATCTATTGAAACGCAAAAGTATGGAATTTCGTTCTGAGCTTACAAAGCATGGATTCGATACAGCAAATTCCTCTACCCAAATTATTCCAATTGTCATTGGAGACAGTTCAAAGTCACTAGCTTTCAGTCAAAAACTCATGGAACAAGGAATCTTGGCTGTAGCCATCCGTCCGCCAACCGTACCGGTTGGTGGTGCAAGAATTCGATTCTCCTTGATGTCCAACCACCGAGAGGAAGATATACAAAAAGCAATAGAATCCATTATTCAAATTGGAAACGAATGGGCTGTAATCCGATGAAACAACAGTATTCTTTTTTGTGGATTTCGGGCTGGTCTCTACCTTCAGCTATTTGGAAGCCTTTTATCAAGAAATGGACAGATGCACACCATTACAGCCTATCCTTTGAAAATTGCAAAACGGTTGAACAAATCGATGAACATGCAATCCAGACCTTGCAACAAATCGAACATAAACCAGTAATCATCATAGGTTGGTCACTAGGAGCAATGATAGCTCTTCAACTTGCTCTTCAATATCCAAAACAAATAAATCATCTATTCTTAATTGCAGCTGCCTCTTCATTCATCCGAAACAAACAAAATAAAACGGGATGGAGTGGATTGGTGATCAAACGAATGAAAAAACAGATAGAGATGGATGCTCATCAAACCATTCAGCTATTTGATCAAAAAATGTTCACTCATCATGAAAAACTCAGTGGCGTTGAAGACAAATGGAACAAGGAAATAAGGGGAAATATTCCTTCTGTGTTATCCCTGCAAGCTGGTTTGGATTTCTTACAGCAATTTTCTTTTGACGAACACACAAAATTTATTCATACCCCTGTTTCATTACTCTCTGGTGAAAATGACGAGATTTGCTCTTTAAAATCAACACAATACTTAGCAAATCAACTATCCTCTTTTACCCATTCCGTCTGGCAAGAGACGGGACATGCTTGTTTTTGGACAAATCAAGAGAAATTTCATCAGTGGCTACAGGAGGGATTGCACCATGCTAGTAAATAAATCATTGGTTGCACGCAGATTTGATCGATCATCCTCCACTTATGACCAACATGCAGTGATCCAAAAGCAAATGGCACATCAGTTACTCCAAACTTTGGACAGATGTACTCAACCGATGAGACGCATCTGCGAAATAGGTTGCGGAACGGGGTATTTGACAAATCTACTCATGCAAAAGTATCCAGATGCAGAGTTATCAGCAATGGATCTTGCGCCAAAAATGATAGAAACAGCGAAAAGAAATAATCCAAACCCAAATATCAATTGGCACATAGGCGACGCAGAAGATGTCCATTCTTATTTATCAGGTAAATACGATCTGATCATTTCCAATGCAACGATTCAGTGGTTATCCAATCCGAAAGAGACCATCACATCTTGGGCAAAAGCACTCCAGCCAGACGGGGTGCTACTGGCCTCCACGTTCGGAATAGATACTTTCCAAGAGCTTACAGCTCTGTTTCAGAAGTTAGAAAGAAGGCGAGGACTTGAGCCTGACCAACACCACTTAATCATGCACTCCTCTTCCTATTGGAAACAACTTTGGACACGATCCGGGCTTACTTCTGTAAATGTACAAGAAAACTGGGAAAGAGTTTCTTATCCTAACTGCCGGTCTTTTCTACGAGGAATCAAAGCAACTGGAGCAAATTATTCCGTATCGCAATCCTCTTCATTGGCAAATCATCTGCTCCTAAAAAATGTGCTGGAAGAATATGATCAATCGTATTGTGAAGGGACTGGGGTGTACGCTACCTATCATGTCATCCATTTATATGGCCAGAAAACCAGTGTGTAATCAGTCATCTGTTATTACTGAGGAAGTAGAGAAATTTACCCTTTTGGGGTTTTGTACACCATGTGATAAATGAATCAAATTCAAAGAAGGTTCCGAGTGGCGGAACCTTCTTTCTACTTATAATTGGTATAATTTGTATCATTACTTCTCTATTAAAATAAGTTCATTCCCAATAAATAAACATGTATACATACATTTCTTCTTATGCAATACTGTTAAAATACTAAACTATCTAAACTATCTAATAAAGAGAGGACTTCAGATAAATTATATGCAAAACGAGAATGAAATCGCATCATCAGTAGACAAAAGATCATGGAATTGGAAACATATTATCCAAAACGTAATTGCAGCTGAGTTAGTCATGGGAATATTTATTGTTTTTTGGTATCTTGTTACCTACTATCACTATCGGTCCATCCTAGACTGGTATCGTGCTCCCGATATCTATATTGAGATCACAATCGAGAAAATGATGCAGCCTGAATTAATCGGACGAGCATTGCTAATTGTTCTAGCAGGAATCATTATCCTCGTAATTTTATATTTCGCTTATATAGGAATAATCCGTATTGGAAGAAAAATGCTTCATCTAAAAATGGAAAAGACAACAAATTCAAAACAACGAATTGTCCTTATCACTCTTATTGTATTAATTGTTGTGATCGTAATCCTTTCTATGAATCAACTTGCCAATTTCCTAGGGGAAACTGAGAGCAAACTAGCTTTGAAAGAAGCGGAGTATCATAATGTACTCTATCAAAACGGAAAGATGGAAGGTATAATTATAGACACCTTTCGCGATTTTTATATTGTTGCCCCTTGCCAAAACAATACCGTCATTCCTGTATACGAACTAGTTCCCATGCAAATAGATACGGGCCAATCTTCTTTGCAAATCGTTGATGGATCGGTGCAAAGTGTACCAAATGAACCCGATACGCTTCAAGTAAAGCTTTTACATACTGGCAGGCTTCATGTAATGGAAAACTATGGGCAGTGAAAACATACTCATACGCTCAACAACAAAAGGGACATCGATAATAGATGTCCTTTTTTGTTCTACTTCATTATAGGTTCATCTTCGTTTAATTTATTTGCCAATCGACGTATAGGCATTTCCTTTAAAGACAACCATGTATAATCGGTAACTTCTTCTTCCTGTAAAATAATACTTTGAGAAGAATCCAAACGAAATACAAAGCTGAAATCGGCATGCCAATCGCGCGGTTCATCCTTATTAATTTTATCTGAGGGAATTACGTTAACGGGCAGCAAAGTTCAATGGAATAGCTATTATTTATTTTGTCATGATACGATATATGGAAGGAATTCAAGAAGCAACAGTTCAAGACTTTTTCCCAAATGCTCCGATTTTAGCATGAAAAAGACCGATTAGAAGAACTCCAAGCGAACCTGGGATCAACGAGGCAAAAAAATATTGTTTAACATCTGCAAGGTAAACAAGCAACACTGTAACGATTAAGCCGGCCCAACCAGCTACGAGATTAGGTACAGATGAGTTTCCAAAGACACAAGGATAAGATTCCTTTGTAATTCCTTTTACAAAATGAGGAATAGCATTAGCGCCAAACACACCGGCCAAAAAACTCAGAATTATATTGGGTAACATCAAATTGCTCCTTTCGCTAATGAACTAATACGTAAAATTATTATGCCACTAGGATTACTGTGGTACATGGTGTTAATAGTAACAGGATAATTATTGAAGGGTGGATACTTCAAAAATGAATGAAAATGAGCATCGATTAAAAGCTCTGGGAAATTTTATAAAATCATGCCGCGCAAAGCTTACTCCAGATAGAGTAGAACTGCCGCCTGGTTACAATCGACGACGGGTACCAGGATTAAGGCGGGAAGAGGTCGCGCAGTTGGCGGGAGTCAGCACAACATGGTATACATGGCTTGAGCAAGGTAGAGATATCCATGTTTCTAAACAAATTCTTGACTGTATTGGCAAGGCTCTTCGGTTAAACCCTGATGAATATATTCATATGATGAAATTGGCACAATTACCGGTCGATCCTTCTATCACGAAAAGAAGTCAAACAATTTCCTCTGGCTTGAAAAAAATAATCGATGATCTCACATATCCAGCTATGGTAATGAACGATCGGGCAGATGTACTTATATGGAATACAGCCGCTTGCAACTATTTTGTTGATTTCTCCACCTTACTTGAATCGGAAAGAAACATGATCTGGCAGTGGTTTACGAACAAATCGTTGCGGGATCGAATTGCCAATTGGGAAGAGCGCTCACCCTATGCTGTTGCTTTGTTTAGAGGACTTTGTGATCGATACGCTGGAGATCCTTGGGTTCCTCATTTTTTGGATAATTTAATGCAAGCAAGTCCATATTTTGCAGAACATTGGAATCGTCATGAGGTTAGACAAAAATCAGGAGGTGTCCTCGAATTTTTAACATCCGGTTTGGATAAAGAATCGTTTGAAGTGACATCATTCTTAAATGTCAATGGAAATGAGGATATACATTTTTATGTTTTCACACCTTGCATATAAGAAATCCTAAAGAAACACATCCCATTTAAAATTCGTATTTTAACCAAAGTGGCTAAGGTGAAATATCATCCACCAGATCTGATTAATATCAATCGAAGAGCGTATAAGAATCGCTGTGAGTCACCTAGATTTCATGTTTTAGATGAGCTGGCAGGCGAAAGACAACTTTCCAAGACTTCTTCTACATCTTTACTTATTCTGGTACGTTACAGAGAGATGTTTCTAAAATATTTCGTAAGTGTCCCATTTTTCAAAACAAAAGCATTTTGTCTACAATTCGTTTAATTTGTTTGCCAATCGACGCATAGGCATTTCCTCACATGATAACCATGCATAATCAGTAACTTCATCTTCCTGTAAAATAATACTTTGAGAAGAATCCAAACGAAATACAAAGCGGAAATCAGCGTGCCAATGACGAGGTTCATTCTTTTGAGGATTAGGTGGTATCTCATGTAGATCGATATCAATTGGTACGTTTCCTTCGTTTATTCGGTTGAGACAATTCAAAGGAATGCCAGTTTCCTCCACAGCTTCTCGTAAACTAGCATCGATCAGCGAATGATCTGTATCCTCACAATGCCCTCCAGGCAGGAGCCACTTCTTTAAAATCTTATGTTTGATGTGCAGCACCCTATTATTTTGATCAACAATCACAGCACTAGTAGTAACATGTCCAGGTAAGTTTGTACGTGAGGTTATGTATGGACTTAAGGATTCACATAGCGGTTGTAGTGATGCTGTGTTATCACTTGGAAATTGGACGGAATAGGAATGAATCGCTTGCTTAATTTCATCTAGCATTATCATGGGAACACATCCTGTCAATCGTTAGTGAAAAATTAACAAAAAACCTTAGGAGTAAAGAGTTCCTATTGTTCTTTGTTTACTTTCTCGAGTTTTAGGTAGTGTGGTTTTATTTCTGTTTCTACAACTTTGTTACTCTCTTTTTCTACATGGTAAGCTTTGGCGTTTGGTCTAGAGCTTACAATACGAAATAATTTCTCATCTATAAAATGAAGAGCTGCACCATCGTCTGCAGCGTATCCGGGCATGATTCCTCCTTTTCTAACTAATTCATGATAGCGCGGGCGTCTGCTGGTTTCGCTGTCGTAGTGTGGACAGTTGCTACCCTTTAGGATACCTAAACAGTTTAGTGCGGATAATTTGCTGGGTATACTATCAGTTAATCCTTGCTCAAACCAACAAATACTACCAGCACTTAGCCCCGTGAGAATGGCACCGTTTTCATATGCTTTCCGTATTAGGCGGTCTAGTCCCCACTCTTTCCATAGTACTAGTAAATTTCTTGTATTACCTCCACCAACATAAAAAATATCCTGCTCATTTACAAATTCCTTCAAATTAACCGGTGCCCCACGAAATAAGGGTAGGTGCGATGTTTTACACCCTAGCTTTTCCATACATCTATAGAACTTTTCTACATAACCCTCGGCGTCTCCACTTGCTGTTGGTACAAAGCATACACGTGGTGTATCGTTTTTACTTTGTGCAAGTATGTATTCGTCTAAAAGGGGGTTATCTTCTTCCATGGAAAACCCGCCACCACCCATTCCAATAATTTGCCGCATATGATATCATCCTTTTAAGAAAGTTTAAAAAAAGGGAGAGATAAGGCCCCTCCCTAAAATTATAGGTAAATGCTTCCAACAAGTAAACTTAGTTTTTTGTTCCAGAATTAGAAGCTTTGACAGTAGTTACTTTACGCACATTTAACATCTATATCACCTCCTTTACAGGAGGTACCGAACATAAAGGGCAATCCGCTTTTTGTTTAAATGATTCTTCTAAACTCTCGTAGTTTTGTGAATCGATAACAAGGCGTTTGCCCTTTGTTCTAACTTCTAATCCTAAAAAATACCGTATGATCTCATTAGCTTGCATAGAGGAAACTAGCGAATTAAGCGGACCATAACTAGGTGTTTGATAACCGTGGTTTAGATTTTCGTTCATTTTATCCACATCTTCTACATAATTATCGCCTACATACTTGTAACACTCATAACAAGCCGTTTCCCTTGGTATTACAAGCGGCCCTATTATACCCATTGTTTCAATATACCCAGCGTTACTATGTGCGAAATTGTACCGTATGGATGCCTCATTCACCCATGTGTGTATTCGAGCCGGGGAATCCGCAGAGAGTACTACAAAATCGCAGTCAGAGAATAACCTAGAAAAGATATCTTTATGATTCTCATCGGTTATATGCTCTGATACTGGAAGTATTTCCGTAGATGAATTTAGTTCTTTGATTTTCTTAGAAGCAGAAGTTACTTTTAAATCACCTATGGATGTCTCAGTAAATAAGAATTGTCTAGTTAAGTTAGATTCCTCTATTCTGTCTGCATCTAATAATACTAATTTCCCAATTCCTGCACCGGCGAGATTCATAGCTACATTTGTACCAATCCCGCCAACACCAATAAGACCAACTTTTTTCTTTGATAAGATTTGTTGTGGGCTTACTTCTTTACTTCCTACATATTCATAATAAAGTTCATGCCTAGAAAAACGGTTGTTTAAATCAATTATATGACTTGAAATTATGTTATTTTCTATTAGGTCGGAAAACAGTAGATTTGATTCTTGACTAGATAGGTGTACATCATGTTGTAAAAATACATCAATTTGTTGTTTGCTTCTTGGCTTAGAAAGGAAAAGGAGAACTTTCTTTAAATATGTCGGAGGTTCATCGATGATGAGTCCCCGTGGTGGCATATGCCCAATCTGTATTTTGTCCTGTTCTTCCCTGATGGTAAAATACTGTTTTACTTGGTATTTATCCAAGATCAACATCACACCTTTAAGGATTTCCTTTGTTAACGATATTTTATTTGACAACATAAATATTGTAAATATTAATATTTTTTAGATATTTTATAACATTTAGTTTCGTTTTTTTGTAAAAAAACATAACATGATGATTTTCTATAATAGTTCCTCCCTATAATTATCATAAAAAAAGCACCCTTTTAGGTGCTCAATTCAGCTTGCCCCATCGGATCTCCGTCGGTTCCACCACCAATTAGCTTTATCATCGTAAACCCCTCCTTAACTTTTCGTGGATCAAGTCTTTATAAAATTTATATTTTTGTACCTCTCCAATTCTCTCATAAAAATCGCATATATTTAAGTAGATATCAACCGAAAAAGCATTGTTTTCTTCTGTTGATAATATAATTTCTGCATTCTTGAAGGTTTCTTTTGCTTGCTCTTTTTTATTTCGTGCTAACTGTAGATGCCCAAGCTCTAGGTAGATGCTTAATTGCACATTAGCATCTTTCACTTCTTTAACATATTCTAACGCATTAAGTAGTTGTTTTTCAGATTCATACGTAGATCCTAATTTATTTAGTATTAATGCATACTCTAGATGAGTCTTGCCAATTAAATTCGGATTATCCGCTATATGACTAGTCAAATTTAACGCTTTACGGTATCTTGTTTCGGCTTCTTTAAAGTTATCCATTATAGAATAAATATTACCGATGATTACCCATAAAGAAAACAATCGACGATACTGTCGGTTATCCCAAGCAATTTGCAAGCCTTGTTTTGCATACTCAAGAGCTTTAATTGGCGTCCCCAGTTTAGTTAATAAATTCGCATACCGTTCATAAATCTGAATTACTAGGTACGAATTAGTTTTAAAACTTTCTATTTGAGTATGTAAATACTCTAGTACTAGACATGCTTCTTCCTCTCTACCAAGCTTCTCAAGATAGATCACTTTGTTCAAATAGAGTAGAGGTTTAATATAAGATCGTTCCCCAGTCTCGTCAAATAACTGTATAGCTTGCTCCGTATTTTCTAAAGCTTTATCATACTCACCATCATAGAAATAAATTCGACCTAAATCATTCAGACATATTGTATGTTGATTAGACCGTTCTAAACTAGGGCAGTCATAAAGCCCTTCTATTGTCTTTAACAGACATTCTCGTGACTTATCCCATTGCCGAAGCTCAAAATATGTTCGTCCCTTTAAAAAGGTTGAAAAAACTTTCAGTTCAGGGAATACATTTACCTCTTCAATTTGATTTATCTGTTTAATGATAGACTTTGGATTGCCTGTTAAAACATCTTCTATATGCAATAGCTCTTTCATCTTTTCATTTTTCCTCTTAGTGGCTTCGCTCACTAGTCCTAATAAATCCTCTGCCCTTCCCAACGACTTGGCATATTCTTTATACATCTCATCCGAGACGTTTGATAAACCTCTGTCCATACTAGAAATTGTAGAGGGACTAATACCTAATTCTGTAGAAATACCTTGTATTGTTTTTCCTTGTTTCTTCCTTTCATTTCGAAGAATTGGCCCAATTATATCTTTGCGCATTAACATCACCTCTTTTATGATAATTCTGTATCTATATTATCATAAATATTTGGTAATTCGCATTAATCATATTTATAAATCATCAAATACAACAATTTAACCAGATAATATTAATGTTGATCGAATTTTCGATAGTAGATAAACTTAAATTACGAAAAGGAAAAATATTAAGGAAATGGTGGGATTCTTAATGTCGTTAAAACTGATGGTGGAAGGCGATAAAAATAAAGTAAGTAAATTCATTAAGGTAATACGTAAAACAAGTATCTATAGGTTTTACGACCAATTTAAATACAATTTAAATCCACTAGAATCAAGGGAAGAGTATTATTTCGACGAACGAAACCAATTAAAAGAAAAGAAGGATTCTGATCTTACAGTCATCACTTTAGAGACACTAGATGGACAACAAATTACAATAGATTTAATAGACACTAGGATCGTAGATATGGCTGTTGGTACCACGTTAATTATCGGAAAGAATTTCGACATTTTCGCTATACCCGAAGATAAATAAACAAAAGTCAAGGATCACATCTTAGTATCCTTGACTTCTTTCCTTTAAAACAATTATTCTGATGAATTGAACAAAATGCAAATCGGAAATCAGCATGTTATAGTTTATACTGCTTTCCCCTTAACAATTTCTTACATAGATATACCCATTAACTCAATCCCAAAATGATAGTAAGAGACATTAGAGTGTAATACAAACTCTCAATTGTGTATAAACAGTTTTCCACCCTGTTACTTCAAGTGCCAATCCACCCCATGCCAATACAAACAAGTACCAAACCCATCAATTGGGATTCTTTCATCTTTCCCTTCTTTTGAAATCAAAAAAATTACCAGTATGATGAAAGCCAAGAAGCGAAAACATGATGGGGATAATTGTTCCCATTATCATCTCGTCTCTTTCTATTTCAAATGTTGACTACGACCCACACAAACTTTAAAAATTCCAATTGTTAGACTATCAAACATATAAACACAGCTAGTTGACTAGGATGAGTATGGCTAGCAGCTTTCATCATCATTTCCCCACTTCTCTATAAGGCTGAATGAGAGCGTCATCGACTCCCTTCAACCCATTTCAAAAAAATAAATCAAACTATTGACACTGTCATCTACTTAGTATTATTATATAGAAGTACTAAGTGATACAAAATAGAAGACAAAACAAAATCAATACCAAACCTTTTGGCGTAAATGGGATTTTATCACATCAAAAATAAATGAATTAAAGGAGAATCAAAATGGAAAATAATATTTTTCAAACTTTAACGAAATGGAAGCAAGGTAAAGCCGAGTATAAAGATTATAAAAGACGGACGAAGGCTCTACCAAGGAATTATCAGATTGTGATGGAAGAGACGGAACGCTATTTATGGAATATTGGGTCTAGTGCTGGCGATGGCATGGGCATAATAAAGATCTTGACGGATGTAGTGAAACTATTTGCATCAAGTGCACAAGCAGGAAAGAATGTACTTGATGTAGTTGGAGAGGATATCAGCGGTTTTTGGGATAATCTTTTGAAAGACGTTCAGACTGAAACATGGGAGGATCATATAAAAGAACAACTGAACCAAAACATATACAAAAAGCTTAGAATAGGAAAATAACGATATCACCTGCTGCAACCCTTCCAGAAAAAAATAAATTAGACTATTGACACTGTCGTCTACTAAGTATTACTATATAGAAGTACCTAGCGATACAAAGTAGAAGACACATTGAAAATTGAACCGTTACGAAATTCTACACACTGAAACTTATGGGATGAAATCACTTCAAGTCTTTTGGCCTAAATGAGATTTTTATCTCATCAAAATTAAGTAAATTAAAGGAGAATCAAGATGGAGAAAAATATTTTTATGAATTTAATAGATTTGGCTATTGGAGCGAAATGGAAACAAGAGAAAGAGGAATATAAACTTTACAAAAAACGGATTAATGATCTGCCAACGGATTATCAGATTGTGATAAAAGAGATGGAGAATTACTTATTGACTTTTGCATCCGACACGGACTCTACCATGGCCATATTTAAAGCCTTACGAGATGTACTAGAACTTTTTGAATCAAGTGCACAAGAGGGAAAAGATGTGCTTGGTGTAGTCGGGCAGGATGTCGGTGGCTTTTGTGATGACTTGTTACAGGAGCTTCAAGTACAGACTTGGACCGAAAAAAGAAAAAAACAATGGAGCGAAAACATTCACAAAAAGCTCGGTTAAGGTAAATAACAATGTCACTTCATGCAACCCTTTCTAGAAAAAAATAAATCAGATATTGACACGTCATCTACTATGTATAACTATATAGAAGTACTTGGTTATACTGAGTAGAAACATTGGAAAATCGGAACGTCACGGAAATCTATACACTGAACACTGCTGAATGAAATCAACTCCAAACTTTTTGGCGTAAATGGGATTCTATCTCATCAAAAATGAATGAATAAAAGGAGAATCAGAATGGAAATTAATATTTTTCCGATTTTAAAAAGATGGAAACAAGAAAAAGCGGAATATAAACTTTACAAAAAACGGATCGAAGCTTTACCAAAGGGTTATCAGATCGTGATGAATAAAATAGAGAATTTCTTATGGAATTCCGCATCCAACCACGACTCTGCCATGACCATGTTTAAAATGCTGCAAGATGTACTAGAATTTTTTGAATCAAACGCACAAGAAGGAATGGATGTGCTGGATGTAGTGGGTCAGGATATCGGTGGTTTTTGCGATGATCTGTTACATGAGCTTCAAGGGCAAACTTGGATTGGGAAAAGAAAAGAACAAGTGAGCGAAAACATTCGTAAAAAGCTCGGGAGAAAATAACAACAGCACTAAACCATAAAAAAGTAAAGAGAGAATACCAAATTCATCAGAAGATAGGAAAAAAAGGAGAGATTCATAATGGGACAAAACAACAAAGGCTTCTCCGAAACAGGGCTGCGCAGACTGCATAAGGTACTGGCACGACATGTCGATTCCGGGAAGATTCCTGGGCTTGTCGCCCTAGTCAGCCGGAACGGCAAGACACACGTCGAATCACTTGGAACGATGCGCCATGATGGCGGCGCGCCGATGCGCCGGGACACGATCTTTCGGTTAGCGTCCACGACCAAACCAATCACGATGGCGGCGACGATGATTTTGCTCGATGAGTGTAGGCTGCGGATGGATGACCCAGTAGATCTCTGGCTGCCCGAACTCGCCAACCGGCAGGTTCTGAAACGGGCTGACAGCCCGCTGAACGACACCGTACCAGCGCGACGGCCGATCACCGTACGGGACCTGTTGACCTCCACGTTTGGGCTCGGAGCGGATTTGACGTCGCTGGGCACTCCGATCATGAACGCAGTTTTTGAGCAGGGGATATTCCCCCAGACAATGACAGAATATCCTGATCCGGACGAATGGATGCGCCGCCTTGGCTCGCTTCCACTGATGCACCACCCGGGAGAGCGCTGGCAGTACCAGATCAGCAACGATATACTCGGCGTGCTCGTCGCCAGGGTCACGGGTCAGCCGTTTGGGACGTTTCTGCGCGAACGCATTCTCGATCCACTGGGGATGAAAGACACAGGCTTCCATGTGCCTGCCGACAAGATCGACCGGCTGCCGATCAGCTACAATCCCGACCCACAGACTGGTGAGTTCATCGTATGGGATGAGGCCGCAGGGGGACAGTACAGCCAGCCTTTGGCGTTTCAGTCAGGCGGCGGTGGGCTGGTCTCCACCGTCGACGACTTCCACGCCTACTTCCGGATGCTGCTGAATCAGGGGATGCATGGGACCAAACAGATCCTGTCCCGGCCTGCCGTCCAGCTGATGACCACCGACCACCTCACGCCCGAACAGCAAGCCATCCGAAACGCCATGGCCAGGAACAACGTCCATTTGTCGTACGGCCAAGGGCAGCAAGGCGGCTGGGGATTTGGGATGGCGGTGCGAACCTACCGCGGCGACTACGCGTCCATCGGCCAGTTCGGCTGGGACGGCGGAACCGGTACTTCGGCGTATGCCGACCCGAACAAACAGCTCACTGGAATCGTGCTCACCAATGTTGGGATGTCCACACCGGATTCAATGCGAGTTATCCACGACTTTTGGACCACTGTCTATCAGGCAATCGAAGACTAATACTTTTATCCGTCAAGCCTCAGGTATTGTTTTAAAAAACGCCAAGCCGTGAAGCATACTCATAGGCTTGGCGTATATTTTTGTTGATATGAGATTCTAATATTAGAAATTACATATATACCCATCTGTTTCGAGAAGTACTCTTTTTCGGGGATATGCAAAAGCTGCGTATGCTAATCTGGTAGTTTATTTAATAAAATCATGAAAATTTCCATCTAAATGAGAATAATCGATTGTTTGGCTGTATGAAAGATGTCATCCTGTTTTATTACAATTGCAACAGACCCAAATTTTAACAGTTCCAAATTTAACAACAATCTTGCTGTTCTTCTATTCCAAATTGACTTGACATTGAAGGTAGATCCAATAAGAATGAAGGAAAGAAAGTTCGAAGATCAGTCGCTCCAATCCAATATAGGAGAGTGAAATTAACCTATTCGGAATCACAAGAGCTGCATGACAAATATTATTATTAATCATTAACCATAATTAGTAATGATTAATGAAAGAGGGAATGAAATGTTAAATGTACCTAGGTGGAGAGATCTGTTATCTATGATATTGCTTTTATTATGTGCAGTCGGTGCGTTAGCATCTTTTTTTCTAAATTTAACAACTACATCCGAAGCAGAAACAATTAGAAAAGTGGTAGAAATCTGGCGTCTTTATGGTTTTCTTGTATTTACCGGTCTTTTTCTACTTTTAGCATTTTTCCCTCGGCGCTATGCTGGGATTTGGGAATTGGTCATTTTTCATAAAGCAGCAGTAGCTATTACTGTTCCTTTGTTGATAAGCAAAATCACATCTGATATTCAATCTGTATTTCTAACTGATGGAATCGTCGCAGTTATCCTTTTGATTTCTTACCTTTTATCGAAAGGATATACAGCATGGAAATTAATAAGTAAATAGTTAATTTCAAAGAAAATTCAAGATCAAGAATATATAGTAATATTTAATATTATAGAATTTATTTTTATTATCATATATTTACATTTAACTAGGTTACAAGAACGAGGGTTAAGGGAGCAGTGAACAACAAAGCTTTTCCCTTTTTTCTGGGCCTATGATGCGGGCCTGGTCGGAAATAAAGTTGTTTAAAAGCATTGAACTAATGTTCTTCGTTAGAATTACTGTAAAACGAATAATTTGGCATATAAACAAAAACGAACGCCTCGGTACGATGGGATTGCACACGAGGTCATGGCCTCAAAAAGCCCATCAGGAGGACGCTCTACCATGAAGTTTAAGGCACAGAATAAGATAAATCAACTCATAGAAAAGTGTAACAACCAGCATAAAACTTATGCTGGGTATTTTAAATACGGGGCCTTTTGGACATCAACACTTACTCATGCGAGTCGATCTTCGCTGAGCCCGAAAGTGGTGTGGTGTCAAGGTATCTGATCTCGTAGACGCGCTCGGCGAACTTCCAGCCGTCCTCTGTACGCTGGTAGCGATCATGGTACACGGCGTAGTTCAGCCCGCCCCTGCCGTCGAGCAGGCGCACGAGCTCTGAGATATAGGTACGGCCGACTGCGGTATCGCCCTCGATCTGGATCGATCCTTGGTGCGTATTTTGCACGAAAAAGTCCCACTGACTCTGTAGCCGTTTGCTCCCAGCGCGAATCTGCTCCCGACCGGTGAGTTCGACGACTCCAGGAATTCGCCACACGCCGTCCTCCGTGAACAGCGACGCAAAGCGGTCAGGGTCGCGCATCATCACCGTATCAGTGAATTCGTTGCGCAGTGCTTCAATCTCAAAACGATCAACAATACTTTGATAGTTACTCATTTGGTTTCCTCCTCAGTATGTGCGGTTTACTACTTTCTCCGCTTTGTTGTATGATTCCGTAAATGGCCTGCAGATGGGCAGCCAGTCTGTCAGATTGTGTTAAAAGATGATACCTCTTCCACTGAGAAGCGAAACTTGCGCTGCTTCGTCTCCACTGGGGAAGGGCCGACGGCGATAATTAAAATGGGCTTCAAGTGAGCCGGGATGCCGAACACCTCGGAAACTGCAGCCGGATTAAATCCGCCAATGGGAGCTGCCCCGTAACCGTGTTCAAATGCGGCGAGTTGAAAGCCGTATGCAGCAAAAGAAGCCGCAATGATTACTTCCTCTTTATACCTGTCAGGAAATTTCACATTATAGGAGCGAATATTATTGATCGCTCCTTCCTTGTACGTTTCCGAAAGATACTGCTTTGTTACGAGATCGTTCACCATTTGCTCAGCACGCTCATCAGCCTGCAAATTCGCCAACACAATTACAGATGCCGCAGCATCCGCAATTTTTTGTTGTCCAGGAGCGGCTGTACACAAGGCTTCCTTCTTATCTTTTTCGTCTACGATAAGAAAGTGCCAAGGCTGAAGGTTAAAGCCTGAAGGAGCTTTACTGGCAAGTTCGACAAAAGCAATCAAATCTTCTCGGGCAATCCGGCCTTCGGAATCGAAAGAACTAGCGGAAATGCGATTCTGTAATGTTGAAGTTGTTCTCACTAAGATCAGCTCCTGTTCATTTTTAACGTGATTGCATGCCTGCTAACCTTGTTCAAATCAACTACTTCCATCTTCTTCGTGCTGTCCTCGAGCACAGCTTGAGCCACAGGGCGGCGCTCCTCATGGTACGTATGAACAGCCAGGAGGCATCCGTGAGCCGAACACGTCCGGCATCGGCCCGTCGGTCAAACATAGTTTGGTACACTTCTAACGATGGTTTCTCTGGTTTCTCGATTTCTGCCGGAATTGTAGCCTGCAGTTGCCAAAAGTCGGTTTCAGGCAACGGTGTCACCCCAACCATACCCTCCGGATGTCCAGATATGGTTATGATCACGATCCAGTCCTTCCAATCTCACATCGCCAAGATACCATCGCTCATGATCGTGTGTTTCCCCAATCAGCGGCAAATGAATAACTTGCGAATATTACTTTTGCCCCCATCAGCACCGACTACATAACGAGCCCGAATTTGCTCTTCTCCTTGTGGTGTATTCACGGTTACCGTTACACCATCCAAATCCTGAACAAGCCCTTCGGCTTCCACTCCCAACTCAACTTGACCGCCAAGCACTGCATATCGGTCGCGCAATGCTTTTTGCACATCAAATTGAGCAATCCAGACCGGATCTCGATAGGGTGTCTCAAGTTCGGCGCTGGCTGCAACGGTAATAGCCGGCTTGTCTACACTCCTGCCATCTGCGGTATAATAATGAACAGGCAAATTCACGTCACCTGTGTCAATAATGTAGCGAACAGCCTCCAAATCATCGACGACTTCAAGCGAGCGAGGCAGGATTCCTTTGGCGCGAGATGCTACGTTATATAAGGTGCATCGTTCAATAATGCGATGGTTGACGTTTCAACGGGCAAGATCACAGGCAAGTGTAAGCCCTGTGGGCCCGGCCCCGACAATGAGAATATCAACAAAAGACAACTTGGTGTTTATGGATAGAATCTTCCTTGATGGGGTGTCAGGTAACAGGGGTGTGTTACCCGACACCCTCTTGATCATTGATTGGATATGTTACATTAATCATACTACACCGTGCAGTGTAATTTGTAAAGTGGAACTCTTTTCGATTTCTGATAGTACCCATAAGGAGGAAACGTAAGAATGGATAATACGGAAAACAAGAAAATTCGCAAAGGCTCTTTAGACAAACGAACTAAAATTATTGCGGCGGCACGAGACCTGTTTCTTTCGGATGGGTTTGATCGTTCCAGCGTCGATGCGGTCGCAGCTAAAGCGGGAGTCTCCAAACGGACAGTTTATGATTATTATGGCGACAAACAGAACTTACTGCTTGCCGTTGTGGAAGAAACCAGTTGGGCGGTCCTGGACATGATTAAGCAAGCGATTTCAGACCACCTCTGGGAATTCGAGGATCTGGAGCAGGCGCTCATCTTATTTTGCGAACAAATCGTAGCTTTTACAAACGGTTCGTCCGATTACACCGCTTTGATCCGTCTGGCTATGATGGAAGCCGCCAACCTACCAGCCTCGTTTTTAGAAAAGCTGGATAACGCGATGGAAGAGGGGATTATCAGGAGGTTTACCGAGTTTGGACAAACCGGATTGCTCTATGTGCCCGATCCTGAAATGGCTACAAAGCACTTCGCTGCATTAACGTTTTTATTGGTATTTAATCAACCGAGAAAAACAGGGGCTTTGGAAGAGGAACAAACCAAACGTATCATCACTGATGGCGTACGCGTCTTTCTTTGCGCTTATGGACAGCGCACTGTTCAAAACGAAAATTAAACAAAGTACTGATCGTCGATTTTACCGCCAATTTAACGTAATTATACGCTAAGGATATGTAGACGTTTCAAAACTGATTTCCAACAAGTAAATATCCGCTAATGTTTATTAGCAGATATTATTGTGAAATATTTAGGCTCTTGATGTCCGATAAGGTAAATCAACAGAAAGAGGTGGAATCATGCGATTGTCGTTTGGAACACCCGTTGGCCGCATTGACTCTTAATGAAAGAATAATTCAAAGAGTCGGACGTTCAATGCCTCTCTCCTCTTGGTTATGAACATATTAATATCGTAGGTAGATATTCCTTTGTATTACCAGAGGAAGTAGCGAAAGGGCTATTGCGTAAATGGATACACAAGGATTCATGATTTTTATCTCATGAATCCTTGTGTATCCGATAAGGCTTATTCCGATTTCTTGTTCCACTGCTCCCCTAAACCCCTAGTTCAGTACAAAAATGTTTCTTTTGGTTTAGATTTAAAAAGGCATGAGTTCGGTTCCATACCGAATTCATGCCTTTTAGCAAACTGCATACCATTCCCAAAATGCTTACGCATAAAGAGGATATTTACTTGTCAACTTCGCTACACGTGTACTAGCTTCTTCTACTGTTGATGCATCATCTCGTTTTTGCAAGGTGAGCGCGATAATAGCTGCAATTTCCACCATAGCCTCTTCATCCATGCCGCGGCTGGTGACAGCAGGAGTTCCGATGCGAATTCCACTTGTGACAAATGGACTTTCCGGATCAAATGGGATAGTATTTTTGTTCGTGGTAATGCCAACTTGATCGAGCAAATGCTCTGCTTCTTTCCCAGTTAATCCAAGGTTACGAACATCGATGAGCAATAAGTGATTGTCGGTTCCGCCTGAAATAAGCTCCAAACCATGTTCCACTAGTTGACCTCCGAGTACTTTTGCATTTTTTACTACTTGTGCACCATATGCTTGAAAAGACTCGCTAAGTGCTTCCCCAAATGCTACCGCTTTTGCAGCGATCACATGCATCAATGGACCGCCTTGAATACCAGGGAAAATGGATTTATCGATTGCCTTGGCATATTTTTCTTTGCACAAGATCATACCGCCACGCGGACCGCGAAGGGTTTTATGTGTAGTGGTGGTAACAAAATCAGCATAAGGAACTGGGCTTTGATGCTGACCTGTAGCCACAAGGCCGGCGATATGTGCCATATCGACCATGAACAAAGCTCCAGCCTCATCAGCGATTTCCTTTAACTTCGCAAAATCAAATTCACGAGGATATGCACTTGCCCCAGCTACTAACAGCTTCGGTTTATGTTCTAAAGCCAATTGGCGTACTTCTTCATAGTTGATGCGATGTGTTTCTGAATCGACACCATAAGCTACAAAATTATATAAAATTCCAGAAAAGTTAACAGGACTTCCATGTGTCAAGTGCCCACCATGAGCAAGATTCATCCCCAATACCGTGTCACCAGGTTCCAACACAGTGTGGTATACAGCCATATTTGCTTGTGCACCTGAGTGAGGCTGCACATTGGCATGTTCTGCGCCAAAAAGTTCTTTTGCACGGTCACGAGCTAAGTCTTCTACGATATCTACATGCTCACAGCCGCCATAGTATCTTTTACCAGGATAGCCTTCTGCATATTTATTAGTAAGAACAGAGCCTTGTGCCTCCATGACTTCGGGACTTACGAAATTTTCGGAAGCAATCAATTCAATATTGTTTTGTTGTCTTTTTAATTCAAGCTGAATTGCTTCAAAAACTTGTGAATCTTGATCTTTTAACATGGGTTTTCCCCCTATTTCCGAATATTTTCCTCTATCATCATAACAAATGTTAATGTTTTTTGCTACCGTCCCATTACATTAATTTCATTTCCATTTCACCAGTTACTTATTTCCTTATTTTTCGTATATCTTGCTTGCTTCATACAACGATCTCATTTTACTATTATGCCTGATACATGTCGATTTTCAGAACAAAAAAATATAAAAGTATTTATATACTGTATAATCCAAACAATTTATACAATTTTTTCAGATTTTCGTTCTCCACTCATACAATAAAGTGATACGATTTTAATATTTGAAACGAGGTGTTCACAATAGCTAAGGTATTAGTGGTCAATTACTTAGGGGAAGGTCATGTCAATCCTTCTATCGCTCTTATAAAAGAACTAGTCCAGCGTGGAGAACAAGTCACTTATTACACCAGTGATCTGTATAAAGAAAAGTTACAGCATACAGGGGCAGAATTTCGTCCGGTCTCTATGAAAGCACAAGCTTTGATGAAAGAGGTTGTAGCAAATTTCCATGACAATAAAGAAACAAGTCCCATGATTGGAAATATGGATAAAATGATGCAGTCCATGGAATGGATTACGGATGAAATTTTAACAGATATCCAAAATGAAGTTTATGATTATGTCATATTTGATGCACAAAGTTTTCCTGGAAAATGGGTTGCGGACATAAAGAAATTACCATCATATGCACTCTGGTCTACATTCGCTTCCAATGAAAAGTCGAGCATTTTCAAAAGAGTGATGGAAAAGTGGTCACCTGAAATGAAAGAACAATTTCTAGCAAAACAACACGAAATGGAACTAATCACAAAACGATTAGAACAAAAGTATGGTGTTCCCGTCCCTAGTTTTCTAACTGGAATGGTCGTCGACTCAGAACTGCACATCATCTTTACGTCTCACTTGTTCCAACCAGAGTCAGAACATTATGATGAAAGCTATGTATTTGTGGGGCCGTCTATTGTTGATCGACAAGAGCAACTTGATTTCCCAATCGACGCATTACAAGATGAACGTGTTGTCTATATGGCTCTTGGTACCATTGTCAATAAACGTGTAGATTTGTACCAGATGTGTATAGAAGCTTTAAAAGATCTCAATGGAAAAGTTGTTCTCAGTATTGGAAATCAGTTAACACCAGATGACATTGGTCCGATCCCTGATAACTTTATCGTGCGCAACTATGTTCCTCAATTGGAAGTTTTAAAACACAGCGATGTCTTTATCACCCACTGTGGAATGAACAGCACAAACGAAGGATTATATTTTGGAAATGCGCTTGTCATGTTACCACTTGTAAACGATCAACCAATTGTGGCAGAGCAGGTAGAGAAACTAGGGGCCGGCCTCTTGCTTGATCCACAGAGCTTAGATGCAGATATATTGCGAAAGTCGGTTCTAGAAGCTTTAAATAATCCTGTCTACAAAGAAAACAGCTTGAAAATAAGCAGTTCTTTTCAAGCAGCTGGCGGATATAGAAAAGCTGCTGATGAATTGTTAAAAAAAACCAAGGAAAAGCTAGTACTTAACACCCCATAATGCTAAAACGAACTGAAGTATCTAAGCTTGAACTAATCTGGATTTAATATCATACAGTGATCGTTTTCCTAGGTATGCATGGATATAATCTAGACACAAATTAACCAACTGTTTAACGTACAACAGTTGGTTTCTATTCTTGATGGACACTATTGCTTCTAGTTCTTAAATAAAGAGGAAATTCCCATTCGCATTTTTACCCTTTTCGAATACCATCACGTCCTTAAAATAAAAAGTGTATCAACTATTCTTTTCTGGAGGTAATGGTTAGCATAAAACTATCGGACACTACACTTATTGTTAGAACATTATTAACTGCTCCAGACACGATCCTGTCTATTAACCTAGGAACAGCTAATGTAAGTAATTTGCAGGTCTTAAAAACACCTAATATGTAGTGAGGAAACTACATTGTTCTATGTTGTCGGGCTATTTGCCTGTTTTAAAATACAGATAAATATGATTTATCACAGCACATGATTGTGTTACGGTGTATGAACTCAAAAATTTCAAAGGGAAATCAGCAACGTTTTGTTACGATGTGAAGGATCTAAAGACCTTTAATTTTGATAATAAAATATCTTCCATCAAGTTTAAGTCTAATTCAAATACTTTCGCGATAACATTCTGTACAGATGCTAAATACCGGGGAGAATGTTTTTCGGCAAATGATGACAAAAGTATCGCTAATTTACCTAGTGAATATGATAACAAAATTTCATCCTTTGTGTTTAGAGAAGAGCCCTAATTTGACCAACAAAATTTGGGGAATTAACACATGGTAATGAAAGTCAGAGTTCCTAGAAACTCCTGTCACTACGCCGTATAGAACTAAGAACAAGGGAAAACTGATTATAATGAAAAATTCTGTTTGGGTCATTTTTGCGCCATGTTTACTCATTTTGGGGCTGGTAATAAGTCTAGTAATATCTCAGGAGCCTACAATTAAAAATCTTTACCTTCCGTCACAAAATTCAAAAATACGGACGAAAGAAGTCACTCATGTTTTGATTCATTTCACCTCAAATGCCGCAATCAAACCTACAAATCCATACAATATACAAGATATTTATCGTATTTTCGTTAGCACTGGGACTTCCGCACATTATATGATTGCAAGAGACGGGACGATCTATCGTCTGGTCGGTGAAAATCGAGTTGCTTTTCATGCAGGAAAAGGAGAGCTGCCAGGATTACCAACTTATAAAAATAAAATGAATGAATATTCTATCGGAATAGAATTATTAGCAATTGGAACCCACGATGAGATGCTACCTATTATGTCAGAAAAAACATATAATATGATCTCATCTAAAAATATAGGATTTACAGATGCTCAATACAATTCACTTAATATTTTGTTGAATGGGATTTTTAAACGTCATCCATCGATTAAAAGGGACAGAAAGCATATTGTAGGACATGCTGAATACGCACCTAACAGAAAACAAGACCCTGGAAAATTGTTTGACTGGTCACGTCTGAAGTTTGTTCGAGGTTAATACAAAACAAAATAACTCCAAACTTTTTTAAAGGGTGAATTGTGATCCCTTTCCTTTGCAAAATGCTATATTAGTGTTGATAATAAGCTTAGAAAACAAACAAAAATCCCAACTTATATTCCTGTTAAGAGGAGTATAAGTTGGGATTTTATATTTTTTTGTAATTTCTTCATGGTTCTAACCCTGTAAAGGGTAAACCATATCTCTTGTAACATGTTATTTCCTCATTCGAATTACATTTTATACTTCTTCTTTACTTCCTAATGAGACGAAATAAATTTTGAAATAAACAGTTAAACCAAATAGTTTTTCAAAAAATATTCAAGTCAATCTAGCCCCTTCCCTAGCACTTCACCTGCCACTATCCCTTTAATACACTTTTTCCAACTATAGATTGTTTCCTTTGTTTATATTTTCATTAGTTGACATTTCACTATGTTAAATAATATAATAAAAAATGTTCTTATAGAAAATATTAACGAGGTGAAATATTAATGTGAGGTGAGAATAATTTGACTGATGATGAAGTACTGGAATTTGTCAATGCTATGCACTTTTGTTTAAAAAAATCTCTTCCTATCCTGCATAAGCACTTCAAAAAATATAACTTAACCATTCCACA
This sequence comes from Shimazuella sp. NTD248, assembly GCF_059510395.1. Taxonomy (NCBI): domain Bacteria; kingdom Bacillati; phylum Bacillota; class Bacilli; order Caryophanales; family Thermoactinomycetaceae; genus Shimazuella; species Shimazuella sp. NTD248. The sequence goes on along the minus strand of NZ_JCAJZT010000004.1, from coordinate 230,441 downwards.
AGGACAGGTTTTAAGGTTGCTCCACCAAAAAGGTTCCTTATCGATGGTCGAAATCAGCAGGGAATTAGATTTCAAACCGAGTTCTGTAAGTGGTGTGATTGATCGTTTGGAGAAATCAGAGATGGTTACTCGCAGGAGAGATGATAAAGATCGACGAGTGGTTTGGGTTGATTTAAGCCAGAAGAGTAAAAAATTATTTGCTAACTTCCCTGCTACACAAGCTCACTATTATCGGACATACCTAGAAAAACTTACAGATGAAGATTTTCGACAACTCTCCGTTCATCTTGAAAAGCTTGTTGGGATATTAAAGGAAGGATAATCCAATGAAACGATGGTTAACTACAATTGTCGTGTTTATCGTGGTGGTGGGAATTGGGGCATTTGGTTATCAATATGTGTCTGATCAACAAACCTATATTTCTACCGATAATGCAACAGTACAAGCAGATCTATATTCATTGAATGCGACACAAACCGGTGTGTTATCTGATTGGAAAGTACAAGAGGGTGACACTGTAAAGCAAGGAGACGTTGTAGGACGCATTTCAAATAAGCCGTTAGCAACTAAGATGGATGGAACCATTGTAAAAACCAGTGTCTATGTAAAACAAAAAGTCTTTCAAGGTCAAACCATCGCGCAAATAGCTAATTTAAATGATGCCTATATACTGGCTTATATGGATGAAGATAAAATTAGCCGCATCAAGGAAGGTAAAGATGTAAAAGTGACAATCGAGTCCTTATCTGATGAATCTTATGATGGAAAAGTTGTAGAGGTTGGCTCAGCCACTGGAGAGTTCTATCAAGATTCTTCTGCTGATACAGCTAGTTCTACCGAAAAAGAAGTACAACGAATTCCGATAAAAATATCTGTAAGTAATTTACCGATTGATCGCTTAACCATTGGTGTACATGCCGAAGTAAAAATCGAAAGATAAGGTGAGATAAGAAAATGAAAACAGGAAAACTCATTGCTATCAATACATTTATATTTTTGGTTGTAGTAGTGGTTGGTATTGTTGGTATTAACTATTACCAAAATTCTGCCAATTTCATTTCTACAGACAATGCGAAAGTTAGTGGAGATATGGTCCCAGTTACCTCTTTAAGTAGCGGGAAAATAACAGATTGGAAAGCAACTGTTGGTCAACAGGTAACAGAAAATGAAGAGATTGGAAAAGTTACTGGAAAAAGCACTGTTTCAATCACATCTCCAATCGAAGGATCTATCGTTTTAAATAAAGGAATCAAAGGCGAAACGATAGCACCTGGTCAAACTCTTGCACAAGTTGTGGATCTTAACAAATTGTACGTTATTGCAAATCTCGAAGAAACCGAAATAAAAAATGTAAGTGTCGGGCAAGACGTAGATGTAGTTATAGACGTAGACAACGGTACAACCATCAATGGGAAAGTAAAAGAAATCGGCAAAGCGACAAACTCAGAATTTTCCTTGCTGCCATCTCAAAATGCCAGTGGCGATTACACCAAAGAAGTAGAGTATGTACCTGTTAAAATTGAACTTGAAAATTATTCTGATCAAGTAGTACCTGGCATGAATGCTACCATTAAGATACATCGCTAAAGGATGTGAACAAATATGACAGAACAAGCCAATCATTCTATTCGTTCACAAATTCCTTTGCTGGCCGTTATTATGCTGGGGATGTTTCTATCCGTGTTAAATCAAACATTATTAAATGTAGCCATCCCGCATTTGATTACAGAGTTTAACGTATCAACAACGGATGCAGGATGGTTGTTGACCGGATACATGCTTGTGAGCGGGATCTTGACTCCTTTATCTGCTTTTCTGATACAGCGGTTTGGGATGCGTAACTTATTTCTTACTGCCATGCTCTTTTTTACAGGCGGCTCTATTGTTTGTGGATTAGCACCTATTTTCTCTTTTTTGTTGGTTGGAAGACTGATACAAGCAGTTGGTGCTGGAATATTGATGCCATTATGTATGACTATGGTATTGTCCATTTTCCCTCCTGAAATGAGAGGGAAAGGGATGGGGATTTTTGGTCTAGGAATCTTGTTTGCCCCTGCCATTGGTCCAACACTTTCAGGTTGGGTATTAGATCACTACAGTTGGAGATTATTGTTTTATGGTATCGCTCCACTTGCTTTAGTGATATTGGTCATTTCCAGTTTTCTTTTGAAAAACTTAGGAGAAACAAATAAAAAACTAAAACTTGATTATGTAGGAACTGTTCTTTCTACCATTGGTTTTGGCGCAGCACTCTACGGGTTGAGTGAAGCAGGAAGTAGAGGATGGAACGATCTTATCGTAGATATTTCGATTGTCGTTGGAGTAGTTTGTATTATCTTGTTTGTCTTCCAACAATTGAATTCCAAACGTCCAATGCTAGATTTTCGGATTTTAAAATATCCAATCTTCACCTTATCCAATATCATTAGTATGATCACTACCATTGGGATGTATGGTGGTATGTTCCTTCTTCCTATTTATTTGCAAAATCTCCGAGGATTCACTCCATTGGAGTCGGGATTGCTTATGCTTCCTGGTGCAATTCTCATGGGAGTCTTATCGCCCGTTTCTGGTATCTTGTTTGACAAAGTAGGGCCTCGTCCCCTTGCCGTCGTAGGGATGCTGATCAACCTTGTCACAACCTATGAATTTACCAACTTAACGATAGCATCCAGTTACCAATATATCATGGTTCTTTATATGATCCAGATGATTGGTATGGGGTTACTCATGATGCCGATTCAAACAGCCGGTCTGAATCAGCTCCCTAGCGAAAAGAATCCCCATGGTACCGCATTGTCCAATACGGTACGATCCATTTCGGGATCAGTTGGTATCAGTCTCATGACTACCATCTTTACCAGTCGCACCAGCTTTCATATGGGGATATTCCGAAGCTCAGCCAATACAATGGACCCCCAATTTCAACAATCATTTCTAGATCAAGTGATCCAAATGGCTCAGCAACTCAGTATTCCTATCGAACAAGCAAAGGTTGCACTAACTAATATGCTTTATGGACAAATTGGAATACAAAGCTCTATGGCTGGAATTCAAGATTCATTTTATTGGTCTGCAGGTATTACGGTTGTAGCATTGATTCTCAGCTTCTTCTTAATAGATGTGCGCAAAAAAAGAAAAGTTGATCCCTCCGAAACAGTTCCTTCATCTTTGGAGAAACCAAAAGAGGAATCAAAAGAAGCATTAAAACCAGTAGCTACTTCATGATAAAAAAATTGCGATTGTGAATAATAAAAAACATGGTCCAAAATCAAGGCAAATAATAACGACATTAGAATCTCAAACTACACTATCCAGCTTACCTTTTCTTCTTGTTCAAACATGTGATTTGGGTACCCTACTCTAAAAAGCCCCCCTAAGAAAGGAAGATCGTTATGAATACTTCAGATCAAACCATGCAAGAAAAAACAGCATTCCGTATGTTTAGTGGTGACGGCAGCGAAAATCCATTTCCTGCATTTGCGCAGATGCGAGCAAAGGGAGCCGTTATTCCTATCTCGTTTCCGATGGGAGGGACAAATCGTCAAGCTTGGATGGTCACACGTATGGAAGAGGCAATGCAGGTTCTTAAAAATCACACCCTTTTTACTGTAGATCCCAGCTCTATTGATGGCAACAACGACTTACATCAAATTGCTACCGGAAAAGTTGACGCTACTCCTAGATTCTTGGGCGATTCCATGCTCTCTGTCGATGATCCTGATCATCGTCGGTTGCGACAATTGGTATCCAAAGTCTTCACACCCAGATTCATGGAAAGCTTACGTCCACATGTGCAAAAGATTGCTGACGAATTACTTGATCAGGTACAAGAACAAGGTGAAATGTCTCGTAAAAAACTATGCCTATCCCTTACCAATCAACGTCATTTCTGACATGCTTGGAGTGCCTCTAGCAGATCGGACAAAGATCCTTAACTGGTCTGGTGTGATCGCAAATGGTCTTGGACTTGGAAAACTAGAGCCTGGGGTTGCGGAGAACATACAAGCTTTCAACGAATACATTGCGCAGCTTGTGGCCGACAAACGCCAGTATCCTGTTGATGACTTGATCAGCCAGTTGGTAGCTATTGAAGAAGAGGGGGATCGACTCAGCGAGGCAGAACTGCTCTCTATGATTACGTTATTAGTCTTTGCTGGCCATGAAACAACCTCAAATTTGATCGCTACTGGTACTCTGATGTTGTTGGATCATCCTGAGCAATTGGAGAAACTAAAAGCTGATTTCAGTCTAGTTCCTTCAGCCGTTGAAGAACTGCTCCGCTTCAATGGGCCCTCTACAATGACGGGACCACGTTTTGCTATGGAAGATGTCGAGCTTGCCGGGCAGCAGATCAAAAAGGGAGATATGGTCATTCCTTTATCGAAATCAGCAAACCGTGATGAGTACCAGTTTGAGCATCCAGAGGCACTGGATATTACACGTAAGATCAATCGGCATCTCGCCTTTGGACATGGGATTCATAAGTGCCTAGGGGCGCCCTTGGCCCGTGTGGAAGCAGATATTGCGTTTACCACCCTTCTGAAACGTATGCCTAACCTCCATCTCAACATCCCTAGAGAAAACGTTATCTGGCACTTCACATTGTCCTCACAGGGATTAACAACTTTGCCTATCGCTTTTTAGCAAATGGAAAAGAGCTACTGGAGATATTGCCACAACAATTAAGAAATGGGAAAACCTTTATTTGTTTGGGATACAGAACGGTGGAGTAACCCACCGTTCTGTAGTTTTGCTCAAAATTCCCCAGCATAGTAGTGTTTGATCTTCCGATTATTCCTTTTTCTGCCCCATTATCTTAAATTTCTCTCGTGAGTACAAGCATTCATTGTTATCGAACTTCAAATACTTTACCTTTATGTGATTTGTGCTTTTTATATTCCTAATATTCACAATGTCTTTGTATCCATTTTTGCTTCTAAGAACCCATATCAAAAGGAAAGATACCAATGTCATATTAATCAATTTATACAAATTTTCCAGATATTCATACTCCGTTCATATAATAAAGTGATACTATGTGTATATTTTGAAATGAGGTGTTGAAAATGTCCAGAGTATTAATGGTCAATTATATGGGGGAAGGACACATTAATCCTTCTATTGGTTTCATAACAGAATTAGTAAGACGTGGAGAACATGTCACCTATTACACAAGTGATCACTACAAAGACAAGCTGGTACAAACAGGTGCAGAAGTTCGCTCGATCTCTTCAAAGGCACAAACCTTGATGAATGAGCTTATAGCAAGCTTCTTCCATAACCAAAAGGATCAAAACAGGAGTCCTATGATTGGTAATATGGACAAAATGATGCAGTCCATGGAATGGATTACAGATGAAATTTTAACAGACATTCAAAACGAAGTTTATGATTATGTTCTATTTGATGCGATGAATTCTCCTGGAAAATGGATTGCGGACATGAAGAAGTTACCATCTTATGCGATATGGTCTTCCTTTGCCTCCAATCAAAAATCCGACTTTTTCAAAAAAGTAACGGAAAAATGGTCACCCGAAACAAAAAAAGCATTTGAAGAAAAAAAAGAACAAATGATACAGCTAAACAAAAGACTAGAAAAAAAATATGGAATTTCCATCGCTGGTTTTCTAAATGGCATGACTGTGGAAGCTGACGCCCACATTGTGTTTACTTCTCGATTGTTCCAGCCTGAGTCTGAACTTTATGGAGACGATTACCTCTTTGTCGGACCTTCTCTGATAGATCGAAAAGACCAAACGGATTTCCCTATCCATGAGCTGCAAACAGAACCGGTAGTTTACATGGCTCTCGGTACAATTGTCAATAAACGAGCCGATTTATATCAAATGTGCATGGATGCATTAAAAGATCTGGATATAAAAGTGGTTCTCAGCATAGGCAATCATTTATCCCCAACAGATATTGGGCCTATCCCTGATAATTTTATCGTGCGCAATTATGTACCACAGCTAGAAGTCTTAAAACACAGTGATGTTTTTATCACCCACTGCGGGATGAACAGCACAAGTGAAGGATTATACTTTGGAAATGCCCTTGTCATGTTACCACTCGTAAATGATCAGCCTATGGTAGCAGAACGGGTAGAAAAATTAGGGGCCGGCCTCTTGCTTGATCCAGAAAATTTACAGGTGGATTCATTGCGGAATGCAGTACTAGAAGCGTTAAACAACCCCTCCTACAAACAAAACAGCTTAAAAATCAGCCGTGCTTTTCAAGAAGCTGGTGGATATGTCAAAGCTGTGGATGAATTATTAAAAAGAACAAAAAAAGACAACAAATAATATAAAAGATCAACAAAGAAACTCCTAATTCCATAACCAAAAGAATACTTTCAAATTGATGAAAAGCACTTCTGAAAAAAATTCCAGAAGTGCTTTTTCGATTTAGATCGTCATTTTAGTTTGTTTTCCATTCACTTCAGATCCGATGAACAAAATCTCAATTCTTCTTATATACAGTAAGCTCTACTAATTCTAATCCGTCTTTTCTATCCGTTACATTTGTCCAATGAATATCTATTAGGTTTTTTCCCGACTGATACGTTTCATAGATTTGCCCAGCACCTTGATCATGATCGATCGGTTCACCTAACGCTTTATGAACCTCATCATGTGAGAGCGCAAGTACTCGTTTATCTGTTGTCGTCACTTTGGATACTATACCCTTGGTAATGGTAAAGCTCACTTTACGCTTTTTGTATTCCAAATATTCCTGATAACCTTTGTATTCCTCCTTATTTTCGGGTTGTCCCCATTTTTTTATAATATCTTCCTCTTTAGAACCCAAACCAAACTGTTCACTATTGATCACTTTTCCTTGAGCAGCCAATTTTACTATTTTATCAATGGTTTGTTTGTGATCTTTTGATGTTTTATTCGTTGCATGTTGATATGCAGCATGTGCATCTGGAATCGATGTGATAACTGGAACGGCAGCTGTTACTAAAAGAGTAGTAGCAAGTAACGTTTTTGCTATTTTTTTCATCGTATCTACAACCTTTTCTTGTATATTGGGAGATATCAAATCATTCCCTTTATTCATAAATATATAATACTTACAATGGGAAATGGTTTCCAAAAAGTTAATATTTCAAAAATTAATGGAATGAATATTGAAAATGAATCAAGTTTGGCTAACCACTTGAATTTATCAGCAGCATTAATTAAGATGAAATAGAAATACAATTATAATTTGAATAGAACTAGGGGTGCCGTTAATGGTCGGCTGAGATTAAGACACGATAGTCTTTGACCCTTTAACCTGATCTGGATAATGCCAGCGTAGGAAAGTGAGCGAGTGAATACATCTAATTTTGTATTCCTAACATCGATTTGTTCGAGCACAAGTCCTCATGAGGGTTTGTGCTTTTTTATGTTTACTTGCAGGCCACTTCTTTTATCTGGAAATAATCAAGTTCTATTCACAAAGAAAGGAGCAGAGAAAATGAAAAAAGTATTAACAATAGCCGGTTCTGATTCAAGTGGCGGTGCAGGTATTCAAGCGGATTTGAAAACTTTTTCCGCTCATGGTGTTTATGGAATGAGTGTGATTACAGCAGTAACAGCTCAAAATACGCAAGGGGTGTTTGCTGTTCAAGACATGACGCCGGATTTGATTGCCAGTCAGCTTGATGCCATTTTTCGTGATATTGAAGTAGATGCCGTGAAAATAGGGATGGTCTCACAAATCGAAACGATAAAAGTAATCGTGGAAAAATTAACAAAATATGCACCAAAGCATATTGTTGTCGACCCCGTTATGGTTTCAAAAAGTGGATATGATTTATTGAGTCCAAATGCAAAAGAGGCTCTCATTCATGAACTTATCCCGATCGCAACACTTATAACTCCTAATCTGCCAGAAGCAGAAGTGATAACAGGTAGAAAAATCACTCTGCTTAAAGAAATAGAAGAAGCTGCTATTCAAATGCATGCATTGGGGGCGAAAGCTGTGCTTGTTAAAGGCGGACACCGTGAGAATGATGCAACCGACATATGTTTTGATGGTGAAGAATTTACTTATTTTCATGCAGCAAGAATAGACACAGCAAACACTCATGGTACAGGTTGTACATTATCGTCAGCAATTGCTTCTAATCTAGCAAATGATTTTCAACTAAATGCAGCGATTAAAGAAGCAAAAGATTATATCACACTTGCAATTCAGCACTCTTTTTCAATTGGAAAAGGTGTTGGGTCAGTACATCATTTTTACTCCTTGTATAACAGGGCAGGGAAACACCATGTCTAGCAATCATCTTGAAGAAATAACGAAATGGAATTTTGCAACACTATGGTTCGGAGCTGCCGTTTCCGTAGCGGAAATAATGACAGGAGCACTCATTGCACCTCTAGGTTTCTATAAAGGTTTAACCGCTATCTTATTAGGACATGTAATGGGAACGCTGCTACTTGTTTTGGGAGGAGTAATTGGATCGCGTGAACGTTTAACGGCAATGGAATCCACTAAAATTTCATTTGGGAGTTATGGCAGTTACCTATTCTCCATCTTAAACGTTTTGCAGTTACTTGGCTGGACTGCAATTATGATTTTAACAGGTGCCCAATCTGTCAATTTCGTGACTTCCAATAACTATCATGTTAATCAGCCATGGGTTTGGTGTCTGGTAATTGGTTTCTTCATTTGTATTTGGCTGTATTTTGGTCAAAATGCCTGGAAGAAGTTAAATAGTATAGCTGTGTGTTTATTATTCGTTTTAACAATCGTATTGTGTTTTGTAGTTTTTAAAAATGATGAAATTCTTTTAAAGCCAAGTACCTCAGGGTTATCTTTTGGAGCAGCGGTTGAATTATCTGTCATTATGCCATTGTCATGGCTTCCATTAATCAGTGACTATACCCGATTCGCCAAATCAACTTCGGAAGGTGCAATTGGAAGTTTCCTGGGCTATATGGTTGGCAGCTCATGGATGTATACAATTGGGCTTGGTGCTGCACTTGCATTTCATGAGTTTGATCCAGTAGCAGTACTAATGAGTGCAAACCTCGGTTTATTCGCTGTAGGAATTGTTGTTTTGGCAACTGTTACGACAACTTTTATGGATGCTTATTCTGCTGGTATTTCCGTTACAACCATCTTTCCAAAATTAAATGGAAAGCATGTAGCAATGATCCTTACGATAATGGGAACTCTGCTTGCCATCGTTTTTCCGATGGAGAGGTATGAAGGATTTTTATATACAATCGGTTCTTTTTTTGCACCACTATATGCGATCTTATTAACCGATTACTTCATTTTGAAACGCTCCAAAATACGAAAAACATTGAGATTAGATTGGCTTGCTATCGTTACTTGGATCATCGGGGTAGTTATTTATTTTAAATTCGTAGAGATCGATAGTTTTCTTGGTGCAACAGTGCCGAGTATGGTATTGATTTGTGTCATTTATATTGTTTTACAATTTTTGATTCGTACATTTGTCAGGAAACCATTAGGGAGAGATAAACATGTCCAAGATTAATGACATTAGTGAATTAGTAGCCTGTGTAAAAGAAAAAAAGCCGTTAGTTCATCATATAACAAACTATGTAACGGTAAATGATTGTGCAAATATAGTTTTAGCCTTAGGGGGTTCTCCTGTCATGGCAGATGATATAGCAGAAGTGGAAGAAATGGTAACTTTTGCATCTGCATTGGTCATTAATATTGGTACGCTTAATGATCGAACCATTCCATCTATGCTGACAGCAGGGAAAAAAGCCAATCAATTAGGTATTCCTGTCATCTTAGATCCAGTAGGTGCAGGGGCTACAACTCTTCGAACAGATACGGTTGCAAAACTTTTAAAAGAAGTCCAGTTTGCAGTTGTTCGCGGCAATATGTCAGAAATAAAAATGATTGCTGGCTTAGAAGTTCAGATTAAAGGCGTTGATTCCATTGCTGATGAAGAAAATGGTGTTGCAATTGCCAAATCACTATCAGCAGAGTTAGGATCTGTTGTTGCCATTACAGGTGCAGTTGATATTGTTGCAGATACAGATAGAGTGTGCACCATTTCAAATGGAGATAAAATGTTAGCAGATGTGACCGGAACTGGATGTATGAGTACCTCATTAATAGGCACTTATGCAAGTATAACAAATGATTATTTCCTTGCAGCAGTTGCCGGAATTACAACAATGGGTTTAAGTGGTGAACGGGCGAAGCAGCGCCTGACGGATCGAGAAGCAATTGGAACATTTAAAGTGAATTTATTTGATGAAGTGTCCAAGATGTATGCAGATACATTGTTACTTGGAGGAAAAATGAAATGGCACTAACCAAACCAATTGATTACAAACTATATTTAGTCACGAACCGGGATATTTTAGGGTCACGAGATCTCATTGAATCTGTTGAAGAAGCAATAAAAGGTGGAGTAACAATCGTTCAACTAAGAGAAAAAAACTGTAGTAGTTTAGAATTTTATCATCTAGCAATGAAAGTAAAAGAAATCACTTCAAAATACGATGTCCCACTTGTTATCAATGACCGTCTTGATATTGCATTTGCAATAAATGCTGAAGGATTGCATATCGGACAGGAAGATTTACCTATATCCGTTGCACGGAAACTTATTGGTGAAAAGATGTTTATCGGCGTGTCAGCAACTACATTAGACGAAGCCGTTCTTGCACAAGAACAAGGGGCAGACTACATCGGTATTGGTTCGGTGTATCCTACAAATACAAAGCTAGATGCAAAAAATGTATCCTTAGATGAACTTCGCATAATTCGCAAAACTCTATCGATTCCGATTGTAGGTATTGGTGGGATAAAGGAAGAAAACATATCCGAAATAATGGAAACAAATATAGATGGTGTTGCAATTGTGTCTGCAATTCTAGGGAAAAAGAATATAAAATTGGCAGCGGAAGAACTACTGAAAAAAATAAATGCTTGAACTGATCCGATTTTTACTTTCATTAAAATAATATTTACCAAAAGAACGCTGCTGTCAGCGCTCTTTTGGTGGTTATTTATTTTCCAGTACATAAACAGCACGACTTCCCCCGATTAACTTCGGTCTGGTTCTCGCCATCGTAACATAAGCTTTTCCAATATAAGGATTTTTGGGGCGTACGGGAACTGCCACAGGCTTTACATGCATTCCGATTAACGTACTGCCTATATCTATTCCCGCATCTGCCGCTATGGATTCTACTAATATACTATCGGCTAAATGACGATATGCATAAGATGCCATCGCCCCTCCAGCATGTCTTACTGGTACTGCTGCAACCTCTGTTAGATGTAATCGTGCCGCTGTTGCCCTCGATACAACAAGTGCTCGGTTGAGATGTTCACAGCATTGAAAAGCGAGCATAAATCCAAATCGCTGCATATATTCGGAGAAGACCCCATAAATAGCTTCAGCAACTTGATCACTTCCATAGCTCCCTATTCGCTCACCTAACACTTCACTCGTACTCACACCAACGACAAGCAATTTCTGGTCATCAAGTGGAAATGCATCAAGCAAATCTTGAAGAGCTGCTGCTGTTTCCTGATGAATCTGTTCCATTTAACGTAATTCCTCAAGTTTAGCGATCTTCTCGATACGCCTTTCATGTCTATTACCTTGGAAAGAAGCTTTGAGCCATGCATCCATAATCGACAATGCCAAATCTCGTCCAACTACGCGCTCACCAAGACAGAGAATGTTGGCGTTGTTGTGTTCGCGACTCATTTTTGCAGAAAACTCATCAGAAACGACTGCTGCACGAATCCCTCTAATTTTATTTGCCGCGATGGACATGCCTATGCCTGTCCCGCAAACCAAAATACCTAAATCCACTTCTTTATTTACCACTTTATTTCCTACAGGAGCTGCATAATCGGGATAATCGACAGACTCTTCCACATATGCACCACAATCTTCAAAATCGATTTCTTTAGACTTCAGATAGGCGATAATCTCTTTCTTTAAATGAATACCACCATGATCCGAACCAACTGCTATTTTCATTTTTTGAACTACTCCCTCGACCATTTTTTTATTAGGTCTTCCAGATGCTGATATATCTCTTCTGCACATCGACGATATACTTCAACAGAAGAACCATATGGGTCCATAATATCAAATGAATCATCTGTTATATATTCTGTTAGTGTATAAACTTTTTTATCCGACGCAGGTGATTCTAATAAGATTGCATTTTTATGTTGTTGTGTCATAGTAAGAATCACATCTGCCCATTCGAGTAGTTCATAATCTAACCTTTGAGCTTGATGATCTGTTTGGATACCTTCCGAAGTAAGTACTTCCTTTGCCTGTGGGCTAATATTGTCTCCAGGTACAGCATAAATTCCCGCTGAACGAACCTCTAGCGGGAATTGTTTTTGTTTCGACATATGCGTAAGAATTGCTTCTGCCATCGGGCTTCGACATGTGTTACCTGTGCAGACAAACAAAACACGTTTCAACTTATTTCCCACCTTTCTTCATTCCTTTCAGTGGGTATGCGCAAAAAAGACCCCCACTACTCATGTATAACACATTCCAAAAGTATTTGACAAATACTTACCAAATAAATTGGACTCCCAGTGTAATGAGAACAAAACCACCGAATACTTCTCCATATTTCCCGATCCAGCTACCCATTAAACGCCCAAAATATAATCCAAACCAAGACATTATTCCTCCAGCCAATCCGCACAAAAAGACCGTTAACATCGGGTCTGTTGCAAAAAAGCCTAAACTTAACCCAGCGGATAGGGAATCCAAACTTACACTGAATGCAATCAATATGACCCCAATAATCGTTTTATCACTAAATGGTAGAGTTTCTTCCCTGTCTTGAATACTCGACCAAAACATCTGTAGACCGAGTAAACAGAGCAATGCACCACCAATAATAACTGCAATATGATGAAAATAAAGACTTAAATATTGTCCAATCCAGATTCCAATCAAAGGCATGAAAACATGAAAAATAGCAATAAAACTACTGATTAATACAGCTTTGTTACGGGTAGGTTTACGCATGCCAAGACCCAATCCAAGTGAAAAAGCATCCATTCCTAAAGCGATAGCGATGATGCTGAGTGTGAAAATTTGTCCCCATGCCAATGTGCTAATATTCATGGTGAACCTCCTTGTCCTTGGTTCATAAGACAAGGTTATGCAGAGAAGAAAAAAGATAGAATGGATAAAATGGAAGACATACGAATGAGTATAAATTACGTTCCATTTTCTAGCACTAAGTTATTGTTCTTACAATTTCTACTTTTAATATCTTGAATATGCTATTATTTCATTATCATTAATTTATATTTAATGTAATTATCAATCTTCAAAAGATAATTAGTAATTCCTATTGATTTTTCCAATTTTTATCGGAAGACTCCATGAAAGGATGAACAAAATGGATTTTCATGACAAAGTTGTGATGATCACTGGAGCTGCAGGAGCGATCGGGAAAGTATTAAGCAAACGTTTTCACGAGGAAGGGGCAATCTTAGTACTTATCGATAAAGACCAGAAAGGTTTAGATGCATTAAAAGATTACCTACCAAAAGATGTAGAAGCCCTATACTTCCATGCAGATTGTACAAATGAAGAAATGGTAAAGCACTACGTAAACAAAACAATAGATTTATTCGGTGGGATTGAAGCATTTGTCCATTGCGTAGGTATTACAGGTGATGTAAAACCAGCAACCACACTTGACACATCTCATTTGATGGAAATTTACCAATCAAATGTTATAACCGCATTTTTAAATTATAAATACGTTTACCCAGTAATGCAGAAGCAGCGCTATGGTTCTATTTTGTTTACATCTGCTGTGCACGGTCTTCGCGGCCTGCCACATTTTGCAGCTTACTCTACTGCTTGTCATGCTTTGCTTGGATTTATGAAGTCCGTAGCACTTGAAGCAGCACTCACGGGTGTAAGAGTAAATGCGCTGATACCTGCTCCAACTAACTCTCCTGTGATGGAGGAAGTAGAGAAGGCACTATTCCCAAGTGATCCGCACTTAGGACGAAAGCACATTTTAGGATTTCTTCCTTATGGTCGATATGTAGAACCAGAAGAAATAGCGGAAACTGCGGTGTATATGTCTTCCCATCGAGCAAAATATATTAATGGTACATCTCATATTATTGACGGCGGTATGTTAGCAAAATAATGTATGTAAGTTTAAAATCACAACTACCTTTTCTATCATTGGTTTGTAATAGATAAATTGTGAGCAACAAACAGCAAAATGGATATACCCTATCTATTATCAAGTAAACAAGGTTGCTATACATATCCGAAGAATATAAATTCAAAAACATAAATACAAAGGGAATTCCAGCACTATTCATGTGCTAGATGTAACTGCACACTGGAAATGATTCGCTCATAAATTACTGTATTTTCCTATTTGTTTATTCAAAATAAAATAAATAGAGAGGATGGATTTAGGTGGAATTCAAAGATAAAGTTGTGATGATCACTGGAGCTGCGGGAACACTTGGGACATCATTGAGTAAACGATTTCAAGAAGAAGGGGCTTTTCTAGTCCTCATTGATAATGATAATGAAAAGTTAGATGAACTAAAAGAACAACTGCCAAATGGATCGGATTCCATTTTTATTCCAGCTGATTGCAGAGATGATGAACAAGTAAAACACTATGTTGATAAAACAGTTGATTTACTCGGTAATATTGATGTCTTAATCAATGGTGTAGGTATTTATGGCCCTATTACCCAAGCTTCTGACATTTCATCACATTACATAATGGATACGTTTGAAACCAATGTATTGACTTCTTTCTTGAATTACAAATATGTGCTGCCAGTCATGCAAAAACAACAAAGCGGATGTATCCTTTTTGTATCAGCTGTTTTTGGATTACGAGGATTGCCATTCTTTTCTGCCTATTCTATGGTATCTCATGCACTGCTTGGATTTATGAAGTCGGCTGCATTGGATTGCGTCTCATCAGGAGTAAGAGTAAACGCAGTAATTCCGGCACCTATGAAATCTTCTATGATGGATGATGTGGAAAGAATTCTCTTCCCTGATGATCCAATGATGGGAAGACAACAAATTTTAAGCTTACTTCCAATGGGACGTTATTTGGAAGCAGATGAAGTAACAGAGAGTGTTTTATTTTTAGCTTCTGACAAAGCGAAATACATCACTGGAACATCTCACATTATTGATGGTGGAATGACTGCTAAGTAGTAGGAAACAGATGGTCAAAATTAATAAACTTAATATATAACTTGATTTCTACCCACTTATTTTAAAAGTGGGTATTTTCTGCTGAATTCCTATAAAGTACAGTTAAAGACAGTATAGAATTTACTGTCAATTGGTCTACTTTTTGAAATCCCAAAGAAAGATACAGGTTAATTGCTGGTATATTAACAGAACCCGTTTGAACTTTAAATCCGCTCACTTGATTTTCATATTTATGAAATAAAAATTGGAGCATTGTTCTAGCTATTCCCCTGCGAAAATAAGTCGGATGAACGAAAACACGATAGATATCTAACACCTCTTCGATGATTTGAAAACTAATCACACCAACAAGTATTTTCTCATGATAATACCCAAAAAATGTTTCTGTTGAGCTTTGCAAACTCTCTATTGTATCTTTTAACGGCGGTATATCATCCATCCCTATTATTCGTGCTTCCACTTGGTATGCTGGAATTTGTAGTTGTAAAACTTGCTCAGCAGTGTACCTATCCGATACATCTAGCAGTTTTATCATAGCATTCTCCTAATCATGAGATTGTTCTTCCTTCTGCTGCTTTGTTTAATCGATTCATTACAGACAAATATAAACCATGCAATGGGAACGTTTCAGATAAAATAAAGTCTATATCCATTGCATCAAACTTACGTAATGCATCATATAATCCTTTTGCCACAGATGCTGGATAAGTACGACTTCCACAAACTACTATTTGAACTCCCACATATTTATCTTCATTTTCTGATGTAGTTAATATACCGACACGGTATCCAGATTTTATCTTTTCCCGGGAAATAGTTTGAATCTTTTCTGCCATGTCTTCACCTGTCACCAACCACATTTCCCCTTTCGGAGCATAATGGCGGTATTTCATCCCAGGTGATCGAGGTTTTTCTTGTAGAGCAGTATCCACTAATACATCTCCTGCTACTGCCTGTAAATCTTCTAATGTAATTCCACCTGGCCTCAGTAAAACAGGAGTCTCCCCTGTTACATCAACAACAGTAGACTCTACCCCAACTGTCGTACTTCCCCCATCTAAAATGAGATCGATGTTCCCACTCAAATCTTCTGCTACATGACTTGCACTAGTAGGACTTGGGCGGCCAGACCGATTGGCACTTGGGGCAGCAATTGGCACATTCGCCAATTCTATTAATGCTAAAGCAAGTGGATGATCAGGTATACGTATACCCACAGTAGAAAGTCCAGCAGTTACACCTGCTGCAAAACCCTCTCGGTGTTTCATTACATAGGTGATAGGACCAGGTGAATATCGCTCCATAAGTTGTCTAGCAACACTAGGGACTTCCCTTACCCACTCTTCGATCTGCTCCATCTCAGCTAGATGTACAATCAGCGGGTTATCACTAGGTCTACCTTTGGCTTGAAAAATCCGACGGACTGCTGCTTCATTGGTGGCATCTGCACCCAATCCATAGACTGTTTCAGTCGGAAATGCAACTAAGCCGCCTGTTTGTAAAAGATGGGCGGCTTTTTTTATATCGGAATGTTGAAGATAAAAGTCTCGTTTTTGATCATAGGTAAGGTTAATTACAGTTGTCACTTTGATACCCCTTGTTTTCTTATTATCTTTTCAAGGTATCGGATTGTGGATGAAAATGCAAATTAAGGATGGAGTGGATAGCTTAATAACATGCCATTTGAAGCTACTTGTCTGTAATGGGTTGAATTTACTATACTTTCCGGTACTTTCTCTGACGGTGTGAAACCCAAATCCAGCAGCCATTTCGATGTCGGTGGAACAACCAAGCAGAGTTGTTTTTTTCCTTGTTTCTGACAATACATCATCAAGTGATCGAACAAAGCACCCAATTGTTCTATTGTTGGCGTCCCATTTGCAAACCGCAGCGAATGCAAGTATCCTACGCTCTCATGTAACTCAATCGCCAACATTCCAATTGGTTTTTGATCGAGAAAGGATTGCACAATAAAATAATCATCGATTTTATGTACCGGCTCACCAGATACACTTAAATTACAAGTATTTATCCATTTTCGATCTTCTTCCACTGCTTTGCGTAGAAAAAACATCCCAAAACTCCCTTTGTTCATAGTCTTGATTTCAATCTATGAGACAAAAGCTTATTTATACCTATTTTTCTAGATGATAGACTTATATATTTTTTATAAAATGAATAACATGACTCTTTGTATAAATCCATGTTATGATGAGAAGAGAATCCCAGTCGAAAGGACACTCATGACCTTCAGTCAGCACGACTTGACGCTCGCATTCGCCAAGGCGGCGATGGGACAGACCGACAACTCCTCCCCACTCGGCAGGCAGATCGCCGGGTACGTGGAGGAAATCCGTTCCACACAGCAGTCTGGTCAGGAGCAGACGACTCGTTCCGAGCGTCAACAGACAACTCAACCCGCACAGACCTTCCAGCAGCGGCTGGCGGCGGTTCGATCCGCGCAGCAGCCCGGTCAGGAGCAGCAGCGACCGGTTCAACCCGCGCAGCAGCCTGGCCAGGAGCAGCAGCGACCGGTTCGATCCGCGCAGTCCGGACAGCGGCAGCAGCGGACCAAGACTCTGGTTGTTGGCGTGAACCACGGGAACGGCTTCACGCCTGCCCCCGGTTCCGAGATCGTCGAAGTCCAGGCGGATCGTGTTGTCTTCGGGATCAACTACAGCTGACACCTCTGTGCCAGCACAGGCGGTTCTGCATTATCCATGTGAAAACATGTCGATAAAGCAGAGCCGCCGCGACGTTTGTAAGGCTTTTTTTACTTTATTTCACCATCAATAAATGTATTCTTTTAGGAATTTGTTTAATCAAACCACGCACAATCTTTCGTGATACAATCATTTTTATCTTATTTGGAAAAAAATAAAAGGAACTCCTTTTCTAAACAATCTTGATATATTATCTAAACAATAAGACTTTAGTCTCAAATTATATCAGTCTATTGTTTGTTTTTAATATCATCCTACTGTTATATGCTCTATTTACATAATATTCAGAGGTGATCTCCTATGTCTTTCATTAAAACTTTTAAAAACACTTATGTTCAAGAGAAAGGGTTAGTTTGGACAGGTTTTATCGGTATTATAGTGGCAATACTATGTGGATGTTTGTTTATCTTTCATGGTAGTAATGATATACCTCCCGAAGGAAAATTCTCAAATGTAATTTCTTTTGATCTTGCGATTGGAATCTATGCCTTGACAACTGCCGTTCTTCTGACCACGTTACAACTTACAACACCCTTACGAAAAAAAATACTTGTGTATCCCTTAATCGTCACAGCATTGGTAGCATACATTTGTGAAACGGTACAAAACTTAAGGGGAATAAATGCCAGATTTACCCACACGAACCTTCCATTTTCTTTTTTGAATGATCTCATTACAAATGTGGCAGCCATACTGATTCTATTATTTATTATTTTTACGGTTATTATTTTCCGAACAAAAAAAGAAGAGCACCCATTGCTTCTCCTCTCTGTTAAATATAGTTGTATTGCAGTTCTTTTAGGCGGGATTGTATCAGGTTTATGGATGAGTATGGAGCAAGGAAGATGGGTTGGGGAAGCAGGAAATATTATGATCATACATTTTATAGGCTTTCATAGCATGCAAACTCTCCCGATTATAGGATGGTTCCTTCAAAATTCAACTATTTCTTTGCATAAAGCTCGAAAAGCTATCCATACTGCTGGAATTACCTGGATCGTACTCATTCTATTTTTGTTCTTACAAACAGCTTCAGGAAAATCAATTTATGATCTCACCATTTACTTGATAATCATCATTCTTTGCCTCTTGGTCTGGTTTATTTGCTTATTGTGGAGCTACTTGAAAAATCTACAGTCTCCAAGTGAAATGTAAGGCATTCTTTTTCATGAGTGTCTTTTCTAACTAATTAAAAAGGGTTTTCATTTTATCCAACAACAAGAAACGAACTTCTAAATGATTTGCTTTGACCTGTTTCTCATCTTTACCAGCCTCTGCATATACTTCCCTTTCTGGAACATCGGTAGAGAGAACCGCACCACTGTCGTTTTTCGGAAAAGCCTCTCCTTTCCCCATATCAACAAAACACAATGGAGGAAAAAGTACACACCACCAGTTACCACCCTTACCAGAGCCTATTGTTACTAAGAGAGCTTCATAATTGCCAGCTGCATATACTTGATCACCATATAATTTTGTTGGAAAAGGAACTTGTCCAAATTGGACTTTGACTGGATACGAAAAGCCGTATTTCTTAATTGTTTCTTTCGCTAGTTGTTGAAACAATGGCAGATGTTGACGAACCATTTGTCGAGCTTCCGCTATGTTTTTTGGTTTATGTACCCATGTTTTCATTTCAGTTACGATTTCATTGCGAACTTGACGCTTGAGCCACTGGTCTTGAACAGAATCACTATTGGCGAGAATTCGCAGCCTCACCGCTTCATTTGGAATACTTGGTACACTGGATTCTACTATATGGTGACTTGATACAATCCACATCGATAAGAAAAATGTTATAAGTGCAAAAAACTTTTTCATCACTTTCCCTCCTCCCTATTCAGTATGGACAAGTGAGGGGAAGTTTAGTCGTGTTATCATTCGGAAAATTTTGTTATAATTGTTATAAATACTTATCGAGGAGGAACTTCTAATGCGTATTTATCTCCTTCTGTTACCTTTTTTGCTGTCTTCACTCACAATAGGATGTACATCACACGCATCCAAACAAGCCGTAGCAACGTTGATTGATTCCAAAGGAATGAATGTAGGAACGGTGAAAATAACGGAGATTCACGATGGGGTACAAGTAGATGTTAAAGCACAAAATTTACCCGCAGGCCCTCATGCCTTCCATGTTCATGCAGTAGGTAAGTGCTCTGCACCGGATTTTAAATCAGCAGGACCTCATTTTAATCCAACAGGAAAACAACATGGCCATCTCAATCCACTAGGAAATCATGCAGGGGACTTGGGGAATATCACAGTCAAAAATGATGGAACATTTCAATTAACCAAAAAACTCGAAGGAATTACACTGGAAGCCGGACAAAAAAATTCACTCTTTCAAAGTGCAGGAACTGCTTTTGTGATTCATGAAAAACCAGATGACGAGAAAACAGACCCAACTGGAAACGCTGGTAATCGTATCGCTTGCGGGGTAGTAAAGGTTTCAAAATAAATAGTACATATCTTGTTCCATATAGAGCCGGCTCATGAAGACAAATGGATATGTCTTCATGAGCCTTTTATCCCTTATTAGAGGAGGATCGGAATACCACTTAGCTCCATCCGCTGGAGACCCTCCTTAGCTTCTGTACTGCCTAGTGGTGAAAGAAGGTAGTGTATGTTTTTATTTCTCAAGAACTTCCCTACCAATTCCTCGTGATACAACCTTTCGAGAAATGTGTTGGTGGCTTCAGGAATCTTGTCTACCTGTATTTCATTTTCACCTTGCAGCAAAAATAGGAGAACCTTCAACCGTGATTCTATAAGCAACCTATCTGAACTTGTTTCCAGTGCTACTACCAACCCCATAAACTGGTCCACCGTAATAGAAGTATTGGTTGAGCCTACTTCGATCACAGAAAGCCGGTTACTCTTCAAGCGGATTCCCAGAGCCTCGACGTATTCGGAAAGCTGCTTTATTGACCATCCATGCTTTATCCTCTCTTCACGAACATTGTCGCCAACGACTCTGGCATAATAGTTTTTCGGATAGGGGACAAGGTCTTCTCTCTCCAGAATGACAAAGTCTCCTGAATGAATCTCGTCTGAGTGATCCGTTAGCAGCCACTCAGGAGTGGTTCGAAATATTTTTGCACAGCCTATGAGCTGGTCTATGGTCAAAACAGGTGCGGACTGACCAACAGATACAGCTCTTTCGATTTCAGAGAGGCTGCTGATTCCCACTCCCAGCAAGCGAAGCATATGCTCACACGCTTGCTGGGACCAGCCCCAGTACTCCCTCTGTAGGGCGATATTCCTTCCCGCCACTCCTGAATAGTAAGTTTCCATTTCCGTACGAGGGCCATTACTCCATGCAGATGGCATTTTTTCTCCTTAAGGGATAACGACAATACAAAATGATTATACTGAAAAAGAATAGTTTTATAAATATAAATAAAAAATCACTAGTGAAATTCCATTATTAAACAGATAAAATAAAGTTTGATATAATCGATCAAACATGTTAATCTGGCCCAAAAAACAGCTGTGAGGACAATCAATGGTAAATATTCTCATCGTAGAAGATGATATTCATATTCGAAATATGCTTGCATTTTATTTAAAAAAAGAAGGTTTTGAAATTCATCAGTCGGAAAATGGCGATCATGCTCTCACTATAATATATTCTAGGCCGATCGACCTAGTAGTGCTAGACATTATGTTACCTGAAAAAGACGGATGGGAAGTTTGTCGAGAAATTCGTAAAGCACATGACACCCCAATTTTAATGGTAACTGCAAAACAGGAAATGGATCAGAGGATCAAAGGATTGGAAATCGGGGCGGATGACTATATCACAAAACCATTTGATCCATTGGAACTTGTGGCACGGGTAAAAGCGTTACTCCGACGTGCCCGCATGACATCCCGTAACTGGGTAGAAATAGGTGATACAGTTATTGATGCCAATAGTTATACCGTCAACATAGGACATCAAACGATAAAGCTCCCTCCAAAAGAATTTGAGCTTCTGTTTCAATTAGCCAGTTACCCTAGTCAGATTTTTACAAGAACCCAATTGATTGAAAGAATCTGGGGAATTGACTTTGTCGGCGATGAACGAACAGTCGATGTCCATATCAAGCGGCTTCGTCAACGCTTTGATCAAGAAACAAACGCTTTTCAAATCACGACGATTCGAGGTCTTGGCTACCGATTGGATGTGCCCTCATGATGCGCACTCTTTATTTTCGGTTGGTCATTACCTTTATTGGTGTTGTCATTATAAGCTTAGTCATTTCTTTTTTTATTGCTGATATACTGTACCGCCAAGACTTAGAAAAGCAAATTCAGCAAACTATCGTTCGCCAAGGGAAAGAAATAATATCTTTGTACCAGCAAAACCCTTCAAAAAACATAGATACCTATTTGAATAGCATTTCCCTCCTCCATTATGATATTTGGTTATTTACCAACTCAAAAAATGGAAAATATTTTAGTTTGAATCCCAAAAAAACAAGTCCACCTTTTACAAATAATGATATTCAATTTGTAAAAAAAGGAGGAATTTATTATGGAAAACCGAATACGAAATCAGTTCAAGTGGTAGGGTTACCATTCCAAATCAATAACCAGCCTTATGCACTCTTCATTAAACTAAATGAACTGAGATTTAGTGAAAAAATAAATCAAATTGTACATACCGTTCTCTACAGCGTTTTTATCATAGGCAGTATTTTGATATTAATTGCATCTCAATACCTTGTAAGACCGTTAAAAGCGATGACATCGGCAACTAAAAAACTATCCCAAGGCAACTTTGATATCCATCTGGAAGTAAAACAAAAGAACGAGCTCGGCACACTTGCACATAGTTTTAATCGAATGGCTAAGGAATTAAGTGAGCTGGAACAAATGCGCCAAGACTTTGTATCCAATGTATCTCACGAAATCCAATCGCCTCTCACTTCCATACGAGGATATTCTGAAATGTTAAAAGACCAAACCATTTCAATCGAAGAACGAACTGCATTTCTCGATATTATCCAGCAGGAAACCGAAAGATTATCTCGCTTGAGTGAAAACTTACTAAAATTGGCTTCCCTTGAATCCAATCACCACCCCTTTCACCCTGAATCTTACCGTTTGGATGAACAACTTCGGAGACTCGTAGCCTTCTTGGAACCGCAATGGTCAGAAAAACAGTTAAAAGTAACGGTGAAGCTAGAAAAAATAACGATCTTTGCTGATCAAGACCAGCTCAGTCAAGTATGGCTAAATCTGCTCAGCAATAGTATTAAGTTCACCCCAGATGAAGGCAGCATTCACATCCAACTTACAAGTAGAGAACGACAAATCATTGTCCGAATAACAGATACAGGCATTGGTATCCCAAAGGATATCCAACCGCATATTTTTGATCGCTTTTACACAGGTGATCCTGCTCGAAGTCGTCTAAAATCTGGTAATGGACTTGGATTATCCATCGTCAAAAAAATAGTAGAATTACATGATGGTGAAATAATAGTTGAAAGTGAAGAAGGGAAAATGACAACATTTACCGTTATCTTACCAGAGCAAGTATAAAGCAACCTTTTCCCAAAGGTTGTTTTTTTCATTCACTATTTTGTCAAAACTATAGTTGTTTGTTCATACTGTGTTCATCTTGAACGACTATTTTTATAACAGCAAAATAAAGGAGGAGCCCTTCGTGACAAAATGGAGCTTAAAAAATAACATTGTTATTATCTTGCTCGCCATTATTGTGATTGTTTCTGGTGTACTGGTTACTGGCAAACTAAAACTAGAAACAATCCCAGATGTAAGCAATCCGATACTTACTGTACAAGCCAATCAACCCGGTGCTAGTGCAGAAGATATAGAAAAAAATGTAACAAAACCGCTTGAAGATACGATCAAACAACAAAATGATTATGAGAGCTTTACAAGTACCTCAAGCGATAATGCAACAAGTATTCAAATCACCTATGCATATGGAACGGATTTGGATAAAAAAGAACAAGAGTTAAATAATAATTTCGCAAAAGTGGCATTGCCTGAAAAAACAGATGTTCAAATTAAACGCATCAACCTTGAAGACTTGCCAGTTTATACCGCTGCCCTTTCCACTAAATACGAAGCGGATTTGCAAAAAGAATTAGAAGATAAAATCATCCCTGAACTAGAAAAAACAGATGGGGTTAATGAAGTAACCCTGAAAGGAACAAAAACAACCAAGGTCGCAATCCAGGTAAATCTCGAGAAAGCTCAAGCAAAAGGGCTGACGCTAAATAGCATTCAACAAGCTATCCAAAACGAAGATTATGCACTGCCTGCTGGTTCAGCTGAAACAAAAGACAATACGATTGCAGTTCGTTTAGTCGGACATATTAAAAAAGCAGCTGATTTGAAAAATATCCCGATCACCCCAGCATCAGCAGGAGCAAACTCACAACTTGCTGTATCCGCAAAACCAGTCAAACTGGGAGATATTGCGGAGATTAAAACGATCTCAGAACAAAATGAGATCAGCAAAGTTAATGGAGAAAACGCCTTTCAGATCGAGGTCACAAAAGACCAAGATGCCAACACAACGGACGTCTCCAAATCTGTACGGGATATACTGACGAAGTACCAGCAAAATGTGGCTTTTAAAATCCATACGATTTCGGATCAAGGAGATGCTACGGAAAAATCCATTTCCAGTTTGATTCATGAGGCCTTATATGGAGCAATATTTGTCGTGTTGATCATTGCCCTCTTTTTGCGCAATATCCGGGCGACCATCATTGCCCTAATTTCTATTCCGATTTCCATTTTAGTGACGTTAGACTTGATGGAACCGATGGGATATACCTTAAACATCATGACCCTCGGTGGATTAGCCGTAGCTGTTGGACGGATTGTCGATGACAGTATCGTGGTAATCGAAAATATTTTCCGTTGGAAACAGCTAAAAGGAAATGAACTTTCCCAGAAGCAAATCGTACTAAGAGCAACCAAAGAAGTGGGAACTGCTGTAGCTTCTTCTACCTTTGTTACGATCGCTGTCTTTCTTCCACTTGCCTTTGTCTCTGGTATGATTGGAGAAATTTTCCGTCCCTTTGCATTAACAGTGGCTATCTCTATCCTAGTATCTTTGATCGTCGCCTTTACCTTAATTCCTATGCTGGGAGCATCGTTCTTTAAAAAAGTTGCTCATCATTCCGAAGAGACAAGACTTTCGCGCATTTATGGAAAATTACTACATGGTGCTCTGCGTCAGAAGACGTTGGTAATCATTGCGTCCCTATTCATATTGATCGGTTCGCTTGCGATGATTCCTCGTCTAGGATTTTCTTTCTTACCATCAGGAGATGCAGAACTTGTTACCTCTGAGATTACTTTACCTACTGGTACAACCCTTGGAGCTACTGAAGAACTAGCAGATAAGTTAGAGGACAAAATCAAAGACATGAATCTCTTTGATAAACGACAAGTGACAATTGGTATGTCCAATACGTTTCAGATGGCACAAACGAATGAACAAAAGATAACATTTACATTGGAATTGAAAAACGGCGAATCTGTCGATGATGCCTTAACCAAAGTAGAAAAAGAAATGACGAAAATCAGCCAAGATAAATATCCAAAAGCAAAAGTCAAAGTATCTGAGCAAGCACATGCGGGGCCAAGTTCAGGAAATGATGTCGAGGTTAAACTGTATGGAGATAACCTAAAAAATTTAACAACAGCATCGAACCAGATAGAAGATCTTTTCAACCAAAATAAAGACTTAAAAAACGTTACCAATAATAGTCAAGAAACCCGTAAAGCATGGAACATCACCTTAAATCAAGAAGGAAAAGAATTAGGTCTTACCCCTGGCCAAGTAATGCAGACAGTTAGCGAACATCTTCAACCATTAGATGTTGGAACGTACACATTAGATGGAGTGGATAAAAGTCTCGTTCTCGAATATAACGATAAAATTTCATCCGAAACACAGATAAAAGCGATAAAAATCCAAACGGCAAAAGGAGAAAAAGCATTATCGGAAATCGCAGATGTAAAATTGAGCAATGTCCCTGCATCGGTTTTGCATGAAAATGGTGAAACATATACCAAAGTAACTGCCTTAGTGAAAGGTAACAATACGTTAAAGGTCACTGATCAAATCAAACAAGATATTGATGCCTTATCTCTCCCGAGCGGCATTACTGTACAAATTGGCGGTGGGAATGAAGATATTACGGACGGACTCACCAGTCTAGGTATCTCTATAGCCATAGCGATTGGATTGGTATTTGTCATCTTGAGCATGACCTAT
This sequence comes from Shimazuella sp. NTD248, assembly GCF_059510395.1. Taxonomy (NCBI): domain Bacteria; kingdom Bacillati; phylum Bacillota; class Bacilli; order Caryophanales; family Thermoactinomycetaceae; genus Shimazuella; species Shimazuella sp. NTD248. The sequence continues at coordinate 204,252 of NZ_JCAJZT010000004.1, read as the reverse complement.
GGTGGATTACTCACCCCATTGGTAATCTTATCCTCGCTCTTGTTTGTTCCCATTGGGGCAATAACAGGATTATTGATTACCGGACAACCAATATCGATGAGTGTAATGATCGGCTTACTGATGTTAGTAGGGATTGTCGTAACCAATGCGATTGTGTTATTAGATCGAGTCGAAAAGAAACGAAAAGCTGGCTTAGAGTTACAACAAGCCATCATGGATGCAGCAAAAACGCGTCTGCGTCCGATCTTGATGACAGCACTGGCTACCATCTGTGCCTTGATCCCATTAGCTCTGTCTACCGATTCTAGTTTGCTTATCTCCCAAGGTTTAGCAATTACAGTTATCGGTGGATTGACAACTTCAACGCTTCTTACATTGTTCTTCGTTCCGGTGCTCTATTCTCTGGTCGGAAAGTTTCGGAAAATCGAAGTTGACTCAGCAGAACTTGAGTTAGAGCAAAATGTTAATCCAGAAGAGGATAACAAGGAAAAAGCAAGGGAATTGGTAGAAGTTTAATTAAAAAATATTTTCATTCACTGATCTGCACCCCAAAAGTTGGACTAAAAAATCTAACTGGAAGGGTGCATTTTTCATGACAAAAATAGATAACGTACAAAATGTAACTTGACAATCAAACTAAATGTAACTAATATGGTTACATCAAGAGGTGAGAGAATGAGTTCCAACAGTCGATTTACAATTGCTTTACATGTTTTATCAAGAATATCAGTGGCAAATAAAAAGAATGAGGATTTTATTACATCCGATCAAATAGCAAACAGTGTCAACACGAATCCGGTATTTATCCGGCGTATCTTAGGAATGTTAAAAAAAGCAAACTTAGTGATTGTCCAGAAAGGCAGAATTCGGTCTGGTTGGAAATTAGCACGCTCACCTCTAGAAATTACGATGCTCAACGTATATGATGCAATGGAAGAAAAACCAATATTTGAAATGCATCATAGCCCTCCTAATCAAAGTTGTCTGATAGGAAAAGGAATCCAACCAGCTTTAAAAAAATTTTACAGTAATATAGACATCGCGATGAGAGATCAAATGAAGAATGTTACATTGGCAGACATAATGGAAGAAGCACTATCTTACTCAACTGATGGTCAGTTACTCTGACTGTTTCCCATATAACATAATCTTTATGTTCTTATTAATTGCGATCATTTCACTCTCCACGAAAACTATGTCCTTTAGCACTCAATAGAAGATTTATTCCTTAAGCAGCTATTTGAATGAAGATTCAATAGCTATTATTTCGGCTTTAAATGTAACTAATCCAGTTACAATAAGAGAGATTTTCATGCAAACAATAATGCACTTAAGAGAAATGAATACAGGGTTTGGTTAAGTCATTTTTGTTATTTACTATCGAGTTTTCAGCTCAGAAATTTTTCGAAAAGATAAGGAGGATAAGATTTTGAAACGTATATTACTTGCAATTGCAATCATAGCAACAAGTGCAAATATGGCTGTGACCTTATTTCCCATTTATCAAGAAAAGTTTCATACGACCAGTTTTACGATGACGAGTATCTTTGTAGTTTATATTTTGTTTTTATTGCCTTCGTTATTAGTAGCAGGTCCGCTGGGAGATTTGAAAGGATATAAATTTGTTGCCATAAGTGCCACTTTAATCGATATATTAGCTGTTGCAGTATTTGCAACTGCGACGAATTTGTGGGAAATATTTTTGGCCAGGGCCTTATCTGGAATCTCTGTTGGCTTATTTTTAGGAACAGGAAATGCTTTTCTATTGCATCATACTCCTAAATCGAAGGTTCCTTTCTCATTAAAATTTTCAGGCATCGCGACGATGGTTGGATTTGGATTAGGTCCTGCCACTAGCGGTTTAGTTCTTCAATACAGTTTGTGGAATCCAGATAGATTAGCTTTTATGTTGCTTTTACTAGCTTTAGTTATGTCGGCAATTCTTTTATTTACGGTGAAACATGCAACGGATTCCAAGAAAGAAAAGATAAAATTTCAAATAAAGCTTGGAATTCCTCAGTCTCATCAGCAACTATTTTGGCTTTTTGTCGGCCCTATTGTTTTTGCTTCGTTTGCTTTAAATGGAACAGTATTGGCCATGATGCCGATGTTTGTAAAAACAGTCCTGCACTCCTCTAATCATGCAGCTGTTGGTTTACTATTACTGCTGTTATTTGGCGGAGGAGCAATCCTTCAGTTTATTCCTATTCTAAAGAATACAATGCACCGAGCAAGGGTAGGCTTTTTATTTTTGCTGGCAGGTACATGGTTCGTGATCATGTCCGGATCGAAGGAAAGCATGAGTTTACTATGGATTGGAATGGCACTTCAAGCATTTGGAACCGGATGGGGATTTCAGGCTTGCTTAAAACTGATTGGTGCAATGGGAACTGCTTCTGATAGAGCTCGGATTTTCTCCACCTTTTATAGTTTGGCTTATCTAGGTATGTCCTTACCTACATTGGGTGTGGGTTTCCTGATGCTCAATTGGACTCTTATCCCATCGCTGATTTTACTAGGCAGTATCATGACAGCTTTTGGTATAGGAATTATAGGTATTTCTTTTGCCATATTCAAAAAGAAAGATTCTGTTGGATGGATGAAATAATTTTGATTTCTAGTAAAACACTAAGGTAAATCAGGTGCATGAAAAACCAAATTTAAAAATGATGCAAAAGAGAGGGCGAGAACGATGAATAAAAAAGTAGCATTAATTACAGGAGCAAATAGAGGATTAGGTTTGGAGATCGGAAGACAACTTGCTCAAAAAGGCATCACTGTGCTTCTAGCGTCCAGAAATTATGATAATGCAGTTGAAGCAGCTAAAACGTTGCAAAAAGAACAGTTAGATGCCCATGGTGTAAAATTAGATGTTACCAATAGCGATCATATTACTGCTGTTGCACAATGGATAAAAGAGGAATATGGTGAGCTAGATATTCTGATTAATAATGCGGGAGTTTCCTTAGATCGTACAGGTAGAAATATAGATACTCTGCGTAAAACATTTGAAGTCAATGTGTTTGCTGTTTATGAATTGACAGAGGCACTACTGCCTCTCTTAAAAGCAAGTCCCAATGGCAGAATTGTAAATCAATCGAGTATCTTTGGTTCGATTGCATCTGTTTTATCAAACAGTGAGCGATTAGGAAATCTTCCTGCATATTCAGCTTCCAAAGCAGCTCTCAATATGTTGACAGTTACTTGGGCTAATGCATTAAAAGGGACAAACGTGAAAGTAAATGCATGTCATCCAGGCTGGGTAAGAACAGATATGGGGGGGCAACATGCAGATTTAGATATCTCAGAGGGCGCGGAAACCGCTGTTCGTCTAGCCATGCTTCCAGAGGATGGACCTACAGGTGGATATTATCACAAAGATGAAGTATTACCTTGGTAAGCCATTTATAACAATATGGTAAAACGCTTGATTTCGCATAGATCAAGCGTTTTTATTTTGCTTGATGACAAATCTTTTTGAGCCATATATTCGTTATCTTGACATAGTCATATTTATACTAGTAATATTATTACTATGAAAACCCAAATAAAAAGATCACCGATTGCCTTAGCCATTCTTTCATTCTTAGTCGAAGAACCGATGCATCCATATCGTATGCAGCAATTAATTAAGGAAAGGGGAAAAGACGAGGTCATTAATGTCCGTCATCGAGCGAGTATTTATCAAACCATTGACCGCTTACATCGAGATGAAGCCATCGTTACAAAAGAAAAAACGAGTAATGAGGGGAAACCAGATCAAACCGTTTATGAAATAACAGATAAAGGGAAGAAAATCGCGTTCCATTGGATCAAAGAAATGCTGTCTACACCCAAACAAGAATTTTTAGATTTCCCAGCTGTGCTTTCTTTTCTTGCTCTTTTACCACCTGAAGTTGTTTTAGAACAGTTAAAAAAAAGAGCTAGAGCACTTGAAGAGATACAGATTCAAATCGACGATCAGTTTCAGCAATCCAAGCAGATCAATCTTCCACGTTTGTTTTTACTGGAAACAGAGTATCAACAAGCAGTTATCACAGCAGAATTAAAGTGGGTGCAGTCCATCATTCATGATATAGGAACCAAAGAGTTAGATTGGAATGATGAGTGGCTCCAAGAGATAAAACAAATATTTTCCCAATCTCACTCGTCATAAACATAATAGGGAAGGAGAAGGTTTCCACTATGTCAACATCAAATCATGCTCTTATTATTGGCGGAGGCATTGCAGGTGCTGCTATGGCGCTCTTCCTCAAGGAAATCGGCTGGACAGCTACGATATACGAAGCATACCCGCATCGTGATGATATTGGAGGAGGATTGCAAATTGCTCCTAATGGCTTAAAGATACTTCAAGCTTTAGGTATCGCAGATGAAATCATCAAAAAAGGCTCCGTTGCTTCTGAGCTATGTTTTCGTAATCAAAAAGGGAAAATATTAGCACGGATAAATAAAAATATGAGAGAAAAATTTGGGCAGCCATCTCTCAACATCTTACGATCTGCTTTGCATACAGTTATAGTGGATGAAGTACACAAACAAGGAATCGAAATCAAGTACAATAAGAGGCTTGTCAACCTCATTGATCGGGAAAACGAGCAGGTAGAAGCACTTTTTGAGGATGGTACAGTTGAACAAGGGGATATATTGATTGGTGCCGATGGTATCCACTCCCGTACAAGAGCAGCCATTCTTCCAAATGGTCCGAAGCCTGAATATACAGGTTTACAATGGATTGCTGGATTTTCGCCCAAATCAAGCATACCAGCGATTGATCCTTCCGATCATAAACTTCATATGATATTTGGACTCAAAGGATTCTTCGGATATGGAAACTTCTGTGAAGAAGAGGAAACCATCGGCTGGTGGGTCAATTTATCACGTGAGTCGGAATGGACAAGAGAAGAGATGGCAAACATCCCAACCGAAACATTGCGAGCAGAACTGCTTGAAATGTGCAAAGGATGGCATGGGCCGATAGAGCAACTGGTCGCGAATACTCCGGCGTTTATGAAAGGAAATGTACATGACATCCAGTCACTTCCAACATGGTATAAGGGTCGAGTCGTGCTGATCGGTGACGCTGCACATGCGGTTAGTCCAAATTCTGGACAAGGGGCATCGCTTGGACTTGAAGATGCTATGTACCTTGCCAAATTAATTCGTCAATTTCCCGGGAAATGGGATTTCGTATTTGAGCAATTTGAACAAGAGCGTCGGCCTCGCGTAGAAAAAATTATAGCTCAAGGTCGGAAAGCTGGGGATGATAAAAAAGAAATGACACCATCTTCCGCCTGGATTCGAGATCGAATTTTGTCCATTGTCCTTCCGCTGTTTGCAGAACGAGGAAACCGCTGGGTATATCAGTACAATATCCAGTGGGATGACGAATAGTAAAAAGAAGTTATAGTCTGTTATCCGATATAGCGTTTTTTATGAAGTTTCCACCATCTTTCCTAAAATTAACCATAAATTCCATCTTCATATAGATTTATATTACATGAAATAAAAAGACACCTCTTCTATCGGATATCGGTAAAAGAAGGTGTTTGTTTTATGAAAGAATACTTTATAAAATCAGGTTTATTCTATCCGAAAAATCGATATAATAAAATAGGATCAAATGATCCAAGATGTGTTCCTCACAGGGAGGCAAATATGCCGAGTGATGAAGCGACCGATGCCCACATGGCGTTGCAGGTGAACGCCGTAAAGGACAGGGTTCCTGCCGGCAAGTCGCAGGAGAGTGCAGATGCAAACAAGGCACTCTCCAAGTCACAGAATCCGGAGAACAGTGGGTCTAACAGCTAGCTCATGACTCACTTCCAATCCAAGTCATCTGCGGATCGACTTGGACTGGTGCCATTTTTGATCTAAATGAAGTTAATATTTTGTATTACACTATCACCTAGTGATGCCTCCCAATAAATCGTTTCAAACTTTCTTTAGATAGTATTCCAAACTCCTTATCTACCGGTTTTCCATCTTTAAACAAAACGACGGCAGGTATACTCCTTATTCCGAACTTCGCAAATGTATCTACATTTTCATCAACATTCATTTTTATAATTTTAACTCTCCGTTTCTCTTCTGCACCATATGCCTCAAGAATAGGAGCAAACATCTGGCATGGTCTGCACCAAGGCGCCCAAAAACTCACCAGTGTCAAACCTTTATTCTGTATATCTGCTTTAAGTGAAGCATCTGTCCCATGATAGATAGTCATTTAAAGTTTCCTTTCTGCTTTGATCATATTTTTATTTATATGAGTCCCTGTTTCATTGGTGAGGCTATTTCAGAACTTGTACAGATACCTATTGCTGGGACACGAACAAATGAATTTGTTACCAGCTGAATCACATCAAAAGGAAAATATGAAATCAAATTCTCCTATTCAAAAAGCAATAAAAGCATTTTTAAACAATAAAAAAACGATAAGACTCCTAGCCTTAACGTTTTTTATATCAAACACTACACCCTGACTTTTTCTAACAGTCGTTTATACTTACGCTGCCGTCTCCCATTAACCAACGTTTCTGCACATTTACTTCCCTTTTCCAATAAGGACACAGAAGGATTGTGGATCTTCTGAAACAGATAATGCCCTTGCCAAAAGCTCTGTTTTGCTAGTTTCTTTTTCTTTTGCAAATAAAATTCAAGGCTTATGTCAAACCATGTCTCAGTCAACGATTTCCCTAAGTCCGTCTCCCTCCAGCCCTGAAAATTCCTCAAGTATTTACCCCATGTTTTTGCGGTTAAAAATGCATTCCTATAGTCTTCCACAGAAATATAGAGCTTAACAAGTTGGTGAATAGCAACTACTCTATCCCAATCAATTTCTATTTCCTCTATATGTCTAATTTGATAGTGAATCGCCTTCTCTATAATTCCGGCATCTTCTGTATAATGGGATAACTCTTGATCACTTTGTTCTTCTTGGTTTTCCACTTGGACAAATAGCTTCTCTGCCTCAATGGTATCCTTTGATAGAACAGCTTGTTCGAGGTGAGTAGTTATATCTTCGTCTTCTTTTTCTCTTGGGTATCTCTTCTCCATCCCTTCGAGAAACAAGTCTATGGATTGTTCTGTATACATCCCCCGAAGGTGATCTCGATGCTCCCATAAATAAAGGTTGTCTTCTGTTATTTGCTGCTCCTCTATATACTCACATGTCACTTTTACCCCTGCTGAAAAAATAAACTCCGCATCATATCCACAGTATGTATCAAAATTCGCATACTTCGCTTTTTCAAATAGCCAGACATTTTCTACTTCTCGGTAAGAAGCCAGTAGATACGATAACAGAATAAGTGCATCGCTGTTTCCTTGGAAGGGATCACTCTGCCTGCCCTCCACCTCTTGTTCTAGTAAATATTTGATTAATGATTTATCTGATGGTAGATGATCGTATTGCAATGCGGTTGCCAATACAAATCTTTTCTGGTAGTTCACATCTTCTAACTGATCGTTTTGGACAAATGCAAACTCATCCCATAATTGTCGTGTTTTTCGGATATTGGAAATATTATTTTCCACTTCCTTTATCTCCATAATCTCACCCTTCTCTTGTTGTCTATCATAATTTTACACTTAATAAACGAAAAATTACGAAAAAATATCGAAGTTTTTACCAATTATCAACATGGTTCCATTCCTATCGTTACTTTGAAATATCGAAAATCATACTCAATCGTTTGATTTCATCTATCTTTGGTGAATCACTTACCACATCTCATTTTTTCTCTATAAAAATCGGAATTCATCAAATTTATTGCAACTAAATCATAAAAAAAATATGATAAAGATAAGTCAATAACCACCACCTACAGGAGGTTCCTGTGTCGGCTGACATGATCAACGAGCTTTTGGGAGTCGCTGTCTCGGATGACGAATTGGTGTACCCGAACTCGGGTGTCTACCTCTTCGAAGGGTATCTGTACTTCGTGGACATCGATGACGATGTCAAACCGTACCCGGTTGGAGATCCCGTCCCCAGAGTGGACCTGATCACGGGAAGGGAAATGACGGTCTTCCACATCCCGAACACCGAGCACTTCTTCTCTGTGTACCCGAATGGCGAAGTCGAGTTGAACGGCATCCTTCTGAAGAAAGCCGCCCCCGCCGCCACGAGCTGAGTCACAGGAAACTCCTCCTGTAGATGTCCCTCATCAAGGACACCTGAGCAACTGCACCCGCAGCTGCTCGGGCTCGATTATAACATTTGTTCACATAAAGAAAACCGTATGAAAATAATAGTTCATACGGTTTTTGCTATATGTAAAATCTGTATAACAACTATGTCAATGCCGTCTTCGTCTGATAAATGTCGCAGCAACATAAACGATAATAATGAAAGCAAGAAAAAAATATACAAATATGCCAGTAATTCCACTGTCTCCATTGATGTCGTTACCATGGGAAATACTTGAAGTATGGGAGTGATAGGAATGATGCGATTTAGCATAGCTTTGTTCGGTTTGAAATAATAAGAGAACAACGATAAGGGTCAAGGAGAGTAATAAAGATGTAAGACGCATCAAATAAAAACCCCCGTTAAATTAAGATAAATCTATTTTACATGAATAAAAGAAAAATAGAAGTTAGAAATAGATCAATAGAATATCAATGATTTTCAGAAGCATGTTAGAACCCCAATTTTTTCAATGCAAGCAATCATCATGCAAAAATATCAAAGTTTTTACCGATAATAAGCATCGTTCCATTCATATCGATAACCTTGGAATCTATTAAATCAAATTCAATCGTTTGCTGTTCATCTACCTTTAACGAAACCCTTTTGATATCTCGTTTTTCTTCTTTTAAAAATCGTGATTCATCAAAATAATATTCCACCCGCATTTCTACTGGGCTAATAAAGTAGTTGGATCGATCGTAAAAACGATATGTTTTATAACTATGAATCTCTTTGATAAAATCCCGCACTTTTTCATTTTCTCCTTCTACGACCAGCTTCAAAGCCATCTCATCCCCGCCATTTCCATATGTGAAATTCTTACTAACAGTCTATTAATTCACATAATATTTAGCAATAACAACATATTTTCACTTTTATTTTGTTATTTATTTATCAATTTGTAATTTATTTCAAATTCAGATAAAATCACCGGAAAACCTATTAACTATTACGGAGGAAAAAGGAGAATGGCAAAATGAGAAAAGATATCGTAGGGCCTGTCTTACTTGAAGAGAGAAAGAAACAAGGAAAAACGCAGCAAATGATGGCAGATGCCCTTGGAATAGGAACGACCACCATCAGCAGCATCGAACGAGGATTGCCAACGGTTGCCGATGAAAAATACATCGAATATGCGAAGTTTCTTGGGAAAGCAGAAGAATTATTTGGGATTATCGATGAAATGATGGAGCGGGAAAGAGGTGTGATGCAGGAATTACAGCATATCGAAGATGTCTTAACTGCTGTTCCTGAAACCGCCCTTAAGCGGATAGATGAATTCTCAGACTTACATTTGTTTCGTGATGCCAGTGCATTTGCCTCTTTCTTACGAGATCGTGCCTATTATGAACAAAAGAAATATGGCAAGGCAAAAAAACAGTTGGAGTTGACATTAAAAGCCCTTGACCAATGTCCCAATCTATCAAATTCTAACCTGCCTCCTATTTGTTATAACGACCTTGCACGTATCGCTTTTTATGAGAGTAATGATTACGAAACAGCTTGGCAAATCACCCAAAAAGCGATTGACTGCTTTGTAGATGATGGTAAAAGAAAATATTACAAGACGTATTTGTATTTCAATCAAGCACTCTATTTAGAACAACTGGGTAGAATCGAAGAAACATGTCAGTATTTGGAACACTTATTAGAAATGATAGATTTTCTCAAAGATAATTTAAAAATTCAGGTTTATGAACGTTATGCTAATCTATTAGTACGACTAGGAATGCCCTTAAAAGCTCTTAAATATGTCGATAAGGGTTTGCAAAAGCATGGGAAAATAGATCATATAGGCGATTATTTTCTGTATGGTCAACAAAAGCCCATATTTTATCTGTATTAGGAGAACTAGAAGAATCAAAAATTCGATATCGTAAAGCTTTAGATTTACTAGCTTTTGTATCCAAAAACCATTTTCTTGTTGCTGACACTTGTTATCATTATGGAAAATTATTAATCGAAATGAAAGAGTATGAGGAAGCAGAAAAACAACTGTTAAATGCTGTAGAATACTGCGATAAATCCAATGATATTGATATAAAATTGAATAATTACGCAACATTAGGAAATGTACAACTTAAATTAAATAAGAAATCATCAGCAAATGAGTCATTTAAAAAAGTAAAAGAAATACTCGATTCTGTTGGTGAAAACGTTGTACCAGTAGATATTTACATCATGACAAGTGACTTTTATAGTAGTATTGGGAATGAAACCAAGTCAAAGTTATATCAAGATCAAGCATGGAAAGCTTGGAGAAAAGGTGGTGTTTAAGTGTTGTATTATGTCCCGAAAGGTGACCCAGAACCAGATTAAGTGGAATTTTGTATGTTTATTATCCCTTGAAAAGAAGGCGGTGCTTAATATGTTGTACTATGACCCAAAAGGTGATCCAGAACCAGATAGCTAATAATTCGAAACCTTCTTACATCAGTAGGAGGGTTTTTTGTTCTCTTTACAGAGATCCACATCCCAGTCTACCGGAAAATGCAAATATTGGACTTCATAAATAGGAAAACAGCAAATCTGCGGGAAAATAATCAGAAAATGTTGATATTGTAATTATTTTATATATTATTTAAAATGTTGACAAATTTAAAAAATAGAAAACAATGGGAGGTGCTAAAATGAGTCTGTTTATTCCTAAAAGGGGTGGAGGTAATCCTTCTACCCCTAATTAGTTCATATGGGTGCGCCCCTTGAAACTTGGTTTCAAGGGGCGCAAGGAACCATGTCAGCCAAGCAGATCCCGCAGCATGTCGACGTGCGGGGCGAAGACGCGACCGCCCAGGTTGGCGATAGCGTTCTCCAGATCCGCGTAGTCGTTGGCGGGAAGCCACAGCGCCCGACGGGCGTCGTCGCTGCCGATTACCTCGGGTGGGGTGTCGGTGCGGAGGACAGCCACGCCGAGGACGGTGACAATCCAAGCGGCTCGGCCCCCGCGGGGGTCGGAAACGTACCGGCCCTTCTGCATGTCGAATTCGGACTCCGGCAGGATCAGACCGGTTTCCTCTTCCAGTTCACGAACCACCGCCTGTCGAGGCGTCTCATCCTTGTCCAGGAAGCCGCCAGGCAGAGCCCATCCGTGGCCGTCGCCCCGCTCGATCATCAACAGCTGCCGATTCCCGTCGTCGACGATGATCACGGAAGCGTCGGCCGTAACCGCCTCACCCCAGTGCCACAACTCGCCGCGACCTTCAGGTAGCCCCGGCTCGATGGGGTTAACCGGCACGCCCTTCTCGTCAAGCTCGAAGGGCACCAAGGCGCAACGCTGCTTCCCGGACCACTCGATCTCGCTGGGATCGCGGGAGTCCGGACCGTCCTGGGTGGTGAGATTGAACATGAGTCTCTCCTATCTGCTTGGTGGGTTGGCTCATCAGCTCCTGCAATTCTGCACACGAGCTGTTCGATCTTCGATCAAGCTCATTATACACAAAGCAAGGGTTCTGAGAAAGTGAAAGATACGTGGTTAATGGATTTCAAAAGGACATGTCTTTGGAATGAAAAAGGGAATCCAAGGTTAAAACTTTGGCTTGATCGTTTATTATCTGAAGGATATCCTTACCTTTTCCCCAGCAATATACTAGGTGATGGCTATCTATTTTTTCAAACCGAAGAAGACAAACAATATTACATAAATCTTATGAATGGGTTGAAAATAAATACCACCGAATATTGTTACAAATTAGGAAAAGTACTAGGATTCCCTCCGAAATCGGTAGAATTCTTCTCTGAGGTTTGGGATATGAAAGAAAACGGAATGAACACGGATCATTTGGATGATCAAACCATTGGTGCAACTGTTAGTGGTATTATGTTTTCTCTACATATACCCTATATATTAGAAGATATCACTTGGATGTGGAAAAGATATCATCAACCAGCAGCCAAGAAACACCCAACCATCTTGGATACATCATATGGTAAAATATTGATTTCACATGGAGATTATGAAGTACTTAAACATTTACATGGAAAATTAAATGAAGTTTATCATTAAGTTTGTCTTAATCAAACTAGCACTAGTCTTCTTGTTATCATCTATTTATATATCGTTAACTGCATTATGGAAAACACATTTTTTTCTAAATTTAAGGGAGAGTACTATTGTCCAAAATTAGTTCCATTGATGCTTTTCTATCGGGATATAAACCAGCTTATTTTACAACAACGGCAGTCGGTAATATAAAAGAGGAACTTTTAGCACTTGAGAGATGGAAAATATGCACTTCCCCTTACAGAGATCAAGCGGAACTCTCTATTTTGAAAGAAAAATCAATGAAGATTATCAATAATGCTCCTGTAGTTGATAAATAACAAATTCCAAGAAAAATAGAACAACCAAATAATAAGGGTTGTTCCTTTTAGGATGGGTAACTATTTTTGTTAATTACTTTATTTGATTTTATCTCTAGAAGAGGTATCTGGTAGATTAGGGTGTTGTGCGATCAAATATAAAATCTTTCCATTCAAATATATCATCTACAACCTTTCTGTACCCCCCTGCCGCTCGAAATGAATTCCCTATTTTTTGGGCATGTTGCTTGTATATGTCATCAGCTAATAGCAGCTCTGCTATTTCCCGCAAAACAGCTGGTGTTACTTGGTGGAAATCTAGCTGAATACCTGCTCCAACTTCCTCCACTCTTTTGGCAACCATCGGCTGGTCATTGGATATAGGCAGCACAGCTAATGGTGTATCAAAATACAACCCTTCGCTCACACTATTCATCCCGCCATGTGTGAAAAATACATCTGTATGCTGGAGTATTTCTAGTTGAGGTACATAGTTGCGAACAATAAAGTTATCTGGAATAGTTTCTAACTCCTCTATCTTTGTGTTCTTCCCAACAGAAAGGACAATTTTAGCATCCATACCAGCAAACGCTTGGAAACATTTTTGGTAGAACTCGGCTTGCTGATTCACAATCGTACCCATTGAAATATAAATCACTGGTTTCTCTTGTAGCTTTTCATATGGAAAGTTTTCTGTATCTTTTCGCAGGGCAATAGAGGGGCCGACAAATCGGAATGTTTCATCAAATTGTTCCGCATTTTTTTGAAAATAGTTCGATGTAAAGACGAAATTAAGGTCCCCCGGAAAAGACATGATACGCCTAAAATCATGTACAGGCATGGAATTCAAAGCATATATTTTCTTTACATCATTTAATATCTCTTTAGATTTAAGCAAGTATTCCCTATCTGCTTCGGTATAAGATTTCCGATCCACCTTCGTATTTCGTTGTTCTATCGCCAGCATGGAACAAGATGAGATTTTAGGAAGCTGCAAAATATCTGCGATGATCCAACCAGCAGCACAACTGCTGTCAAACACCACATAGTCATACTCTTCCTCTTGTACCTTAGGCAAGATCGTACGAATTCTATGTTCTGTATCCTGAAGCATGTAATAGATCATTGCCATACCAGCTATAGGGATATCAAGCGCTGTGGTTTCTTTATATCTTTTTTCATAGGCACGAAAGGTTGCACCTGTTTGTTCTATGCGATCCTGATACTCTCCAGAACAATAATACGTCACTTTCTCTCCTCGATTGACCAATTCTTTGACAATCCCCATTGTTGGATTTACATGACCATCTCTGGCGACATTAAAAAACAATACATTTGACATCACCTATACTCCTTATTGGAAAGCTGGGTTTTTATCATACACTCGTTGGAGGCATTGGCGTCTTCGACAGTAGACCAAGCGATGACCATCCGCCCCGCTCAGACTTTTGGTTTGAGCGGGGCGGCGCGCTTTTTCTACTTACCCGTTTCTAATTTATTTCCGATTTTGAACAAGGAACGATCGAACAGCGTTATTAGTATAAGAATAAAACTAATCCCACCACACAAAATAGCGACTTGGTGAATCCCTATTGTCATCGCACCTGATTTTAAAAATAATCCATTTGCCGCAGATGCAATCATAGCACCCATATACATAAATGTTCGTAACAAACCAGCAGAAGCTCCAATCTGCTCTGGGAGTGCTTGAAAAAAGACTGCATTTTGGTTGGCTAAATTCAGCAAACCTTGTGGCACCCCAAAGAGCAGAACAATCGCTACAAGAAAAATAAGATAGCTTGTAGAATTAGTAAACAGCAACAGAGCAATAGCGATGAGCTGCACCGTACTTCCAATAATCAACTTCAAACGTATGGTAAGACTTCTTTCTGTGATTTTAGAAACAATGATCCCTGTTAAAAACATAGGCAATAGCAATAAGCCTGCTTTTGCAGGAGGTAAATCCCTGCCTTTCTCCAGCCATTGAGAGAATCCATAAAGAATACTGTAGGTAACGGTAGACGAAAGTAAACCACGAGCATAAGTCAATAACAAGGGATAATTCCCTCGAAATAATCGAATATCGATAAACGGATTTTTTATATTCCACTCCAAAAAGACAAAAATGATGCCTGCAAAGATTGCTATCACTAACAAGTACAAATTCTTTATAGTCGGACCCATCAGAAAGAGTAAACCGAATATCAGAGTAATGATAAAAAGTACGATCCCCTTATAATCAATTGCCATTCTTTTTTTCTTCTCCCTATCGGAAACTGCTGACACCTTCGGGAAACGAAAATAACCCAAAAGAAGACAAGCCAAAGACAAAGGAATATTTACGAAAAATGTACTTTGCCAACCACCCATTTCAATAAGAAAACCGCCTAATGTTGGGCCAATAACAGCGATCGTTTGGGTGGCTATAGCTAATATGGTAAGAATACTTGTGGGACTTTCTTCTCCAGTTCGCTCTGCTTCTGTACGGATAAGATACATTGCAGTCGGATAGCCTGCACAAGTTCCCAAACCAAGTAGCACTCTGGAAACTACCAACCACCAGATGTTAGGAGAAAAAATCGCCATTACACTTGAGATGCCAACAAGAGATGCCGCCATTAAAAAAAGTGGCCTTGGACCATAAATGTCAACCAATCTTCCCACGATTGGTTGACCGATTGCTGTTGCTAGGTATAGAGCAGAAATAAGCCAAGCTGTTTGCGATGGTGGTGCACCAAATGCGCTCCCAATGGGAATTAAAGCAATGGAAATAATAGTAGAATTAATAGGATTCAATATCGAGCCTAAGACCATCGGTGCAATAAGTTTTCGATTAAATTGGTTATTTCTAGATGTATTCAAAACTATTCCTTCCTTCAGTAGTACCCTAGACTTCATTCAATGTGTCGATCCAAGAATCGACGGTGATAACTTCGGATTGGCGAGGGAATACTTTCTCCGTTAGGACACGATGAACTTCAGGATCGCTATCAAGACAAGCATCACTCAACACTGTTAAAGCGTAATCTTTATCTGCTGCTTCACGCAATGTCGACAACACCACACCACTTGTTGCAATTCCACTGAGAATAAGCGTATTTATTTGTTGGGAACGGAGGATCATTTCGAGCGTACTTCCGGCAAAACCACTCACCCGATACTTCGTAACTATAGGTTCATTTCCAACAGGTTTAACCGATTCATGAATTTGCGCTGCTTCATCTAAAGTAGTCATTCCTCCATATTTGGAAACATTTGAGAATGTCTTATTTTGCGGGCTTATCTCAGGATAGCCTTCACTAAATCCAAGGCGTACAAAAATAACCGAGATATTATGCTCACGTGCACTTGCCACAGCCTTCTGAACTGGAACTAACAATTCTTTGTTTTGAGCGAAACGAGATACAATCCCATTTTGCATATCCATGACCAAAAGTGCTGCTTTTTCTATATGCTTTTCCATTTGTTGCAATCCTCTTTTCATTAAGATAATCTTAAGCGGAGAACTCTATCACTTATTATAAAAGGAGAACTCTCCGTTTGTCAATGTCTGTCAGCGTATTAGGAGTGAAGATCATGAAAGACTTAGATAAAAAAAATAATCGTCTCGAACGACGTGATGCTGCTGAGAATCGTCAGCGTATATTAGAAACGGCAATGAGACTATTTGACCAATTTGGTGTAGAACAAGTGAGCATGAATCGAATAGCTACAGAGGCTCAGATCGGTCCTGGAACACTCTATCGCCGTTATCGAAACAAAGGGGAATTATGTTTAGATTTAATGAAAGATAATGTCGTTTTGTTTTTCGAAGATATTGAAACATATTTGAAGGATAACAAGAAGGAGTCGCCAGCTGCAAAATTAAAAGAGGTTCTCCATATATTCATTCGCTTTAGAGAAACGAAATCACAATTACTAAAAGGTGTAGAAAATTACGATTCGACTAACCAGTCGAAAAAGAGAACACAGAGCCCTTTATACGAAGAATTACACCAATTCTTTGTGGAGTTATTCGATGAAATGACGGAAGAAAGCAGCCAAAACAGCGTCTTTAAAACAGACATGCTACTCACAACTTTAAGAAGCGAGTTCTATTTATTTCAAAGGGAAGTAAGGGGATATTCACCAGAAGAGATTTTAGAACAACTCTATTCAGCATTTGTTCAGCATTAATTGGTTCATCTAGCAAAGTAACACAGAAAATTTCTAAGAAACTAAAAACGTCTAAAAAAAATTCATGGGATTAGTAGTTCCATGAATTTTTTTTAGATACAGGGTATATTTGTATTCTTTTGTAATAGCCCTTATCGCTAATCCCCTCTCCTATTCATAACTTCAATGAGGGCTGCAAACCGATAAATAAAAGGTAAGAGACTTTTCAGCCAATCTAGTAAATAAAGCTAAGAAAGCAGCGGGATTCCTCGTATCATCATATTTTTGCAACGTTTCATAGTAAGAAACTCGTTCCTCGACAGGCAAAATAACAGGCGGAAAGCCATGTTTCATTAGTTCAAGATTGGTAATGAGCCTTGCTGTCCGTCCATTTCCATCGATAAAAGGATGAATGCGGACAAAGTCACAATGCAAGTAAGCTGCTTGTTCTAAAGGATGAAGGGTACTCCACTGATCGTGGTATTGTTGGATGAGCTGTTCCATTTGAATTGGTACTTCCCATGGTTGTGGCGGAATATGATCACCAACCGTCACAGGTACACTTCGATATCGCCCAGCATCCGCTGGTCGAATCCGTCCAAGTACGATGGCATGCAAGTGTTTGATATGCATCTCACTCAGTCTTTCTTCTTTTTGGGCGAGTTCTTCTAAATAGAGGATTGCTTCTTTATGATCAATAGCTTCTAAATGATCTTTGAGCGATTTTCCGCCAACTGTCATTCCACTTTCCAATACTACTCTTGTTTCCATCAAAGAAAGGCTATTTCCTTCAATAGCATTCGAATGATAGGTCCAATCTACGATAAACTTCTCTCTGATACTATTTTCTGTTTCGGGATGAATTTTATTTTTTTGTCGAAGTGTTTGTAACTGCACCCTCATGGCGTCAATTTTAGCAAACATCGTATTGCTCCTCTTCTATGGGTTCCCCACAATTCTGAGAATTTGCTTTTAACTTGTATAATCCGAGTATACTTATGATTGCCCCTTTATTCAATTTCTTGTAAATAACAGATAGATATAACAGAATTGTCAATAGTTTAGCAAGTACGAGATGATATCTTTATTTGTACATCGTAGAGATGCTGGTATATCCTCACGATTAGAATATAAAAAAAAGTAAAAGTTATCAGCTTTATCCTGATATAAAACATGTCGCAATATATTTTTTTCACTCGCAAGTTTACTTATGATTTGCCCGAAAAATTCTCCCTGTGTTTCCATATCTACTGAACCTAAGTGGAATATTCCTTTTAGCTCATTCTCCATAATATATCGTAGTTGTTTTGCTAGATGAGCATCTGACAGATTATTACATACAAGATTGCTATATACATCTATTACTTTATCATTTTTTATGCTTTCTTTGATTAAATTCCATCTGGGAGAAGTTTTTCCCCATATAGCGGGAATTCGAATAATCATCACTCTCTCATCCAATATTTTTTTTAGCATATTCTCGCATTTTATTTTAAATTTCCCATAATCTGATTCAGAAATAGGTATATCTATTTCTGTGTGGGGTCTTGAAAGATCTCCATCAAATACATTTGTGGTAGAAAAGTAATACAAACGGCAACTATTATTTCGTAACACCTTAGCCAACTCTTCATGAAACTTAAATTGATGATCGAAATCTCCCCTTAAACAAGAAATCACAAAGTCAGGTTTAATTACTTGTATCATTTCCTTCATCTTCCCGATTTGCTGAACATTTAATTGGAACTGATGATGAAAGGGGAGATTGGATAACGATGAAAAGTACGTCCCATACAGTTCAAATCTAACTTTCAATTCTTCGATCAAAGCACTACCTACAAGACCACTTGCACCAAGAATAAGTACCTTTTCCATCAAAAATCCTCCCATTTATCAGTAGACGTTCTTGTCATTTATTTGGGCAAATCACACTTTGTGACATGGCTGCTGGTTCTTCTAGGCCCTACATGACAACCCCAATGCGGTTGTTCTCTTCTGTTGGCCAGAGGGGAAATTTATTTGGTGATGCCAAAATCCCTTCGATTGTTTTTGAGTACCGATGTATCGCTATCTGTGGAATCCTTGCTTCTTCATTAAGCTTGCCATGGATCGTTATCAGATTCGAGATGTTACTGCGATTCATCGTTTTCTCTTGCTCTTGTTGCTCACTTACATCTATTGCGAACGAGCGGGACATAACCACGTTTCGCAAGGGCTTTCGTTTCTTCACAGAAAGCGAAAACAGAGACTCACCGAATGGATTTATGCTCAAGCTTAGAAAGGAGCACCTTTTTCCGAAGTAAAACGTTTACTTATTATTGCTTAAAATTACATTTGGATATTTCTGTTAGTGAATTTGTTCATATAGAGTAAAAAGTTACTTTTTTCATTTTCCATTTTCAGTCGCTCTTTGATTCAAGTTACTTCTATTCATTCCCATAGGAACTTTTCTTGATGCATTAGGGGTTGCGGAGAGATACATGTAAAAATGAGACATAGGAATATTTACCAATCAATCTTAAAACGGTGGTTCTTATCTCTATAAAAGCATTCTGGCGGGGTGTTATGCATTTTTCATGCAACACCCCGCCAGAGAGTGAGCGGATCAGGGAGAACCATGAAACCATAGAGGGATACTCCACCGTTCACGATTTTCTCAGACACAGTTGCTCCTCCGCTCATAAAGTAGACTTACTGCTGGTACCTTCAATATAGCACTATCTACACTTTAAACAATTTAGATATTATGTCTAGATTGCACATGGAAATATTAAACAGCTTATGTCCTAAAATCACATGTATCTCCCCTGAACCCCAATAGAGTCCTTCTACATCCTAACTGCCATAGACAAGTTCATAACCTTAATCTAACCGTTGAGAAACCGCGTTCCTCAAAGAACGTTTGAAAGGCTTGAGCCATATGACGGGAAACTTTCACGTACGGTTCTTAGGGGGGAACGGCTCTGAAAGGAGCCTGACCTACCCGACACATAGCCTGGGGATATTTACCTATTAATCAAAGGATTCGTACACATTTTTTAGGTGAAAAGCCCATTTATAATCAAAGAGAAGGATCGTATATGATTTATCAAAATGCTTATCCTAAAAAATTTGCATATTATATAGGCACCTTCGACGAGGCATGCCAAATTGCGTTGGATGAATCATTCTGTAAACCGAATGCAACCTTTTGGATATAAAAAAGTTTACGGAATATGAATTCCGTAAACTTTTTTGTTTCCTGATCATTCATATCAATAGAAATATTCTCTAACACATATGGCATTTTCCTTGGTTGGTGAAACAACCAATATAAATTGCTTTGCCATTCTCACAAGCTCTAGCAACCCATTTTACTGAATCATGTAAGGTAACACCTTGGTGGTACTCCATCATGAAAACTGGAAATCCCAGTCCATTTGCTATTTAGGCTTTTGGGTCATCCCCTTTTATTGATGTATTATTTCCGCCAAAAATTCGTATGTTCTGCTTTATCCAGAATATTAAATGCAATCATTTTCTCCAGCAATTCGTAGTTTACTGGCTCATTCCAAGGAATTCGGAACAAGCCTTTGGTAGCACTATAGCCAGCTTGGGTGATATCATCCGCAAAATTCGTAATACCTGCTTCTTCGGGTGAAATGCTTAGATGATGCTTTGCTGTGGAAAAGCCGATAATAAAGGTGCCATGATCAGTAAACATGGGTGTATTCCATTTAATGTGTCGTTTGAGATGAGGGTATTTCGTAGCAATCCACGATAAGATTTCCTCTGTCCGATAGCGGTGTTCGGGATTGTCGATCCTAGCAAGATACGGTTCAAAAACTTCCATATTCCCCTCCTTTTATATCCCTTATATTAAATTTTATATCATTAATCTTATATTTGATGACAAAAGTGACCTGTTACTATTTTCCTCCGTTTTACCTCTATATGGGGTTGCGGGGAGATACGTGTAATTTTAGGGTGCGACACGAAGTCGCATCAGTAGCTGTGGGACATTTCGATTCCACCTGAGATTCTGCTCTCAGTTCCCTACCGAAACATGCGTATAGAGTAATCTAAAGGTTTGAAGCTTTCGGGACAATGTAGCCGCATCCATAGGATGATGTCTAAACCGTAAGGATTTAACATGACTGCTAGCACCAAAGCGGTTAGGAGCTAGGGATAGATGGTATGGTTAACGTAAGTGAACTGCTGGTAAACGTCGTGATACACAACGAGCCAAAGATGCTGGGCTCGAACCAAAAGGTAAATGGTTAGGAGCTAGGGTTCCTATTTCCCTAGACGCAGACACGAAAGTCATCGGTGGATAGGCCCCATCTGTGTACTGATGTGAAACGTGATAAGCCTCCAGTTTCCCTGTAAAGGAAGGGAAGACGTAAGTCGACCTGATGAAACTGGAGGTAAAGGAAGATGGAGAAAGCAAACGTCATTCTGTAATGGAATGAATAAGGATTGCGTTTTTTTAACAACATCATCCTATGCGAAAGCGGGCAGACTTCCATCCGGTCTTTCATCACGAAAGATTTGGCAAACTTATGAAAGGAGGAAAAGCAGATGACGGATCGCCAAACCGCAGGCGCGGTTTCAGTGACTGGTGCATCCTCCCACAAAGAGATAAACTTGGCATGCCATCGACTGGCACAAGGTTCATCTTTAGATATTATGTCTAGATTGCACATGGAAATATTAAACAGCTTATGTTCTAAAATTACATGTATCTCCCCTGAACCCCATATTTGGGTATATTCGTTGTTCCAACTTAAGTATACGAATATGAATCATTTCCTAAGCAACACTACCTAATACAAGTTACAAGACATAAAAAGACAGCAGGATAATATCCTCCTGTCTAAACTCTGTTCAATCAATCAATCCAAACACATACCGATCTCTGCCATTCATATCTTGTAATACTCTTACATCCTTACTTTTAGGCAATTGTTGTACAAGATCTGCTACCTGCTCTCCTTGCTCATCTCCAATCTCAAATGCTATCAATCGCTTTCCTCTAGCAGGCATTTTCGCTATTTGAGAAATGATTTTTCGATAGGGATATATTCCATCTTCCCCTCCATCTAAGGCAAGATGAGGTTCATAATGCTTAACTTCTTGATCCAATGTACCAATGACCTTTGAAGGGATATAAGGAGGATTGGAAACGATGACATCAGCGACTTCTTCTCTCACAGGTTCTAAAAAAGAACCTTGTAAAAAAGTAATTTTATCCGCTGCTCCATGCAGTTTTGCATTGTCTTTCGCAATTCGCAGTGCATCTGCTGATAGATCGATAGTAGTAAGGGACCAGTGAGGGCGTTCCAACTGCAACGTAATGGCAATACAGCCGCTGCCTGTACCTACTTCTACCACACGAATCGGCAGATCATCATAGAGAGCATCTGCCTTATGGATGACATGCTCCACCAACAATTCTGTTTCTGGACGAGGAATGAGAACATCAGGTGTAACACGAAAAGGCCGGCCGTAAAAATCGGCTTTGCCGAAAATGTATTGCAATGGTTCATGAGATGCTCTGCGTTCCACCCATTCTTGATACACAGCTGTTTGTTCTTCTGTCAATGTCTTGTCCCACAAAAGAAAAAAAGACGCTCGATCAACTGCTAGTAACTCGCGAAGCATCCACTCTGCCTCAAATAATCCGTCTATTCCCTTTTGCTTCAAAAAAGAGGAAGCCTGATGAAAGGCTTCCCGGATGGTGTTATTGTGCATATTTTAATTGCTCCGTCTGCTCGTGTAAGATCAAAGCATCGATGACTTCTTCCAAATCACCATCTAAGATCATGTCCAGCTTGTGCAGAGTCAAACCGATCCGATGGTCTGTCACTCTGCTCTGTGGAAAATTATACGTACGAATACGTTCACTGCGGTCTCCAGTACCTACCGCAGATTTTCTTGCATCTGCGTATTTTGCCATCTCTTCTTGCTGTTTCATATCATAAAGACGAGCACGCAATACGCGCATCGCTTTATCTTTGTTGCTTATTTGCGACTTCTCATCTTGACAAGATACTACGATACCTGAAGGAATGTGTGTGATTCGAACTGCCGATTTGGTAGTATTTACACTTTGTCCTCCAGGGCCGCTCGAACAAAATGTATCAATCCGCAAATCTTTATCATGAATCTCAATTTCTACATCTTCAGCTTCAGGCAATACTGCAACAGTAGCAGTAGAGGTGTGAATTCTTCCACCGGACTCTGTCGAAGGTACGCGTTGTACACGATGTGCTCCGCTTTCGTATTTTAGACGGCTGTAAGCTCCTTGGCCTTGAATAGAAAACACAACCTCTTTCATCCCGCCGAGTCCAGTTGAATTGGCTTCTAAAACTTCTATTTTCCAACCATGGCGTTCCGCATATCGTCCATACATCCGATATAAAGAAGCAGCAAACAATGCAGCTTCGTCTCCACCTGCTGCCCCTCTGACTTCAACAATCACGTTTTTATCATCATTCGGGTCTTTTGGAAGGAGCAAAATTTTGATTTGTTCTTCCCATTGCTCTTTTTGTTCAGACAATTCATCGACTTCTGCTTTAACGAGTTCACGCATCTCGTCATCCAGCTTTTCTTCAAACATTGCCTTAGCTTCTTGCAGGCCTTCTATTACTTGTTTATACTCCAAGTAGGCATTGTTTTGTGCTTCAAGATCACGCTGCTCTTTCGAATATGTGCGTAATTTATTTGGATTATTTATCACTTCAGGTTCACATAATAATGCACTAAGCTCTTCATAACGATTATGAATGGACTGGAGTCGATCCAGCATTTTTTCTCACTCCCATTTTTTAACCATAAGTCAATTGATTGTAACATAATTATAAGCGAGTGGAAAGGAACATCAAATCTATCTTAGAAGGGGACCCCATTTGTGTTAGATATTGCATTGCAAGTCGCGCCTTTTTTACTTGTCTATTATTTTCTCCAGTTTGGAATCAAACACCGAGATACCCATCCTAAACTATATGAATGGATTACACGTATTATTTTTACGATTATCATCGCTGCATATGGGCTGGTGGCTATCTCCAATGCAACCGCACTTTTACATCTGGATCGCATCCATGAAAAGGATGTTTTGCAGTCTTTAGCACTATTCATCGTCTCTGTGGCTGCACTATTGGTCTTTATCCCGCCAATACGCAGACTGATCAGTCATTCGATATCGATAGAACCTGATAATGATGTACATACGATTTCCCTCAGTCTCAGTTTTATTGTCTTTCATGTTTATATTTTAACTGCTTTTTCCCTAGAACAGCTAATCCAAAATACAACCGAGGGAACAACCATAGCCAGCTTGTGGACTCAAGATATTTTGCTTGCTTTGATCGCATTATTTGGGGTCGGATGGCTCCAAAAACGAGGTACAAAAGAAACATTAGCTCGTCTTGGTCTTATCCGGCCAACTTGGAAAATGCTCTTTATAGGCATATCGTTTGCCATCGGCTTTGTCCTTGTGAACATTTTATTAGAACAAATAGCCAGCATCATAGGTTTTGGGATTGACCCAAATGTGGACAAAATCACCAATCAACAGTTAGGACCATTATTTGGAACGATACCTGGTATTTTAACATTAGGATTAGCTGCTGCATTAGGAGAAGAACTGATATTCCGTGGTGCGATGCTCCCAAAGTTTGGATTGATCTATACAAGTATTTTATTTACCTTGATCCATGCCAATTATGGATGGAGCGTCGCTACCCTCATCGTATTTATACTCGCCATTACTCTGGGGATACTTCGAAAACGTCACAGTACTACGCTCACGATGATCACTCATGCAAGTTATAACATTATATTAGGATTGATCGCTCTTTTGGGTTCACATCTTGCTCAGTAAGCGATTGAAAGAAACAAAGACTTAGATTCCTCATGAGAATCTAAGTCTTTTTCTTTATAGAAAACGTTGACGTATCTCAGGTGTAGGGATCATACAGCTTTCTTGCTGTCCAAACCAGCGATAGCGATTTTTGGCAAACCAGTGGTAAAATGAATCTCGAATAAATTTCGGCACGATTTGAAACACAGACAATACTTTCCACATACCTGTTAATTTTCGAAATATCTGCAAGATAGCAGTTGATTCCGTATATACTTTTCCATCTTGAACAAATACGATAGAATCTAGTGAGATTTTTTGATTATGAGCTTGTAAGATCTCCTGACCTTCCTCTGATTGTAGAGAGGCAAACTTAAAAATTCCTTTGGGGTCACGTTTGATAATAAACTTTACCCAGTTGTTACAAACATTACATACCCCATCAAATAGCACATATGTACCTGTCGCATCTATTTTTGTATCGGTTGACATAGGATGTCATCCCCTTTGAATTTGTCCATTATTTGAATTCCCGCATTCCTTACTTTTAAAACTAGCGGATTGCCTATACTTGACATATTCATTCTACTACTTCCTTTTGCAAATTTGTGTTATTTTTATATTACGCTATTTTAAGAAAAGGGAGAGAGAACTCCTTGTCACGAAAAATACTCGTTTTTACTACAAGTGCGATATTGTCGATCGTTTTATTGGTTCATTTTAGTTTTACTTTTATCTACTTATCCCCCGCAAATCCATTTAAAAGCAAACACTGGGATACGATAATTGGCTATATGAATCCGTTATTTACTCAAAATTGGAAACTATTTGCTCCTAATCCTGCAAGCCAGCAAGCTAACTTGGATATCCGTGTTCAGTACGTTGATAACCAAGGAGCTACAAGAGAAACGGACTGGAAAAGTATCACCTTACCTGTTATCAGAGAACTGCAATCCAATCGTTTTTCCACAAATGCTCGCTTCTCCGAATTTCAAAGTTCATTGATCAGTGACTTCGTATGGGGAGAAAAGGAAGATAAAGAAAGCGCTTTTCGTTCCATGCAGACTTATGTGAAATATGTACTAGACACGAAGAAATTTACAGTTCCCGGAACTATTAACAAAATACAGCTGCGTGCGGTGATTAACAAATTTCCTGACTATGCAAATAGGGACAAGCCTGATTCAGCAGGAAAAATCTATTATTACCCTAGCAACTGGTGGGAACCTTCCAGTGTAAATGCAGGAGGTGGTAAAACATGATCAACCGACTTATCAATTTTCTCACTACCAAACAATCTCTGATTGGATTGAGTTTGGTTCGCATTATATTCGGTGTTGCCATGTTGTATGAGCTGGCACTCAATATCCCCACTCGATTTCTGCTTTGGGGGCCAAATGGAATCGTTTCTTATGAAGCCTATCAAAAAATTACAGAAAGCAATAACATACATACCTTATTTGACTTGGGTCCTGACCTTTGGGTCGTGAACGCGGTCATCTTCGGTGGGATTGCTGTCAGCATACTCTATATCATCGGTTTCCAAACCCGTATTATGGGAGTCTTAATGGCCATCTTGATGTTCTCCATCTACACACGGGATTACAGTATTACCCACGGTGGAGACAATGTATTGCGACTCTTGCTCGTTTATTTGATCTTTGCCAAAACAAATGCGTATTTCTCTGTAGATGCATGGTGGAGAAAACGGCGTAAAAAGAAGGTCTTTGCCAAAATTCGCGACAATCAAGGTATCCGCGATTTTGTAGCCATCATTCATAACTTTGCATGGATTACTTGTGTGATTCAGCTCGTATTTATGTATTTTGCTTCTGGCAGCTATAAAATCATGGGCGAACTGTGGCAAAATGGTACAGCTCTCTACTATGCCAGCCGTGTGCAAGAATTCTACACTCCAGGGATAAATGATTTACTATGGAAATACGAACCGTTGTTAATTTTTTCAACCTATGCGACGACCATTTTCCAAGTAGCATTTCCATTTTTACTGCTCAATCGATATACCAAATACTTTGCCATCTTCTCCGCTTGTCTCCTCCATATCGGAATTGCGGTCTCCATGGGACTTGTGGATTTCTCTTGGGTGATGATCGGCTGTGAATGTATGTTGTTATTCGATAAAGATTACCGTCAACTAGCTGTCTGGTGGAAACGTATTTTTAGCAATAAAGAAACATTAGCTGATGCACCGTCAGAGGGAACTGTTGCAACTTCATAATAAAACTCCGTTTATCCTTTTGAGATAAACGGAGTTTTTAGTTATGCAATTTTTTATCTTCTTCTACCCAAGACATGGAAGCAACATCTTGACAACTCCACACAGCTAAAGCCGTTGGATTCTTGGGACGATAGCCTTATGACTATTTCATTACCAAGCTAACCCCGTATGCCCCACGGTTTACGAATATTGAATTCTTCCTTGCCGCGAACAACTTGGTTTTCGTTTGTTGCGACTAGACATATATCACCATGCGAATACTTGTTTGTAAAATTGCTTTTTTCAAAAGTTGGACTGGTAAAAAAATTTCCTTCACCTCCAACACTCGCTTTCATCCCACGATTAAAACCGTGGGTTTTCTCGCTCTCAATGCTATAATTCTTGCCCAAAAAGAGTGAGACGGCCACTGGTTCCAGCCCCAGTCTCCGACTCCTTTGGCCCATCGGCTGGCCTGGAGGTCCGTCGTAACCATAAACATACACCCTCCTTGGGGTGCTTTGGATGGGCCTCTCCCATCTTGTATTATTATATTAACACAATTCAATATAGTCAAAATATAATCTATCAACAGTTGTATATTTCTTCTTTACATACTCGTCTTCGTTTCATAAATATCCATAAAAGTTCGTGCAGCATGACTCAAATATCTATCTTCTTTATAGGCGAAAACCAACGTACGAGTCAGCTCCCTTTCTAGCAGAAAATATAACATATCTGTCCGCTCTCTTGTTACCATCAATGGAACAATCGTAACACCCAAGCCTGAAACTACAAACGATTGGGCTGTCTCCATATTACTCGTCAAAAAACTAACTCGTGGCTGAAAACCAGCTTCCGCACACAAATCCAATACGATACGACGAAAACCATACTCTGCTTTTAATAATATAAAAGGTGTTTCTTGGACATCTTTTATATTAATCTTTTTTGTTTGATACGCTTTTTTTCCAGCATGCTGCACCACATTACGTAATTTTTCCGACATCCAACTCTGTTCTTTTCTTGGCACCGCTAAAAAAAGCGGCTCTGTCACCATAGGTTGAGTAGTTATTTTTTCATTTTCTACAGGCAATGACAGAATTGCAAGGTCTACTTTTCCTTCGATGATCAACTGCTCTAATTTCGCTGGTGTATCCTCTACTAGCTTTACTTCAACTTGCGGGTATGTTTCCAAATACATTTGAATAAGCGGAGGCAAAACATAGCCTCCTGTGACAGCAGGAGTTCCTATGGTCAGGGTAGATCCAATCCCTTCTCTATGATCTTTCATCTCACGCAGAAGATCATCATGAGCTTGCACGATCCTCTCTGCCCGCTTCATAAACTGGAGTCCTTCGGAAGTAGGCTCTACTTCATTTCTTGTCCGATAAAACAAAGTTACTCCTATTTCTTTCTCCAACTTTCCAATTTGCTGACTGAGTGAGGGTTGTGCAATATGCAGGCAGTGTGCCGCTTTGGTAAAACTTTTTTGTCGATATATTTCTAATGCATAACGTAAAACGCGCATTTCCATGCTGACCATCTCCATAGGTAAAAACTATGGTATTGATTATATCTATATCTTCGACTTATGAACAATCTTCTTATAAAATAAGGAAAAATGATCCATTGCATAGGAGGAAATAGGATGACATCCGCTTCTGAACAATTTGCAAAAAATCCTGAGCAATATCGAGATGATAAAGTATTTGCAGCAGGGAAAGATTTAGAAAAAATGAAACATGCTGTTGGCATTCCCCGTATTCAAACACTGTTAGACATCGGAGCAGGAGCAGGACACACTGCAATAGCCTTTGCCGATATTGCCATGCAATGTATAGGGGTTGATGTTACTCCTGAAATGGTAAACGTTGCGAATCAATTTGCCAAAGATAAAGGAGTAGAAAATGTACACTTTCAAGTGGGAGATGTGGAGTCACTTCCCTTTGCAAATGAAACGTTTTGTGTTGTCACCTGCCGGCTTGCCGCTCATCATTTTCCCAGCATTGAAAAAGCAATGAAGGAAATCAGTCGAGTATTAAAACCAGGTGGAGTATTTCTGCTAGTAGATCACTATGCACCAAATGATCAAGAACTGGATCAATTTGTGAATGAAGTCGATCAGACACGTGATCCTTCTCATGTTAGAGAATATTCCTTGGCAGAATGGAGGGATTTCTTTCGAAAAAATGAGCTGACCTATGAAGAAATCGCTAAATGGGCTATTCCACTTCATTATGATACTTGGGTAGCCCGTTCTGCTACACCAGAAGCAGCAAAACATAAGTTGCAGCATTTATTTCAATCCGCATCAACCTCAGCAAAAGATACTTTTTCTATTACCTATAAAACTGATGGGGCAGTTGATACTTTCTGTTTAAAATCGATTTTAGTTCGTGGTGTGAAAAAAAAATAAAATGAAAAAGAAGACGATCAGGTTAAGACAATCGCAGCTTCTCCACCGATGTCCCGTCCTCTGGCGGTGACCCTCAGACTGGAGACGACGATTTCTGAGCTGAAAAGGCTGGATGCTATCACGAGTATCCAGCCCAACTTTTTATTCACATCTTTTAGTTCCAATCTCTTGCAATGATTACTTTTTTACATTTTAGATCCTTGTTATATGAAATAACTGATGTTTCTCTACAAAATCAAATACATATGTTAAACTCCAAAGGTTAATAATTCAATATTTTTAATATTATTTTTTCATTTATGTGATTTATATTAACCTTATTTAGAATCATATACAGAAGTGGTAAAAGAAATCCACTCACAACTTACCGGGAGTAAGAGGCCCAGTGACAGGGTTGCTGCTATAATCAGTCAGATAAATTCCAATTACTGTAATGTTATGAACTCTGTTACTGGGCCTCATTGAATAGCTAGTGGTCGACGATCAGACCTTTGATACGATTTACTACTCAGCTGATGAAAAACCTTGATCTTCCATCATTTTCATAGGGTCATCATGTGTAATGGTAAAGACCATTTTTATGGAATCCTCTTTTAGATGTAGGATATAAAAAGAATCATGTACGAGATCAAAAGTTTGACCATTCTCTCTTTCTATTCTTATAAAGGCGTATGATTCATTTGTCAACTGGATAAATGAATCTTGGAGCAAGTCTGTCCATCGGCCAAACTTTCAATGACATCGAGGCTTCCAAGATGGGCGTTGAGGTGGACAATCTCCAGCTTTAAGGGGTATTTCCACGGCAGAACCCATGCCCATCAAGTTAAAATTCCTCAAACTGAAAAAAACGCTATTCTTCCTTTAGGAAAAAAAAAATAGAAGAGATGGCGTGTTTTCTGTGAAGAGAACCCTCAAAGAAAAGCTTCATTTATTTTCACAGGTATTGCAAAAATATCTTTCTCGACATTGCTGACAGGAGGTGTCAGTAATGTTTTCTTATAATGGAATTATTAATTCATTAGATACCAAAAAACTAGTACTGGAGCGAGTGGGATGGCTGAATTATTAATGAGTCTTATTTGGACATTATTGTCTGTAATTATTTTGACGGTACCAATCTTGATTCTTGGAAGAAAAAAATTAATTAAAATCAATGCAAAACAAAAAAGATGGTGGGTTTTTTTTCATGTCCTTTTTGTAATTATGTATTTCACAGGTGTTTTGGGAATTTTGTTTTTGACGATTATTACAACGAGTGCAAATGACCGTGAATTTATTTATGCAGCTCACTATTTCATGGAGTCATTTGATTGGTTTCTAATTATTCCTGGTGCACTTGGGAGTTTGACGACAGGGATTTGGTTAGCTATCGGAACATGGGGTTTGACGACCTATTACTGGGTAATAATCAAATGGGTAGGTAATCTAACAACTATCCTATTTGGTAGTACTTTTATAGGTTCTTGGATTCATAAATCCTTAATGATGCTCTCTAAAAAGGGGATTCATCCCGCACAAAATCCTGACTATCTCGAAAGTCAGAAGATGATATTTACTGGAATCATAATTGTGTTTGGAATTTTACTTTTCATAACTGCTGCTACTTACTTAAAACCTTGGGGAAAAAGACTAAAGTATAGAAATAAAAAGAATGCGATACACGCTGAAATATAGGAGGGATTGGGATCGATTCATTACTTTTACACCCAGTGACAGGGTTCCTGCTGCGATCAGTCACATAGGTTCCATTTAATGGAATCCTTATTTATTTCGGGGGGATGGGAAAAAATGCGGGATTTACCCGGGTTCCATTATATGGTTACGTTACCCCTCAGGCGCCTGATGCTGGTTCTACCCTTAAATCAGTACCTTACTCATTTATGGAAGTGTTTTTACCAAATGAATGGGCCCAGTGATGGATGAAAGACCCTCTAGGACGCCTACAGTTAATACCGATATCCCCATTCTCTTTTATTAGAATGTGCTGATATGTTTCATCAAAAGGTTTTTCCAGATTGTTATATTCATATTCATCATCATCCTCCAATTGAATTTGATATTTAACATAGATGTCTTAGTCATATAAAAGATGATAGTGATATACTTCATTACCCTCGCCAAGACAAAAAAACAAATCACTGCTAAACTTTTGTTTTAAATAATTACTCGCTTCTTGATGGGAATGAAACAGAGGTGAATTTCTTAACCATTCTTATATAATTTTTTCAATGTTGTATCCACTCCATTTTTTTGTTATTCAAAACGGTGACTTTGTTCAATATCCATTATGAAACCTCCAACATATCACCTTGTGCGTTTTCAAATTCCTTGAGGATTTTATAAAAAGTGTTTTTCTTTAAATTTAGAAGCTTCATAAACTAAACACCAGTTATTTCCTGCGATTTCCACCGTTTATAATTGTCCTGTAAAATCTTTTTTTGCGTCAGGGAGACCATATCTGGCACGGTAGGCCATGCATAAGGAGCAGAGCCCGAAGCCTCCGGAGGCAGAAGAAGGTGTCACACACCGCGGGTAGCTGAGAAATCTCGGTAAATAAGGTTACGCGGGGTGCAAACTATCGCACAACCCCCGATATAATCAACACTTATTTAGGATAAATCATAATAATAAAGAGAAAACCCATGGATTACTGAAATCGCCTATCTATATTCAAAACCAGAAGATTGAAATGTATAATACTTTTATATAAAATATGGATTGGGAGTGGTAAACGGAATCCACTCACAACCGACTGGGAGCTGTAAAAATGTCTATCGAAGACAAGAACACAGCAAACTGGTATTCGGCGGCTGTCGCAGGCAACTCGTCGCTGGAACCTCAGGTGAGGCAGGACGTGGCAAATGCCCCCGCCGAGATCGCCAAGCAGGAGGGCAAGGAGCCCCCGGCTGAAGACGGCAGTACCACCCGCTCCTAATAAAGCGGGATCTCAGTAAAAAAAGTTGTGCGGTGTAGAAACACCGCACAACCCCGATTTACAATACGCTTCTTTGTTTATAGAAGTTCTATATAAATTGCATATTAATTTTCAACTTAAATAAAATAGCAAATTTCAATTATGATTACATTTAGTTCTATAAAAAGAGGAGGCCACATTATATGGCCTTTTTTTCTTGTTAATTTCTTAATTAAAATTAAAGTGATCTCCTATTTCAAGAACTCCATTCATATATGAATAAAAAATTAAAAATCATAGTCTTTACTTACCATAAACTAATTTCACCTTTATCCAACCACGAACACTATTAACTAACCAAATACAACTAGCCCGCTCTAAATCCTCTCGATACATAACTCTCTCTTCCACTTCACCAGATTCCAGCAAACTCGCCCGCATTACCCCTGCCAAAAGCCCAGCATCTCGGTATGGTGTTACCAATTTTCCATCTAACTCTAGTACTACATTTCCAATCGTAAACTCGGTGAGTTCTCCTCTTTCGTTCCACAGCAAGGTATCAAAATAGCCAGCTGCTTTTTGTTCCTCATACATCTTCCTATTGGTTGTTTTATGATAGAGAAATATATTCTGACTAGAAATAGGAGTTTTTGCTAGTGTTGTGAGGACAGGCTGTGCGATGTCCTGTAATGCTTCTGCTTGTACTTCTATTTCTCCCTCAGATGAAACGAGCAGACGTACTTTGTATACTCCAGCTGGGTTTTTGCTGGACACCAAAGCCAATTGTGACCTTATTTCTTCTTCTGGAAAAGCGTAAGCAAAGTAATTTGCACTTTCGGACATGCGACTCAAATGCTTCTCCAATAAGGGATATATCCCATTTTTCAAACAAATGCTTTCCAGTAACTGATGGGTATATGGTTTTGACGCTAATATTTTCGCTTTGGTGATGACCTCTTCATACTCCCCGCCACTTGTGGAATCCCAAGTGATCCCGCCACCTACTCCATAGGTCGCTTTGCTTCGCTTCTGATCAATGAAAACTGTGCGGATACCCACATTAAAAACTGCCTCTGCCCCTGGCTTCAGATATCCGATCGTCCCACAGTATACTTCCCTTGGAGACTGCTCCAAAGAAGTGATCAGCTCCATTGTTTTTCTTTTGGGTGCACCTGTGATCGAGCCGCAAGGGAAGAGTGCTGTAAATATATCTGTTAACGTTGTGGCGGGTGGCGTTTTTGCTTTAATGGTAGATGTCATTGTCCAGAGAGTAGGATATCGTTCGACTGTAAATAGATCAGGAACATGAACGGTTCCGGGCACTGCAATCTTGCCCAGATCATTTCGCAGCAAATCCACGATCATCAAGTTTTCCGCGCGGTCTTTTGCAGATGCTAGCAGCTGTTTTGCCCGAAGTTCATCTTCTTGTTGATAACGCCCTCTCTTTGCTGTTCCTTTCATCGGGCGAGTGATCAACTGGTCTTGTTCCCAGCGGAAAAAGAGCTCTGGAGACGCAGATAATATTTGATAATCTCCAGTATCCAAATAGGCATTATACCCGGATTGTAACCTCGCTAAGTGCCTATAATACCCCCATGCATCTCCGTGGAACTCAGCCTGCATCCGAATGGAGTGATTTACTTGATAAGTATCTCCTCTTGCGATGGCAGCATGTATCGTCTGAATCGCTTGCTGATATGTTTCCTGCGAACAGTCAGGCTTCCATTTGCCTACTTGGTAATCTTCAAGTTCATTTTTTGTCCTATGATCAGGTTCTCGGAAGACAGCAAACCATGCTAGTGGTAATTTATTATCTTTATTCACCATAAGCTTTGGATCAAAAGCAGGGCCGGCCTCATAGGAAACAAACCCAACTGCATAAAACCCTTTTCTCCATAAATATTCTACTTTTTCAAGCAGAGGCTTCACATGATCCAAACTTTTTGCAACCAATATCTCTTCCACTTGATTTGTATGTAAATGAAAATCTTTAAAATCAATTGCAATCATACTCGAAAACCCCTTGCTCTAATTTTTTCCATAAAAAAAAGCAAGCAGTGTATGCTTGCCTACGATTAATCGATTTTGTATTTCTTTTTAAAACGATCTACACGTCCACCAGCGTTAGCTGTTCTTTGTTTACCGGTATAGAAAGGATGACATTTGGAACAAACATCAACTTTCAACTCATCCACAGTAGAACCAGTTTCAAAAGTAGTTCCGCATGACATGCAAGTTACTTTTGCCGTTTTATAATTTGGGTGTATTGCTGCTTTCATCTATTGTCACCTCATTTCAATCGATCCGTATAAATCCACTGGAGTATTATAGCATGTTAAACTTTAAGCTGCAAGGAACGGCGATGTGGATGCCAATTTTTACTTGAGCGAGAGAACGAACTCATTTTACAATGAAAGAGAAATAATATTATCAAAGGAAGGAGAAAAAACATGTCAGAAAATGAACCTCTCCAAACAGATAAAACCAAAGAAGAAAAGGGTTTCTGGGCTTCTTTAAGTGTGACAGACTACTTAGAGCTGGCAGCATATGTCTTCATCGCTTTTTGCTTTATAATGGGCATTATTGAGTATTTTACATCCTAACACCAAAAAAGAGACACTTTCCCTTAGGAAAATGTCTCTTTTATATACCTATCTTAATACTCGAAGAGGATTGATCACTTCACCATTTTTATGTACTTCAAAATGCAAGTGATATCCTGTAGCATTGCCGGTCTCTCCCATGTAACCAAGTCTTTGGCCAGTATCCAAATACTCTCCTATACTGACAGAGATGCGGCTAAGATGTGCATAGAGGGTAACCCATCCTCCACCGTGATCAATCATTACCATATTGCCATAACCGTTGTGATATCCTGCCTGGATTACTTTCCCACTGAGTGAAACACTGATTGGCTGCTTCGACTTCTTAGAGCTCCAAATATCAAGACCTTTATGCATCCTGCCATGCCGCCAGCCAAAATTACTGGTTATCATCCCTGAAACAGGCCATTGAAACTGGAAACTTCCAACAGAAACCTTGTCGCGCTTGCTAACCACCACTACTTTATGTTTCGTTTTTATTTTCGGCTCTTTGGGGGTTGGTTGAGGAACTGGTACTGGAACTTTTTCTTTTTCAACAATGAAAACTTTCTGTCCAGTATCCAATGGATTTAACAAATTTACCTTTGGATTTAATTTGAAAAACAATTGCAAAGACATTCGATTTCGCTGGCAAAGTTGATAAACCATTTCCCCGCCTTTGGAAGTATACTCCTTAACAGCTAATGGAATTTTTAATTTTGTTCCTGCTTTCAGTTTGTTTGGATTGGCAATGTTGTTCAACACAGCTAATTCTTGATAGGGAACTCCATACCGAAGTCCTATCGCATACAACGAATCCCCTTTGTTTACCTCATATGTGATCTTATTTCCTATGGAGATGGTCAGTTGCTTTCCTGATTGATAAAGAGTCTCCTTCGCATCAAGTGCAGCAATTCTCCCTTCTGATTTGCTCGCTGTTAGAAGTCCTGCCACAATCGGATGGGAATCTGTGTTACCAGCCCAAGCTACAGCAGTAGCAGCCGAAACTGTACATACACCGATACTCGAGGCTAGGAGCGTCTTCTTACCAGACATCACAACACCTCATATCCATGATATTGGGTACCCATGACTCCAATTTATGCAGGGTACCCACAACATATGAAAGTTTTTGGTAGAAATATCTATGTTCAACTAGAGACAAGCGTGGAGAAAAACGGCGTTAGCCCTTTCCTGCCCCTATTTCCGTTAAACTTAGGCCTTTGTCCAAACAATTAGTCACTTATCTGAATAACTAGTTAGGGAACCAAAAATGGGAGGGCTATATATGGATTATTTTGATGATTATTTCAACGCATTTGACAATGATTTTGATGATGATTTTGAAGAGGACTTCGATACGTTTGAATATGACCCAGAGTTAGCACAACAGTACCCACAAGATCAGTTTCGCAGAGATCAATTTGGCGGAGGCTATGGACCAGATCGTTTTCGTCGCGTCGCTAACCCTGTAAGAAACCAAGTGCGCTGTTGTGTGTACCGTCATCGTAGCTCTGGCAGAACAAGAAGAGTATGTCAGCACAGAGGAAGACGCTGTACAAATACACTAGGGAAAAATTGGGTACTTATCGATTCCTTCACCACAAACAATTGTAATCGCTGTATCTAATGACAAACCCCTTGTTCTATCTGTCTCAAGAGGAGAAGAACAGGGGGTATGTTATCGATTAATGGGCTTTTTTGCGTTCGGCAGGACGGGATTCTAGTGAGGCTAGAAACTCTTGATTATTTTTGCTGTTTTTCAGTTTGCGAAGAAATGCATCCGTAAAATCGTGGTTATCACTCATTCCTTTTCGGATCGACCACAGCTTATCCAACTCTTCTTTCGTAAGGAGTAAGTCTTCGCGTCTGGTACCGGATTTGCGAATATCAATAGCAGGATAGATACGGCGTTCCGCCAATTTGCGATCAAGATGGAGTTCTAAATTAC
The DNA here is from genome assembly GCF_059510395.1 of Shimazuella sp. NTD248. Taxonomy (NCBI): domain Bacteria; kingdom Bacillati; phylum Bacillota; class Bacilli; order Caryophanales; family Thermoactinomycetaceae; genus Shimazuella; species Shimazuella sp. NTD248. Next base: position 167,677 of record NZ_JCAJZT010000004.1, on the reverse strand, counting down.
CAGTTCCTTTAAATTCCTCATAAATAACATCATCCATTCGAGATCCTGTATCGACTAGTGCCGTAGCAAGAATCGTGAGGCTGCCGCCTTCTTCGATATTTCTAGCTGCTCCAAAAAATCTTTTTGGCCGATGGAATGCCGCAGGATCAATACCACCAGACAACGTTCTTCCGCTCGGGGGAATAACTAAGTTGTAGGCACGAGCTAAACGTGTGATACTATCTAACAAAATCACAACATCTCGTTTGTGTTCTACCAAACGCTGAGCACGTTCTAGTACTAGTTCTGCTACTTTGATATGATTTTCTGGCAATTCATCAAAAGTAGAACTGACTACTTCACCTTTCACAGATCGTTGCATGTCTGTTACTTCCTCTGGGCGTTCATCAATCAGCAACACAAACAATTCAATATCAGGACGATTTTCTGAAATGCTATTGGCTATCTCTTTTAATAACATGGTTTTCCCAGCTTTTGGCTGAGCTACAATCAAACCACGTTGGCCTAAGCCTACGGGAGCAATCAAGTCCATGATTCGAGTGGAAGTTTTGTGTGGTTCTGTTTCCAGTAGTAGTCGCTCTTGTGGATATAATGGGGTAAGTCCAGCAAAGTGAAGTCTCTCTCCAGCGGTTTCAGGGTCTGCACCATTTACAGCTTCTACATGCAGCAATCCATAATACCGCTCATTTTCTTTTGGAGGTCTTACTTTACCAGAAACCAAATCTCCTGCACGCAGGTCAAAACGGCGAATCTGCGAAGCAGAGATATAAATATCTTCAGAGGAAGGAAGAAAATTGATAGGACGAAGGAAACCATATCCTTCTGACAAAATGTCCAGTACACCTTCCATAAAGAAAAATCCATCTTTTTCTGCATTTGCTTTCAAGATTGAAAAAATAAGTTCTTTCTTTTTCATTTGGCCGTAATAAGGGATTTGATAATGCTTGGCCAGTTTGTAAAGCTCGGTGAGCTTTTTGTTTTCCAATTCACTTATTGTGTAATCCAATTTAGTTTCACCACTTTTTCGCAGCTTAGGTCTCTAATACCAAATTCGGTTTCTTTTCTAATCGATGAGTGCCATCAATAAATCTTACAGTTCCTGTCTTTGCTCGCATAACCAATGATTGCGTTGTTGCGATATTTCCTTTATAACGAACACCTTTTAATAATTCTCCATCTGTCACACCAGTAGCGGCGAAAATTGCGTCGTCGCCTTTCACTAAATCCTCCATCCGAAGAATGCGTGATGGGTCTGTGATGCCCATTTCGATACAACGTTGTCTTTGTGCTTCATCTTCTGGCAACAGTCTGCCTTGGAAGTCCCCGCCGAGACATTTCAGTGCCACAGCAGCTAAAACACCTTCAGGTGCACCACCAGAACCAAATAAAATGTCGACTCCAGTGTCTGGAAAACCTGTATTGATTGCTGCTGCAACATCTCCATCAGTAATCAATTTAATTCTCGCACCGGCTTTGCGAATATCTTCGATCAATTTCGCATGACGCGGACGATTTAACAACGCAGCCACTAAATCCTCTACATCTTTCCCATTTGCTTTTGCTACAGCTTTCAAATTATCTTCAACAGGAGCATCCAAGTCTACCTTGCCTACTGCATTTGGTCCAACGGCGATCTTGTCCATATACATATCAGGAGCATGCAAGAGACATCCTTGATCCGCAATCGCAATGATAGCTAGTGCATTCCAAGCACCACTAGCGACAATATTGGTTCCTTCTAATGGATCAACAGCTACATCCACTTTAGGCTCTAATCCTGTCCCTAGTTTTTCCCCGATATAGAGCATCGGAGCTTCATCCATCTCACCTTCTCCGATCACAACTGTACCGTGCATATGAATCGTATCGAACACTTTTCTCATCGCAGTAGTAGCTGCATCATCAGCTTCCATTTTTTTACCGAAACCCATCCATCTACCAGAAGCAATGGCTGCTGCTTCCGTTACTCGTACAAGCTCTATTGATAAACTTCGTTCCATAGCTTCAACCCCTTCTTCTTATGTAAGGTAACACATGCGGCGTGAATTTGGAATAATGGACTTGAGAAATTATAAAGAAAACTTACTTTTTTTGAGAGAGGTGTGAGGAGAACATAGTGGGCAAAGAAGTTTTTTTCACTTCCAATTTTCTTAGAAAACCCCATTTTTTCTGTCAGTTTTAAAAAGAATGGGCCTGACACAAAAGTGTGTCAGGGCCTATCGAAATTATTTTCGGCTTTTCCAATCAGATTCAAACTTCTCAATACCTTGAGTTGTCAAAGGATGTTGCACTAACGTTTTCACAACATTATAAGGCATTGTTGCAATATGTGCACCTGCCATAGCAGCTTGTGTTACATGGATAGGGTTACGGATACTTGCTGCAATAATTTGGGTTGGCAGGTTATGAATACGGAACAAATCTGCTACCTGCTCAATGAGATAAATCCCTTCTTCCCCGATATCATCCAGACGACCAACAAATGGGCTGACATAAGTTGCCCCTGCACGTGCTGCAATGAGCGCTTGGTTAACGGAGAAAACCAGGGTAACGTTGGTTTTGATGCCTTTTTTGGAGAAGTGATTTACAGCTTTCAGACCTTCCCAGGTCATAGGACACTTAATGGTGATCTGTGGAGCAATAGCGGCTAGCCGCTCCCCTTCTTCGATCATTCCATCTGCGTTAGGGCTCATAACTTCAGCACTTATGGAACCATCAACTAATGTAATCAGTTCTTTAAGAACATCTTCAAAAACACGGCCGGATTTTACGATTAAGGATGGGTTGGTAGTAACCCCTGCAACAACACCTAAAGGTACAACTTCTTTTACTTCATCGACATGCGCAGTATCTAAAAAGATTTTCATGAAAACAGATCCTTTCTTTATGCTTTGTGAGAACTGCCGAACAACCTCATTTTTCCTCTGACCACTTCCTTGATCGCTTCACGCGCTGGACCTAAATATTTACGAGGATCAATGAGGTCAGATTTAGAAGAGAGTAGTTCACGAACCACTTTTGCACTAGCTACTTGATTTTCCGTGTTGACATTAATTTTAGCAGCACCATAAGAAATCGCTTTCTGTATCGATTCATCAGGAACACCAGAACCACCATGCAATACGATTGGCGCTTCGATCGATTTGCTTACTTCATCGATAATATGGAAGTGTATTTTTGGCTCACCCTTATACATACCATGTGCAGTCCCTACAGCAATCGCCATCGCATCTACACGAGTCTCTTGCCAAAAACGAATAGCGTCTGCTGAATTGGCCAAAGATGCATCTTCTTCTGCTACATCAAGATCATCTTCAACACCGCCAATTGTTCCTAGTTCACCTTCTACAGAAATACCAACAGCATGTGCAGCCGCTACTACTTGCTTTGTCAAGCGGATGTTTTCTTCCAACGGATAATGAGAACCATCAAACATAACAGAAGAAAATCCCTCGCGAATACACTGCATCACTACTTCAAAGCTACTCCCATGATCCAAATGAAGTGCTACTGGTACACCAGACTCTTCTGCCGCAATACGGGCTAAAGCAACTACATTCTTTATTCCCATGTATCGAATAGCACCTTCACTTGCACCAAATATAAACGGAGATTGTTCTTCTTTAGCAGCTTCCGCAATCGCTTGAACAAATTCCAAGTTATTCATATTAAACTGACCTACGGCAAACTTCTCATTCTTTGCTCTAGGTAAGAACTCATTCATAGAGACAAGTGGCATTCTCATTACCCCTTTTATTATATGTAATCAGCAAAAAGCCAACCCCCAAAGGTCGGCCAGGCTTTCTTATATATTAGTACAATGACACAGTTTGGTCAAAGTTTTAGGGCATCCTTTATTTTTTTGTAGGGAAAAATTGGATTGACCGGAGCACTTACCAGCTGTTCAATTGACACCAAGAGGCTGGATTTCCCAGCAATTCCCCTTTTATTCTCACGTTTTTATCCTTGTACTTTTCATCCATTACACTTTTGATAAATTTCCACAAATTCACATCATTTTATGTATATCATGTTGCTTCCACTACAACATTCATTATGACACAAGTTGACGAATCACTTCCGATCGTAACTCTTCAATATCAAATGGCTTTGTAAAATGAGCAAGTGCTCCTAATTTTGTCGCTTCATCGAGCATATCCAATTCTCCATAAGCAGTCATCATAATTACTTTGGAACGGCAAGATACCAATTGCAATCTTCTAAGCAGTTCCAGTCCATCCATCCCGGGCATTTTCATATCCAACAAAATCAAATCGGGGTCTTCCAAAGAAATGATATCTAAGGCCTGCTTTCCATTTGCCGCTTGAAAGACGACAACATCGTCTTTGGAAAACACTTCTTTAATTAAAATACGTATACCAAATTGATCGTCCACTACAAGTATCTTTTTAGGATTCATCTGCGTACCCATCCTCCTCCAAAACAACTCTTACCGATTTCCTTATATATGATCATTCTGTATTTTTCCTTATAACGGTATGGTTTTCCTCCTTTTTTGAATCCAGATATTTTATATAGGTCAATGAATCCCGCGAAAACCTTCAAGAAATAAGTCCTTTCTTTGAAAATTTCATTTCGGCGCATCCTAAATTAAGGTGTTCTTTTACGTTCAACCATGTACAATAACATTATTAAAGTTAAATTTATATAGGAGGGATGCTGTATGCGTGTCCTTGTTGTCGGCGCTGGTGCAGTTGGTGGCTACTTTGGCGGTCGCCTCGTAGAAAAAGGAGCTGACGTCACCTTTTTTGTTCGAGAACGCAGAAAACAACAATTAGAGACTGGGTTGGTTATACATAGTGTAAATGGAGATGCCAGCTTCCCTGTTTCTACGATCTCCCAAGGGGAATCTGCGCTGCCTTTTGATTTAATTATTCTCACTACAAAAGCATATCATCTCGACGAAGTGCTCCCTAGCCTTTCTCCTTATGTTGCAGAGCATACCACGATTCTCCCCTTACTCAATGGGATCGCCCATTTTGAAAAACTAAAAAATTTCTTCGGGTTCGAGCGAGTAATCGGCGGTTTATGTTTTATTGAATCTACACTGAATGCCAAAGGGGAAGTAGAACATTACAGTTCACATCACCGCATCGTCTTTGGTGAATTTGATGGCAAAAAAACAGATCGCATCCGGGCGATCGAAGATTTATTTGCTGGCGCAAACGTATCTGCTGAATCCAGTGACAATATCAACAATGAAATTTGGAAAAAATATATTTTTATCAGTGCAATGGCTGGAATGACATGCTTAACAAGAAGCAGTATTGGTCCTATTCTCAAGTCACCAAATGGCATCGAAACGTATGAACGCCTGCTTAACGAAATATGTGCAATTGGGAAAGACCAAGAAGAGACACTAGATGCGGATGTATGGAATCAAACGATGGGTCGGGTGCGAAGTCTCCCCGATGAAATGAAATCTTCCATGCTTCGTGACATGGAAAAAGGACTGCCGATCGAAACCGATCATTTTCATGGCACCTTGCTTCGGCTCGCCCCGGCAGATTTAGATGTACCGTTGTTAAAAACGATCTACAGTTCCCTTTCCATCTACCAAGCAACACAAGCAGCTAACTAATTAGCCGCTTGTGTTTACATCAAAATTAACCCAACAACTGAAATAACAGCGATAAGCAGACCTAAACTTATAAAAATGATCGGAAGTGTATGCCCCTTCTCATCAAGATGCATAAAGGTATAAAGCTGTAAAAATACTTGCACGGCAGCAGCACCGAGTATAATCCAAAATGTAGTCTTCACGGCAAAATGAGGGTAAGCTACGAGATAAAAGGAAAGTGCGGTAAACAGGACCATCCACAGAAAAGACCAAACAAAACGCGATGCAGATCGTTTTTTGTTGACATTCACATGGGCTTGCTTATTTAACGACGGTTCCACTTTATTGCCCCCTCTCCCTACAGTTGGAAGCGCTTACGATCATTATAACCGAATTCCAAATTTTAAAAAAGATGGTTAGCTCGATATATCGACCCTTCTCATTTCTATGAAAAATCTCATTAAGAGTTGAAATATCTCCATTAATTTATAAAATCCAGAAACAAAAAACACATGACAAAATGGGAAAAAAACGGATAGATCAATTGATCTAAACCGCATCTTGAAAATAGCTTCTTTTATAGGTAACTTCAACTGCTATAACTTATAGAATATTAGAATTATATTATCGTTTTAACAGCTAGTCCACTAGTGGTTGAACGGCAGCTTTATCGAAAATACATACCAAAAAATATCTCCTCTCTTTTAATCTATTATCAATATATGTCAGTTAAAAGAAGAATGATTGGCATTAATTTTGTTTATTTGGGGGTAAACAGCTCTACTGTTAAGGAAGGTTTTTTGTAGTGCACACAAGTGCCCATTACTGGCTTAAGACATAAATAAAAGGAAGTACTTGTTTTCTTAAGTACTTCCTTTTATTATTTTAAGAATATTCACTTTTTTAGACCAACAGCATACAAAGGACCATTAATTGATATTGTGGATATGATACGTGCCATTTCTTGAGGAGATTCTTTCCTGCCACTATTCAACCATTGTTGAATCACTCCGATGTAGGCCGATGATAAATAAGAAACCAAATATTGCCCTGGAACAAGTAAATCCTTCTCTTCCACTAAGTAGTTTGGATTCTTTTCCATTAGTATTTTCCATATAAAATCTTTTAGTTTGGTTTGGAAAGTAACATCTCCTTTTGGACCTAACACAGCCTTCATAAACCCGCTATTTTTATTTAGATATTCAAAGATAACAGAAATAGTCGTTAAAGTTGGTGAGTTAGTATGAAGTTCAGAAATAACTTTTGGGAAGTTATGTTTAGCTATCTCGGCCATCTCTGCTAGAATCTCTTCTTGAGATCTTGTCATTAAATCAAATTTGTCTTGATAGTGTGCATAAAATGTTCCTCTATTAATCTTTGCTTTTGTTGTAATATCTTTCACCGTAATGACTTCAAAGCCTTTTTCCTCTATCAACTCTACAAATGCCTCTCGAATAGCATCTTTTGTCCGAATAACACGCAAATCTGTATCCAATTTTCGCAAATTAGTTCTCCTCCTTAAAATTTAACAAACACAAATGAAGATAGTGTTCCATAAACAACACATCTTCCCTTTTTGATTATTGAACACAACGGCTTCAAAAATTATAATTCAAAGTGTAAAGAACAACGTGTTGTTTATTATTATAACCTAAAAATCAAGGAGGTTGAAGAGTAATGAACGACTTGACATGTATCATTATCGGAGGCGGCCATGCGGGGATTGGAGCGCTCAAATCAATAAAGGAAGAAACCCAGAACATGGCGAACGGACAGCGAATTCGGTTTGTTCTGTTGGACAAGCAGCCTGGTCATGTGCGCAAAATGCTGTTATTCCGGCCAGCCGTGGGCGAGGAAGAGATTACGATTCCTTGGACGCATTATGAGTTTTCAGAAGGAGTAGAATTCGTGCAAGGTACGGTTACGTCTATGGACAGTGGAGAAAAGCAGATTCGATATGAGGATGCGCAAGGAAATCAAGCCCAAATTCGTTATGACCTTTTAGTTGTGGCGGTCGGTAGTGTCGTTCGGCAACCTGATCCTGATCAGGGTGGCATTTCGTTAAATGATCTGCAAACCGCGGCAGTCATCCAGGAGCGCTGGCGTGCCAATCTACGGCAAGCTGTCCGTGAGACCAATCCGAAAGAACGAAAGAGACTGATGACAGTTGCAGTTGCGGGGGCTGGCATCAGTGGCATCGAGACATCCTCCGAGCTGGCACTGGAGATGCAAAAGGAAGCATCGTCACTCGGACTGAACCCGTCCGATATTTCTGTCTATTTGCTAAGTGGACAGGAACGATTGTTTATGGAAGGACCTGAGAAAGTTGGGCGAAAACTGGATCAGATACTCAGTGAATGTGGAGTGAAAGTGCTTTATAACCGCAAGGTAATGCGGGAGGAAACAGGAGTGGTGACGCTCAGCAATGGCGATCGTCTGCCAGTTGGTCTATGTATATGGACGATTGGTCTGATTCCGAATCCGGCCCTTCGTACTATAGGCTTGCCGCTTACTCCTGATGGCCAAGTGCTGGTGGATGAATCGTATCGCGTCCAAGGGGCGCCGGGCGTATACAGTATTGGTGACTGTGCGAGAATTGTCGATCCAAAAACCGGCAAAGCAGATAGGATGAGATGCGCAGAAGGTGGGTTACAGGCAGATCGAATGGGGAAAATCGTGATGGCTGATCTGGAGGGTCGTCCCGCGCCTGTTCACAAATCGATGATGGATTTCTTCTGCATTGGTCTGGGGAAAAATCGTGGATTGGTGTGGGGGCACAAATGGGGACTTGATATGGTTATAACGGGAAAGCTTGCGTGGAAATTCAGGAAGATCGCATGGGATGCAGGCAGTAAGCTTCGATAGTAGCAAAGAGATCAAGATTTCCATATTTCTAACAGTTTTTTGCGATTATCGTTAATATTATTTCCTTCTGTACAACCACAACCCAAACATTTGCCAATTTCGTTTGGAATAAAGATCAATGCGAGTAAGCATGAAGAGGGAGATCAAACTATGTCAATACAGAATCATGGAGCACCTCAACTCGATTTGTTTTCTTCTGACTTTAAAGGGAAAGCCTATTCTTTTTACGCAAAACTCAGGGGAGATGAGCCCGTTTATCGTTTTCTGCATCCTAACGGTCAAATTGCTTGGCTCCTTTCACGATACGAAGATGCACAGGCAATATTAAAAGACAATCAGCTTATTAAGAATCCATATGCAATGTTGAGCCAAGAACAGATAAACAAGATGATTCCTATGCTGGAAAGGGATATATTCATTAAACTTATGCTGAACTCTGATCCCCCAGATCATACCCGCTTGCGTAACTTAGTTCAAAAAGCTTTCACGCCAAAAATGATCGAGGAATTGCGTAGTCGAATTCAAGAGATCGCTGACACTTTACTAGATGAGGTTCAAGACAAAGGGAAAATGAATATAATCGATGAATTTGCTTTCCCTTTACCTATCATTGTCATTTGTGAGATGTTAGGAGTTCCTAGCGAAGATCGTGATCTATTCCGGGAATGGTCTGACACTCTAGTTGAGGCTGCTAACCTCCCCGAGAAAATGCGGGAGGCTCGCCCAACGGTTCAGTCTTTTATTCAATATTTGGGTCATCTGATTGGAGAGCGGCGAAAAGATCCAGCGGAAGACCTTGTGAGTGCCTTGATTCAAGCTGAGGAGGAGGGAGAAAAACTTACAGAAAATGAATTGTATTCGATGATTCTTTTGCTCATTGTTGCTGGACATGAAACGACGGTTAATTTGATTGGAAATGGTGTATTCGCTTTGTTGCAGCATCCAGAACAAATGGAAAAACTCAAGAGCAATCCTGAACTTATCTCCTCTGCGATTGAAGAAATATTACGTTTTTATGGGCCTGTAGAGTTAGCGACTAATCGATGGGCAGGTGAAGATATTCGGTTACAGGAGAAGTTGATACGAAAGGGAGAGATGATTGTAGTAGCTTTAGCTTCGGCTAACCGTGATAAGACACAGTTTCAAAATCCGGATCTATTTGATATTACGAGAAAAAATAACCGTCATCTTGCCTTCGGTATGGGGATTCACTACTGTATGGGTGCTCCGCTAGCACGACTGGAAGGTCAGATTGCCCTGCTCACTTTACTGCGCAGAATGCCTAATCTTCAACTGAATCCAGATGCTGAAACATTGAAATGGCGTCCCATTTATTTGATGCGTGGATTAATGGAATTACCAGTTGTGTTTTAATGTTTGGAGTAGATTCAGCTCTACGCAAAATGACCCCGACAGCCAAATCATATTCCAATCTACGAAAAATTGATAGTTGTGAATATCACCCTTATGCTAAGAAAGGAGTATCTTCCTGAAGATACTCCCCTGTTTGGTCTTGTTATAGGACTGCCGTACCTGCTACCCAGTCATAAACATTTTTCGTCTTTTTATTAATAAAAGGAGTTATTAAATATATTATTATTGCAAAGTTGGCAGCACTTAAGATCACTTGAATGCTGAGTACAGAAAAGTCAGTCGGAAGAATTAATCTCCATATGCTAAAGTGAGCAGCCTCCCAAGGAAGGAACTTGACAGCTGTTCGAAAAACGGATCGACCGATTCCAATACGCTTATCATCATGGTCAACCACACGGATACCCATTTTCCTTTTCCCGAATGTTCCTTGCCATTTAGAACATTCGCTCAAAATAAAAAAGCCGTCTTCCGACGACTCAAATCTATATTTTTTTGATTACATTCGGGAGCCTGGACAGTAAATAAACACTGACCAGACTTTGAATTGAGGTGACCGAGTCACCTTGTTGCGAGGGTCATGACTCGCCGTGACTGGTTGAATTGCCACAGCAACGCCCCCACTGTCGACAGGGGACGCAGTTGGGGTTCAAACAACCGCACTGCGTGATCATCAGAATGACCAGCTCAAGCTCCATGGTGACCTTCCTCAAGTCATCAGCACCACTGTGGGGTACTGTATAATTTCATTATAATGCAAAACTAACTATTAAAAAAAGATATCCTGTATGAAAATAAATTATCTATAAAAAGGTTCTTCTTTGAATGAAAATAGAAATAGACCCATCCCATGATGAGCCTAATCAAGTTTTCCACTAAAACCATCGTTAAGTATGGACATCATGCCTCATCTTTTTCTTTACACCTTAAAACCTTCTCAAACTCAACGATATTATTTTCGGTTTGGCTTAATCCAGAGCGGTATTGATCTGTCGCTTGTTTAATCGCCTCATTTGCTGTATCCATGCTGGGATACGGTCCGATCAACTGAGGCGGGATACTGAGCGGTGTAGGGCGATGATCATATACAGCAAGATAAACGTAGTCGGGTGGAGTTTCTGCAATCGTTGTTTTCAACTCAGGAAATTCCTCATACGCCTCATCTTTTGTTAGGATTTTATACGTTTTTTCCGTAAGGGATGAAAACCTACCCATCGATCCAGCTCCTTTGTAGCGAACATGCTTTAAACAGATTCTACAATACATAGCAGATCTCCTACTCTTCGCTGGTTGGATGCGCATAGGCATCATAACTCATCCCGAAAATCGTGGTTTTCCCATCGCGTAAATCTACTAATTTTAAGTCCAGTAGATCTATTTCGATCTTCTTTGCTCCATACTCTGCTGGGATTTCAATGATAATCTTCGCCAGTGACTTTTTCTCTTCTGATAACCTCTTATCTGATCTTTCCACATAGCATTCCATTTTCATCTCGGTTGGATTTAATAAAAATTCATGAACGTGATAAAATCTATACCTTCTATCTTGCTTTAAATCTCGAACGTACTGTTGTACGGAACATTCTTCACCTTCCACAATAAGCCGCATCGACATTTCTCCATTCCTCCTTATGATAAGTGATTCCCTGTTAATAGTTTATGAGTATTATAAAAATTCAGCAAATACTATCTTTATTCATTTAGATGCTGCTTATTATGTAAATAATTGCAATATATCTAATAATTCTGGTAAGATGAGCAGAACAAAATTTACCAATAAACTGTTCTATAAAAGGATGGATGAAAAATGAGGAGAGATATCGTCGGAGCGATTTTAACAAAAGAAAGAAAGCGCTTAAAATTAAACCAGCAAGAAGTTGCTGATAAGATGGAGTTAGGGAAGACGACCATCAGCTATATGGAAAGAGGACTTCCCACTGTAGGCGATGACCGCTATATACAGTATTCACAATTTCTGGGGATAGCGGAGGAGTTATTTGGAGTGGTGGATGAAGCTACAGAAAGAGAACGATTTGTTTTGGAGGAACTGCTTCATATTGAGGATATTGTAATGGGTAATCCAGATGAGGCTTTGCTTCTATTGGAAGAATTGGATGTGGATATGTTTCAAACTGCGAGAGTTTTTGCTACTTTTTTAAAGGGAAGAATTGCTTTTGAACTCCAAAAAAGAGAAGAATCAAGAGCACTGTTCAAGCAAGCATTACTTGGTTTAGATGAATGCACAGACTTAGCCCATTCTAATCTACACGCAATTTGTTTAAACGATCTAGGACGTTTAGCTTTTTATGAAGAAGACTACCAATCAGCACTAGAACACACGGAAAAAGCTATTGAAGCATTTGATGATAAGTATGAAAGAACCTATTACAAGCCTTATCTATATCTCAACAAAGTAATTTATTTAGAAGAATTAGGGAGAGATGAAGAAGCATGTAGGGAACTAGAAATTCTTTATAAACACATTGACAAATTTAAAGAAAATATTGCATCTGTCATTCAGATTCATGAACGGTATGCAGCACTACTCTTAAAATCAGGACAACCCTTAAAAGCGTTAGAATACGCTAAAAAAGGACACCAACTAGCTAGAAAAAATGAAGAGCATCGAAGATTATTTTCGATATGGACACTTATAGGGAATATCCATGTTGCTTTAGGTGGATTTCAAGAAGCACAAATTTGCTATAGAAAAGCTCTTGCTTTTTCTAAATATGTTTCCGATATCCCAGATCGTATAGGAAGAACCCACCTTAACTATGGAAAATTATTAATTTCATTAGGAGATAACCAAAAAGCGGAGCAACAACTTTTAAATGCAATTAAATTTTTCAGAGAAGTAAAAAGCAAAGAAGTGTATTTAATAGAAACCTTAATTACACTTGGTCATTTGAAAAAGGATAAGCATCTATTTCGGGAAACAGATAAAATTATGTCGAATGATGAGAGTATTCATGGTGTGTCTGTTGACATTTTTCTGAAAATATGTGATTTTTATGAGAGTGAAGGTAACGAACAAAAATTTAAACATTATCAAAACTTGATGTATAAGAAATTGAAGGAGGGCTTTTCAAATGACAATGTATGGAGATGGAGATCCTCTAGGTAACAATCATCTTGAAAATGATGACGATCCAATGGGCAAAATCATATAATAAAATTCAACCAATAAATAGCATTCCTTCTAATTAGACAAAGTCAATACCTTATCCAAGGAGGAGTTGGCATGATCTTTCACGGAGGCAGCAGAAACGACGGCGATCCAGCACGTAAAAACAATTAAGAGAAAAACTAATAATATATCATCCCCTCTAATGAGACTGGGTTCTGTTTAGAGGGGATTTTCAATAGTAACTTGAGATCGTTCACCTAATATAGAGTTTAGAATATTGCCGCAATGACTTGCACAATTTGAAAAAAGTTTTCCGGAGGGTTGAATCAGATGATTATCACTAAACTAAATCAAAATCTGATACAAGACGTAGAGCAACTAATGAGACTAGGCTCCCCGTTTGTCCGTGCACGATCACAGTCCGATTATTGGCTATATGCCCACCTTTTCGCCTCGTCATGTCTAGTCGCGATATGCGAAGAACAAGTCATCGGAGTAGTTATCGCTTTTCGAAGTCAGGAGAATCCCAGTGAAGTATATGTTCAAGATTTAATGATTCATCCAGAGCATCGCAAAAAGGGGATTGCAAAAGAGATTATGGCTAGAATTCGGGCAAGAGCCATAGAGTGGGGTTGTGCTCGTCTATGGCTGACATCGGAGGCCGAGAATACAGCTGCGCATGCTCTTTGGACAACCATGGGATTTCGGAACATAGCAGGGGATAAAGTAGTCCATGGTGTATCTGTAAAAACTGGATTTAAAGGCCGTGGTAAGGATCGTGCAGTCTATGAACTTTCTCTGCAAGATGATAGATAAGGTATAGGGATGTTGAGTTGATCAAGCTCCAAAAGGAATCTCTTTATATAAAATTGAACTTAAGAGCAGTTTCGGATAGCGGACGAAATGATGGTAGTCAAGCAAGTATAAATAATTAACCCAATAAATTAAACCAAAAAACACTCTACTTTGATATGAAGTGCTTCCATAATAATCTGTATTCAAGTTTGTACAAACTAGATAAGAGCAAATAATACAAGTCCTCAAAAAAGTGGATTTCCTTCTTAGTAAACATTGTAAACACATATTATTCTGTATGGTGATATACTCTGCTTGGAAGGATTTTTTTATTTATAATCTTCAGTATCATTTTAGGAAAGTGAGAGAGGACAGATTGAAAGAAGCAACAACCAAAAATCCGTCTGCCTCAGAAAGCCTTTGGTGGAAGGACAATAAAACATATGCCATGCTATTGGCGTCCATCTTGACAATTGTTTGCATGTGTCTAAGCGGTATCCTGCGGGGTTCCTTCCCTTTCGGTGATATCACCCGAAGCGTTAATGACTTAGGGAACCAATTTGTACCCGTACATACTTACTACTGGGATTTACTGCATGGCAAAGCAGAGGGCGATCTGTTTTTCAACTGGCGAAGTGCATTTGGGACAAGCCTCTATGCGGATTTTGTTACTTATTTAAGCAGTCCATTTGAATTATTGGTCTACTTTTTCCCCCGAGATAAAGTCAATCTTGCAGTATATGTCATTACACTGCTTAAATTAGCCTCTGCTGGAGCAGCTATGAGTTTTTATCTGTCTTCTTGGAAAAAAGGATCTTGGGCATTTGCTGGATTGTTAGGTGCTTCTTATGCACTCTGTGGATGGGCAGTCGATGACAGTGCTTTTGTACCTATGTGGTTAGATGGATTGATCGCTTTTCCGCTCATTTGTTTAGTCGGGCATTGGACACTTGAAGGAAGACGCATTTATTTGGGGATATCTTTGGCAGCTCTCTGTTGGATCGCAAACTTTTACACGGCATATATGGCTACGCTCGGAGCTGTCATCGTAATTCTCATCCGGATGTTTACGATGGAAATGACAGCGAAGCAAAGAGGGATGGTGCTTCTTCGTGGTGCTGGGAGGCTGATACTTGGTATAGGAATCGCTTCTCCTCTCATCTTCCCGATCCTAAAAGCGACTTCTATCGCGCAGCCTACTTTGACCAAACCATTTGAAGCAGTACCATGGACGCATCTGCTCTCACGATTATTCCCTGCTACAGAAGGGATTGGATTAAGTCCCAGTATTTTTGTCGGCACACCAGCTCTTCTGCTAGCACTTGTCTTTCTCTTGCAAACGAACACAGCCTTGCGTACAAGGTTGATTTGGTCAATAACAACCTTAGTTGTCCTGCTGTCGTTTCAGTGGAACCCAACACAATTACTTTGGCATGCTTTTGCCAAGCCAAATGGCAGCTCATTTCGAGAGGCATTTATCTTTTGCGGTCTCTTGACCATGCTCGCTTGGATGGCTGTCCAGCATTTGAAAAAGACCAACCTTCTGTCTTTACTAGGAGCCAGCCTCCTATATGGACTGCTCATGGTGATTACCCGGAAAAGTCCACTGCTAACAGATATTACATTTGCCCTTGTCGGGGCAGTAGCCGTTGTCACCATCGTTGCACTTGGGATGATCTTGTTTTCCCTTTCCAAACAAACATATATCTGGGGAGCAATAGCTGTCTCTTTGATCATACTTGGGTTCGCCACAGAATCTTCTCTATCGTCTGTGGTGGTAGACCAAATTCGGTATAAAAGATTCACTTCCACTCCTGAATGGGGAAGCTGGCATGATCAAGTCAGACAGCAGATCGTTGCAAATCAAAACTGGCCAACCTACCGGACGGAAACCGGGACAGCTTTCATAGCCAAAAATGATCCTTGGCTTTTAGGGGGACAAGGGATTGTCTACTATAGCAGCTTAACGATGAAAGATACAACAAAATTGGTTACAGATTTAGGATTTGGCTGGGATCGATGGGGCAGAGGATTACTCAGCATGGACAATGAAGTTACAGATGCCATTTTCTCTGTTGGCAGAAGAATCATGACAACTGTTGACTCAGATGGTTCCATTCAAGTACATACAAAAAAACAAGCAGTTCCCCCACTTGTTACCGTACATGCAAATATGCCTGTTACTACCAAGCCAACATCAAATGTTTTTCAAAACCATGAGTTATTTTTAGGGACGAACATATATGATATCCCAAAACCGAAGTTCATCACTTCAAAAGATACAGCTCCAGTACGTCAAACCAAAACAGCATATATCCTATCAGCGCAAACCAATGGAAAACCGGGCACTTATACCCTACAGACTGCTTGTAAACCTAGGTCGATTGTCTATCTGTATACCCCATATCTCTATGGAAATGCGAGACTTACGAATCAGCAAACAGACGTAAAAATGCAGGGTTCAAACGCCTCTATTCGCTCACCTATCGTGAAACTAGGAAAAACACCTTCTACTGGTCAAATAGCTGTTATCCTCCACACCTACCGAGGTGGTGAGATGGGAAAACAACCGATTGCTTGTATGGATCAATCAAAATTCGATCGTACAGTAACACATTTACAAACAACAGGAGCCACTCGTGTGGAAGCATCGGCTCACTCCATCACTGCGACATTGCCCAAGGGAAGTACGGGTTCAGCTATTATTTCCATTCCCAATGCCCCGGGCTGGAAGTGTTCTAGTGGGAACGGAGAAGACAAGCAGCCAAAAAGTTTTTTGGGCCTGATTCGTATACCGATTGAAAAACATACAAGTTCCATATCATGTGAGTACACACCACCCGGATTATGGACAGGGATACTCTTAGGACTACTATCACTTGTGATTATTTTGCTATTACCTTTGCGCAAGCATATCATCCATTTTAAACGAAAGAAATGAAAAACAGTCCAAACAGAGCATTTTCTCTGTTTGGACTGTTTTTATCCGTCAATATAAATAAATCTTAGGGATGAAAATTTGTCATTGAACTCTTTAGGCAAACTGGCAATTTTCCCACCTTTAATGAGTTTAGTTCCAGTTTTTCAAACCCCTTTATTTAAACTCTTTTATATAGGCAATTTTGTTTAAAAACAATAAAAGCTGCTACTTACTTAATTTGAATGGACGTAATTTTGTTATCAAACATACGAGGTATACTGCCCTCACTACAAGATTTGTCTACCAAAAAACTTCCTTCCGCACCTTTATAATTAGCATCATTATAAAATATCATCTTCTTACCTGGTGCCAATTTCACCTTGAAAGAAGATGTTTTATTATCAAATTTGTATTTCTTCAAATCCTTCACACTATGGCAAAACGACACTGATTTCCCTCTGAAATTTTTGTATTGATACAACGTGAAACAATTTTTTGATGCATGAGCTGGAGCTGCATGAGTATAACTTGGTAATGCAACAGCACCGAGTAATGCAAGAGCGAATACAAAAGCAATAATTTTTTTCATTTCTACACCTCTTTCTTTAAACTCTTATATATTATAAGACTATTACAGTTAAAAATAAATTCAAAAAAGTAAAATAAGTATGACTATAATTACTTAAATCCTCTACGTAAAATAAAGTGACTCTGGTGTAAATTCGTCAACATATTGACAATATTATCTTTATCTATATAATAAAAACGTATAAACTTCATATGGTATCCTTCGGGGCAGGGTGAAAATCCCGACCGGCGGTGATGGTTATTTAACCTCAGTCCGTGACCCGAGTTGGCATGTGCCAAAGCGGTGGATTCGGTGCGATTCCGAAGCCGACAGTATAGTCTGGATGGGAGAAGGATAAGGAAACAGAGCAAAAAAATGATGTGTACTTGCTCTTGTTTCGATGTGCTTTTTTTCTACGTAAAAAAAGCCTGTTTCGTTATGAAATCAAACCCCCGAAAGCAAAGTCTTTTGGGGGTTTTTTATGTCCCCGAAGACCAGCTGAAAGTAAAGAAAAAGGAGAATTATTATGCAAACACGCAAGCTGGTCCTAATGTCTGTTTTAACGGCAATTGCATTACTCATGCAGTATCTGAATTTCCCATTACCACTTTTTCCTTCATTTTTGAAAATCGATTTTAGCGAAATTCCTGCGTTGATTGGAGCCTTTCTCTTTGGCCCACTTTCTGGCGTGCTTATTGAGTTTCTCAAAAATGGATTGCATTTTCTCTTGTCAGGAAGTGAAACCGGTGCTGTCCCACTAGGACAAATGGCCAACTTTGTCGCCGGCAGTCTCTTTGTGGTCACATCTGTAGGGATTAGCAAAAAGATCACGGGGCTCAAAGGTATGATCATCGGTACAACCATCGCAACTATCTTGATGACCGTATTGCTAACCATAGCCAATTACTTTGTCATCTTCCCTTTGTATAGTTATTTGATCAACTGGACAGTCACAGGTGAAGCAAAAAATATACTAATATTTTACGGAGTAGCTCCATTTAATCTCTTAAAAGGTGTCTTAATTGGTGTGTTATTTATCCCACTCTACCAAAAGTTATTTCCAATATTATCTCTACAAGCAAGAAGATAACATTGCATTTTATGTGAATTAGCCTCTCAGATCTGAGAGGCTTTGTTATTCTCCTCAAATTGTTTAAAAGTGTCATCTAACTTTAATCACCAACACAAGGGCTTTGACATAAAAAAAGCATCCCATCAAGTTGTCTTTCTTGATCAACTTTTGGGATGCACATCTTTTATTTTTGTAACCGCCCGCTTACTTGTTCCTTCCAAATCTTGATACGATGACACTTCTACACTTCCTAACTAACCCTCTACCAAATCCATACTATCTGCTGGCTACGTGTGGTTTCACTTCAGGTTTTACTTCTGGATGCACTACATCTTGAGGCTGAACATTTGGAGCTACCAAAGGAGCTACTTGTGGCTTCACTTCAGGCTTTACTTCTGGATGTACAACATCAGCAGCTTGAGGTTGTACATTTGGAGCTACTACAGGTACTACTGTTGGTTGTACATTTGGTTTCACTTCAGGATGAAGAACATCTGCATGGGAGATTGCTGGTAGAGCTGGGATTGCAAATCCAATTGCTAAAGCAGAAACCGCAATAAATTTTGTGAATTTTTTCATATAAAACCACTCTCCTAAATTTAATTGTTTTCATTTCGTATCCTGACGGTGACACTACACTTTAAACAAAAATTATCTGCCGGCTACGTGTGGTTCAACTTGAGGTTTTACTTCTGGATGCACTACATCTTGAGGCTGAACATTTGCAACTACGAATGGTGCTACTTGTGGCTTCACTTCAGGCTTTACTTCTGGATGTACAACATCAGCAGCTTGAGGTTGTACATTTGGAGCTACTACAGGTACTACTGTTGGCTGTACATTTGGTTTCACTTCAGGATGAAGAACATCTGCATGAGAGATTGCTGGTAGAGCTGGGATTGCAAATCCAATCGCTAAAGCAGAAACCGCAATAAACTTTGTAAACTTTTTCATATTAAACCACTCTCCTAAATTTAATCGTTTTCATACCTATATGGCTTCGGTGATACTTTCTAATCTAAATCAAAATTATCTGCCAGCTACGTGTGGTTCAACTTGAGGTTTTACTTCTGGATGTACAACATCTTGTGGCTGAACATTTGGAGCTACCAAAGGTGCTACTTGTGGCTTCACTTCAGGCTTTACTTCTGGGTGTACGACATCAGCAGCTTGAGGTTGTACATTTGGAGCTACTACAGGTACTACTGTTGGTTGTACATTTGGTTTTACTTCAGGATGGATAACATCTGCATGGGAGATTGCAGGTAGAGTTGGGATTGCAAATCCAATTGCCAAAGCGGAAACTGCAATAATTTTTTTAAAATTTTTCATATAAAACCACTCCTAAAATTTAATTGTTTTAATTCCTAACTTGATTATAGCAGGCGAAACCATAGAAAATACAAGTAATTGTGAATAAAAATCAAAAAAATCAAATTTTCACTAATAAATATTTAATTACATTTAATATTATTTTTTTAAAAATAATCATTTATTTTTTAGTATTTTTCTTTTGATAAAGATATATTTTATTCTAAATATGATTGAAAATATTTCTAAATCGGCCTAAAACCAGTAAACGACTACTGAGAACAATGGAATAAAAAAAAGACCGATATCTATTTTAATCGGCCTGTTACTTTACACGATTTGGTTTGATCGAGAGATTGTATGAGAAGTCTGCCCTGCTTCCATTTAAATTTTACCTAGGATTTGAAGCAGTCATGAAATTCTTTTCTTTCCAAGTGCGGTTCAAATACATACCAACATATAAACCACTTGCTGCTGCCTGTGAGAGGGAATGGGTAACACCTGAGCAATCTCCAACTGCATACAACTGGGGTATATTTGTTTCAAAATAGGAATTGGTTGTCACTTCTGTTGCGTAAAACTTGGCATCTATCCCATAGAGCAATGTATCCTTATCAATCGGTACACCTAATAGCACTTCTAAACAACTCATAAATTGTTGCAGCATATGAAGATATAAGTTTGGAACTTCTTGAAACAAATTTCCCCCATCCGCATCGAGCGTTGGGATGACGCTATTTTGCTGAATGGCAGAGAGAGAAGTGGCTTTCCCTGCTATAAAATCTCCCCACCGTTGCACGACTATGCGATCTATTCCTTGATTGATTCGTTCAATAACCGAACGAGCATAACTGTCTGCTTCCCCAGTGGTGGAAAAATAACGAGGAACAAACAAAGTGAAGTTCAAATTAGAGGTAGCCCCATCTCCTCGCTCCCGGTAATTTTGACCATCCGGCATGACCAATCCTTCTTGGTACTTGCGGATAATCCTTCCCTGGGGGTTCATGCAATACGTAGCAGCAATATATTCTCCTGCCTGATAAACGAGTTTCGTTTCAAATGTATCCTGTAAAATGGAATGAAATTGCTCTGCTTTCATTTCTACTCTTATTCCAAGATCTAAACGAGTTTGGCTGGGAGTGATTCCAAATGACTGCCATATCTGATTCAGCCAATCTGTACCTGAACGGCCAGTTGCGATTACCACTCGATCCGAGAGAATCGTTTCTTGAGCTGTAGAGATAATAAATTGATTTTTTTGTTGATAAATCGAAGTAATATCACACTGAAAGCGAAAATCAATCTTATTTTCTAGGTAATCATATATTTGTTGAAGTACTTCGATTGATAACTTTGTCCCCAAGTGCCTCACTTCTGTAGAAATCACCTTTAAACCTGCTTCTTCTGCCCGCTGGGACAGCTGAGGATCATAAGTAGTATAGGCATGTACTTTGTTCCCTCCAAATCGGCATAAAGTTTCATCTACTCTGTGCATCAAAGACCGAAATACCTCTGATCCCACCTTCTGCTCCAACTGACCTCCAAAACCATTGGAATAATTAAATTTACCCTCTGATTTCCCCAACCCGCCAAAACCATAGTAGGTGTCACAGACATCACAATTACAAGGATTCCCTTGATTCTTTGGACAAGATAGTCGATCTGCTAACTTTTTTCCCCGATCCAACAATACTACTTTCTGACCGCTGCTTGCTAATTCATAAGCTAGAAAAACTCCTGCTATCCCTGCTCCAATAATCGCTACATCGTACAAAGTTTTGTCTCCCCTCTGAAACAGAAAGACCATCTATCCGAAGTGACAGATGGTCTTAACTGTTTTTTCTTAAGAATTACTTTTGATCATTGCTTTTTCACCAAGCTTGCATTTTAAAGCTGCTGCGACAAAATCGCGGAATAATGGCTGCGGGCGATTTGGACGGGAAGTAAATTCCGGGTGGAATTGAGAAGCTACAAACCAAGGATGGTTTTTGTATTCTACAATCTCCACGAGACGTCCATCTGGAGAAGTACCAGAGAAGACATACCCTGCTTGCTCCATTTGCTCCTTGTATTGATTATTAAATTCATAGCGATGGCGGTGACGTTCATAGATTAAGTCATCATGGTAAGCATTTGCAGCTAACGTTCCTGCTGTTATTTTACAAGGATACAAACCAAGACGCATGGTTCCACCTAAGTCTTCGATATCTTTTTGTTCTGGAAGCAGATCGATGATAGGATAGGCTGTATTTGGATCGATCTCAGAACTATGTGCACCTGCAAGGTTCAATACATTGCGGGCACCTTCAATACACATCAACTGCATTCCCAAGCATATACCGAGGAAAGGAATTTGCTTCTCTCTAGCAAAACGAGTAGCGATAATTTTTCCATCGATACCACGATCACCAAAACCGCCAGGAACCAGAATCCCATCAACATCTCCAAGTAATTTTGCTACATTCGCGTCTGTTACTTCTTCCGAATTTACCCATTTGATGGAAATATCACTATTGCTTTCAAAACCAGCATGTCTCAAAGCTTCAGCAACACTTAAATAAGCGTCAGGCAGAGAAACATATTTCCCCACAATCGCGATATTTGTTTCATGTTTCAAGTTTTTCACTTTTTGAACGAGTGCTATCCATTCAGTCATGTCAGCAGGACCAGCATTTAACCCTAAGTGACGGACAACAATTTCATCCAATTTTTCTTCTTGAAGCATAAGTGGCACTTCATAAAGGGTATCTGCGTCGAGAGCTTCAATCACCGCTTCACGATCAATATCACAAAATAAAGCAATTTTCCGTTTCATTTCTTCGGATAGAGAGTGCTCAGAACGGCAAACAATCACATTTGGCTGAATTCCAATACTGCGAAGTTCTTTAACGCTATGCTGCGTTGGTTTTGTTTTTAGTTCTCCACTTGCTTTCAACATGGGAACCAATGTGCAATGGATATACATCACATGCTCACGACCAACTTCACTTTTAATCTGACGGATTGCTTCGAGAAATGGAAGACTCTCAATATCTCCGACAGTACCTCCGATTTCCGTTATCAAGACATCTGCTCCAGATTCTTTGGCAGCACGAAAAGCACGGTCTTTTATCGCATTTGTGATATGTGGAATAACTTGAACAGTAGCACCTAAGTAATCGCCGCGGCGTTCTTTATTAATGACACTTGAATAAATTTTCCCTGTCGTTACATTACTGTTTTTGCTGAGATTAATATCAATAAAACGCTCATAATGGCCTAAATCTAAATCCGTCTCTGCTCCATCATCGGTAACAAAAACTTCCCCATGCTGATAAGGACTCATTGTCCCAGGATCGACATTTAAGTATGGATCGAACTTTTGGATTGTTACTTTTAAACCACGATTTTTAAGTAATCGCCCTAATGAAGATGCAGTTATACCTTTCCCTAAGGAAGAAGCCACTCCACCAGTTACAAAGATATACTTGGTCATGTTCATATCCTCCCATTTGCTATGATTCCCAATAAAATAGAAAAAACGCCCTCAGTATGAGAGGCGTTTCGTATTTCCACAGTTATTCGCTCTTGTGGAGCCCAACAAGTATTTTATAGAAGGAACTATGCTTTGTCAATAAAGCATTTGCGTGTTCTAATATTCTTCTTCTTCCTCTTCTTCTTCCTCTTCTTCTTCGTCGTTTCCAAAACCATTGACATCTTCTTCGTCATCATCAAAATCGTTATCGCTCTCTAATTCGTCGATTTCATCGGTGAAATCGTCGTCATCCGAACCAAATAGGTCATCATCATCCAATTCAGCGTCGTAGTCATCTTTCACATTTGCAACGATCGCAGAATCTGTAGACTGTTCGATTGGATACCAATGTTTTAGACCCCATAAACTTCTTCCAACACAAACAAAACGTCCATCAATATTGATCTCCGTATAGAGTTGAGCGATGTATTGCTCGATATCCCGCTTGGTAAACCCCTTTCGATTTCCCACTGAATCCAAGATATTGCGATAAAGTTGAGGTTCTCCTAATGATTTCAAGTGATCATATGCTAAATCGACCATAGCCGTTTCGCGAATTTTTTCTGTTACATTTGCCATTCTCCGCTCATCCCCTCTAAATAAAGCTCGTATCACCTATTGTATCCAAATTGGGAACCAAGTCAAACTAGATGTATATAAATCCTCATAAAGAAAGATGATAGGACTTTTTGAAACTTTATTCCAAGCCCATCTTACCTGAAATCATCAGGATATTTCTACCCGACTATTTGAAATTTGATATCCACATTTCTTTAAAAAATTGTACCCAACCACCTCTATTCACATCATCCTAAATAATCACCATCTCAAAACAAAAAATGAATTGATTGATTTCACCCTAAAACGAATTTCCTCAGTTAACAAGAAAAAAGAGAGCCAAATACAGCTCTCTCATTCAAATACAACAGCATTTCATATTCATACATGAAATTAATTAAAACTACAGCCACCTAAAAAATTAGGAACCATTTCTTTTTTCCATCAGGTATTCATACTTGAAGTGCAAAAGTTCGACTGCTTTGATAATATCCTTATCAGACTTCAAATATATAGATACCCAATTCGAATCAGGAAACATGTGATGAGGTTGTGCAAGTCTGGCGGCTACTGCTTCCTCTCGTTTAGATTTTGGCAAGAGTAGATCAACCAGATAATCCCCGTGCAAATGCCCAATTTCTTTTCCTTCAAAAAGGAACTCAATTCCGCCAAATCGGTGAGGTCCAACCTTTACTCCAGGCCATGAAAGTAATTCATCGACTAGGACTTCCCTTCGAGCGATTGTCATCTGGTCATTCACCCTTTCTGATCATCCAGATTTTCGTTACTCCATAGCAAATCCACCATTTACTGGCGTATACGTACCAGTCACGAATTGGCTGTCATCACTAGCAAGGAATGCAATTACACCTGCAATATCACTGGGCTTCCCGATGCGGCGCAGGGGAGTAAAGCTGCTGATTGCTTGTTTTACTTGATCAGGTAAAAAGGCTGTCGCATCCGTTTCCGTTGCACCAGGGGCAACAACATTAGCCGTAATCCCCATCGGACCGAACTCATGGGCAATGTATTTGGCAAACGTGTCCACTGCACCTTTTGCTGTTCCATGGGCCAACATCCCGGAATCCGGATATTTTCCTAAACCAGCTGAAATATAAATAATTCGTCCGTATTTTTGTTCGCTCATGGAAGATATCACCGCTTTTGTCATAAGAAATGCCGATTTCAGTTCTTCATTTACCTTCTGGGAAAAATCGTTCCAAGTCATCTCAGAAAATGGCAACATAACAAAGGGAATATTTGCATTATTCACCAGAATATCAATATGACTGGAAAACGTATCTCTTGCAAACGACACAAGAGCGTTGACCTGTTCTTCATTTCGAACATCCGCTTGAAAAGCGACTGCCTCACCACCAATTGCACGTATGTCTGCCAAAACTTCCTCTGCTGCCTCTTTATTTCTTAAATAGTTTACGACTACCTTCGCACCACGTTGAGCTAGTAATTTTGAAACAGCAGCACCTATACCACGCGCACCGCCCGTTACAATCGCTACTTTGCCATTCAGATTCATTTTTTCATTTCTCCTTTTTTGGTTCGATTGGTCACTCTCATACTAGATTTTATTTCAACCTTTTCAACCAAGAAGCAAGAGCTTTCCCAACCTCATCAGGTGCATCTTCCATTGGATAATGAATTCCCGGCACCGTGACTTCTGTCTGTTCAGGCCAACTGCGGCAAAAATCCAAGTGAGATTGTGGAGTTCTTCCTTGTTCTGTATGAAGGAATAGTTTTGGAATAAGAGTGTGTATCTCGTTTTATTGTTGACTTATCTACCATTATTTATGTTGTTACCTGCAATCCTTGTTTTGATGTAACTCCTCTCTCTAATTAGTTGACTAGTAAACTATATAGAAAGCATACTGTTTTTTTGTTGATTAGTCAACTAAAAAATCATAAAAAAAAGAGAATTATAGAGTATGGTGTTTAGGGACCAATGAAACAAGAAACTAGAAAAAATATTACTGGCAATAAAATAACTAAGACAAAACGACGATTATGTCGTGTTAGCAGTATAGGATTTCAAATAATGCCAGTAAATAATATTACTACAAGAAATTGTCTTCCTAAATTTATAGCAAATCGTCCGATATCCATCATAACGAAAGAAGTTAAAAAATCTATAAACGGAAGAATCAAATAAACATTAACATGGTGACTATCGGAATTGGAGGACAAATTCACGTGGGGTGAGCCCTACTATACGTTTGAAATGGCGGTGTAAATGACTTTGATCACTAAAACCTAGCGAGACAGCAACTTCATAAACAGGTTTTCCAGTGAGTAGCAATTTTTGTGCCCTGCGTATTCTTTCCCGAATGATATATTGATGCGGCGAGAACCCTGTAGCCTTTTTAAATAGCCGTGCTAAATGAGAAGCACTTATATTTGCAGCTGTGGCAATTTCATCTAAAGTAATATCTTGCTCTAGCATTTCGTGTATATATTCTAAGGCACGGTTTAATTGATTGTGAGCGAGTTGCTGAGGACTCGATCTCAGTTGTTTAGAAGTTGTGCCATAATGATGAAGTAAATGAACAACCAGCATATGAATAAGCGAATCTGTATATATTTTTCCACCCAGGCTGTTATTTTTTAAATCCTCGAACAACCACTGAGCGAACTGAACCACACGCTCATCACCTAATCGAATATACCTTCCGAAATCCATGGTAGTGCTCCCAAGAGGAAACTCCAGTTCAGCAGAGACCTTTTTGATCAACGAAGGTGGCAAATCGAGTCGGAGAAAAGAAAGATCTTCTTCCCATCTACAAAAAGACATGTCACCAGCTGAAAAAATGTTGATGTCATTTGGTTTTGCTACCCCTTCTTTGTGATATCCATCTGCTTTCTCCAAGACTCTTACAGCTTTAGGAGTGGTATGAATAACGATCAAATGATCGGATAACGCTGGTTCAAATGCTTCTTGTGGTGATACACCTTTCCAACCAGACAATTTTATAAAAGACGAACCAAAAGCATCGCTAGATATAATAGGAGTATTCGGCAAAATAAAACCTCCAATGAGAGAGCATTTTATACCAAATCAAGATTGTTTTGTACAAGAAATAAACGACTACCTTTCTATAAAATAAGCTTAACACAACAAAAGGTAATCATGGAGGTACAAGAAATGAAATATACTCGACTCGGACAATCTGGATTAATCGTATCGAAACTCGCATTTGGTGCGATGACTTTTGGCACAGGAGATATTCCAAGTGTATATAAAGTAGCAGAAGAAGAAGCGCAAAGAATGGTAGACAAAGCTCTGGATGAAGGCATTAATTTTTTTGATACAGCAGATGCATATGCTGGTGGACAAAGTGAAGAAATGTTGGGCCGCCTCCTTCGTTCACGTCGTAAAGAGACAATCATTGCTACGAAAGTCGGGAACCGTGTTGGTTCAGGACTTACTCAAACAGGATTATCCCGCAAGCATATTTTCAATTCTGTGGGAGACAGTTTAACTCGATTAAACACGGACTATATTGATTTGTATATCGTTCATAAAACAGATCCATTCACTCCACTTGAAGAAACATTAGAAGCACTAAACGACCTTGTCCGCCAAGGAAAGGTACGTTATATTGGCTTTTCGAACTGGCCTGCATGGATGGCTGCACAAGCATTTCAAATGCAAAAGGACCGTGGATGGGCAACATTTATAAACGGTCAAATGTACTATTCCTTGATCGGACGGGATATTGAACATGAGATTACACCTTTCATGCAAAATAGTGGAATTGGCCTTACGGTTTGGGGTCCATTGGCTGGGGGATTCCTAAGTGGCAAGTATACACGGGACAATCTAAATGATCCAAATAATAGATTGAGTGGCTTTGATCTTCTCCCTCATGATAAAGAATGGGGCTTTACCGTCTTAGATACCGTCCAAGAAATTGCTAAAAAGCATGAAGTAACAGCGGCACAGGTGTCCATCGCATGGCTGTTGGCCCAATCACATGTGAACAGTGTATTGCTCGGAGCTAGTAAAACTTCTCAATTAGCAAATAATTTAAAAGTTGTAGAACTAGAATTAACAGAAGAAGATATCGCAAAACTTAATCATTTGACCCGTCCTCAATCTCTTTATCCAAACTGGTTTACAGAGATACTCTTAGATACACAAGTTGTAGAGGCTCTCAAATAAAAATCCATAGGAGGTTGAAATGAAAACAGTAATGGTAATTGGAGCAACTGGGATTATTGGTAGTGCAGTTGCTCATGCTCTTGAAACGAAAAAATATGAAGTAATACGTGTGTCACGCAGAGGAACGATTAAAGTAGATTTAGAAGATCCATCCTCGATTGAGACTCTTTTTGCATCTGTTTCTAACATAGAAGCAATCGTAGTCACAGCGGGAAGTGGCACGTTGAAACCATTTGCACAAATTACAGAAGAAGATTTCACAAATGGTATGAAAAGTAAGGTGTTGGGACAAATTGCTCTCTTACAATGTGCTGCCAATCATTTACTGGATGGAGGGTCGATCACCCTAACAAGTGGCAATATGTTCGAGAACTTGATTCCAGGAAGTTCGGTAAGTGCATTTGTGAACAATGGACTTAATGGATTCGTTCGTGCTGTGGCTTCAGAGCTGCCGCGAGGAATCCGAGTCAATATTGTCAATCCAGGCTGGGTAAAGGAGTCACTGGAGGGAATGAGTTCGAATGTCCGAAGGAGCTTAGGTTTAGAAAACGTAATGGGAACCGCTGCAAGTGAAGTGGCACCAGCATATGTTGAGTCCATTGAAGGAACGGCACAAGGAAAAATAATCACACCACAGAACGGTAAACAATGAAAGGTCTTTAGGTTGTTAAAGTATATTCCATAGGTTATTTCAACAATTTAATCCGAAAAGTTATAAATTATCAGGAAAGAAAGCAAATTTTCACTACAATAGGAAAGTGAAAATTTGCTTTCTTTGGGTTAGACGTAGGTTCAT
The DNA here is from genome assembly GCF_059510395.1 of Shimazuella sp. NTD248. Lineage (NCBI taxonomy): Bacteria > Bacillati > Bacillota > Bacilli > Caryophanales > Thermoactinomycetaceae > Shimazuella > Shimazuella sp. NTD248. Next base: position 139,019 of record NZ_JCAJZT010000004.1, on the reverse strand, counting down.
AGATGTAAAGCTAGAGCGTCGGCAGAAATAGTTTTACCCAGACAATGGATTAAAAGATTTTATTGCCAGCAACGTTTATTCCAGTTTCTTATTCCACTACTCCTCAAAATATATAAATTTCCCTTTTTTCCTTTTATTTCATCTAATTCACACCGTTAATTATTGGTTATCACTAAGATTTTCTTTTTCTGAAATATATAATTTTATGTAATTATGATAAATTAAAAGTAAGAAACAAACAGTCACCCGCTTCTAGATGGGAGCAACAAATGCGCATGCTTACCAGCATCGTCCCGGCCGTCGCTGGAAGCATTGGGTTCATCGCTCCAGCCTTCCAGTGCTTCAAGTCCATACGACAGGGCAAAATAGGGATAAAGTTCCGGTCAGGGAAAGTCGTCGAGAACAAGGACGGCTCAACCAAGATATTTGGGCCCGGCACCCACCCGAAATGGCCTGTCATCGACAACATCAGGACGATCTTCGTCAATCACACGAAAATCTATGACCCTCAGGTCGTGCTGCTTCGAGATAACACTCAGTTTGAGGTGAGGGCGAGCGTCCAGTATCAAATCATCGATCCGCGAAAGGCATTGGTGGAGATCGAAGACGTTCAAACGAGTCTGGAACATCTGTGTATGACCAAGGTACAAGAGGTACTCTCGGTACGAACATTGGAGACCCGAGAGAAGGTTGCCGACGCATTGTTGGCAGCTGTAGAGGAAGACGCTAAAAAATGGGGCGTCGAGTTCCAACGCTTCCATATCATCGACTGGCACGGTGTCGGGAACACGGACAAGATCATGTCGATGAAACCGAGAGCAGAAGCCTCTGCCAAGGGATTCAAGGTGTTCTTGAGGACATTGTTCTCTAGGTAGCCCCCTGTCGACGAGGACAACTGCGTAAGTGAACATTTACATCCCTCAAAGATCGGTGCACTGGGCGGGATCGAGGAGTCCTGGCTTCTCTTCCGTTCAAAAAGACCTGATCTCCATCCGCAAGGACAGAGATCAGGTCATCGCTTGTTTACATATTTCTTCGATACTGTCCACCAACTTCATAAAGTGCTTTGGTAATTTGCCCAAGTGTCGCTACTTTAACTGTTTCCATTAATTCTGCAAATATATTACCATTTTGATTTGCTGCTTCTTTTAATCTTATAAGTGCTTTTTCTGCTTGCTCCTTGTGCTTTGCTTGAAAGGCGAGTACATGCTCTACTTGCGACTTCTTCTCTTCTTCTGTAGCCCTTGATAATTCCATTTTTATCTTGTCAATCTTAACCTCAGGGTTCTCAAATGTATTGACTCCTATAATCGGCAGTTCTCCACTATGTTTTTTCATCTCATATAACATCGATTCTTCTTGAATTTTACTCCGTTGGTATTGTGTTTCCATCGCTCCGAGCACACCGCCACGATCACTGATCCGCTCAAATTCTTGTAAGACAGCTTCTTCTACGAGGTCGGTAAGTTCATCGATGATAAACGAGCCTTGGAGGGGATTTTCATTTTTGGCTAGACCTAATTCTTTGGTAATAATCAGTTGAATTGCCATCGCTCTGCGGACAGATTCTTCCGTTGGTGTTGTTATCGCTTCATCATAAGCATTGGTATGGAGGGAATTACATTGATCATAGAGTGCTAGAAGTGCTTGAAGGGTAGTCCGAATATCGTTAAAATCAATTTCTTGTGCATGAAGAGAGCGACCTGATGTTTGAATATGGTATTTGAGTTTTTGACTTCGTTCATTTGCTTCATAGAGCCGTTTCATCGTGACTGCCCAAATTCGTCGAGCTACCCGGCCGATCACTGCATATTCTGCATCTAAACCATTACTAAAGAAAAAGGACAGATTGGGAGCGAAATCGTCGATTTTCATCCCTCTACTCAAATAGTATTCTACATAAGTAAAAGCATTGGATAAAGTAAAAGCCAACTGAGTGATCGGATTTGCCCCTGCTTCGGCGATATGATAACCACTTATACTGACAGAATAGTAGTTGCGAATCTGCTGTTCGATAAAATACGCTTGCATATCCCCCATCATTTTTAACGCAAATTCGGTTGAGAAGATACATGTATTTTGTCCTTGATCTTCTTTTAAAATATCTGCCTGCACCGTACCTCGAACTGCTTGCAGGGTAGAGGTTATGATGGCTTTCTCTTCTTTTCTAGATGGAGCACGATGATGTTCTTGCTGAAATTTCCTGAGTTGTTGATCGATCGCCGTGTTGAGATACATCGCAAGAATGATCGGAGCAGGGCCATTGATGGTCATCGAGACACTTGTATTGACTGCACATAAATCAAAACCAGCAAATAAAGCGTGCATATTGTCCAATGTGCAGATACTCACCCCAGATTCTCCTACTTTTCCATAAATATCTGGTCTTTCTGCCGGGTCTTCTCCATATAGGGTCACACTATCAAAAGCAGTGGATAACCGTTTGGCCTGATCATTTTTGGATAAGTAGTGAAACCGACGATTGGTTCGCTCGGGTGTCCCTTCACCAGCAAACTGCCTTTTTGGGTCTTCGTCCTGCCGTTTTAAGGCAAATACACCAGCAGTAAACGGGAAATACCCAGGGAGATTTTCTCTGGATAACCAACGCAGCAAATCCCCTAAATCGCGGTAAGCAGGCAGGGAAACCTTGGGAATTTTACTTCCTGCAAGGGTTTCTGTGTACAAAGGTGTAGTAATTTCGCGATTTCTCACTTTGGAAATAAGGTTTTCTCGTTTATATTTTTCTACGACAGCCGGCCAATCTGTAAGCATTGTTTGATTTTCCGCCTTCAGCTCATTCCAAAGTTCTTGCTTTTTCTGTTCTAATTGGTCTATATCAGGAAGTAACCTTTTTACACCTTCCAGTTGATACACTTTGGTCGCAATATTCGCTTGTTCCTCTGCTTCCTGATGATACTTACGAATCGTAGAGGCGATTTCCCGGAGATAATGCATTCGTTCCGGAGGGATAATGGAACTTTTGCGCTGAACATTTTCGAGTTGAATCGCAGTAGATTCCCATTTGTCCGGTTGTTTTTCGTTCATAAGCGTGAGTAAAGCGTGATAAAAACGATTGACCCCTTGATCGTGAAAATGACTAGCCATCGTACTATATACAGGCATCTCATCGATAGAAGCATCAAACTGTTCCCGATTTCGCTGGACTTGTTTTTTTACATCACGTAAAGCATCTTCTGCACCTTTGTGATCCGCTTTATTAATCGCGATGATGTCGGCATAATCCAGCATTTCGATCTTTTCTAATTGAGAAGGAGAACCATATTCAGCAGTCATGACATAAACCGAAAGATCGCTGATGGGTACAATATCGGCATTTCCTTGACCAATACCGCTTGTTTCAACGAGGATGAGATCAAAATCAGCATATTGTAATACATCAATCGCGCCTTCGATCGCACTGCTTAGTTCTGATCGCGCTTGCCTTGTAGCTAGACTACGTAAAAAGATTTGCGGCTGATAAATCGCATTCATCCGGATGCGGTCACCAAGCAGTGCCCCGCCTGTCTTCTGTTTAGATGGGTCAATCGATAATATGCCGATACTTTTATCTGGGAAATCTTCTGTAAACCGACGGACGATTTCATCTGTCAACGAGCTCTTTCCTGCTCCACCGGTGCCTGTAATCCCAATAACCAATGCTCGTTTCTTCGCTTTTGGGACTATTCCCCCTTGTTCGACATACGTTATTGCCTGGGAAATAGCATAGTCACCGGATAATGATTGATCACTCCAAGCCGTTCCTCTTACAATCGGTTGATCCGTTTCCTCGATCATCCAATTGATCATGCCTTGGAGTCCTAGCTGTCGACCATCTTGGGGTGAAAAAATCTTTGCTACACCATAAGATTCCAAAGCCTCGATTTCAGCAGGGATAATTACCCCTCCTCCGCCGCCAAATACTTGAATATGATCTGCCCCTTTTGCCCGAAGCAAATCCATTAAATAGGAAAAAAAGGCAACATGCCCACCTTGGTAAGAAGAAAGCGCAATACCTTGAACGTCTTCTTGGATTGCAGCTGTCACAATCTCCTGCACAGAGCGATTATGCCCGAGGTGAATGACTTCAACCCCAGACGATTGCAACAATCGACGAAATAAATTGATCGAAGCATCATGTCCATCAAATAAACTTGCAGCAGTTATAAAGCGGATTGCATGCTTTGGAAATCGTCTGACTTGTTCCATACCCAAATCACATCCTTCCACTGCCCCTTATTCGCTCTCACTTGCAAATAATTGCTGTGCTATCATTTCAGCTAGTTCTTGCGGTGTTGTTTCTCCCTTCTCAAGTTCAGATACCCGCCCTCGCAAACTTTCTTTTTGCATGATCGTTTTGCGCCTCTGTTCATACAACAGTAATAATTCTTCCTCTACTTCTTGGTAAAGTTGAGCCAATCGCTGTTTTTCCCATTCTCCAGTCTGTTTGAGATATTGGTCATGTTTTTGTAAACACTCCCAAAGAGCACTTATGCCTTGGTTTTGCTGGCTGCTTGCCGCAATTACACTTGGCATCCAAGTTCCTTTCCCTCCGCTTAACTCCAACATGTCTTCAATCTCAGCGATCAAACGAGGGGCACCTGATTGATCTGCTTTGTTAACTACATACACATCAGCGATCTCCATCACGCCAGCCTTGGTAACTTGTATCATATCTCCAGCACCAGGGTGAAGTACCACACATACAGTGTCTGCAAGGTGCATAATGGAAAGCTCCGACTGGCCGACACCAACGGTCTCAATTAAGATGACATCAAACCCCGCAGCATCCAGGACACGGACACAATCTTTGGTATGGATCGAAATACCACCTACTCGCCCTCGATTCGCCATACTTCGCAAATAAATCCCTTCATCCATAGCATGACGATTCATCCGAATCCGATCTCCTAAGATGGCTCCTCCTGAAAACGGGCTCGTCGGATCGATTGCCAAAACGCCAACGGTAAGTCCCTGTTTTCTTAGATGAACGAGCAGTGAGCCAATAAGTGTACTTTTTCCAGCCCCAGGAGGACCTGTTATCCCTATGACTTGAGCTTTTGCCGTATAGGGTAAGAGCTCTTTTACCATCGACTTGGCCTCTTCATCTCGATTTTCTAGTTTGGTGATCGCTTGCGCGATCGTACGTTTATCTTTTTGGCGTAGAAGCATCAGCCAATCTTCCAACTTTTTCCCACCTTTTATCACTTTGTCAAATATTTTGCGATAACGATGCGCTGAATCTCATTGGTTCCTTCGTAGATTTGGGTGATCTTTGCGTCGCGCATCATTCTCTCTACTGGGTACTCTCGTGTATAACCATACCCGCCAAATATTTGTACTGCCTCTGTTGTGACTTGCATCGCGGTGTCCCCAGCCAACAATTTAGCCATCGCAGAGGCTTTCCCATAACTTTTGCCATTACTCTCTAACCATGCAGCTTGATAGGTTAAAAGTCTTGCAGCTTCAATTTGTGTCGCCATATCTGCCAGTTTAAACTGAATCGCTTGTTGTTCTGCCAATGTCTTGCCAAATTGCCTGCGCTCTTTTGCATAGGCTAGAGCAGCATCCAATGCCCCTTGAGCGATGCCGACTGCTTGTGCTGCGATTCCATTTCTCCCGCCATCAAGGGTACGCATTGCAATGGTAAATCCTTGTCCTTCTTCCCCCAATAACTGATCGGCAGGAACACGGCAATCTTCAAGAATAATTTCCAACGTTGGAGAAGAACGAATCCCTAATTTTTTTTCTTTCTTGCCAAACGAAAATCCAGGTGTGCCTTTCTCCACAATAAAGGCACTGATCCCTTTATGCCTTTTCGCCGGATCGGTGACAGCGAAGACGATATAGATTTCTGCTTCTCCCCCATTGGTGATAAATATTTTATTTCCATTTAACACATATTCATCACCCACACGAGTGGCTGTCGTTTTCATGCCTGCTGCATCCGAACCTGATCCGGGTTCCGTCAGCCCATATGCACCAAGCTTTCTTCCCTCGGCTAAGGGACGCAGAAAACGCTCTTTCTGAGATTCAGAACCATATGCAAAAAGTGGCCAACTGGCAAGTGATATATGTGCAGATAAAGTAACACCCATCGATCCACATACCCGAGATAACTCTTCGACAGCAATCACATAACTGAGAAAATCGCTTCCTGCTCCTCCGATCTCCTCACTCCACGGAATACCAGTCAGACCTAACTCACCCATCTGATCGAAAAGACTGCGGTCAAACCGCTCCTCTTCATCACGAATACTGGCTGTTGGGGCAATTTGTTCTTCCGCAAACTGACGAACCATCTTTTGCATCATTTCATGTTCGTCATCCCATTTGAAATTCATTTTTGTCTGCTCCTCTCCTGAGTCAAGGTGCTCGCTATCACGACACGTTGAATTTCATTGGTTCCTTCGTAGATTTGGGTTACTTTTGCATCACGGAATAGACGCTCAATCGGATAATCTCGAATATAACCATTGCCGCCAAAAATTTGCACTGCCTCAGTCGTCACTTTCATCGCCACATCAGAAGCATACAGCTTCGCCATCGAAGCTTCTTTCCGACACGCTTCTCCTTGTTGTTTATAAGAAGCAGCTCGATAAATCATCAATCTTGCAGCTTCCACCATCGTTGCCATGTCTGCGAGTTTAAACTGAATCGCTTGCTGGTCTGCTAGAGGCTTACCAAATTGCACTCGTTGTTTGACATATTGCAGACAGTGTTCTAAGGCACTCTGAGCAATACCAAGCGCTTGCGCTCCTATGCCAATTCTTCCACCTGCTAGATGCTGGAGAGCGATTTCATAACCCTGCCCTTCTTCTCCTAACAACTGACTGACTGGCACCTGAGCTTGATCAAAAATAAGTTCTCCTGTATTAGAACCATTTAAGCCCATCTTTTTTTCTTTCTTGCCAAAGGAAAAACCGGGTGTACCTTTGTCGACAATAAAACTGCTTATCCCTTTTGTACCTTTGGTCGGATCGGTAACAGCAAAGACAATGTATACATCTGCTGCTTCCGCATTGGTAATAAATACTTTGCTGCCTGTTATCACATATTTATCATTTTCCCTAACAGCCCGCGTTTGAATCTTACTGGCATCAGAACCTGCCTGCGGCTCTGTTAAAGCAAATGCACCAATCTTTCTTCCCCAGCTAAGATCACTTAAGTATCGCTGTTTTTGCTCGTCTGTCCCATAATGTAAGATCGGCATCGTAGCAACAGATGTGTGTACTGCTAATATCACTCCAACGGTTGCACTCACCCTTGAAAGTTCCTCTAAGGCAATAATATAGGTAATAAAATCTGCTCCAACTCCGCCTGCTTCAGCTGGGATGGGGATACCCATAAAACCCATCTCGCCCATCTTTTGAATGACTTCAAGCGGAAATACTTCTGCTTCTTCCATTTTGGGGATATGCGGAGGAATGTGTTGTTCCGCAAATTGACGAACCAACTTTCGCATCATCGTTTGTTCATCTGTAAACGTAAACTCCATCACTCTGCCCCCCTGTAATCATAAAATCCCCGTTTGCTCTTTCGGCCTAACCACCCTGCTGCTACATACTTTTTTAGTAAGGGACAAGGACGATATTTGCTGTCTGCAAAACCATCGTGTAATGTTTCCATGATCGAAAGACATGTGTCCAAACCGATAAAATCAGCTAACTCTAAGGGACCCATCGGATGATTCATCCCCAGTTTCATCACATCATCAACTGCTTCTGGTGCTGCTACCCCTTCATAAACAGCATAGATTGCTTCATTTATCATCGGCATCAATATTCGATTGGAAATAAAACCGGGGAAATCATTGACTTCTACCGCTTTTTTCCCCAATTTTACAGCAACGCTTAGGACAGCCTGATATGTTTCTTCACTTGTGGCCAGACCCCGAATCACTTCAACCAATTTCATAACAGGAACAGGATTCATAAAGTGCATCCCAATGACGCGGTCAGCTCGATTTGTCGCAGCAGCTAACGCCGTTATGGGAAGAGAGGAGGTGTTACTTGCAAAAATAGTAGAAGGGGGGGCCAATTGATCCAACTTAGCAAACAGCTCTTCTTTTGCCTGTTTTTGTTCGACAATCGCTTCAATGATCAGATCAGCATCCCTTACAAGACGCAAATCCGTTGTCGTTTGGAGACGGTTCAAGCACGTAGTTTTTTCTGCGACAGTCAATCTCTCTTTGACGATTTGCCGATCAAAATTTCGCGTGATTTTCTTGACACCTTTTTCTAACCAATCATCTGATTGATCGATCAAAATGACTGTATAACCAGCTCGAATCGAGACTTCTGCTATACCACTGCCCATTTGTCCAGCACCGATCACCGCTATTCGTTCCATCTCGATCCCTCCATCATCACTTCACTTCGATTAACACTGCATCTCCTTGTCCTGCGCCGCTGCAAATTGCCGCTACTCCAAGTCCTCCTCCACGGCGACGCAATTCATATGCCAAAGTAAGTAAAATTCGGGCACCACTTGCACCGATTGGATGTCCAAGTGCTACAGCTCCACCGTTCACATTTACTTTTGAATCATCCCATTCGAGTATTTTCCCCGTCGCTAAAGGGACAACGGCAAATGCTTCATTTACTTCAAATAAATCGATATCTTTTACATCTAAGTGGTGCTGGTGTAAAAGTTTCTGGATCGCATAGGCTGGAGTGACTGGGAAACGCTCCGGTTCCATCGCAACTGTAGCATGCCCTAAAATCGCAGCAAGCGCATTTACCCCGAGTTCCTCTGCTTTTGCCCGTGAACTGACAACCATCGCCGCAGCGCCATCATTGACTCCTGGAGCATTTCCAGCTGTAATCGTTCCATCTGCTGCAAAAGCGGCTGAAAGTGCTGCTAATTTTTCGCTGCTGGTATCACTGCGAATTGATTCATCTGTTATTACCAACGTCGTAGATTTGCGGTTTTTCACCTCTACCGCTGTGATTTCTTCTGCCATCCCTCCAACATTGACCGCTCTCGCTGCTAACTGATGACTGCGAGCTGCCCATGCATCTTGTTCTTCTCTACTAATCTGGTATTCTTTCGCCGTCGTATTTCCATGTATAATCATATGCACATCCTCAAATGCACACCACAAACCATCATGTATCATCAAATCAAGCAGCTGCCCATGACCCATTCGCTGTCCAAATCTCGCTTTGGGCAGGATATAGGGGGCATTGCTCATGCTCTCCATGCCGCCGGCAACGATTAACTGGCTTCCTCCTGAGCGGATAATCTGCTCTGCCAGTGTCACACTGCGAATTCCTGAGGCACAGACTTTATTGATCGTTTCTGTCGGAACATGCCAAGGGATACCAGCGAGATGTGCTGCTTGGCGAGATGGGATTTGTCCTGCTCCACCCTGTAATACCATCCCCATTAACACTTCTTCTACTAAATCAGTAGAAACACCAGCTCGCACCAGTGCCTCTTTGATCGCAACAGCCCCAAGCTCTACCGCAGGGATCGTATGAAGAGCACCGCCCAATTTTCCAATCGGTGTTCGAGCTCCTTCTAAGATCACTACTTCACTCACGACTCCCACCTCCAACAGATAGAAATAGCTGTGTTTCCAGTGAAATGAAAACGTTATCAATATTAAGGATACCTTATCGAAGAAGCATTTACAATTCCATCAAATCATCAAAAGTAACATATGGTTTCCTTCATTTTTATGTCGGTTGGAATATTTTTATTATATCTTCCTTGCGAATTCTACTTCCTTTACTAGAATCCTATATTCTCTTAAGAACCAAGACTTACCAACTTTTGTATAAGCAAAAAATCCATACATCCACTAAAATAAAAATAGAACCTACATTGGAAGGAAAGAAGAACGTGCAGAAATTTGTTACCCGACCGATGGGATTTTTGATCACCATTCTGGCGGTCACGCTATTATGGGGGAGTCCTGCTCCCTTTATCAAGTTGAGTTATACATGGTTATCGATCAGCCCAAACGAATATAGCAAAGAATTTTTATTTGCAGGTTATCGCTTTCTATTATCTGCTGTCATTCTCTATGTCATTTTAAGAGTTACAAAAAAAGAAAAAATCTTTACTCCAGCTGCTTTCCGGCATTTGAGCAAAGTAGGATTTATCCAAAACTTTTTGCAGTATCTCTTTTTTTATGTTGGGGTAAGTATCTCTTCCAGCATGGTCACGGTCATTCTCACTGGTACTGCTTCCTTGTTTCAAATTTTAATAGCCCATTTTATTGATGCAGATGATCGGTTAACTTTGCGAAAAATAGCTGGAGTAGCTATAGGTTTCCTCGGAATTTTTGTCGTCAGCCTCCACTCTATCTCTTCCGGAGTTGGCTTTGGGGCTGGAGAAATACTGCTGCTTTTAGCCAATCTAGCAGGAGCTGCCGGCAATCTATTAGCACGCCATGAGTCGAAAAGATATGACATCGGTGTTATTACCTTTTATCAACTATTTATTGGTTCCCTCTGTCTCATTGGCATAGGAATTTGGAAAACAGGTCTGGTTCCTTTTCACTTTGATCTCCAATCCGGAACTACTTTTGTTTTTTTAGCATTAGTAGCAGTCATCGGTACGTTTTTTTGGAATATTTTACTTCGCTATCATCCTGTGAGTAAGGCATCGATCTTTTTGTTTCTCATCCCGGTTTTCGGCGTTTTTTACTCATCTTTCCTGTTAGCGGAAAAGCTGAATTTGTATACGTTTATCGGCTTAATCCTCGTCTGTTTGGGGATTGTCGTCGTTAACGTGAAAAATAAAACAGCAAAAGAGCAAATAGCATCGGAAGTGTAACTTGTATAGATCATTTGGCAAACTTATGGATATTTCTTATAATAAAGAGAGACAGAGGCGATCTACAAACTTCGGGAGGAGATATGTCGCCTGATATACATCCTATGGTATGGATCAACCTTGCCATCTTGCTGGTCTTCATCGCTTGGAAAACTTACCGAATCAATGTGATAAAGGAACTCGAAGTGAGCGGGCTGCGCATCTTCGCCTGCATCGTCTTCACCTTTATCGGCATCGGTTTCATCGAAGCGAAAGACGGCGCGATGGGGGCACGATGGTTCTTTGCTCCTCTAGCAGCGGTGGTACTGGGATTCATCTTGAGGGGAAAGCCCAGGACTCCCAAGCCCCCGCCGTACTTCTTCCCCCCTGCAAAGCCAAAGAAAAAGAAAAAGCTGAGTCCAGAAGAACTGCAGGAGGAGTTCCTGAAGGAGATGCGTCGTCTTCGGCGTTCTGTTGACTATGTCGAATACGAGGTGACAGACGACCACCACCACGACCACCACTGATCGAAGAGAAGTAGATCACCCGTCGGCTGTGTGTGAACCTAACACACAGCCGACCCCGAAAAAAAAGCATGAACATATAGATAAGCCAGCTCCAGCACAATGGCAGCTGGTTTTTATTGTGTAAATAAGCAGTGGAGATAAAATGGCTTTCAATTGGAAAAAAAGGGGCAATCATCATATAATAGAAGTACACCAACGTGATCCACGACCTCCTGGGAGTTTGAAATGATTTTTCTGTACGTGCTGGGCATGACCGTCAGCATCGTTCACGAGATCTACCGTTCCGAGCAGAGGAACGGTCTCTACAAGTCCGAGCGGCTTCGTAAGCGCAATCAAGGCATCGTTCTTGCCTTCATCTGGCCGATCACCTACGGTCTGCTGTACCTGGTGGACGCCCCGATCTGGGCTCTGTTCCTCTTCTTCGTCGCTGTCGGCGCCATCGAGGTGTTCGTCACCAAGATCAGGTGGGGCATCGAATATTTCTGGGGCCTCACCGACTGGATCATCGCGGTCGCGAGGGATCTGATGGATTTGATCGCCAAGAAGACAACGGCGAAGCCGGTGTCTCTGAACAAGGCACCGGCTGCTTCTGCGCCGGCTGTTCCCGTACCGGGCTGCTCCTGCTTCGGTTGTTCCGGGCTGGCTGCTTCTGCACCGACTGTTCCTATGCCGGCTGCTTCTGCACCGACTGTTCCTATGCCGACTGCTTCTGCACCGACTGTTCCTATGCCGGCTGCTTCTGCACCGACTGTTCCTATGCCGGTGGTTCCTGCGCCAGCTGCTCCCGAATCGGATGCTGTCAAGGTCACCGACAACCGTGGTGGAGACCGGAGTTTCCTCGGCTTCAAAAAGCCCTGAGATTCCACAGGAGGGGTGGATCACAGCTGACTACATGCTACCAAAGTGTGTAGTCGGCCGTGAAAATATCATGTAAGAATATATAGAGAAACCAGCTTCTACTCATTAGAAGCTGGTTTCATTTTGTTTCTAAATAATCCTTTGACTCTAATTCGTGAGTCAACTTATTTGGAAAAAGGAAACATTTCCAATTCTGATTATTACCGATTGTCAACTAGTGCGAAGTCATACTATAATAAAAGTACGTATTCGTGATCCTTCCCTTGAAAGGGGAATCTCGTGGCTCTCATCGTGGCTCTGACCAGCCTCATCGTGCAGGCTCTCTGGCTGTACCTCGAAATCCTCAACATCCGGTACGCCAGGAAGTCGAACCTGCGGCCCCGCATCTGGAAGTGGATCGGCGCGGGCTTCCTCATCTGGCTCCTCATCGTCGTCGTACCGACCATCGCCCGCATGATCGGGGTACCCGACTTGCTCGTGCTCGTCGGAACCCTGATCGGCACGTACTTCGTGCAGTGCCGGCTCATGAAGTTCTGGGGTATCTTGAAGAAGTCCCCGAACCAGGAGGAGTCCTCGGACCCGAAGAAGTCCCCGATCACCTTCCAGGAGCGTCTCATCAAGTTCGCCGGCTGGCTCGGCGAGCAGTACCGCGGGACGAAGGAGAACTTGCACCAGCAGGCCCAGCCCACTCAGGTGCCGCCGGCGCAGGCTCAGACCGTGATCCCGCCGATGCCCAAGAACCCCCCGACCGTCTAGTAGGCTCAAACCGCTCCGGCGACCACAGCCAACTGACATCCACAAGGAAGGATCACACCGACCGTACAGCACAATCGTACGGCCGGCGTGAAATTTAATGATCCAACACATAGATAAAACCAGCTCTCATCGTTTGGGAGCTGGTTTTTGTTATATCCAAATATACCTTTAGAGAAATCACCCTCGCAGTGCGATTCAATTATTTCACATTTATTTATCAATGGGTGAACTCCATACTTTGACAACTCCACACGGCTAAAAACGTTGGATTCTTGAAACGATAGCCTCATGACTACTTCATTACCAAGCTAACTCCGTGTGCCCCACGGTTTACGTATATTGATTTCTTAATTGCCGCGAACAACTTGGTTTTCGTCTGCTGCGACTATACCTATATTTCCATCATAGGAATGTTTGTTTGTGAATTTACTTTTTTCAAAAAATGGACTGATGAAAGAAAATTCCTTCCCCTCGTCCAACACTCACTTTCATCCCACGATTTAAATCATGGATTTTCACACTCACAATGATATAATCAGAGTAAGCAAGTATTCGTGATCCACCTAGTTTCCCGGGAGGGAATATGAACTGGTTCAACCTCGCGTCTACGGTGATCGGTGTGCTGGCACTTCTGGACCTTCTCGGCATGATCATGCTGGTCTCCCTCGCGAACTTCCTGTTCCGGCGTTCGACCCTGAAGGGAAAGAACCCCAACAACTACCGCGGGCGGACCAGGCTGACCTTCCTGATCGCCTTCGTGATGCCGTGTCTCACGACACCGCTGATCACGGCTTCCGGCTACGCCTGGATGCTGATCATCACGATCCCGGCGACGGCGGTCATCGCCGGCATCATCGTGTGGCAGATCTGGAAGCGCGTCGCGGCGATCGAGCCGAGGAAGACGCTGGTCACCCAGTGACCGCCGTGATCCCGTTCTCAGCACTGCTGACCTGATCGGGATATCCCTTGTGGATCGCAGCCGGCCATAGTGAACTATGGCCGGCAGTGAATATAATGCAGGAAACCATAGAAAACAGCTCCTTTTTTGTGGAGCTGTTTTATTTATTTTATATCCATCTATAAAACTACCAGCCTTTTCGCTCGCGAAGCGACGTAATATGTGCGACATGATGCTCACTATGCCAAGCATAGACTGCTGTTGCGATATCGAGATTCAATGGTCCAAGCTCTGGATGAATAAAGACCTTTTCCCAATCAGAAGACGAAAAAGAACGCAGCAAGATTGACCAACGGTGATGTGAGCCATCTAAAATAGCAAGTGAACTGGAGATCGGAGCATGCTTCGCATCAGGAAGCTCTGCCCACTTCCCTTCGTCATAGGTGCGAATGGCAGGAGATTCCTCCGTCAATACAAGACGAGATCGGGTGTAACTATTCAAATGGCTGTCTGCCAGATGGTGAACAACCTGTCGAACAGTCCAACCTCCTTCTCGATAAGGAGTATCGAGTTGTTCCTCTGTTAAACCTTCTACTGCATTCCGCAATGATGCAGGAAGGTTTTCAATTGTTTGAATAAATTGTTCACGCAGCTCTGATGTAAACGTTGCTGGTTTTTGAAACTTTCCTATAGGATATCGAAGATCCTCCATCCATTTTCACCTCTTCACCAAATTTCACACTATGTATCTAACAATTTATATACTATGCTATTCAAAAGTATAAAAGTCCTTACTTTTTAGCAAGGACTTTGTTTATTCTTATCGCTTATCCACTTGGGATAACTCAGCTTCTTTTTTTATAAGATCCAAAACTATTTCTGCTTCCATTTTTCCTTTATAACACTGACTGTGCCAACAGCTCTGCGACATCAAAAGTTTGTACCTGTTCTTCTACTTCCATCGCTTTTGTTCCATCGGATAGCATCGTCAAGCAATAAGGACAAGCACTGCTGATGATAGTTGGAGATACTTCCAAAGCTTGCTCCGTTCTAGCAAGATTCACCCGTTTTCCTTCTGTCTCCTCTAACCACATCATCCCGCCGCCAGCACCGCAGCACATGGCATTTTCCCGATTCCGCTCCATCTCTACCAATTCTACTCCAGGAATCTGTTTTAAGATGTAGCGAGGTGCTTCGTATTCCTCATTGTACCTTCCTAAGTAACAAGAATCATGGTAGGTGATGCGCTCAGAGATGGTTTTACGAGGGATGAGTTTCTCTTCTCTCACTAACTGAGCTAACAGCTGCGTATGATGGATGACTTCGCCTTCCCAGCCTAGGTCTTTATACTCATGTTTAAATAAGTTAAAAGCATGAGGGTCAGCGGTGATGATCTTCTTCACTTGGTGTTTTTGAAACTTCTCGATATTTGCTGCTGCTTGCTGTTGGAACAAAAATTCATTGCCCAAGCGCCTTGGGGTATCTCCGGAGTTTTTCTCTTGATTTCCAAGGATAGCAAACGAGATTCCTGCATGAGTCAGCAATTCTGCCACAGCTTGGGTTACTCGTTTTGTTCTCATATCATAGGAACCCATCGAGCCGACAAAAAACAGATATTCAAAAGTCGGATTTTCTTTAACAGTTGGCACTTGTACGGTACTTTCAGACGCCCAGTTCGCCCGTTCTTTTTTGCTGAGTCCCCATGGGTTGCCTTGCCGTTCAATGTTAGTGAGCGTTCTTGAAGCTTCCGGGCGAATGCTCCCTTCCGTTAAAACCAAGTATCGGCGCATATCGATAATTTTATCGACATGTTCATTCATCACAGGACAGGCATCCTCACAGTTGCGACAAGTGGTGCAAGCCCATAATTCTTGAGGTGTTATGACATCGCCTATAAGTGATACATCTTTGCTTTGAGTTGTCGCAGCAGCTTCAGTGGCAAACGCAAATGCAGGCATCCACGGAGTGGTGGAAGTGATCGCTGCTCCTTTGGCTGTCAAATGATTGCGCATCTTCACGATCAAATCCATCGGCGATAACATCTTTCCTGTTCCAGATGCCGGACAAACAGACGTGCACCGGCCGCATTCTACACATGCATATAGATCGATCAACTGAGTTTGAGCAAAGTCTTCGATTTTCCCCGCACCAAATGTCTCCGCAGACTCATCTTCAAAATCGATCAAAGACAGCTGGGAACGATCCCTTCGCAATACCACATTCAGCGGTGCAACAAAGAGATGGAAATGCTTGGACTGAGGAACATAGAGTAAAAAACTGAACAAAACAATAGCATGCATCCACCAGCCGATATAAAACAAGACACTGCCTGCCGCTGGTGTCATCCAACCGATAAAAAAGTAAGCGATTGCAGAAGATAACGGAGCAGTCCAAGTAAGACTTTCTTCCAGCCAAACTTTTTCAAACGCAGAAGACCAAATGATGGACAAGAGCAGGGAAGTGAGGAACAAAATGACCAAACCTGAGCGGAAACCCCTCTTCAGTCTTGGAAGTTTCTCTACATAGCGACGATAGTAAGCATATCCAGTAGCAAGGAACACAAGGAAAACAGTGACTTCTTCTAAAAATTGAAATGCCGAATAATAGGGGATAGGCAGATGATTTCCCGGAAACAATCCTTTGATAAATAAATCGATTGCCCCAAATTGAATGAGGATAAACCCGTAAAACATAACCACATGCATCCAGCCGCTTTTCTTATCTTTTAACAGTTTCTTTTGACCAAAAATATAACCCCACGCACCAGCAAAATTCCATTCCCATTCTACCTTTTTTCCAAGTAAGATGTAGCGGTACCGGGTATATACAATTCTGCCAAATAAGAAGAGAACTGTTGCTGTCAACAACACAAACAACACGATGTGAATCCAATACAAAGTTTGCATTCCCATTGCTCCTTTTTGTCAAATGAGTACAAAGAAGGGCTGTTAAAACAAAACCTTACCGACTAGCAAACTCTTGCATTATTACTCCCGATGAACAAATTCACTAACATTTCGTGCAAAATCCGCTTGATATGTACGTCTTCCGCGACTGCCCACAAAAGCAACAAAGGACGCTACAGCCGTACAAAGCGAGACTAGGAACGAAGTGACGTAGCGAGACTTGTGCCCTTGTCTAAGGTACGTATCTTCGCTTGGGATTTTTTGTATCTATTTTTGCTCAAGTAGAGTTATTTAATAGGAAGCTACCTTGGAAGATGCATCCTAGACCAAAACAGCGTCAAAAACCGTATGGGACTTTTACTATAAGTATATTGTATATGTTAGTCATCTTTCCTTCCATTTTAAATTTGATCTTCTTCCGAATCGGTTGTAATTAGAGTTTATCCCCAAAATACTCTTCTTCCCATCAATCCCTTTCTACATAAGACATTCAAGCCTTCTGGAGGCACGGTTTCTGCTCTAGTCCACAGAATTATTTCCATTTGTTGGTCAAATTGCGCTTTGTTACACGAATGCTGGTCATCAGTTTTCTGAATTGTTATAATTAATAGGAGCACATGAATAAGCCTATTCGAGTAGCAGAAGGAAATGCCTTTTCCTCGTAGGCGTGGCAACCGATCAATGAGGAGTTGATCGGAATTGTGTTCGTTAGGACTCCAGACAAATCGTCTGGAGAAGTGGACCTCTCTTTGAGAGTCTCCAAGAGGATGAACCTCTAGGATGAAAGGATAACGGTGATATCTGTTCCAACTGTTCAAACCTTTCGATTCCTAGAGGATAAACCTCTAGAACGAAAGGGTAATGATGGTAACTGTTCCAGCTGTACCTACCTTCGTCGAGAAGGATCTGTCCCTCCGTGTGAAGGTCGGTGATGCTTGCGGGCTCACCTGCACCTTCTGTCACAACGAGGGGGTTCCGGTGACTTCCGACAACCGCAACCTTCTTATCAGTCCCGTCAACAAGAAGTCTGTCCCTATCTGGAAGGATGGTGGCGGGAAGTCGGGTCGACGGTCAATCTACAGCCAGACGAACGGAGTAAACTTCCTGTCCGACCTGGTAGAACCCGACGACGAGTTTATCGCAGCGCTGAACATGATTCGCGAGGTGTTCGGGACAACGGAAATCCACCTCACAGGTGGGGAACCATCCCTGCATCCCCGAGTCGCGGAAATCGTCCGAGTCGCCACAGAGAACAACTATGTGGTGGGGATGACCTCCAACGGAGAGAATCCCAAGGCCTTTCCGCCCAGTGCGGCGGCGGGTCTGGACCGTGTCAACTTCTCCATCTTTGGAACAACTCCCCAGGAGCTGGCCGAAGTACAAAACGAGAAGTTCCGAAATGAAAAGCTGGCAGAAGTGAAGCTGAGGTCTTTGGCGAGGAGCATCGATGCAGCTCTCTCCAACGGCGTCAAGGCAAGTGCGAATATCGTCGTACTCAACCACGACCACATTCCACGCGTTCATCGCCTGCTGGAAGAGTACTCCAGCGAGCTTTCCGTCCGGCTGCTCAATTCACTAGATGACGGTCAAGCATCCATCGACGCCATCAACCAGATATTCACGGACCTGAACGCCAAGCCGGTCGCGAACTACGTGACGGCAGGAGTCTCAGGCGCCCGAACCGTGTACGAACTCCCCGACAAAAGGAGGATTCAGTTCAAGAAAATCCGAACCGTCCGACTCCCCGACACCTGTCAGGGATGCAGCCTCAATAACCCCGTCGACTGCCAAGAAGGCTATTACGGCATGCGGCTCTACAAGTCTATGGGCGGAGGTTACGTAGTCGGCATCTGCATTCAGCGGATGGATCTTACTATGCCTGTGGATGAGTTCGTCAACAGCCCTCGATGCCAGGAGGTACTGGACTTCAGGGAACAGGAATACCAACAACTGAACGCGGCTGAGTAAGTCAGCCAAGCAGGAGGAGAAAGTCGCCTCCCGCTGACCAGGTTATTCGCTAGTCGATCGTATGGTTGATAAGCGAAGAGTGAGCTGAGGCTCTACCTGGGTCCCCCTCTTTTTTCGGAAAGAGGGGGACACTGATTTATAGCGTTATTTCGAATCTACTTTGGAAAACAATGTTACATAACATAAATCTTACTTCCTATGTGGGGACTGACCTCATCCAGATGAAGCGGTTGCACTTCTTTCTTCACAGTTAAAAACTCCCATCATATTTTCTTATGGGTTGTTTGTCTGTATAGAGTACATCAACCTCTGCTATTTCCAATAAAAACCGTAATCCATCTTGCTAATGCCGTAAATCTGCCTCGATCATTCTTGATATTGACAATATAACCCATATATACGGCATAATAAACAGAAAATATTGATATTTATATCGATGAATATTCTCTAATTTTATATAGTTTATAAGAGAAAGGGGGGTCGATTATAAAATGTTCATACCTAAAATTGTCAGATTTCATTATATGGCTCGTGTTCCCTCATGTCCTGCCCGTGGAAAAACAGATTACGTCATATCTGATGGTGGCGAAGAAACTCGGTGAAAATGTACAGATTGTGGGACAAAATTAATAGAAAGTTACAGAAGTGAATTCAAGTTTATGGTTTGATTTTGAAGGAACAAAAACAACAAAAGACATCTATGAAAAAGAAGATAAAATGTTAATATAAAATGAAAACAGGATATTGATGTAAAAAAATATTAGGAGTGTAACTATATGAGTGGCCCAAACAAAAAAAATGTCTTTCCTATGGAGAATATCAGAAGCTTATGTTTCTTGAAAAATGTTGTAGTGAATCCAAATATTGAAGTTGGAGATTACACTTATTATGACGATTCTGTTGATCCTTTGGGTTTTGAAAAAAATGTTCTTTATCATTTCGATTTTATCGGTGATAAATTAAAAATCGGCAAGTTTTGTGCTATAGCATCCCATGCCAGATTTATCATGAATGGGGCGAATCACAATACAAATGCTTATACTACTTTCCCTTTTGGGGCATTTGGCGGGGATTGGGAAGTTGGATTGAAAAATTTAAGTGGTGGATTCAAAGGTGATACAGTTATCGGAAATGATGTTTGGATAGGTTATCAAGCTACAATCATGCCAGGGATTCACATAGGCGATGGAGCTATAATTGCGACAAATGCTGTAGTGACCAAAGATGTACCACCTTATTCCATTGTAGGTGGGAATCCTGCTAAAATCATACGCTACCGGTTTGATGAAGAAACGATTGATATTCTGAGTTCAATGAAGTGGTGGGACTGGGATATTGAAAAAATAACCGAAGCAATTCCTATTTTGACAAGTGATAACAAAGATGCTTTAAGAGAATTAAGAAGGATACAAGATTAGATTCTTGTTTATTTATTGGATAACAGTTCTCAAACGCTGAATAGACATCACATTTTGTTTGTGCTAAACTTCAAAAAGAATTTATTTCTATTGGTGGAGGCTGGAAAGTAATGCGCAGTATTTGTTTAAATCATTGCATTTGCTTCTGTTTCATTCGTTTACGTTAGTAATAGGTACAGTACATTCAACTCAATTTTTTTTGACTTAATGAATTGAGTTTATTTACTGTGCCTTTTTCTATCTCTACAAACGATGGAAAGAGGCATTTTTTTGTGTCTAAAAATGAAAAGATTCCCCAAATGAATTCGAAAACCTACTGGACAGCGTCTGTTTATAAATAGATGTTTGATTAAAAAAAGTTATTTCATTAGCTGATATAAAGACATGAATGGGGAAATTTATCTGAATAAAATTACGGAGTGATAGATATGGAACTAAGAATGAATACGAGAGTAATAATGATTACGTTTATGATTGGTGCATTTTTTGCAGTCTTGAACGAAACGTTGTTAAATATAGCATTGACTGCGTTAATGAAGGTATTTAACGTTGATGTATCAACCGTTCAATGGATGACCACTGGATTTATGCTGGTAATGGGTATCCTAATGCCTATTTCTGCATTATTGATTCAATGGTTCACTACTAGACAAATGTTTATCAGTGTCATGACTATATTTTTGATCGGAACAACAATTGCAGCTTGTGCTGTGAATTTTCCGATGCTGTTGATAGGCCGTATGATTCAAGCGATTGGAACGGGTTTGTTGATGCCTGTTATTATGAATGCTTTGCTTTATCTGTATCGTCCTGAGGTTCGAGGAAAAGTAATGGGAACGTTTGGTTTTGTCATTATGTTCGCACCTGCAATTGGTCCTACCTTATCGGGTGTCATCGTTGACTTATTAGGATGGCGTTGGTTATTCATCTCAGTCATTCCTTTCGTCGTTTTTTCCATTCTGTTTGCGTTAAAATTTTTACAAAACGTAGGGGAAGTTACACGCCCGAAAGTCGACATAATATCCATCATATTGTCTTCAATCGGGATAGGAGGTATTGTTTACGGATTTAGCAGTGCTGGAGGAAATCCAGAAGGTTTTCTATCCATAGAAATCCTTTCGATTATCTTTATCGGTTTACTCAGTTTGTTGTTACTTGTGCTGCGTCAATTGAGGTTAGAAGAGCCATTGTTGGACGTACGTGTCTTTAAATATAAAAATTATGCATTAGGTATCAGTCTCTTTGTAATTGTCGTCATGGCAATGCTCGCTTCTGAAATCGTAATGCCTATGTATTTGCAAGGACCACTCGGTTATTCCGCGAAGTTAGCAGGATTATTGCTTTTACCAGGTGCATTATTGAACGGATTTATGTCACCCGTGATGGGAACTTTATTCGATAAATTTGGACCTAGAAAGCTGATGATTACCGGAACAATTGTACTAGTCAGTGTCATGATATTCTTCAGCAATATCAGCCCTTCGATGCATATTGTGTCATTTATCTTTGTCTATATCATTTTGATGCTGTCCATCTCAGCAATCATGATGCCTGCAAATACGAATGCGTTGAATGAATTGCCGAAGAAGTCATATCCCCATGGAACCGCAATTATCAGCACACTACAGCCAATCGCAGGAGCACTTGGGGTATCCATTTTTGTAAGTATCATGAGTCAAGGAAAGAGGAGTTATTTAGAAGGGCAATCAGGAAAGATTACAGAGAACATAATGAATGATGCGATGACTCAAGGTGTGCACCATGCTTATTGGTTTGCAGCAGCTTTATGTCTCGGAGCATTCTTCATTACCTTATTCATCAAAAAATCCATCGCACCTGATTTCGATCAAAGTTAAAATTGGGTAATCAGAAAAAAGATGAATAAACCAAACAATAGATATATCATTGATATTGCAACCCGGATCATCTATTAAAAGATGATCCGGGTTGCATTTTGTTACAAACTAATCATGTCCACTCGTGGCCCCAAGAGAACGAATGCTGCCTAGTATGCGGTAAGTTTGCGATAGAATAAAAAAATGGAAAATCCCACCTTCTAAATAAAAGGTGGGATTTCGTTTATCCTATAGAATCGCCATTTCATGTTAAACTCCCATTAGTTTTACCCATTGGATCGCTATCTGCTGAACGATATTTCATGTTAAACTTCCTTTGGTTTTACCCATTGGATCGCCATCTGCTGAACGATATTTCATGTTAAACTCCCTTTGGTTTTACCCATTGGATCGCCATCTGCTGAACGATATTTCAAGCTAATCCCACCTTGGTCTTTAGGGATTGATATATAAGATTTTGATAGTAATAAAATTTTTGTTTTTCCCCTTTACATTCATAAAAGTTACACATTTTTAGGAAAATGTCAACGGACACATGATCATTGTTATCATTATTCGACATGATTGTATCTACCATTAGAAATAGTTCCTCTGATTCTCCCGATTTATGCAAGTGACCTTTTAGACGACCAAGGGTAATCAGTGCTTCAATTCTAATATCTTCTTTTACTTTAGGGGTATTTTCCAAATATTGAACTGCATCCAGAAGGTGTTCCTCTGCTGCTTTCATTTCCCCCAGATCAAAAAGCAATTTCCCATAAGAAAATTGCGCATGTCCTATCTCATCAGGATCATTTGCCACATGATGACATAGTGCTAATGCCTTTCGATATCGCGTTTTAGCTTCTTGTGTTCTTCCTAAAATAACAAAGATATCTGCTTTAATCGTCCAAAGGAAGAATAACCTACGGTATTCCTTGTTTTCCCAAGCAATTTGCAATCCCTCTTGGGCGTATTCTAATGCTTTTAAAGGGGAACCTGACCGTATCAAAAGATTTGCAAATCTCTCATAAATTTGGGTCGTGAGCACTAGGTTTGCCTTAAAATCGTCGATGTGCTTATATAAGTATTCCAATACCTGACGTGCTTCCTCATCACGACCTAGCTTTTCCAAATAGATGACTTTATTTAGGTAAGGGTAGAACTTAAAATATAGTCTCTCTCCTTTACCATCAAATACTTGAATTGCTTGGTCAGTATAAAGAAGAGCAGTTAAATAATCACCATCGTAAAATGCAACCCTCCCTAAGTCATTCAAACAAATAGAGCGCAGGTTAGAAGTAACTAAGTTAGGACATCGATCCAAATCTGCTAATGATTTTTTGAGATACTCCTTTGCTCTGCTCCACTTCCGCAATTCAAAAGCGATTTTTCCTCGTAATAGAGTGGCAACCACCGAAAGATCATAAAACATATGTAAGTCTACATAACTTTCAATCTCTTCTAAAGCCATTTGAGGATTTCCAGATAAGATATCTAACATATTATTCTGATTTTTAAACCTATATGCAAGGAGTGTGTCTATCATATACCCATTATTTGAAATCAATGATGATGAAATTTCCATCTAAAAGATCAATGAGTTTAGACTGGATCATCGAAAATCGAACTATCCCACTTGAAGTCACCGAAATGCTTCAACAATTAGCTGATAAACATCAATACCCTGTCGATAAAATGCACCAGCACAAGCAAGAAATAGCAAACGAGCTTCAACTCATGGGCAAAGGCTACATCGTAAAGTTTTTATTTCCAAATGGAATAGAGGATAACGAACGATGGCTGCATGCTCTCATTCGAATGGACATCAGGCGGTTACAAAAATAGAAAGGGTGAACCCAATGGCATTGCGGTTATCCGTGGAAGGAAATAGAACAAAAGTAAGTGAGTTTATAGAGGCGATCAAAAAAATCCCCCAATGGAGGTTTTACCGAGGATCAAAGGTGGCAATCGGTGGAGACGAGCTGAGAATCGACTACTTTTTCGATGAAAAACCTGTCCGGCCGTCCCTCGTAACAAATCGAGCCAGCACCGTATCCCTTAGCCTTGAAAATGGCAGCAAGCTGGAGTTTGTGCTGCTGGATACAGAAGTTGCCAATATGGGCAATGGGATTACCTATGTACATGGTAAAAGTTACGACATCTTCGCTGATTCACAGGAAAGCGATTAGAGACAAAGTTATCATGACAGCAAAAAACCGGTTCAAAACAACCGGTTTAATTTGCATGTAAATCATATGGGGTTTCTTGATAGACGTAATAGTTCAACCAATTCGTAAATAATAAATTGGCATGTGAACGCCATGTATGAATGGGAAGGTTATCTGGGTTATCTTGCGGGAAATAGTTTTCTGGCAGTTTTATCGGTAGACCACTCTTAACATCTCGAATATATTCCTCGTTTAATGTAAGTAAGTCATACTCCGAGTGACCTGTTACAAAAACTTGCTTTCGATCCTTGCTGGCGAGAAGGTAAACCCCCGCTTCCTCTGATTCCGATAATATTTCCAGTTCGCTGCACTTTTCTATGTCTTCCCGGCGGATATCGGTATAGCGGGAATGAGGTGCATAAAAAAGGTCATCAAATCCACGCAATAATCTCGTATTCGGTTTTGAAACTTTGTGAGCATATATCCCGGATAACTTTTCGGGCAGAGCGTATTTGGAAATACCATAATGAAAATAGAGTGCAGCTTGCGCTCCCCAGCATATATGCAAAGTGGAAGTGACATGCGTCATTTTCCATTCCATGATTTGCTTTAGTTCATCCCAGTAATCTACTTGCTCATACTCTAAATGCTCCACTGGGGCTCCAGTGATGATCAATCCATCGAATTTATCTTCCTTTATATCTGCAAATGTCTGATAAAAAGTCTCCAAATGGCTTGGCGGTGTATTTTTTGAAGTATGCGACTGCAAATGAAGAAGACTTACCTCTAGTTGCAGAGGCGAATTGCCTAACAACCGAAGCAGTTGTGTTTCGGTTGTGATTTTGGTAGGCATGATATTCAAGATCACCATTTTGAGCGGACGTATATCTTGATGAAAAGCCCGCTTTTCTGGCATCACAAAAATGTTTTCCTTGCGGAGGATTCCAGCCGCTGGAAGATTGTCTGGAATCTTAATCGGCACAACTATTTCCTCCTATATTTTAAATTTGTTGTTATTAATGAGCCAATTCACAAACATTTTGTGCCAAATCCGCTTGATATGCACGTCTTCCGCGTCTGTTGTAAAGAGCAACAAAGGACGCTACAGCTAAGCATATCTTCGCTTGGGATTTTTGGTATCTATTTTTGCACATTTATTGTTGGCTTTTTTCAAGTGCTTGTTCTAAATCCTCAATGATGTCATCTACAGATTCAATCCCAACTGACAAACGAATAAGTTCTGGGTTAACACCAGCTGCTTTTTGTTCATCCTCTGTGAGCTGTTGGTGTGTCGTACTTGCTGGATGGATCACAAGGGACTTCGCATCACCCACATTGGCTAGATGAGAAAATAAAGATAGATTTTCAATCAAACGTTTTCCTGCTTCTCGTCCGCCCTTGATGCCAAACGTAAAGATGGCTCCTTGTCCTTTTGCTAAATATTTTTGCGCTTTTTCATAGGAGGGATGACCTTCTAACCCAGGGTGATTTACCCATGTAATACTGTCGTGATTTTCTAAAAACTTGGCAACTTTCAGCGCATTTTCACTATGTCGTTCCATGCGCAGGTGCAGGGTTTCTAACCCTTGCAGCAATAAAAATGCATTAAATGGAGAAATAGCGGCACCTGTATCTCGCAATAGCTGGACACGTGCTTTAATAATATATGCAAGGGGTCCTACTGCTTCTGTATAAGAAACGCCATGGTAACTTGGGTCTGGTTCTGTTAGATCAGGGAACTTACCATTTTTCCAATTAAACTTTCCAGAGTCTACTAAAATTCCACCAATACTCGTTCCATGTCCTCCGATAAATTTGGTTGCAGAATGAACAATGATATCTGCTCCAAAATCAAATGGGCGACTTAAATAAGGTGTGGCAAACGTGTTGTCAATAATCAGCGGTATACCTGCTTCATGCGCTACATCGGCTACTACTTCTACATCTAATACATCTAATTGAGGGTTCCCGATGATTTCTGCAAACACAGCTTTGGTTTTATCTGTTATCGCTTTGCGAAAGTTATCTGGGTTAGTCTGATCTACGAAATGCACATGAATTCCCAGCTTAGGAAGCGTGTGCCGAAATAAATTATAGGTGCCGCCATAAAGGTTGCTTGAGGCTACAATCTCATCTCCAGCTCTGGCGATATTTAAAATCGAATACGTAATCGCAGCTTGACCTGAACTAGTTGCAAGTGCTCCAACACCACCTTCCAGCTCAGCAACTCTTTTTTCTAAAATATCCGTTGTAGGATTCATAATCCGAGTATATATATTTCCAAATTCTTTTAACGCAAATAAATCAGCAGCATGCTGTGTATCGTCAAATACATACGAAGTTGTTTGATAAATAGGAACGGCTCTTGCATTGGTAGCAGGGTCTGGTGCCTGACCCCCATGAACAGTAATCGTCTCAGGTCGAAATGTACTCAATGATAATTCCCCCTTTTTTATCGCACAAAAAAAGCCTCTTTCTTATCCAGAAGAGGCTTTGGGTTTCTAAATTCCTCATCTTATCTGTTAGAGACGTTTGTCTCTACAGGAATTGGCACCTTCTAGTGAATCACTAGGGTTGCCGGGCATCATCGGGCCAGTCCCTCCGCCTCTCTGGATAAGAGATATTAAAAATATATAGTTCAACACTCGGTTTACTCGATTATATTGAATTTTGCGGCAACCGTCAATACTCTTCCTGTCCTATCTTTTCCATATTGTATTGCTTTCCCAATGACCATTTTAATAAAGGGGACGTTATAGCCGTAGTGATAATCGCAATGAGAAATAAAATACAGTAATCATTGGCAGAAATTAATTTACTGGTTAAACCAATGTTTGCAAACACGAGTATCATCAACCCACGAGCATTCATCAAAGCCCCGATGGCACTTGATTCCCCCCAACTATATCCTATCCCTTTTGCGAAGAACAAGCAGGTAAAGTATTTGCAAATAAATGCTACACCAATAAACAGGAGAATGATCCCGATATGATAACTGTTTGTAAAAGAACGCAAATCGATATTAAAACCCGAACTTACAAAGTAAATAGGAACCAAAAGAGTATTAACAAAATCGGAAATCTTCACATTGAGATCTTTTGTGACAGGGTCTAATCTAGGTATAATTAGTCCTGCTATAAAACCTCCAAAAATAGCATGCAGTCCCATTTTTTCAGTGATCAAACTGCTGCCTAAAAACAAAATGAGAAATATTGCGAAAAATTCATTTTGGAGGGTAGGAAACTTTTGGATCAAAAACTTTAAAAGAGGTCTGATCACAAAAAACATGACTACAAGATAAAGACTCAAATACAGAAATATACTAACACTGCTGAAAGATAAATTAAGAGCAGCAATAGACAAAATGATTGGTAACATCATCCATGCGATGATATCTTCTATACTCGCGCCAAATATTACAAATCTCCCCAAATTTGTTTTGATCAACTTATGCTGATCCAAAATCCGGACAAGTACAGGAAAAGCTGTCACAGAAATGCTGGCTGCCATAAACAGCGAATAAACTAATTGTGTTGTAAATTTTGGTCCTATCGATGGGTATACATACCAACTTAACAGAAACAACATAAGAAATGCCGGTATAATACCTACAAGAGCAAGGAGAACAGCGTTTTTTATTAATTTCTCCTCTTCTAGCTTTTCGTCATTTGCATGAATCCCTACAAGAAACATATACAAAGATATCCCAAACTGACTGAGGATATATAACTGATCTTTGATATTTTTATTGAACAACCATTCTTGAAAACTTGGAAACAAAAGACCTAATACAGAGGGTCCTAGTATCAGTCCTCCAATCATCTCCCCGACAACTTTTGGTTGACCAATACGAGCAGCCAAAGCACCAAATAACTGAGCAACAACAACAATGATTAATAAGCTTAATAGAAATTTAAAAAGCATCCACATTCCTACCTGTCTTATTCAAGGATGATAACAGCACTTGGGCGAAACTTGATTGTTCCTAATTTTCCAATGTCCCAGAATAATAATAACATTTTTATGTCCATTTAGGTTTGTTTCATAAATAAATAGTTAGAGCTATCACCATGAATATATCTTTTCATAATGAATATAACTTACTAAGGAAACCTACAGCACTATCTTAAACAGCTATCGTTTTCCTATATGCTTTTGCCATGCTTCCCCCTACTCGAAGTACATCTTGCATGGTATGATAGGAAAAAAGATATGTTTTTGGGAGGACGAAAAGTTGTTTGAAACCGTACTTGCATCTATGGGAATGGGAGCAGCAAAGATTGACCTACGTTTAAACAAAGAAATAGTAACAACAGGACAAGAAGTTACTGGGCAGATCGTAGCTACTGGCGGTAGTGCCGAACAAAAAGTAGAAGGACTTTCGGTTTACTTTATGCTCCAATCCGTTCATGCTCGCAGTGGCAGTGACTTAACAGAACGAATCGCAATGATTGATGTCACACATGAAGAATTTGTGATTCAGCCAAATGAAACGATTACGTTTCCATTTTCCTTTACCTGTCCAGCAAATATACCAGCTTCCTCTATCAATACAAAATACTTCTTTATTACTAACCTAGAGATTAAAAATGCACTTGATTCACATGACCGCGATTTTATCAAAGTATTGCCTGATCAACGCGTGGAGCAGTTTTTGACTGGATTTAAACAACTTGGCTTCAAGCAAACTTGGGAAGGTCTTGTCACAGATGATCAAGGTTGGTCCCAACTTATTCAGTACCATCCAACCACTTATTTTTATGGGGTTTGCAGCCAGATCGCCGTATATTTTCATCATAATCTAGAACAAGATACGATCGATGGAGTGCTGGAAGTTGGAGAACATCATACCAATAATTATTCTGCACTTATCGATATGTTTCATTTGGATGAAAAAATACGTCGATTTGAAATCACTTCTGAAGACTTAAGCACCCAAGAGAAGGCAAAAACTCGAATAGAACGCATTGTAAAACAAATGTTAAAAAAATAATCGCGAAAGCAATCTCTCTAAGGGATTGCTTTTTCCATTTTAAATATATGATCATTTCTTGAATAATATTGAAATAAACAGTATAATTAATTAAATATTATATCTATTCCATAGATATGAATTACTAGATGAGGTTAACATCTACTGTTTTGTTAAGTATATCTTCTATGGTAGATCATTCATCACTTTCTATCAACATAACAAAGACCAAAGCGTCTAACGAAGGGATATGAATACTATGTATAAAACGATCTCAATATTCAAAAATATAGAGGACTTGGAGACCTTTCAAACACACTATTTAGAGCTATTGCTTCCTCAAATCAATAATTTACCTGGCAGTATCTGCACAGACGTAACTACAGT
Source organism: Shimazuella sp. NTD248 (assembly GCF_059510395.1). Lineage (NCBI taxonomy): Bacteria > Bacillati > Bacillota > Bacilli > Caryophanales > Thermoactinomycetaceae > Shimazuella > Shimazuella sp. NTD248. The sequence goes on along the minus strand of NZ_JCAJZT010000004.1, from coordinate 109,559 downwards.
GTCAACACTAATGTCAGGAGATTTAGGCGAATTACAGTATATGCTCGAAACACATTTTGAATCATTAGAAATTATGAATGAAGTGTTGTCTTCCCCTAAAATTAGTCAATTTATGATGAGATGGTTTGACGAAACTCCTGGTGACATATCTTACTTCACAGGTAATACAGTTCGAATTTACTCTGATGCTGCAAAACAAAAATTGGTAGAGGTAGAAGAGGAACCTCGTAACAACACGTTAAGTGAAACACAAAAATTAAAGTACATAGAAGGCTCCACCCTTGATGACTTCAAATAAAACCTTTCTCTGATTGATTTTTAATACATAACCTTTTTATATTTCTAATCCAGAATAAATATCCCATTGAAAACGACAACATATTAATAAACACCAAAGAAAAGCTGAACTAACTCTGAAACTATTCTATCTTCTACTATGTAGGTATTTCTTGTAGATTGGGGTGGTTCCATGATACATACTGAACCAATTATTGCTGTATCCAATGTCGCAGATAGTCTAAATTGGTATACCCGGTTATTAGATTGTCATCATACACACACCCATAACGAAGTGTTTGATCAACTAATTGACAAAGACGGAAAAATACTGCTCTGCCTCCATCGGTGGGGAGATCATCAACACCCATCTTTAGAAGATCCAGATAAGGGACAAGCAGGAAATGGATTACTTCTTTACTTTCGTCTAGATAATTTCGATACAGCTTGGGAAAGAGCACTGGCTCTAGGTACTCCAATCGAAGCCCATCCCCACTATAATCCATTCGCCATGCACCAAGAGTTTACACTAAAAGACCCAGATGGTTACTATATTACGATCTGCTCCGAACGTGATAAACAACTATAAAACGGATTCATGACTTGCTAAATCGATGCAGGTCTTTTTTTTATGTAAAGGGTCAAATGAAAAAGACTCCACTTAATGGAGTCTCTTTGAAGCTATCAACCCACTGCCTTTGCAGGAGGCTCTGGGGCTGGCCTTATTTGTGTTTTTACTACTGTGTTATCAGGGATCTTCTTGATCAACATCGCTTCCCCTTGACGGAGATTTTTTAGCACGTTTGGATGGATCACTAATTCTTCATCTTCTCGCACCGTTCCCATCAATCTAGACATGTTACCAAAGAGTTTTTCCTCGGTCATGGTTGTTTTCACTAGTACTTTTTGTGTCCCTACCACGTTAGACAAATATTCTGCCGAATCCGGAACGTCCTGACGGTGAACAATTTTTACGTTGGTGTTACCAATAACTTGACCAACCAATTCTTCTCCACCTGCGGCAGATAAGTCAGCTAATTCCTGTGTAGCAATAAAACAGCAAAATCCAGCGGCACGACTTTTGTTGATCATGTTTACCACTTGTTCTCCTGCAAACAAGTTAAACTCGTCAAGAATGACATAAATATAGTCTTCCCGTCCACTTTCGACAAGTGCAGAAGCTACACTTTTCAAATCCTCTACAATCATCGCACCAAGAGCTGGGGTAAAAGAAGAGTAACTAAGTCCAGAGAGGGAAAGCATTGCAACTCGTTTTGCTTTTACTGCTTCCAGCAAATCAATGGTTTTAGCTCCTTCTTCATCTTTAAACAATCTCCCTACATCACTTTCCGTCAATAAGGCCAGACGGTCTTTTAGACCATCGATTGCATCTTTGTGACCTTTATCTAGTCCATTGATGTACTCTTTTATGTTGTCCGCTTCTTCTTTTGGTAAATTTTTCAGTTTCTTAACGGTATTCATCAAATTTTTCTGAACAAGCATACTTTGTACCACATGTAAATCTATTGGTATTTCAGCTAACTGCAAGACACGAAATACCAACTGAAGATAACGCTCTGCTGCACGTTTGTAATATGGCTCTGACCATTCTTCCATCGCCATCATTTTATCTTTTAACTCGGTCGCTTTCCCATGGCGGAATGGATTGTAGTGCACATCGCCGCTATAGGAAAAGCCTTGGAATTCCCTGCCATAAGCTTCGGACATTTCTTTCATTTCTTCTAGGAAACTGATGTCCCCTTTACCGTCGACGATAATAACTGGTTTCCCCCGGCGAATAGCACTTTCTAAAATTACAGTTAACGTATTCGTTTTACCGGCCCCTGTTGCTCCACTAACAAATACGTGCATATTTACTTCTTTATCGTAAAGCGGAACAGGCTTGCCATTATCATCTAAGCCCAATACCACACCATCTTCAATAGTAGGTAAGTTGGTTAGTTTGCTTAACTTATGAACAACGGGCTTCTCCTCTTTTGGAGGTTTTACAGGAATAGGCAGCAATTCTGGGCGGTTTTTAATAAACCACATAAAAAGGCCTGTCATTAAAACGCACACTACTAATGATGCTGGTGTCATGTTCCATAAGCTGTCAGGAACAGCATCCCAAAATAACTGAGTAGCTTTCCCTACTTTAATCCCATCAAACCACTGGGAAGCCAGATTCATCAATCCGTGAATATATAAGTTAAAAAAGCTTAACGGAATTCCAATCACACAGAGCAATAGACCGCTCCATATAAACCAAGCCGGTTTCCAAGACTGCCTTACAGCGACAATGGTTAAAATAATAGATACGATGAGCGGAACAAAGAGAAACACGATTAGAAATAGAGCACCCAGCATTTCCATGGCGAGAACTCCGCCCTGTTGCTTGCGCTGGAATTCCTTAAACTGCATCAGATCATCGTCATTACCGAACATATTCTCACTCCTCTCTTAGGAAGGGAAAACCCCTGCCAAATGACAGAGGCTAGAAGAACAGCATTAACACGAGTCCACGTATAAAAGTAACGATACAAAAAATCGCTGCAACAGCTATAATTACCAGCTTTTTTTTGTTCTCAAAAATATCCGTTGCCCATTCTTTAGCAAGTTGCTTTAATAAAATCCATCCATCAGCGGCTTTTTCTTTAAAGGAGCGATTTTTTTTTGGTTCTTGTGAATCCATCATTTTCATTCTCCTTTTCTTTAAGGGTTATTACCGCCGCGTGGTGGGGTGTTAGGTGGTTTTGGTGGTTTTTGTTGCTGCTGCTTCCTCTCCACATCTTTTAATCGTTTGGAGATTTTCTCCATCCGATCTTTGTACGTGTATAGATCTTTAAAGTCAATACCAAGCATAGGACCCAGTGTATCCATCATCTGGTTCATATCTAAACCAGCTTTACCTGTAAAGCCTTCGAATATTGTTGGTGCTTTCGCCGAGCCAGCTAAATTTCTCGTTAACTCTGACTGCATGTCAGCAATTGTTTTACGGAGTTCATCAGGAGAAACGGCGCCGCCTCTTTTTTGCTCAAGGATTTCATTGATTTTCATCGCTAGAGCACTGTCATCAAACTGTTGATGTATTTTTTGTTGCGTTTTGTTTAGTTCGCTGACGGAAACAGTCCATGTTTCATCTCCAGAACCATCCATTTTCGGCATATCAAGTTTTATATTAGCATTTCCCTTTACGCCACCGAGTTTCTGTACTTCTCGTCTAAGTTTATCTTGAAATTGACTCATTTGCTGAGGAGAAGGATTTCTATCCACTTTTACACTCAACGTCTGATCTATATTCGTCAACACATTTTGGGCGTTTGTACCAAGGAACTGCAAGTCCATAACCATATCTGCAGAATTTGCTGCCTGTTGAGCCATTCTTTGTAATTCAGACTCTATTTTAACTTGATTTGCAGATTGTACAGCTTCAAATCTTGCTCTTACATTTTCTGTTTTCAGTTTTGGTTTTTGAACGGATAATTGTTGTTTTCTGCTCAATTTATTATAATTGTCCATCGCCTTATCCACTCTTGCTTGCTCTGCGGTTTGAGCTGCCTGCCAGTCCTGGATATTGTCCTCCCCAAATTGTGCAACAAGTGCATCATATTCTGGAGTACCCTTAGCTGGAATATTGGTCGGCATATGCCTTGCCATTGCATTTGCCATGGAGTTATCGCGAATGCGGTAAAGAGCTGCCTCGTTTTGCTTCGCAAATCCAGGATCTAATTGCTCTAGCCTGTTTCGACCTTCTGCTGTGGTCACATCCGCTCCATATTTATTGCGGATTTGATCTGCTAGATTTGCATCGTTCTCATTTAAGCCCTCTTTGCGATCTTCATAATCTCGATCATCTTGTCTATGTTGTTTATCTGCATCTCGTTTCTTTTTACTTTCATCTCGCTGATCACTTCTATAATCAGCTACTTTTCCTAATCCATGTTCTACTCCTTGTCGTGCTGCTCCGCCTACACCTCTTCTGGCGATCGCCATACCAGCTTTTACTCCACCGGCACTGCCGTACATAGCACTAACACCTGCGATAGCATAACCAGCACCCTTCTCTGCTATGCTGCCAGCCTTCTTGAGAACACCTTGTGCTTCCGTAGTGTAACCTGCCAAAAATCTTCCGTTCCCAAGCGGGATACTTCCAAGTTTTTGAGTGACCTCTCCAAGTGCAATATATAATCCGATCGTCAATCCAATAATAATTACCCAAGTATTTATCAATCCGGCCTTTTGAATTTGGTCAGAAGTAGCAAAATCATATACTATAACTGTTTCCACTCCCAAAAACGTTACCAGAACCACTTTCATACACAGGGCTTGGCCGATTCTCCACAATTGGGTTATTGCCGGTTCCAGACCATAGTGCGGCCACAAACTCATGATCAAATAAAAGGCAAAGACTAACCCGCGTCCCATGGCAATAAACTGCCAAATAAGAGCCAAAACAGCTACATAAGCAAAACAGAGCATCCCGACTGTCGCTAAAAACATAATAATACTGGAGTTCACAAGCCTGTCGATCGCCTTAGCAGGAGTCAGCCACAGCATTTGCTCCATGCCTTTTTTATCATTATTGGATTTCATTTTTGCATAAGCTGTTCCCAAGACTTTTTCTCGGTCATTTGATGATAGTACGTTTTGCCAAGGAATTTTATTTGCCAGTTCTGGACTGCCAAAATCAATGAGCATATACGGTAAATCAATAAAAATGCCGTACAAATTTTCCTGCAAAGCATCTGTCACTACTTTTTGTTGATCCTTATCAGATGCAGTATTGATATCTTTATTTTGATCTTGACCTGTCAGACCAGTTAGTATCGTAACCGAAACAATGGAACTCACTCGCGTCATTGTCTGTAAATAATTCCCCATGTTGGCAAAAAGAGTAGCCGATAGAGCAATGACAAGAATAGAGTTAGCAAACGTGGACCACAACTGGGTGGTTTTCCCGACTATCCAAAAGTAAACCATCCAAGCAACTGCTACTGCCCACATTAAATACATCATCGGGTCCCAAATCGTTTTCTGGATACTCGCCATCGCATTGTTGTAAGCATCGATAACAATATTGATGATCTCTAAGCTAAAAGCCCATGTGAGCCAATAGGTAACAAAATAAGCAACCGAGACATAGTTTATCCAGAGAATCGTGTTATAGATGTTGATGTAATAATTGATATCCAAATACTTTCCAACCGTCTTACCAAATACATACGATCCTGCACTGGGCACACATTCTGCTGCTTTAAAAAGCCCTCCAATAACAGGGATTAAGTCTTTCCAACTAGGACTACATTTATTTACAACATCATTTGCGGCAGTATTCTCAAAGTCTTCCACATAATCAAGGGTAAAAGTAGATAAGCCATATTTTTTAAACATGGATTTACTGGTATTATCTTTCTCTTCTTTTGGAAGGATGTCTCCAGAAGTTGGTGTGTTATATTTATTCGGATCATTTAATGCATTAGCAGTTGAAGACATTGCTAGTAAAAACACCATGGTGCATAACAACATCGCTAAATAACGCTGCCACCTCTTCACGACTTCACCCCTTTCTTTCTCTAGATGCCGCCCTCTGACACCACTTTGGATGCTTCACTCGCTTCTGGCTTCGTATTAAAGAGTTCTACTAAGTCTTTTTCTGGGGTAATGAATTGAATAAAACCTGATCTTCCCTCTAAATCTTTCATAAATCCGTAACCAGACAGCGCTTTACTCCGCCTTTGCTGGAGTACATTGCGCAGTCCTTCATCATTTACATCTAAATTCAGCGCTTCAATAGCCAGTGTTGTCTCATTTTCATCACTTGTCCCTAAGCATACATAGATACTGACGTTGTTCAAGATTTCATTATCTATATCGGAAGGGTTTTGGGTCGCAAACCAAATACCAGCATTGGCAGAACGTCCAGCACGCTCTAACCGGTTAGCAAGTGATTTCCCTTGGTCCGTACGCAGCCATATCCATGCCTCGTCCAATGCAGCAACACGGAATCCACCGCCTGTACCGCGCAAAACAAATTGTTCAGCCAAAATGGCTGTCATAGACATAACTGCTACAGACGCTTCTTGTCTTAGCCCATTGGCACGTTGTTTTTCAGGTGGCAGTTCCAGGCCTTCTAATTGGAGAAGGATAATTCCATTATCAGGAACACGTACGCCATTACCTTCACCAAACACTAATTTCCCGAGAGGCAGGCGGGCAATCCGCATCAAATATTCTGCAAGGTCACGGCCGTCTTCATCTTTGTAAAGTTCCTCCACCATTTTGGACATACTCGGATTTTCATGTTTTAAGGCTCTTTCTGCCGCAGACAGGAGCATATTTTTATCTCCGCGGGAGAGATTCCCTTCAAACTGGGAAATAACCGACACAGCGATCTCACTTGCAAACTCGGGGTCGTGTGACAACAACTGGAATGGGTCTAAGGCTCCTGGGTTTTGTCGGCCGTCTAACTTTAAGACGTGAACACGGTCTTCCAGTCCTGGTAAACGCCCTACCCAGTGACTCCGCTCGCCTTTTGGATCAACTACGAAAATACGAGCTCCCCAGAAAAGAGCTGTTTTATGGATAAGGTTATTCAATGTATGTGATTTACCAGAACCCAAGGTTCCTGTAATGACCATCGAAGCATTTTGGTTAATCTGAGGTCCTCGTTCTGGATTTAATTTCACAACAGAGCCGCGGCGTGTCAAACCTACCGGAACACCGTTCGGATCTCCTAGTATTTCCGATGCTCCCGGCATGACGATAGAAGCAGCAACCTCTGGCAGCATTTTCTTCACGTAACCGCGAGCAGGGTAACGGTCATTTGGCAGCCAAGCTTCAAATAGATTTCGTTGTTCCCCTGTGGGTCTTGCTGCTACAAAGCCTCTACGGTCAAAAAAGTTGATCACTTGCTCGGAACGGCTGTTCACTTCTTCTTGATCGTATCCATCGACCACAAATACAACACGGCTATCCAAAATCGGAGGTCGATTTTTCTTCAATTCAAACTCAAGACCTTCAGCCATACTTTCTTGCTGCATTAAATCGAGTGGAATTTGATCCACTTCTCCAATATGGCTCGTAGCATCTTTGATATCTTTGCGCTTTCTCGTTACCATACTCGTCGCCTGTTTATTCGCGATCATCTTCCATCGGAACATCGCTTCCACTGGGAAATCAAACTCACTAGTGAGTTGATGGAAGAGCTCTGTACCAGGTGAGTAAATTTCATCAGGAAAAGCCCCTAATGTGATAAAACTGACAAAACGACTTTCATTTTCTTGATCACACAGCACATAACGGAAACCATAAGCTCGACTGCCTTCGGCAAGCCAAGCGTAGTCTTGCTGACCTTTTGGCCACACACTGCGCATAGCTTGAGGTAATGGTTTCAATGGCATACCACGGTAGAAATGATGGCGGTAAAAATCTGCAATTTCATGTTCCATAAGTGGATCAAGACGACTGAGAGATCCTGCTCTCTCTTCAAATGCCCGCTTAGACCACGAATAATCAAAAGATTTCTCCAGTGCATATTCTTTTTCTTCTTTAAATACACGTTTCCCAAGTCCAAGGAAGGCTTCAAGGGCACGAATAGGTATCCCAAAAGTTTGTGTAATCCATTTATAATTTTGAGGTATGGGAAGAGGCAGCTCAAAAGCAATGATAAAATCGTAATCGGGCAATGTACCACGCTCGATTAAGTTGAGCCATGTATTCATAGATTCATAGGCTTTATGTCTTCGTTCACCCTCTACTGTGTTTACCAATCTATCAAGGTAATCCACCCAGTTAAAACGCCTGCGCATCATCCATATTTGAGCAGCTAATCCCGGTTCTTGAATCTGGCGGAAAAACTGAGTGGCATTCATCCACTCGTTCTTCTTCCCATCAATAGACAGCGGTGAATATGAAAAAGGGATGACCCGGTAAAATGCCCAGGGTCGTCCTTCTATAAAGGCAACATTCTTTTCAATCTGTGTCGGTATCGGCAGCATAATGTTTTATCCCTCCAACCATTTGGGTTAGTTGGTAATCTCCTTCTTCGGTTACATCTGGAATCGGTAACCCTCTGGACCAAAGTTTGTGTGAAAATAAAAAGGTTAGAGAGCTCCAAAAATACTGATAAGGTGGTCTGCCCTCCAAATCAACTCTGGAGAGCAGCCACGCTGCGCCAAATGGTATAATCGCATAACGGAAAACAGGCGGGATAGTAGTAGACACCCACGGAGCAATATTACCCATTACGATAAAAAATGCTTCTAAGAGAACGATAATTAATAACTCAGAAAGACTGACAGGTATGGGGAGGCGAAAACGTTCGATATGGTAGAAAACTTTTTTCAAACCCCATACCGCATCGAAAGTAATAATCCTTTCAGGCCTCATTTATCTCCACTCCTCATTTACCATTCGTGAATATATCCTGTACAGCTTTGGAAAGGCTGTCTAACATCGTTTGTCCAGATTTACCATCACTTCCAGTAAAGAGAAAGAGAATACCTGCGACTACGATCCCACCGAAAAGTGTCATCAAGCTGCCATTCATCCAAGCCCGCAATCCTAAAATAACAAGAGCAGCTATAATAACCCAGCTTGCCTGTCCCAAAATCCACTGTGCTGAGTTTGAGAACAAATTTTTGATGTCCCCGGCCAAAAAAGTCGGTATATGTTCGATAATGTGCAACATCTTAATTCCCCCTTATTTTAATTAATGGAAACAATAAACAATTTCCCATTTCTCTCTTGGAATGTTACGTGGTAATTCAATTGGAATTCCACATTATTTGTATCTTTCATAGAGATATAAACACTAACTTTTAATGGATTGTCACTACTGTCTGGCTGTATATCTTGGACTCCTACAAATTGCGCATTCAGTTTTTCTTCCCAATTGGTTGTCGGTATTGGTTTCCCATCTGCCATATAGAGTGCGCTGGCTTCTGTGTGACCTTTTAACCAGTCACTGAAGAAATCTTCTAATACCGTCGTCATAGCATCTTTTTTCGCGCTGATGTCAGCCTGAGGCTGATCTTGATCGTCTGTACTCGTTGCTCCTTCGGGCTGTGCTATCAAAGCTGGCAGTGATGATACTTGCCAAGTACTGCCTGACTTCTCTACTGGAATAGCGAGGAAAAGTGCTTTGTCATCATTTGTTTGTAATCGTGCTATAACCTGAGCTATATTGTTTTTTTGATCTTTCCATGTAGCCTGCCAAATATCCACTTCTTTTGCACTCGCACCTTGGAATGATTGCTGCTGATCACCTGTTGAAGATGTACTTGTTGAAGTTGAATTCGTCGTGGTGGAGTTATTTGATGTTGCGGAATTTTGTGTTGCAGTACCAGAGGTTTGATTTTGATCCGAATTGATCCTTATATCTGCATTAGCATTGATATAGGTTAATAGATCTGGAGTTATAAAAGGTTTTAACTTATCAATGCGGTCATCATCTTCACCATCTGGTTTGATGGAATACCAATTTTCTAAAAATAACTTCGCGACACTCTTTGCTGTTTCCGGTACTTCATTAGATGTACTTGTCTGTTTAACTGCTGGTTCATCACTCCCAGCTATTTGGAAGTAGACATCCACTAAATTTCGAATTAAGAAGACTACCAAGACAAGGTAAATAATGATTCTTGCGACTTGTTTCATCCGTGCGTTTCTTGTTGGGTTCAAGGTAATCCCCTCCCTCAAGCCAATATCAGATAAAATAATTCATTAGATCCTGAGAACATTTTATAACATCCATTCTAAGTTGACTATATGATTCAAAAAAAGAAGCATGTTATATCGATTGATAATTGTGGAAAAATAGGAGCTAAACGGAAGAATCAATTAAGCCTTTAATTAAAGATATTAAATTTTTAAGTAATTCATTTGGAATAACGACCTTTCTCCATAAAATGAAGGCGAAAACTTCAACTCAATCACTTGTAACAATCCAATTATTTTCGCAGATAATTAAATGCCTTAATCTGCCAAATACCCTTTACTTTCTGAGTAGTATCATTGTCTGTAGTATAAGGCAATTTATAAGACTTTGTCTATCTAAAAGATAAAATTCAACTTTAGATTTTTTAAATGAATTCGCACAGAAATGATATTTAAGTTAAATATGGCTGTTTTGTTAAATTATGAAAGCACTTACAGCTTCCATTCTAATTCTAACTGGTAATCTCCTAAATTCATATGATTGCTTTCTTCTAGGGTGAACTGACAAGTGATACTTTTGGAAGTCCTGACATAGGAATGCGTATGGACAATCATCTCTATTTGACCTCCGGGCAGTTCCATCTTACAGAGGATCGGCTCCCCTACTACATACGTTTGTTGATAGCGAATAGGTCCATTTCGCAATATAATCATTTTATCTTCATAGGAAAATATCCTTACGGTTGAAATTTGTTCCCCTTCCCCCTCTTGATATAAAATCTGCAATTCGTCTTCGGTTTGCAAAAATTCAGCATCGAATTGTTGTTCAATCACTTCTGGATAATCGCTATCTGCTGCATGGATCGTTGATTTAATAAACAATGTTTTAGGCATACTCTCACCTCTTTTTATAGAATACAGAAATAGGGCCCTAAAATAGCCCTATCTGAGTAGATATGAAAGTAAAATTTTATCTTATCTACATAAGTGCAACTAGGCCTCTGTCTGCGCCTTGAAAGGCTTGCCAGTCGTCAAGTTTTCTTTATAAAACCTAATAGCATTTCTCGAATAATTTTTGCCGCAGTTATCGGTGTTTTTTCTGAAGGATCATAAGCTGGCGCTACTTCTACTAAATCTGCTCCGACCACATGGACAGATGAACGTGCTACAGCATGAATACTACTTAGCAACTCTCGAGTGGTAATCCCACCTGGTTCTGGTGTGCCAGTCCCTGGAGCATGAGCTGGATCTAACACATCAATATCTATGGTTACATACACAGGTCTCCCCCCAAGGCTAGGCAGCACTTGCTCTAATGGTTGCAAAACATCAAAGGGATAAAAATGAATGCCTGCTGACTTTGTATAATCTACTTCTTCTCTTGTTATCGAGCGAATACCAAACTGGTATACATTTTCCCCACCGATTAACTCTGAGATCTTATACAGCGGTGTAGCGTGGGAGTACATCTCCCCTTCGTAATCACTGCGCAAGTCAGCATGTCCATCGAAATGAAGGACTGCTAGATTTGGATATTTTTTCGCCACTTGTTCTACTACAGGCCAAGTAACTAAATGCTCCCCACCCATGCCAATAGGAATTTTTCCCAAATCGAGTACTTTCCTTACAAAATCACCTATTTGCTGTAAACTCTTTTCTGGATTTCCAAAAGCAAGGGGGATATCTCCTGCATCATAGTAACAAATCTCTGTAAGTTCACGACCTAGATAATGACTGTACTCTTCATGTACCAATGAGGATTCCCGAATTCGGTTGGGTCCAAAGCGGGCTCCAGGTCGAAAACTTACGGTCCAATCCATAGGCATACCATACAATACAGCAGTCGATACATCTAAATCATCGGATGCACCAATAAACACATTTCCTGCGTATTTTTCATCAAATCGCATCCACTTTACTCCTTATTCTCTGTCAATTCTTGCACAAATACAGGCAGTTGAAATAATGACTTATGCATACTAGCTTGATAATACTTGGTGTCTATCGCAGCAAACTTTGTCTCATCTGCCTCTAATGGATCGTATTGTTTGGAGCCAAGAGTAAAACTCCACAAGCCGCTTGGATAAGTAGGAATGCTTGCTGTATACAAACGAGTTACTGGAAAAGTACTGGAAATATCAGCATAGACTTGACGAATAAGGTCTCTATTAAACCAAGGAGATTCCGTTTGGGCGACCATAATCCCATCTGATCTCAATGCTTCAGACACTTTTTGATAAAAGGGTTTTTGGAACAATCCAACGGCTGGCCCAACGGGCTCTGTAGAATCAATCAAAACAACATCATATGTATTTGGATGCTCTTCAATATGACGTATACCATCTACTACTTGAATATCGACACGAGGATCAGACAGTCCAGAAGCAATAGCTGGGAAGTATTCTTTGGAAGCTTCAATTACCCGGCCGTCAATCTCCGCTAATACAACACGCTCTACAGAAGGGTGTTTTAGTACTTCACGAACAACCCCGCCATCACCTCCACCAACAATCAGCACTTGTTTTGGGTTTGGATGGGTATGAAGTGCTACATGAGAAATCATCTCATGATAGACAAATTCATCTTTATCTGTTGTCATCACCATGCCGTCTAACACGAGCAAATTTCCAAATTGATGTGTTTCTACTACATCCAAAGTCTGAAATTCAGTGACCTCTGAGTGAAGTGTTCTTTTTATTTTTGTAGTAATACCATGATTTTTCGTCTGTTTTTCTGTATACCATAGTTCCATATCCATTTTTTCATTTCTCCCTTACGCATATAAGATATGTTGTCCTTATCCTATCCAAGTCGAGCCTGTTGCATTATTCCACTCCCGCATGAATTTTTGTGTATTCTCGCCACAAAAATAAATATGAATGAATTTCCTCTTTTTCCCACAAACTATGTGTGATGTTTTACTAGTATGGTCGTGGAAAAGAGGAATACATCATGAAGAGTGATTCAAACGCTATTGATGATTTCACTTGGTGGAGACGCTTTAAACAAATTAAAAATATCTTTCGATTACTCACCATCTGTGGGTTTATCTGCTCTGTATGTCTACTCGTACTCGTTCTGTATCTCAAATCCAAACCGCTGCCACCACCAGATATCGGTGCATCCAGCATGATTTATGACGATCAAAATATGCTTATGGATCGAATAGATAATGGAGAATTGCGAGAACCTGTTCACCTGAATAAAATCCCAAAAGCCTTGGTGGGGGCCACTCTAGCTGTAGAAGACCAAAACTTCTATCACCATTTTGGTTTTTCTATAAAAGGAATCTTAAGAGCCGCTTGGGCTAATATAAAAGCAGGTCGTGTAACACAAGGCGCAAGTACGATTACCCAGCAGTTAGCAAGAAACTTGTACCTCACTCATGATCGCACATGGAGCCGAAAAATAAAAGAAGCATTGCTCACGATTCAACTCGAACTTCATTATAGTAAACAAGAAATTTTGGAGATGTATTTGAACAAAATCTATTATGGCAATGGAGCATACGGGGTTAATCGGGCTTCTCAAATGTATTTCCAACAACCAGTAGATAAATTAAATTTATCCCAATGTGCCTTTTTGGTAGGGATACCTAGAGGGCCAGCATACTATTCTCCTTACGAACATTACCAACGTGCGAAATCACGACAACACATTATTTTAAATCTTATGGCTCAAAACCATATGATTACCAAACAAGAAGCATATAAGGCGGGTATTGGTGAACTAGCAATTCATAGTCCAACCAAACTAGAAACCCAGAGGGCTAATTATTTTCGTGATTACATCATTCGTACAGCAGTAAATCAGTATGGATTAGATGAGAGCTGGGTTCGCAGCGGCGGCTTAAAAATTTATACCACCTTAAATCGAAAAATGCAAAAAGATGCTGAAAAAGCAGTGACCACAACACTTTTAAATCATCCAAAATTGCAAGGAGCACTATTATCCGTTGATCCTCGTACAGGTCAAATCAAAGCGATGGTAGGAGGTCGAGACTATCAATCCTCTCCCTATAATCGTGTATTTGCCCATCGACAGCCAGGCTCATCCTTTAAACCAATCCTGTACTTAAGCGCTTTGGAACATGGGTTTACTCCTATTACGAAGATTATGAGCCAGCCAACTTCTTTTAGTTATGGAAGTAGCGTTTATCGTCCTAGCAATTATCAACAGAACTACGCCAATAAACCAATTACGTTACGAGAAGCTATTGCCAAATCCGATAACATCTATGCAGTTACAACAGAGTTTCAAATAGGAATCGACAAAGAGATAGAGATGGCAAAACGACTTGGAATAGCAAGCAATCTGTCCCCAACACCATCGTTAGCTCTTGGTAGTTATCCAGTCACACCATTTGAAATGACAGGGGCCTATACTGCCTTTGCAGCTAACGGAAACCGACAAGAATTATTTGGGATCCGTAAAATTGTTGCTTCTGATGGGACAACTATTGTCTCAAACGAACCGAAGTCAACTACTGTTACTACCCCAGCAAATGCTTTTTTGATGACAAATTTACTTCGGAGCGTATTCCAATCCGGCGGTACAGGACAAAGAGTAAAACAAATGTTTTCTGGAGCTATAGCAGGAAAAACAGGTACTACCAATCGTGATGGGTGGTTGATCGGGTATAATCCAAATTTATTAACAACAGTATGGGTAGGCTATGACAAGAGAAGAGCGCTCTCTCATGATAAAGCAAGGCTGTCCCAATATATCTGGGGAAAATATATGAAACAAGTAGCATCGTACCAACCACTCGGGATGTTTAGTATTCCAACAGGTGTAAAAGCCGTCTATATCGATGAACAATCTGGATACTTGGCTAATGAAAATTGCCCAAGTCAAAAAATGGAGTACTTTGCAGAGGGAACGGAACCGACTATACCTTGCCCTGTACAGGAGCAGAACCCTCCATCTCTGTCTCCATCTCTGTCTCCGTCTCCATCTGTATCTCCATCTCGATCTCCATCATTAGTAGACAAAATAGCAAAATGGTTAGGCTTTTAATTAATCAACTAGGTAAAAAAACATCAAAAAAGGCGGATTCTACCAAATGGTGGAAGTCCGCCTTTTTTGTGTCCTAGTAAGGTTCCAAACATTGTAATCCTATCACAACTACAATATCTTACAATACTTTCTAAGTTATGTTCATATTATTGTCACTTATTCAGCGAGTAGTGTCTTTAACTCTTCAGAACTATTTTCCCACATACTTGGATCATGTTTGATGAAAAAGTCCTGCAATTGTTTCTTTTCTTGTTGATCCAATTCATCTAAACGAATTTTACGCTTTAATGCATCATCCATACGGTTTACATGCTGGGCCAAGTTTTTCCAACCTCTTCGTGTTTCCTTATTAACAACCATCGGACATGCTGCAACTCCAGCATAGTATGGACCATGCTCATTACGATCAACTGCTATCCAGACAACCCAGTACAGTTCTCCATCTACTTCATCTTTATTCGTCATAAATTTTATTCCACGTTCCAATGCACTTTTTGCATGAATCAGCCCAAGGTCAATCTTGGCTTGATCTTTATTCACCCAGAGAGCAGATAGATTGCTAAGATTTAAAACACCTGTATGGTAAGCACCGTGTGTCGTCGATTTGCCAGTAACAATTTGAAACTGCGGCTTTTGTTTTTTTTCATCCATCAGAATTCCTCCTCATGATACCTTTAGCTACTAATCTCTAGATTAGCCTCTAAATCAGGTTCCATACAAGAGGAATCTTCCAAAACGCGAGGGATATGAATATGGAAAGTAGTACCTCTTCCTGGGAGACTAGTCATATGAATCTGTCCCCCATGTTCTGTAATGATCCGATGACAAATAGATAATCCCATACCAGTTCCTTCATCTTTTGTTGTAAAAAATGGATCAAAAATACGGTTCATATTTTCAGGTTTGATACCTTCTCCACTATCGTGAATATGAATGCAAACTCGATCACGCATTTCTTTCCAACTCAGTTCAACTCTTCCTTTTACAACAAGTGCGTCAAGACCATTTTGAATCAAATTAATCAATACTTGCTTTAATTGTTCCCCATCTGCCTCCATCTGGACAGGATTTTTTGGGGGATGGCAAGTGAGCTCATGCCCCATCAATATTGCCTTAGGTTCCATCAAACTAAAAACATCATTCATTAACTGATCTAAACTAAATGTTGAATATTTTGTAGGTCGAACCTCGCTCAGATTGAGAAATTGTCTTAATAAATCGTTAATTCGGTCAATTTCTGGAAGGATAATAGATTCCCATTTTTTCACTTCACTTGACTCTTTAGCAGAAATTTGAACAAATCCTCGAATCGAAGTAAGAGGGTTTCGAATTTCATGTGCAAGACCAGCAGCCAGTTGACCCACGGCTGATAGTTTTTCCAAATGCCGTCGTTTTTCTTCTTCATTATGACGTACTCTCCGCTGCTCAATAGCCAGCCGTTCCTCTGCTCTTCGAATGAGCTCATCTGCATTTTTCGCATCTTCTGGATAGGTTGCGGTCCCAATACAATACCGAAGATATGGCAGTTGATTGCGCAGTTCTTCCATTACAATATCTATCGATTGAAGAACATTACGAAGATCTGCATTGTCCGCAAGTAAACCGATTGCAAACTGGTCCCCATCATATCTTGCAAGGTGTACATAAGGCGGCAAATATTTTTTCAAATAAGAGCCTAAGCGAATCAGCAATTGATCGCCAAACTCTATACCTTCTTTCATATTAATGCGTTTAAAATCGGTCAAATCAATGCTGATTACATGGTAAGCTTCATGATTACAACATTTCTCTAAGCCCCTATGAACTTGTTCTTGAAAGCCGCCCAGATTGTATAGTCCTGTCAAATAATCCCTTCGATACGTCTCTTCAATCTCATCATTATAATCCCAAAGACGATGTTGAGCTTCTTTTAGCTTATTGACTAGATGGAGATTTTTTCCACGAATCAAACGGAGTTCATGGAAGGCATGCCGTACCTTACCGCCAATCCAACTCACGAGAACAAAGGTAATAAATTTAGAAGCCATATCGTAATTTTGGCTGGAATACCAAGAAGTAGAGAATTTAAGCCCCAAATATACACCTGCAAACAACAATGTCATTATACTAATGCGCTCTCGGTCTGATCGAACAAGTACTATCCCAAAGACGATGAGGTACACTGGAAATATAGATAGTTTCAAAGTGAGGGTATCGATCAAAGCTAACATAAACAGAACACAGAACATATATGAATATCTAGGCAAACGGGCAATAGCTCGATTACTCATTAAAAGTAGGCCAGTTAATAAAAGAATAGAAGCAGCTAAAACAGTACTATATAAAAGAGGATGGCTGACAAACCATGGATCAAACACATGATATAAAAATCGAGTATAAAAACGCTGACAATCTTCTTGCAAGTTGATCCTCCTGTTCTTAATCCATCTTTATTTTGGCTGAGTTTACCTTTTCAATCCTGAAAGTGGTATTTCAACTTGTTTCCACTTTTTCCGTGAAGAATCCTCCTAATAATGGGTATTTCGACAAAACATATCAAATTTCGCTATTTTATATTTCTTCGATTATAAGATTTTTAAGCAAAAAAAATACTTTTCCTCATTAGATGGGAAAAGCACGTAAGGGATAAATTACCCTTAACCCATATAATTCACTAAATGTGTAAATCCTTTTTCGTCACGAACCTCTTTTTTTTCGGTTTCTGTTTGATTGGCAACTTTTTCCCACATGGGATAAGCTTCTTCTACAGCAACTTGTTCTCTTTTGAGCAGAGTAAGTTTTTGAGCATCGTCTCCATAAGCATACATTGCTTGTGGTTCATTAACATATTGAGCTTGTCCGACATGACGAGGAACAAACAATTGTTGATCTTGAAGCAAAGTATGCACAACGGTTTCTTTCAAAATATTCTTGATTTCTTCGCTGCGGTAACCGCTTTCCAAGTTCTTTATCCATTGATAAACAGGACCATCATCAGGTGTAAAAGTAACGTTGCGCTGAGTAGGAACATAATCACTTTTGGTTTGGATTTGTTCTTTCAACATTCTAGGATCGCAAATGGATTGTAATGGAAAATAATTGTTGCGAAGATAAGATTGGATGCAATATTTTACCAACATTGGAAATTGACCTTTTGGCAGAATTTCATACCAGTAACGAACGAGACGATCTTTTTTTCCTAAATATACACCAACTGTGATAGATGACATTTGTAAACACACCTTTTTCCAAAATTTTTCTCATCCAATTTAACAAACTTAAATGCTGAACAATTAAATTTGTTAAATTACTTTGAATTAATAATAATGGTAGCAGTATCCAATAGTCTGCGTCAACAGAATACTTTGTCGAATAAGCTCGTATATTCTCGGAAATGAAAAAAACATGCTTTTTGCATGTTAATTTTCTGTTACAACAGCAAAGATCGCACGTCAAAATCACCAAAAATGGAAAAATTAAACCAATTATACAATCTGCTTGCGAATTCTTCTTATATTGTTATACATTTGTAAATTTTTTAATCTACGGAACATTCCATAGGTAGGTCTAGTGTTCACTTCAAACACCCATATGTTCCCATTAATGTCAAGGCCAGCATCAATACCTAATTCACGAAGCCCTTTGAATCGGTCCGATAATACATATGCAACCCGATATGCTAATTTCTTAAGTTCTTCCATTTTCTTAGGTGCATTATCCGGAAAGACTTTAGCAACGGCGTCCCTCGCAGTATAAGGCTTTCCACCCTTGCAAAAGTTAGTCACGATTTTTCCTGGTGCAGCAAGCTTTGCAGCTATCCCTGTCAGCTCCCATGTATGCTCTAGTCGCTGGAGCATCAAACGAATATCAAATGGACGACCATTTATCGTCGCTAATGGTATTCCTTGTTGAATAAGGTAACGTTTATTAGGCTTTAAATAAGTATCAATGAGTGCATTAACTCTTTCCCTTGGCACAATTTTATGGTGCTTTAAACTTTTACACTCCACTAGTTCATCTATTACTTTCTTTACACGAATAATGCCAACACCACCGCCGCCTTTGTCAGGTTTAACAAATACGGTACCAAATGTATCCAACATGGTAAGCAGGCGATCTTCTCGATACCAAACCGTTTTGGGCATATAGGATTTCATCCATGAATCACGCTCTAAAATGATGGTCTTTAAACCTTTACTGGCGATTTCCTGAAACGCTCTCTTCTTTTTGACAACCATAACTCTCCCTCCTCTAACATCCATCCTATTCCCGAAATACTAGGGAAGCTCGCCCATTTTTACAGTTTTTTTAAGAAGTGTCCAGAATCGAAATAAACACACTCCTTGACAACTCCGCACGGCTAAAGCCGTGGGATTCTTGGGTAGTCCTCCAACCTACAAGGAAATTTACCAAGCTTAGACCGTGAGCCCCACGGCAAGTAATCTTTTACCTTCTTGCAAAATATTTTTGGCCGCATTGATGTCTCGGTCATGGTGAACGTTACATTCTGGGCATGTCCATTTTCGCAGCTGTAGTTTCTTCACTTCTTTATTTTTATAGCCACAACTCGAACAACGCTGGCTAGATGGGAAGGATTTTCCTACTCTCACCAATTTTCTTCCGTATTCTTTTGCTTTGTATTCCAACATCGTAACAAACTCCGACCACGAAGCATCGGTGATCGATTTTGCCAGCTTATGATTTTTCACCATGTTCTTCACTTGTAACGTTTCGATACTGATGACTTGGTTTTCGTTCACCAGTTTCGTGGATAGTTTATGTAAAAAATCATGGCGGGCATGGGTAATTTTCTCATGGATGCGAGCCACTTGGATGCGGGCTTTGTGCCAGTTGGAACCGTCTTTTTTTCTACGTGCCATCGCTTGCTGCGCTTTAGCTAGCTTTTGTTCATAGTGGCGAAAAACTCGGTTCGCATTTATTTTCGTTCCATCATCAAAAATAGCAAAGTCTTTCAGCCCCAAATCGATTCCAATGGCTTCTTTTCTCGCGGGAACGGATCGCAAGTAGCATCCCTCGCAAAGGATGGATATGTTGTATTTTCCTGTTGAGGTTCGACGAATCGTGACGGACAAAATACGACCACTTATTTCTCGGGAGGGGACAAACGTAACCCATCCTAATTTTGGTAATTTGATTTTGTTTCCTTCGATTTCGATGGTCGGTCTGCCATGTTTGGGATAGTTACACTGACTGGTATACGCTTGCACCCGATTTTTCCTACTCTTGAAACGCGGGGCATCGTTTTGTTTTTGGAAAAAGCGCCGAAAGGCGTCCGCAAGGTGTTTCAAGGTATTTTGCAGAGAAGTGGAATCAACTTCTTTCAGCCACTCGAATTCTCGTTTTTTCTCGGTCAAAACACGGGAACAAGTGGAATAGGTCAGCCCTTTCCTGGTCTCTTGATACACTTTGTTCCATTCCCCAAGAAAATGATTGAATACAAAACGGTTGCAACCGATGGATTTGTGGATCAGCATAGCTTGTGCTGGGGTCGGTCGAAGTCGATAGGAAAAGGATTTATGCATGAGATCACCTCCTTGTTGGAATTTTGCGAACATTTATAGATCGTATGTTTGCAATTTGTCAAGTATAGTAAAAAAATAGTCAGACTTGTGAGAGGACAAAAGGTATCCCTCGTCTGACGCTCGCTTCCATCCCACTACCCCTACCGTGGGTTTTCTCGCTCACAATGTTATAAGTTGTTTTCTTACATCTAATTATGCGAAAATAGCTTTATCTGTGGAAACGGGAGTTGGGTAAGTTGAATGCGAAGATTTTAGTAGTGGAAGATGAAAAACCGATCGCGGATATCATAAAGTTCAATTTAGAAAAAGAAGGCTATCAAGTCGAATGTATCCATGATGGGGATGAAGCAATTCAAGCTGCTTTGTCCGCACCGCCTGATCTGATGTTACTCGATTTGATGTTACCAGGATCAGATGGTATTGAGGTTTGCCGAAGAGTGAGACAAGTATCGGAACTGCCTATTATTATGCTTACTGCAAAAGATTCTGAAGTGGATAAAGTAATTGGGTTAGAAATGGGCGCAGATGATTATGTGACAAAACCATTTAGCAATCGAGAATTACTAGCACGTGTAAAAGCAAATTTACGCCGCAGTAAACAATCCGAAGAAAAAACAACGATTCAAGCCCCAGATAAAAATATCTTATCTATAGGAGACTTAGCAATTGATGGTGCGAGCTTTGTGGTGAAAAAGAGAGATAAGACGATCGATCTAACACATCGCGAGTTCGAATTATTATCCTACTTATCAAAACACCTCAATCAAGTATTAACACGCGAACACTTGTTACAATCGGTTTGGGGCTATGATTATTTTGGGGATGTTCGTACAGTTGATGTTACTATTCGTCGTCTACGTGAAAAAATTGAGGATGACCCTGGAGCACCTGGATATATTATCACGAGACGTGGAATCGGGTACACCATGCGAAATCCGCAGTCGGAGTAAACAACATGTTACAAGCATTTAAAAATTTACAATGGAAACTAGTTGTTATATTCTCTCTATTGATTCTCATATCGGTTCAATTAATTGGAGTAACATTTATCAATTCCTTACAAAAGTTTTACTCGGATGACTTTATTGAAAGCTTACGGTCACAGGCCAACTTATTGAATTCACCTATGACCCAAGTACTCGAAGAGAATAAATCCTTAACAGAAACCAAACAGGAAACCGATAAATTTTTGAAACAATTGCTTTACCTGAATACAAAAAACGGTACGACAACTACTGTAGAGATTGAAATATTGGATGATCAAGGATATGTTCTCAGCTCAAGTACCGCCAATTCCAAAAATATAGGTAAAAAGAATTTACGTGCCCAAAATGCTACTGGTAAACTGGATTCCACTTTTATTCGTAGAGATCGAGCTACCGGAAAAGATTATCAAATCTACATCAAACAATTGGAAAATACGAGCCAGCAAAGAATTGGCACCATATATATAGAAGCCTCGCTGGACCCAATCTATGCAAAAATCAGGAGAATTGGCGAACTATTATTCCGATCAGCATCCGTCACTTTGTTTACCACTGCCATTTTAATTATTTTATTATCACGGACCATTACTACTCCGCTAAAAGAAATAACACAACAAGCAACAGCTATGGCAGCAGGAGATTTTAATCAGCAGGTTGCAGTAAAAAGTGATGATGAAATAGGAAGATTAGCTAGAGCCTTTAATTATCTCGCTGCTCATTTAAGACGAGCCCTATCTCAAAATGAAGAAGAACGTGAGAAATTGGAGACGGTACTTGCAAATATGAGTGATGGGGTTTTAGCTACAGACCATAAAGGAAATATCATTGTAAAAAACAGCTGGGTTGAAAAAATGATTGGTTCCGAGATTAAACTTGGTGATCGATTAAAAGATATTCTGCCAATGGAAGAGAATATTGCCTTTCCACTGGATCATGTTCATGAAGAGTACATCGAACTCCATCCAAATGACCCAAACGCTTTTATGATGATTAAAGCTACTTTTACTCCCATCAAGCGCGGTGAAAAAGAACTTGTTGGGCTTATTGCAGTACTCAGTGATGTAACAGAAGAAGAAAAGCTTGATAGACAACGGAAAGATTTTGTCGCCAATGTTTCTCACGAACTTCGAACACCACTGACCACAATAAAAAGTTATCTAGAAGCATTAAAAGATGGAGCTATTCATCAACCGGATATCGCCTCTCACTTTCTCAATGTTGCCGATACTGAGGCAGAGCGTATGGCCCGACTGATAAGCGATCTTTTACAGTTGTCTAGACTAGATGCACGTGAGTCTTACTTTGATAGACAGCCGATAACGATCGAGCATCTGCTACAGCCTGTTTATGAGCGTTTTTCCATGACTTGTAAACAAAATGATATCGCTTTACGGCTTCAAATCGATAATGGACTTCCGATGGTGGTAGTAGATCGTGATAAGATGGACCAAGTTTTGGATAATATCATTTCTAATGCAGTAAAATATACACCAGCTACTGGTTCCATTACAATAAAAGCAATACAAAGCGATTCCGATATGATCCAAATATCCATTTCTGATACTGGTCTTGGTATTCCTAAACAAGATATAAGTCGCTTATTTGAACGTTTTTATCGGGTGGACAAAGCCCGATCAAGGACTCTTGGAGGAACTGGTTTAGGATTGTCTATTGCCCAGGAAATAGTTCATTCCCATAATGGGGAGATATGGATCGAAAGTGAGTATGAACAGGGGACAACGGTCTTCTTTACTTTACCTACAAGGAGCGAGGCTAATGGCATTGATCAATAAAATAAAAACCATTAGTCTGGTGATTCTCGTCATCTCTAGTGTGATTCTTACAGCTGTTTTATGGTATAGTACACCTTCCTATGATGAACAAAACATCGCCTATCTCCCAGCACCTTATATCGCCAAAGATAACTATTATGTCCCGAAATATCTATACCAACTAACTGCACCACCTTTTCTTATTTCTCATACGCAAGGGAAAAACCAATTGATCACACAACAACAGTCCACCCTATTTTCCAAGTTGATACATAACATACATGGAATAAAATTGGATGGATTTGAGGAAATCACTCCAACTACAGATGATTGGAATCTCCTGTTCCATCAGAATAATGGTTTGGAAATGTCTTTTCTTCAAGATTTACCAGTAGAACAACTAGATGCGTTCTTTTTCCAATTATTAAAAAATGAACCTCTTTTTCAAAAAATATCTACCATCAGTAGAGTGTGGTTATTTGAAAATCCTGTGACGAAAAAAAGTAGTATCTGGTTTATTTCCGATCAAGATGGAAAAGTGATCCAAGCAAATACAGATTTTGATGTTAATCAATGGTCCAAAATTTTAGAACAGGTTCAACAGACGCCAAATCTAATGAATCTTGAAGCAGTTCCTACAAATGGAGAAAATCCATGGGACAAAGCAAATCAAAATAAACCTTTTTCTCGTATTCTCTATATGCCGAATGGAAATAGTTCCATTCCACAGTTAACCTATTCCAAACAAACGATCAGCATTGATAGTATAAAAGAGTGGTTATTTCAAGGTGATAACATCGAACCGATCGATCTATCAAAAAATGAATCTGTTTTTATGAATAACAACCAAATCTTAACCTATTACAAACAACAATCATATATGGTGTATGTAGACAACTCAAAAACAGATGGCACCACATCCCTTGGTGTAGGCAATGAAATCGATGTGATTAACACCAAGTTTATGGACAAGCATCATGGCTGGACTGGGAATTATATTTTAGACAAAATGTCTCAGCAAGAGAATGCACATCTGTATACTTTTCGTCTAATAAGCCAAGCGTTGCCGGTCTATTGGGAAGGTGATACCACAAAAAATCCACATTTGGATACGATTCAACTTCAAGCAGGAAGCAGCCTCAATGCTGTATCCAAATATGTACGTTCTTTAAACTACTTGTCAAAAAAACCGACGAAACAGACTAGTTTCACTCTGCCCAATAAAGATTCAATCCTAGCCGAATTAACAAAAAAACAAATACCGATTACTTCCATAAACCGAATCTATCCTATTTACAAAGCGAAAAACAATTCTCATGGACAAGTAGTAATGACTCCTTGCTGGCAAATTGAACTATCTAATGGCGAAAAGGTCCAGATAGGAGGCGTGTCGTAATGGATTGGCAACGAGCGCAAAATTATCTGATTACAGCTTTCGTCTTAGTAAATTTATTTTTGATTTTTCAAATCCAACAAACGATGGAACAAAAAAACGCCTCCCTTGCAGTGGATAAGATTAGTAATACTCAAATTAGAAGTTTACTTGCAGATAATCGCATCGAACTAGATGTCCCAAGACCAAAAGACGTTGATGAATTAAAGATATGGCAAGGAACACCTACTAAAATCAGTGGTTGGCAAGAGTTAAATCGGGGTTACCAAAAACGTATTGCCCCTAATACCATGACGATACACAATGTGACACAGTTAAATGCAGTACTATCCAAAGAAGTACCTAATTTCTCAGACTATCAGCTGCAATCTAAACCCCACAAACTAACTGGAAAATGGGTATTTGTACAACACATCGATCGTCGACCATTGTATGGAGGAAAAGTAGAAGTCGAAGTAGCAAACAACCAAATTCAATCGATCTATTTGAATCACTTTAACCTACAAGAAACATCAAAAGTATTTGCAGTTACCGACTTTAACACTGCTCTGTACAACTTGATCAATGCAACAGCAAGCAGCAAAACACAACATATCACAAAAATTCAATTGGGATACCAAACACAAGCATATAACAATGGGACATACTTCTTCATTCCGGTATGGAGATTTTGGCTAGATGAGAAACAGTATGATGTCTACGCCATCAGCTTTGGTTCAGTTAAAAGCGTAGAAGTGGTAAAGTAATACACAAAGGATTGACAAGTTAGATCTTTGCGCAGGTCTACAGGGAAAATGGATGTATAGATAGGAGTATTTACTGTGAAGTTTAGTGTACTAGCAAGTGGTAGCTCTGGAAATGCCCTCTACATAGAAACTGAAAATACCCGTCTGTTAGTCGATGCAGGACTAAGTGGTAAGCAATTAGGAGGGAGACTAACACAAATTGGTGTGAATCCAGAAAGCCTCACTGCTATCCTTGTAACTCATGAACATATTGATCACGTAAAGGGACTAGGTGTCATGGCAAGAAGATATCAGCTGCCAATTTATCTAAACGAAGCAACCTATCAACATCTTCCATCTAGTGTTGGAGATATACCCACTTCTATGCTTCATTTTATGGATACAGGTTCCTCTATTTCCATTGCTGATATAGGCGTTGAGTCTATTCCTATCTCTCATGATGCAGCTGAACCGATGGGATTTCGTTTCTTTGAAAAAGATGAATCAATGGCAATCGTTACAGACCTCGGTTATGTCAATGAGAAAATCATCCAATCTCTCGCTGGAGTCCATAGTCTGATTTGGGAAAGTAACCATGATGTTAATATGCTGCGAATGGGAAGCTATCCATGGAATGTAAAACGCAGAATATTAGGAGATACTGGTCACTTATCGAATGAAGACTCAGCAATTGCCCTTTTAGAAATTATAAAAGGAATGGGTGAACAAGTATATCTTGCACACTTAAGTCAAGATAATAACTTGCTGGAACTAGCACATCTTACAGTCAAAAATACGTTAGAAGAAGCTGGTCTTCAAGTTGGAAAAGACATTGTACTCAAAGAAACATATCCAGATAGACCTACTCCCTTACAAGAAGTAAAAATACAATCGGCAATAGTTAGTGCTTAAACTGCATATTATGTGGGGTAGAATCAAATACTTTATGAGACTCCACACGACTGAATTCGTAGGATTCTTAGGCAGTTAACGCACTCAATCCATTCATCACATGATTCAAACCGTGGACTTTCAATAAATGATCTCGAGGGGGAAATCCTATGGGGTACTATAATGACCAATATTACGGTAATAGTCATGGACCGCGTCCACGTCGTCGATCTCTTGTATTTTTATGTATCGTCTCGGCGATCATCGGTGGACTGATTACACTTTTATTCGTGCCTTTACTAGCACGAATAGGATACTTTGATAACTCACTCGGGCAAAATCAGAATACAACTACACAGTATACCCCCAGTAAAACAACGAGTGTCAAAGTCAACTCACAGATTACAGAAGCGGTAAACAAAGTACGGTCAGCAGTTGTTGGAGTTGAAAATCTCGGTAGCTCTGATGATCCTTTTAGTACCGAAAATGTAAAACAAGGAACAGGTTCCGGGATTATCTTTCAAAAATCCGATGGGAAGGCCTTAGTTGTAACGAATTTCCATGTAATTGAAGGGAACAAAAAAGTACAGGTTGTCATTCCATTGAGCAACGATAAATCTAAAACAGTACCAGCAAAGGTTTTAGGTTATGACCAAATTACAGATTTAGCTGTCCTGCAAATTGATTCAGCAGGTGTAACCGAAGTCGCTCAGTTTGGAAACTCTGACACCTTGCAGGCTGGAGAACCTGCGATAGCCATTGGGAATCCACTTGGACCTCAGTTTTCCCAATCTGTAACCGTAGGTGTAATCAGTTCACCGAAACGCACAATTGATGTAACGGAAACAAATGCTACCGATGTTATTCAGACAGATGCAGCGATCAACCCCGGAAATAGTGGGGGAGCTTTGGTAAATGCAGCTGGTCAAGTCATTGGTATCAATAGCTTAAAGATCGCCGAAAGTGGAGTAGAAGGACTTGGATTTGCTATTCCTGTTAATGACGCTCAACCTGTCATTCAACAACTGATCAAATTAGGTCATGTACCTAGACCATACTTAGGCGTTCAACTTTATGATTTACAAGAAATGTTACCTTCTGCATGGGATGAATTAAAACTTCCTCAATCTGTACAAACCGGTGTTTTAATCAAAACAGTTGATGCAAACACTCCTGCTTCCAAAGCCGGATTGAAATCACGTGATGTAATTGTAGCAATCGATAAACAATCTATCGCCAATAGCTCTGAACTACGTAAATATCTTTATACGAAGAAGATCGGGGATAAAGTTACGCTGACAATTTATCGTAGTGGAAAGAAATCTACTGTATCTGTAACTCTTGCAGAAGGGCCTTGATGAAATAGACAAGACAACCAAAAAGATTTATCATAAACAATGCTTCGCTATATAGCGGAGCATTATTTTTATAGTAGATAAGAAAAATATAAATCAAGTGCAACTAGGCCTTTGTCTGCGCCTTGAAAGGCTGGCAGTCGGCAAGTTTTCTTTAGAGGATGTGGATAGAAATGTATGCCTGCAAGGAACATATCGACTATGTAATGGAAGATTTTATCGACAAATACGCAGTAGCTCCAACGATGGAAGTAATTGATTCGGACGACCATAAAAGTTGTGACTGGTGCAAACAACCTGCTGCTTATTTTCTAACAGTAGAAGAAGAGACGGAGGAATCAAACCTTGCAGATTAATATCATTGCCGTAGGAAATGTAAAGGAAAAATACTTGAAAGACGCTTGTGCAGAGTATCAGAAAAGGTTACAAGCTTATACAAAACTTACTATTTTTGAAATCGAAGAAGAGAATAAGGGGAGCATTACCACAAGAAAACAAAAAGAAGGAGAAAAAATCATCAAGAAGATTTCAGATGATACTTTTGTCATTGTCTTAAGTATCGAGGGGAAAAGCTTCTCTTCCGAGCAGTTCGCTGAGAAAATAAACCATTTAGGAACATATGGAAATAGCCATCTTACCTTTATTATTGGCGGTTCCGATGGCTTATCTTCTGAAGTGATACAAAAAGCAAACCTACAGCTCTCTTTTTCCAAATTGACATTTCCTCATCAATTGATGCGTGTATTTTTGCTGGAACAAATTTATCGAGGATTTAAGATTATTCGAGGGGAAAATTATCACAAGTAAGTTTATTAGTTGAGGCCAGTTTTTTGCTTTGCATAATTTATGATTTTTTCTTGGTTTGTGCTTTTAGCAAAATCCATTGCTTCTTGAAGGCGGCCTTCACTTGCATAAGCTCGAATGATTGCTTTTCCTCTTCGAACATTAACCGGTACTTGCCTATATAGCTCAAGAATTGTCTTGTTTTCTCTTTTATAAACCGCTTGCTCAAATTGAATGATGACGGAGTTACTCTTGATTGGCAGAAGTTTTTTTAATTGATCCCTCTCCTCCAAATACTGAACAATGCTATGAGCGTATGTTGAATCTAAATCTAATGCTTTTTGAATCTGCCCTGTTCTCACATATGTATACAAAACTACTTTTTTATCCTCTGAAGACAAAGAAGAAAAATTTAGCTGTTTAAATATCTTTTCAGCAGCTTGATATTTGCCTGTAGCAGCATATCGGACGCCATTTTGCAAAAGAGCTGTTTGTTGTTGTTGATTTGGAACAGGGTCTGCATGATTAATCTTTTGCTTAGGCAACAAAAAGGGGGTGAGAAGGGCGAGTACACCAAACGTTATGGCAATCCATTTCGGTTGGATCACTATTTTCTTTTTTTTAGCACCATTTCCATTTTGATTAGAGACAGAAGGTAAGACTTGCCTTGGTTTTGTAGGAATCAAGCTCCATTTCTTTTTGGGCTTTGCTTGATCCTCGATCGCTATACGATTGGTATAATCAATATTTTCTAGTTCAAACCAAGTCGATGCCTTTGCTAATTTTTTTCCAATATGGGAATACGCAGGATGGATCTTTGTGCCTACTTCTTTTCCCCATCTCTTTATTTCTCCAAAAGACATATTATCTGTCAGCAAATAAAAAATGAGCTGTTTGATGGATTCCAATATCACATCAGGTTCACGGTCTGGAAACAGCCCTTGAACCCCGCGAAACAAAACTTTCACCTCATTTGAGGGGCCAATTACAATATTGATTGGCTGATAGAAGGTATATACTTCTTGTTGTCTCTCAAAATATTGCCCGAGAAATATTAACTGTGTCACAATCTCAGCAACATTATTGGCTAAACGAAATTTCTCCAATGGCATATAACCTGGGTCTATTTCAAAAAAAACCCGAAATACCCCTTCTTGCATTGCACTTTCAAATGTAAACGGCACTGCACAGTCTACATCTGGCACAGCCTCACTATACTCTTCATAACTATGTATCCGCACTTTTGATATTGGCAACTCATAGCGGACTTGATTGCCATCTAATACAAATGTTCCATCTTCACACTGTATTCGTTTCATATGTAACTCCTCTGCCAAAACATTGGTGATTTCATTTCTTTGTAAAGGAATATATACCTACTCCAGATGAGCAAATTCACTAACATTTCATTCCAAATCCGCTAATCCACCCCAAAAAGTAGTACTTTGGAACCGTAGGTTCCAATATGCACGTCTTCCGCGTCTGTTGTAAAGAGCAACAAAGGACGCTTCAGCCGTGCAAAGCGAGACTAGGAACGAAGTGACGTAGCGAGACTTGTGCCCTTGTCTGAGGTGCATATCTTCGCTTGGTATTTTTTGTATCTATTTTTGCTCAAATAGAGTACCTATTAAAAATAATCTCCCTTTCTTCTCATTACTTCATTTATTATCTTTCCACCCCATCCCAAGGGATATCTTTTGCATCTATCTCTAAGTGATCTCTTGGTTGCTGCCTTTCCAAGCTTCGATCAGTCGCCTGTAATTCCTCATTTGCTTTGAAAATATCGTCTATGTTTTTCCATTTCCCATCGACATAGACTAACTGTGGTTGAAACTGACCCTTTTTATCAAAATGACCTAGCAGCACATCGCAGTTTTGAAAAAGCACCCGATCTTTATAAGAAATTTGATATTCTGGAATAATCATATTATTTCTTGCAGAAGTAAAACCATTCCCTGTAAATGGATTGTAAGGTACGTTATCTGAAACTTCACCTTTCTCGTTTACTGTGATCTCTCGTTGAAATGGAACTTTACTTTTTTCACCTACATCTGGACCTGAAAAATATACAGCATACATCTTTGTATCATCTCCATCCAGATGATCTGATCCTTCAAAATCCAACCTTAGAACACTGTAGATGAGTTCCTCTTTCGTAAAGTTATCTTGATAGAGGCGAGGATCAGCAACAAAACCTACGATACCATCGAAATTCCTCTCTTTCGATGTTCCTAAGTAACTATCTTTTTCTAACTCATGGAAAACTCTTACCCCTTCCTGTAAAGGTGGTATCTTTTCTCGTGCTTCCTTTATAAACTTCCACTCTTGATCTGTCATACAACAAGCTGGTAAGTGAATTAGACTCATCAACTTCGTTAATTCATCTTTACTATAACCAGCCTTTTCTAAAGCTTCTGAGAAATGATTAGCGGT
This sequence comes from Shimazuella sp. NTD248, assembly GCF_059510395.1. Classification (NCBI taxonomy): domain Bacteria; kingdom Bacillati; phylum Bacillota; class Bacilli; order Caryophanales; family Thermoactinomycetaceae; genus Shimazuella; species Shimazuella sp. NTD248. The sequence goes on along the minus strand of NZ_JCAJZT010000004.1, from coordinate 78,747 downwards.
AAACCCTTCTCTTTTTACCTCTGCGGAGCGCGCGAATTTGAAATAAGTTTCAGGGGTATCGTATATATCTTTAATTATTGTAGCTATTTTACTTGACGATAATTTTAGCTGCTTTACCTCGGATTTAGCCATATCAATTCGACTCCGTAAGTTCAATTACTTCTTCATTATTTATACGTCCTAGTTTTTCCATGTCATCTTTTATATACTCTATACAATTTCCGTTGAGTTCCATTTGCTCTTTTATTTTTTCAGCGAACACATCATCTCTAGAGATTTCATTTAACCTTGCAATCCCTTTTAATGAATCAACACCTTCTACAATAGATTTAATCTCTTTAAATTTTCCCAAAATATTTTTTGATGCCAAAATTTCTTTTGAATTAATGCTCTTTAGTGTAGAAGTACTTCTCTTCTTAACTGTAGGTTTACCAAAATCTTTGAACTTCCCTCGAGACAATACCATATTTTTTTTGCTAAACAAAATTCTATTCATCATATTGTCTGATAATAAATAATTAATATTAAATACTCCTTTACTATACAATTTAGAAAGGATAGAACTAGTGACTTTCTTTTAGCCTATCCTTTTTTACTATTTCTATAGTACTTCTTTTAATCTCTAATATATTTCCGATCTAATACCAATCCATTTTTGTCATAGTAAACAATGATTATAGATTGATCTACACCATAATTCTTCATTCCATATACCTGAGAAGTTCCTGTGTCCGTTATTTTCTCATTTCCAATGGAATCCAAAAAGAGAATATTTTCTATTTTATCCTCTGTTTCTTGCTTGCCTTCACCTATTAATATGTGTTTTTCTAAATCTCGTATCATTCTTCTTTTAAACTGCTTTGCTAAAACATATTCCAATTCTTGATAGCTTACTAAAGAACCATGTTTGTCATAGATATACTCCCAATGACCTTCTTCTTCCAATGATCTTCCATAATAACAGACGGTCCTATCTCCATCTTTCACTTCTTTTTTTAGTGATAAAGACTTCCTACCCAACATTTCCTCCACATAATGCCTCGGCGCCCCAATCATATCGGACAAAGCTCTCATCCTTTCTTTTTCTATGGTTTTCATTACTAATTTAAATCTCATCTCTGCGAACAAAGCGTTTTTGCTTAATTTCATCTTTGGAATTGTACATGATACGGTAGATAAAGATATCTTTACCGCCTCTGTTCAGACCATATTTTTGAACTGTCGTTCTTTCATTTAGCCGTTCTAATTCTCCTAATGGGATATATCCTGCTGATGCGAGAATTTTTTCTACTTCTGCTTTTTCGGTTCCCATTAAGATTTCTTCTTTTAAAAGTTCCATTCTTTTATGATAAAGGTATTGTAATTGTTCTTCGATCTCTTGATAAGAGATCAGCTTTTGTTTATCGTTGTAGACAAAGTGCCAATATCCGTGCTCATCTTCGACTTTGCTATAAGAGCAATTGAAAAATCCTTCTTCTATTTCCGCCTCTTTTTTCGGTACAAATTGATGCTCACCAGCTAGATACTCCTCTACTTTTGAGCGTTCTTCTCCTCTTAAATCCTTCATTCTTGCCCGGATGTATTCTCTGTCTCGCTGCTCCTCTTCATATCTGCCAGTAAGACCTGTGTCGTTAAGTGCAACTTTGAAAAAGAAGTTTTCCAAGTCTTCTGGGGTAGCATCGGGAATATTTTCTTCCACATGAACCATAAATTGTTTCAATACTTCCCTTATTTGATCTGTATGATCTTCTATATCTTCTGAGGAAGCTGGGCTTGCAACCTCACCGATCTCTTTTAGTTTTTGATCAAGTAAAGCTTCTTGTTCAGGTTTGAGGTTTCGCCGTATCCGCTGTTCTAATTTAGTAATTCGCTGTTGTCTGTCAATTGCTTTGAGCAGATCATCTATTTCTTGGTATTCATCCAAGCCTAAGTCCCCCTTTGGAAAAGGCTTTTTAATCCACGCTTTTTTGTTGCATATCCATAAAAAACGCACGTAACAAATCGAATTTTTGTTCTGAGTAATTGGGAGCAGTTGGTGATAACTTTGCCAATTGATCATCTAGCTCTTTTGCCAATTCTGCCGATAAATTCGCACGAAGACGACTTTCCAGCTGCTCCACTGCCTTAAGAAGGTTGGTGTCCGTGTTTTGCTCTTGTTGTGTGTTGACTGTTTCTTCTTTTGATTCTTCCTTTTGTACGGAATCTGGTGTAGCTCCCACTTCAAAAGCCATTGGTACTCTGTAGTCAAAACGACTTTGTCGATTATATTCATGTAAGATACCTTTAAAAAACTCCCATTGGTACACTTTTCGTAATTTTGCTGGATACATTCCTGAGATTAGTAACATTCCCTCATCTCGGCCCATTCGAGAAAGCTCATCAGGTGTAATCAACATTCGTTCCCCATACTGTTCGGATAAGGAAGAATTCTTTTCTTTCCCTTGTGTTTTGGAAGTGGATTTGGTCTGAATCGTTGTTTTCCCGATCAATTCAGAGAAATATTCCGCAGTCATCTTATCATCTACTCCAAGGAGATACCGCAGGCTACAGTTTCCAATAATTCCTTCTGCTTTTTCTTTCGTATACTGATCGACTAGCTGCCCCATCGATTGCACAATGGTACTTATACTGATACCATAACTGCGGCATGTCGCTAATATTTGTTCAAACCTTGGGATTTTCCCGATATTTACAAATTCGTCGAGCAGAAAGTTAACTTTTACAGGCAGCTTGTTATAATTGTGATCTGCTACATAGTAAAGACGTTGGAACAATTGCGTGAAAAAAGTAGAGGTTAAAGGTTCCCATGTCGCATCTGCAATCGGCAGGATACAATAGATCACCATCTTTTTCTTCCCTAGATCATCGAGGGAAAAATCACTTTTCTCTGTAAACTTGCGGACATCAGATGCGTCAAACTTCGATAAGGTAATCCCCAAGGAGATAAAAATACTTGCCCTTGTCTTGTCTTCCGCCATACGAACGATGAGATAGGATTGATATGCAGGGTGATCAGGAGGCAACTTTCCAAAAAACTGATCCAACTTTTTGGGAGTACGTCCTTGCACTGTAAGGATTTCCTTCACTTTGGCGAGGTTGGCCTCTTCGGGACACTCATAACGAACATATAAGAGTAGTGTTTTTAACAAAGCAATCTCTGATCTCGTCCAAAAATCATTTTCCGAATTACTTTTATCCCCGGAATTAGCTACGATGGTAGTCGCTACTTGTTCAGCCTCAATCTCTTTTGTAATGTAATCAAGTGGATTGTAGCGGTCACTGAGATTCATTTCCAAAAAATTAACCAAGTGAACTTCATAACCTTGTTCTTGTTTTAATTTCGCGGTCGCCTCATAGATTTCCCCTTTCGGGTCGGTAACCACAATCGAGCGTTCCTGTTCATGAATAAGGTTGGTTAAGAGATAAGATTGCGTTTTTCCTGATCCTGGTGAACCAACAATAAAAACATTGCGATTTGGTATTATTGTCTCTTCTGGTAAAATAAGAGGTCTGTTTCCAAGGAGTCCTAGCATGATTCCAGATGGATTCTGCAAATTTTCCTGTGCACTTTTTTTCCACGTATCTCTAGCAAAGTAGCGGTCATTCATCAATTCCGATTTCTTGGCAAAACGGGAAGTACCATGAGCCCCATAAGATGCCGCTTGTTTATATCTTTTTCCTGATAAGAACAAAAAGGTTTTATAAGTAAAAAAGCAGAATAAAAAGAGAACAATCACTTGAAACTTGATAAAAAGATCAAGGGAAATAGCTTTACTGATAATCTCTGATAAATTCGCCCAATCAACGGTATCTTTAAGCATTCCAGTGGGAATGGCTACTAAGATGACCGCAAGAACTATATCGATGAGAAGAACTCCTAGCAATGCTAGGAGTAAAGCTCCAATGAAAGGACGAATATATTGTTTGAGTTGAATATCACATCATCCTCAACTTTATTAAATTTTAGTAAAGACAGAAGTAACGAAATTCGTTATTTTTGATGCTCCTGTTGAATGCATCCATTCTTTCAAAAATTTAGGAGTTCTAATTAATAAAATAAAGAATCCAACACTTAAAAAATAATTTACTATGCTCATAACTACACCTTCTTTAGTTGGTACGAGCATTTTAAGTCCCATAACAAGGATCAATATTTGTATAGACTGAGTAAATATTACTGCGAGTAGATGCTTCCACCAACTAGGAAATAAATTAAACTCCTCATTTAAACTAGTTGCTATCGCAATAGGACCAATGACAATTAATAGTACTATTTCTGCATAACGTATAACCGTTTGGAAACAGAAAATCACAAAGGCAATAGCAATAATTGCAATTAAAAATAATACGATATTATAGTTGAGGATTAGAAGTCCTGAAGCTGCTACTAAATAATACATCTTATCGTATATTGTTATACCACCTACTATTGTTGTTACAATTTCTTTATTTAGTTCAACTAGTTTTTCAAATATCCAAGGTAATGTTCCTAGCATTGCTGCTGCAAAAATCACTTTACGTAATAAGGGCATCAGTTGTGACTGATTTTCTTGGATTGCATACAACGACAAAATACGAATGGCTTGATACGAAAGAAATAGAAGCAGGAAAGTCCAGGAAACATTTCGAAAACCTACAGAGTAATACTTGAATGTGTCACTATCAAGAACTGTGCCATTAAATAAAATTTTATTCAGAACAGAACTAGCCTCTTTAATAATAGATCTAGATTGATGGTACATGGATTTCTTTATCTGACACCCAATCATTTCCCAATCACAATCTTTATACTCTTCTTCTGCCGCTTTCAATGCTTTATCTGCTTTTTGCGATTCCGTTTTTGCTTTTTCCCATGCTTTTTTTGCTTTTTTATATGCTCCTTCTGCTTTCTTTGCTTCTGTATCTGCTGTCTTCCATTCTTTATCTGCTTCTATCCATTCATTATTTTTATCTTGTATATCTTCTGGGTCTTCTTTATCTTTCTTAGCTTCATCCAAGATTCTCTTAGCGTATCTTACATCTACCCCAGCTTCATCTGCTTTTGATCTAGCATTATCCGCATTATTCTTAGCGTCTTCCTTTGCTTGCCTAGCATCTTCTACTTTTTGCTTAGCATCTTCTGCTTTATCCTCAGCTTGTTTCACAGGGTCAGCAAATGAAGATTCTACCGTGAAAAAATTTACAACTAAGAAACTTATACAAAGAAGCAAGAAAAAGTTTATATACGTTTTATACATGTTTTTATCAACTCACATCCTTTTTCCTTGGACTGTGTTCATCCATCTAAAGGACTTCTTTATCTCCCGCCATATTTCTTTTCGTACCAATTAACATCCCAAAGTTTTAATTCTGCTGGGGTAAGTTCGACTTGAAGGTGGACTTTCTTACTCCCTACCACATAGATGCCTTTTCCTGCATTTTGGTGTTTATCTGCATCTTGGATCACAAGTAAGCGCTGTTCTTCCTCGGAAAAGCTTTCGGATGTTCTTTCTCGGATGCTGTTCATCTCTTCCTGCACCATCGGCAAGTATAGTTTGGTAACAGAATTTAAGATCACAGCTTCTCCATAATTTCGCGATCCTTCAACAGCACTTAAAAAATCTCCTACTTGCTGGGTAGCGGATGTAACACCGCCGGAGAAAGAACGAATTAGCTTATACATAGAAGCAAGAAATTCCATTGCTAGTGGATTTTTTGGATCTGAGAGAATATGGGCTTCATCGACGAAAATCTGGTGGATTTTCTTCTTGTCCATCGTGACATCATCCCACAAAAAGGTGAGGATGTTATACATGGCAACCTGCTGTAAATCGCCTTCGTTACGCAGGTCAAATAAATCAAACACAATTAAATCGTTTGATAAGTCCACATTGGTAATTCCATTAAACGCTTTGGAGTATGAACCTTCCACGTAAGGATACAATACTTGGTAAAAACCAGCTAAAGGTGTATATTGCTCTTCTGTATGCATTAACAAATCTATCTTCTGATGTAAATCTTTTATAGTCGGGTAATCCGAACTCTGTTTGGTTTTAAAGTTGGTCTCCCACGTTATTCCCTTATCTCGATAAACTTCAACCAACACTTTTTCTAACAGAGCCATTCCTACTTGCTGTTCTTTTAAATCTTTATACATCAATGTAAACATTGTCTTTAAACGTGAAATCTTTTGATGCAAAAGGGATGCTTCTAACGGCTGGCCGGTTTCATCTGTAGCAATCGTTGCGTTCATGATCTCAAAAGGATTGATGACGTTATCATTCATTGGTGATATTTTGATCCATTCTCCACCAAGTTTTCGAGCTTTCTCACCAAACTCCCCTTTTGGATCTACAATTCGGATCGTAGTACCCTGCATCCAGCGACGCATCATATCACCAAAGAGATAGGTGGACTTCCCTCCACCACTTGTTGCAATCACGACTTCATTGCGGTTTAATAATTCATCATGATCGACCAATACGATGCTATTGGTTTTTAAGTTTTTCCCTTTGATAATTCCTTTCTCACTGACAATTTCACATTCATCAAATGGGAATAATGAAGAAATAGACTCGCTGTCAAAGTTTCGATAGGTCATCTCTGGTACACGATGAGATCGCACAGGGAGAACACTTTGAAATGCTTCTAACATCCGAAAATGAGGAGTGAGTAGTTTGATTGATTTACTCATCTGTGTTTTTACTTGATGGGTAATAGTATTGAGCTTCTCTAAGGTATCTGCTTGAATATGAACTAACATATGCTCTACAAACATTTCGCTTGATCCATTTACGAGATTTTGTAAGAGGATTTCTGCATCTTGCAGGTCGTTCTCAATTGTGATCTGATCTACAGGTCTTAATCGAGGTTCTTGCAGGCGGGTTTTATATTCAATAACTGCACGATTTAATGATTTAATCATTTCCCCGGATGGAGTAGGTTCTATGTGATGAATCACAGAAACATTAGAAGAGATGGTATGTAATTTCTCCAGAAAACCAGCTTCTACTTGGTTAGCGAAGTGAGAAACTACTAAAGTACGAACATAGTTCCCACCCAACCGTAAATAGTTGGCACTTTCTTCAATACTGTCCGGAGAAAAGAGATCGAGCATAGAGTTAATCTCTGTAACGCTTTGTTCTATATCTGACTCTTCCTTTTGTTTCGGCTTTTTAAAAAAACGGGTAAACAATTCTATTCCTCCTCCCGTTTTTTGTATTGCTCAACGGCCTTCATTAGATTTCCTTGTCCAATAATATAGGGATATTCTTTTTCATAGCTACCAACTGCTAACTGAGCATTTTCATAATCAAAGAACATATGAATATATTTAGCTAACTCATGATTCCATAATTCTTTCACTTGCAATTTGTGTCGATAAAGCATTTCTTCTAAAGCTAACTTTATATCTCTTGTACGAAGTTTCAGTTTTTCTATAGCTTCTTCTTTGGCGTTCTCACTAGAAAATGGCTCATCTAAAATAACATACCGGCTTCGGCGAATCATATCTCTATCTTCTTGTAATGCTTTTGCATATTGAATATAACTAGATAACATTTCTTTTTTATAAGGGTTTACCAACCGTCTCAACTTATCTTTTAACTGGAGAATATACTCTTTTAAATCCATTGGTTCAGCTACCCTAGCTATTTGTATCGGCTTTCTCAATCCCCGTAAAAATGATTCATAGCCTTCCAGTACTTCTTTCTCTTCTGCATAGGACATCAGATGTGTATTTACAGCACTTACAGATAAAACTTTAATCAATCTCTTATCTGTGGTTTCAATCATTTCATTGTAGATACCCTTTATAGGGATAAGCTCTTGTGCAGTTCGCACTATTCTCCCACTCCTCTCATCTTTCTTTTGAAAATGGGTAGACTCGTTGCCGTCGATTAAAACGAATTCTCCATATAAGTTGTTGATAGAGAGCGATATTTTTTCGTTCTGGAATAGGGCGAACAAATAACATCGCTCCTCCTAAAGTAGCAGGGAGCAATGCAAAAAATAAGCGATAAGATAAATCCCAGCTATCAGGGACAAAGTATTGATAACAAAGATATCCTAAAAGACCGAGTGGCAATAAAATTAAACCTTCTCGTAGTGTAATTCCCCGCCAAATATGAAATGATTTACTAATTTGATTTGGTATTAAAAATCGCTTTCTTTCTGCTGCCATTCCGTTCTCCTTTTCTAGAAAGCACCATCTAACCAACTAACGATACTCTTAGCCATAAAGCACAGAGCTGCTGCTGCTCCAACCCACCACATTCCTGTTTTTAATTTTGCACGAGCATGTTCATCTGAAGCTAACATAGAAGCAATCCCCAGTCCTATAAAAGCAAGTGTTGCTATCGGGGTTGCAATACTGAGTAACCCATCAATGACATTATTGGTTAAGAATTTAGAGATCTTCGTAAATGGGTCGTTAGCAGCTGGAGGTTTTTTGGCTGCAAGAAAATGATAGATTTGCCACTTCATAAAAAATTTCAGTCCTTTTTTTTCGAATTATCACACCTTCTATTATAAATTAATTTGTTTTCCATTTTACTTAATTGTTATTATTTTTCATAAATTATTCTTCTTTACATTTACTCTTATAATCATGTATTTTAAATAGAAAGAATCCTGCCCATAAAAAAATCCTCTGATTTGCATCAGAGGATAAGGAGGAACTGTTCTATACATATGCAGGTCTTACTTGAATTGTCTGATCACGATCCGGTCCTACTGAGAAAATGGTCAGTGGGATACCAGTTAATTGTGTGATCCGCTCAACGTAGTGCTGAGTTGCTAATGGGAGCTCATGCAAAGAACGGGCACCGGTGATGTCTTCTGTCCAACCTGGAAGCTCCTCAAAAACGGGTTCGCACTCTGCTAATAGGCTGAGGTCTGCTGGATAGTTTTCAATAACCTGCCCTTTGTAACTATATGCTGTACAGATTTTGACGGTTGGTAAACCAGTCAATACATCAAGGGAATTAAGAGATAGACCAGTGATTCCACTCACACGGCGCGCATGGCGTACAACAACAGAATCAAACCAGCCAACACGTCGTGGTCTTCCTGTCGTAGTACCATACTCTCGGCCAACCTCGCGAATTTGGTTTCCTACTTCATCATGTAATTCGGTAGGAAATGGACCATCTCCAACACGAGACGTATATGCTTTTGCAACTCCAATGACTTGGTGAATTTTTGTCGGGCCTACTCCTGAACCGATGCAAACACCACCTGCAACAGGGTTAGAGGAAGTTACAAAAGGATACGTTCCTTGATCGATATCCAACATGACACCTTGAGCACCTTCAAACAATACTCTTCTACCTTGATCAATTGCATTGTTTAGAAAAACAGATGTATCCGTTACATATGGGCGAATACGATCGACTATTGCCATATAAGTATTGTAAATATCGTCAAACTGTAATCCTTCTTGATGGTAGAGCTGTTCCAACAACCGATTTTTTTGCTCTAAATTACGGCGCAATTTATCTGCAAAAATCTCAGGTGTCAATAGATCAGCAACTCGGATACCAACTCGCGCTGCTTTATCCATATACGCAGGGCCTATTCCTTTCCCTGTCGTTCCAATTTTATCGGTTCCTTTTTGTGCTTCTTCTGCCAAATCCAGCTTGATGTGGTAAGGCATAATCAGATGAGCACGGTCAGAAATCCGCAAGTTGTCTAGATTCACATTATGTTTTTCTAAGTAATCCAATTCTTCTACTAACGCAAGAGGATGGATCACCATTCCATTGCCTAATACACATTTTTTATCATCATAAAATATACCAGAGGGAATCATATGCAATTTATAACGTGTTCCACCAAACACGATAGTATGCCCTGCATTGTTGCCACCTTGATATCTTGCTACAGTTTCTGCTTTTTCTGCTAAAAAATCGGTTATTTTGCCTTTTCCTTCGTCTCCCCACTGTGTTCCAACAACGACTACGGTAGACATATAATCCCTCCAGGATTCATCTTTTTCATGTAAAAAGTTGCATGCTATTACCCTGCTAGGCAAGTGTAAAAAGTTTTCATCTTATTTTGATCAGAAAAGATCTTATACATGCTTAACTACCAAACCATGTACATTCTATAGGTTGAACAAAGACATGTCAAATAAAAAAACGAACATTAACCAAAATGATTGGCAATATATTCGTTATTTAGGCAGTCGGAGCTCCAGAGATAAAAATTTATTATAGTTTTTTAAGAACAATAACTCAACACGACCAACAGGTCCATTTCTCTGTTTGCCGATGATAATCTCTGCTATATTCTTTTTCTCAGATTCTTCATTGTAGTAATCATCTCGATATAAAAACGCAACCATATCTGCATCCTGCTCAATAGAACCAGATTCACGCAGGTCAGATAACATAGGGCGTTTATCTTGTCTTTGTTCTACAGCACGAGATAACTGGGACAAAGCGATAATTGGCACGTTAAACTCTCTCGCCATCAACTTAAGTGATCGAGATATTTCCGATATCTCTTGTTGACGACTATCGATCCCTCTCCCTGAAATGAGTTGGAGATAATCAATCATAACCAAACCAAGTCCATGTTCTGCTTGAAGTCTGCGGAGTTTTGCACGAATATCAAAAATGGTGATACCAGGAGTATCATCTATAAAAATAGACGCTTCATTCAATGTCCCAATCGACATCGTTAGTTTTTCCCAGTCTTCCTCATTTAAATTCCCCGTTCGAAAAGCTTGTGCATCTATATTTCCTTCTGAAGCGATCATCCTCATGACCAACTGAGGAGAGGACATCTCCAAACTAAATATAGCTACTGTTTCTCCTGTTCTGGTTGCCACATTTTGAGCAACATTTAACGCAAATGCTGTTTTCCCCATACTAGGGCGAGCTGCTACAATGATTAGATCAGATTTTTGAAATCCAGATGTCATCTTGTCCAAATCAATGAACCCAGTAGATAAACCTTTTAGTCCCCCCTTATTATAATGAAGGGCTTCTATTTGCTCATAAGATTCTACCAAGACATCTTTAATCGATGCAAAAGAACCTTTTATTCTTCTCTTCGCAATATCCAAAATCTTCTTTTCGGCTGATTCCATAATACCTGTTATATCTTCTTCACTCGTGTAAGCATCACCAATGATCTCGGAAGCAGTCCGGATCAGGGTTCTTTGCATCGATTTGGTTTCAACGATTTTCGCATAGTAATCAACATTAGAAATAGCAGGGACAAGTGCAGCTATTTCTGTTAAATAGCTAACTCCCCCCACCTCTTCTAATAAATTTTTATCTTGCAGAAGAGCTGTCAGCGTAACTAGATCGATAGGTTCCCGCTTTTCGGCTAACTCATTCATTACTTGAAAAAGTCGTTGATGTCCCTGCCGATAAAAATCTTCTGCTCTAATACTTTCATTTACATTGGTGAGTACATCGGGATTAAGAAGAATGGCTCCAAGTACTGCTTGTTCCGCCTCTATATTTTGCGGAGGCAGGCGATCTGTCATTAAATCATTCATCTATTAAGTACCCCTTAAGATACCCCTCATTTACTTTCCTTCTACAACAACAATTTGGACTGTCAGGGTAGTCGTTACTTTTGGATGTAATTTAACAGGAATTTTTACGAATCCAGCTAGTTTGATTGGCTCTTTTAATGCTATTTTCTTTTTATCAATTTCGATTTGAAATGCATCTTTAAAGGCTTTACTGATTTGTTTAGAAGTTATTGCTCCAAATAAGCGGCCGTCCTTACCGGCTTTTGCTTCAATCTGTAAAGTATGTGCCGCGATTTGTTCGCTCAGTTCATTCGCTTCCGCTAATTCTCGCTTCTGTTTTTCTTCATCTAGTCGTTGTTGTTCTTTTAGCGAGTTCATATTTCCACCAGAAGCCGCTACAGCGAGTTTACGTGGAAGTAGGAAATTCCGACCATATCCTTCTGCTACTTCTTTAATCTCTCCCTTTTTACCAGTACCTTTTACATCTTGCAATAAAATAACTTTCAACTTACGTCTCCCCTTCGCTGTTTAGCATATCTTCTAGATGTAAAATCAGATTGGATTCTGCTTGTTCCAAGCTGACACCTTTCAATTGACAAGCAGCATTGGTAAGATGGCCTCCGCCACCCATCTCTTCCATAATTACTTGTACGTTTAATTTACCTGCTGATCTTGCGCTGATAGCCACCATTTTATCATCTCGACGAGCAATAACGAAAGATGCTTCTACTCCATACAGATTTACCAAAGCATCTGCTGTTTGAGCAATCGTTATTTGATCATAATACTTATCTTCTTCCCCAACAACAATTGCATATCGATCCAATACTGTTTTGGTATGCTGCAATAATTCAGAACGATTCATCAACGAAGATAAATCTTCACGAAGCAGGGATTGAACCAAAAATAGATCAGCGCCATGCCTCCTGAGAAAAGAAGCAGCTTCAAAAGTTCGAGAGCCAGCCCTTGCTGTAAAATTTTTGGTATCCACCACAATCCCAGCTAATAGGGCGGTCGACTCTAATGGGTCTAATGTAAGATCATCTTGGTATTGTAGTAACTCTGTTACTAGTTCACAAGTAGAGGACGCGTATGGCTCAATATAACTGAGTACAGCATCTTCAATGTACTCTTCACCTCGTCGATGATGATCAATAACGACAATTTTCTCTGCACGTTTGATCACTTCTGGTTCGATAACAAAAGAAGGTTTATTCGTGTCAACTAAGATCAATAATGTGCCTGGTTCTTCAATTACTTCTAATGCTTCTGCTGCTGTCACTAAATTTTCAGCTAAGTCATGCTGTTCTAATTCCCTCATCAAACGCTGAGTTGTCATATCAGGGCGATCTACTACCATAAAAGCAGAACGACCATGCAACGAAGCAAACCGAAGCATCCCGATAGCTGCACCCAAGGCATCCATATCAGGATCACGATGTCCCATCACCAATACTTGCCGACTATCATCTATCAGTTTGGAGAGAGAACCAGAGATCACACGAGCTCGTACACGGGTTCTTTTCTCCATTGCATTTGTCTTTCCACCAAAAAACTTCACACGTTCTTTCCCTTGGACAGCCGCTTGATCTCCTCCACGTGCTAGAGCGATCTGGAGTGCCGCTTGAGCGTGATTCGAGCGGTCTACCATATTGACACCTACACTGGTAATTCCAATACTCAACGTGATCGGAATCTTATGTTGTCTAGTCTGTTCCCGAACCAAATCTAAAATATCAAATCGATTTTGAATTAACTGCTCCAATGTTTGTTGATTCGTCACTACAAACATTTTATCTGTATCAATCCGTTTAAGCGCAATATCATATCGTTTCGCCCAAGTAGTGATGGTATTTAAGATATTTGCCTGAAGCTCTGCTTCTTCTTGATCCGATAATCCTTGCCCGGCTTCATCATAATTATCCAATTGTAAAAACCCTAAGACTGTTCGCTCCAACTCAATTCGCTTATGCAAGGTAGCAAGCGGAGTAACATCTTGAATCATGTATAAGCGATGTTCGGGGTAATGGGTAAATTGATACGAGCGATCTCCCATAATTAAGGAAAACGCGCCAGCGGTCGGCGCCTCAGGTGTGGGGAAAATATCCGATATCGGTTGATCTATCAAATCTCGATCACCAAACATATCTTGAATATATGAATTATGCCAAGCAATCTTATTTTCTTCATCATAAAGAAACACACCAATAGGTAACTTGGACAAAGCCAACTTGCTAGAACGGTCTAACTGATCTACTAAATTTTCCGTATAAGATCGAAATCGTTTTTGAAATATCGATTCAGTAATAAATATACTTGCGACAAGAACAACAAAACTTATCGCAACGAAAATGATCATCAACCATCTATTTGACCACCAAAGATAACTGGTCCAAACTATCCATAACAGAGCACAGATTATGACTAATCCACGCCATCTAGTAGTAACAAATTTCGGCATTGTATTCCCTCACCAACGGATAAATGAGATATCCATGGAACTATATATGTATATTCTACCCCAGATATACGTCTGATCAACTATCGCCGAAAAACTTTATCGTATTGTCAAAGAGCATACACTTTTTGAGTTCATACATGTACTTACTAGCATGCGGGCTGTGGTTCGTTGATTCTCTAAGGTAAGTTAACCCTGTCTGATAAATGAATGCAGGTATACTTCAAAACGAAAAATCCAATAATTACCAAAAAAGAACCTCTTAGAGAGTAACCATTAATGGTGTCTTCAGATGAGAAAAAAGGGAACATGTACCAATTCATATTGCATGAAGATCAATTGAAAACATAGCGTGATCATTATGAGGCGTAAAAAAGATGAAATAGACCAATAAAATTTCTGAAACAGAGGATATAGGTTTTGATTATAGCATCATCGCTTTGTTATATATTCATCTAATGTAGATAAATCCCCATACCATTGCTCCAATTGATGCCCTTCTGATACATGTTCCCTAAGTTTTGTTGTCACTGCTTGATCCAATTCTCTAAAAGGTAAACCCATACGTCGCGCTAATACATAAATAGTGACAAGCAAACTAGATAAGCTATCTATTATCATATTTTGATTAGCATGGTGCAAACCTTTAAATAAGTTAGAGATTTGATCCAACACTTCCGTTTTTAACCAATCTATAACACGAATATTTTTCGCAAATTGCATACCCCGCTCTGGTCGAGACACCTTGATCCCTCCTATCTAGGAGAGATTTCCACAAAACTATTGGTAATTCCTTCCTGACAGGGCATTTCATGTACATGATTAGAAAATAAATTATGGAATAGAGTAGCTCTTCTTATCTCTCAAGGGGGAATTTTGAGGTTAAAAAACTTCAAAAAACAATATTTCCTTAGAATGACAAAAAATCAAACTGTGATTACCTTTGTTGGACAAATCCGCTTAAAAGAAAAACTGCCGACCTATTGGTCCGCAGTTTTCTGTTTTCTAGTCGTTTGTATATGGAAGCAATGCCATTTGACGAGCACGTTTGATTGCATGAGTCAACTGACGTTGATATTTCGAGCTAGTTCCAGTTACACGACGAGGCAAGATTTTACCACGTTCACTTACAAACTTACGAAGCAAATCTACATCTTTGTAGTCGATGTAGGAGATTTTGTTCACCGTAAAGAAACAAACTTTACGACGTTTATGTCCACGACGACGAGCCATCACAGGTCCCTCCTTTTCTTTTCATTTCCGTTTTCACTTAAAAAGGAAGATCATCATCAGACAAATCGATAGGTTTACCAACACTTTGAAATGGGTCTTGGTTGGGCTGTTTGTTCTGCTGGTTTTGGTTGCTGTATCCCATGTTGTTATCGCCAAAGTTATTATCGTTGTTTTGACTGTTTTTGGAATCCAAAAATTTCACTTGGTCTGCTACTACTTCCGTAGACCAGGCAGTACGACCTTCTTGGTTTTCATAGCTTCGAACTTGCAAACGACCCTCTAACGCAACTAAGGAACCTTTGTGTAAATACTTCGCACAATTTTCAGCTAAACCCCGCCATACAGAAATGAAAATAAAATCGGCTTCTCGTTCTCCTTGCTGGTTCGTATAATTGCGGTCTACAGCAAGCGTAAATCTTGCGATAGCTGTGCCACCATTCGCAGTATACCGAAGTTCAGGATCACGTGTCAGCCTACCAACTAGAACGACCCTATTAAGCACTAGCAACCTCTCCCTTTTGCATGATGATCGGTCTCACATTCTCTATTTTTGATCCAAATTAATGGTCAGATATCTCATTACACTGTCATTGATGTTCAATACACGTTCAACTTCTTGCACTGCATCAGCGTTTGATTGGAACGTCGTAACGGTATAGAAACCTTCACGATGGTTATCAATCAAATAAGCTAAACGACGTTTTCCCATATCTTTCACTTCATCTACCTGTCCACCCATATCGTTTACAATGGATTGTACTCGTTCACGGGTAGAGGTAAGAGCAGCTTCGTCCACATCTGGACGTACGATAAACATCAGCTCATACTTTGACATAATTACACCTCCCTTTGGACTAACGGCCCTATGAAGACATAGAGCAAGGAGTGAGCTATACTCACACAATAACCTATTCTAGCAAATGACTCTAGTAAAAGCAAGGAAGGTTATCCTTTTAAATGGATCAGCTTTACGCCGATCGTATGTTCTACACTACACAAGTAAAAGGAATAATGCAACCCTTTTTTCATAAGAGTTTGTTAACGATTAGAACGAGCTGTTATCATTTGTCTCCTCAATCACCAAAGATTTCACGCATTTTCGTATACTGTCATAATTAGATCATTCATCACTCATCGAGTTGTTTCATCTTTTTGAGCTATCATCTGCTTTAGAGCTAGGCGAATTTGTTAAACGCAGCGGCGCCCGGCGCATGGAATGCAACAATTCCATGCGCCGGGCGCTGCTCATCAGATGTTGAGGGAATTTCCTTCTCCGGAATCGATGAGCTTGTTGAGAGTGTCCCTGAACCTCCGGATGCCCTCCTCAAGGTGCCTCCGGGCATTGATCAGGTTGGACTTAGAGAGCTGATCCGTTGTGTTCAGGAGTTGCTTGATCTCCGTCACCTCGGTCAGTTCCTCGGGACGAACGCTCTGGTGAAGGGTGTTGATCACCATCCGCACCATTTCGATGATGACACGTTCGGCCGCTGTCAGCACCCACACCTCATGAGTGATGAACGATTGGAGGGTCTCCTCGAACTTCTTGATACCTTCCCTGAGGTGCTCCCGAGCTACGTTCAGGTTGCCCTTGGAAACTTGCTGCTTCGCTCGGGTGTGGTTGAGGAGTGTGTCCTGAAATGTGTCGGGTACCTCCTCCAGCTCTCCCATCATGACGAGGCGGCCGAGGAACAGCCCCATGCCATCGATGATGATGTACTCGGCCTCGCTCAGCTTCACCGGCTCGCCGGTCTTGGAGTCGCTGGTTTCCTGAGACATACTGTCCCTCTTTTTCTGTTTGGGAGTCCAAAAATTCCTCGGACTCAAACCTACTTTGTAAATCTATTTTATTGCAAAAAAAAGCAAGAAACAATCTAGGATTGTTTCTTGCTAACAGATTCAATATTAAACATTAAAACGGAAAGTAATAATATCTCCATCCTGTACAACGTATTCCTTGCCTTCCAAACGCATCAAACCTTTTTCTTTAGCCCCAACAAAACCGCCAGAGGAAATCAATGCTTCATAGCCTACGATTTCCGCACGAATAAACCCACGTTCAAAATCAGTATGAATAACTGCACCTGCCTGTGGAGCTTTCGTTCCTTTTCGGATCGTCCATGCTCTTACTTCTTTTTCTCCTGCGGTAAAGAACGTATACAGTCCAAGTAAACGATATGCTGCATGGATCAAGCGATCTAAACCGGATGACTCTAGTCCAAGTTCTTCGATGAACATCTCTCTTTCTTCCCCATCAAGTTCCGCAATCTCAGCTTCTACTTGTGCACTGATCGTTACTACACCGGCACCTTCTGCCTCAGCGATTTCCCGCACACGCTGAACATATGGATTATCATCCGCATTTGCTACTTCATCTTCGCTAACATTCGCAACATATAGGACATCTTTCATGGTTAACAGGTTGTACGTTTTTAGTTGTTCCAATTCATCTTTAGCAGCATCGGTCATTCTCGCTGGCTTCTCTTCTTGCAGAGTCGTCAAAACCTTTTGTAGCAATGCTTGTTCTTGAACTGCTGCTTTTTCCCCTGTTTTCGCTTGGCGAGCAACTCTGTCTAGCCGTTTCTCCACTGTCTCCATATCTGCCAATATCAATTCTAATTGGATCGTAGCCATATCACTGGGAGGATCGACTTTCCCAGATACGTGAGTGATATTGTCGTCTTCAAAACATCGCACTACATGTAAAATCGCATCTACTTCACGAATGTGTGATAAAAACTTATTCCCTAAACCTTCTCCTTGGCTGGCACCCTTTACCAAACCTGCAATATCGACAAATTGACAAGCAGTTGGCACTACTTTTTGAGGATTGATCAGTTCTGCTAACCTTCTCAACCTTTCATCTGGTACATCAACTACTCCTACATTGGGTTCAATCGTACAAAAAGGATAGTTTGCTGATTCTGCGCCAGCTCTTGTAATTGCGTTAAATAAAGTGGATTTGCCTACATTCGGTAATCCCACAATTCCTGTTGTCAATGCCACTGCCTTTTCCCCTTTACGATATATCTCAAAATTACTTTGCTTGATCTCCATCTTTTTCTGCTGGGATCAACACTTTTTTTAAGCGTTGTTCAAATCGATTTCTTGGAAGCAGGACACTATGATCACATCCTGTACACTTCATCCGAATATCCATGCCCATTCGAATTATTTTCCATGCATTTGTCCCGCATGGATGTCCTTTTTTCATTTGGACAATATCGCCTAAGCCAAACTCTTTTCGTTGCACTATTTATCACCTACTAATAGTGGTATTAACCTATCAACGGCAGGAGTTTTTCTCCTTAACTCTCCAAATCTAGTAATTCAAATGATAGGATACGTATAAATTACCAGCTTCTTCCGTATACTGTTAAAGAGCTTGAGAGTAATGGAGGGAGTTACCTTGAACCAAACAATTTCCTATAGCATTCCCCATACTGAACCTTCTGCAACCCTAGATGTTACCCAGTCCATTGCATCTATTTTAGATACTTTTTCTTATCAAAAGATTGTATGTGTCTGTATTGGAACAGACCGCTCTACAGGTGATTCCCTTGGTCCGCTTGTTGGTACTTTTCTCTCCAAACAGGAATCTGATCACATCATTGTGCTTGGAACACTAGATGATCCAGTTCATGCTTTAAATTTACCAGAAAAATTGACTTACCTTCAACGTCTCTATCCTGATGCTTTAGTCATTGCAATAGATGCCTGCCTAGGTAAATTAAATAGTGTTGGTTCGATCCAAATAGGAGTAGGCCCAATTAAACCTGGAGCAGGTGTAAATAAACAATTACCTGAAGTTGGACAAATTCATGTAACGGGTATCGTCAACGTCGCTGGATTTATGGAATATATGGTACTACAAAACACACGTTTAAGCACAGTAATGCGAATGGCTCAGATTATCTCTGATTCCATCTTAAATGCGATTAGCATGCAATCTGCCCGAGATGTATGGACCCATGAAGTCTAACATGTTCGAACAAAAAAATAGAGGGAGAGCTCCCTCCCTTTGCTTCCAATTATTGAATCATATGATCTTGTTGGATCAGTTCAATAAGTCGTTCTAATTCTCTATCGGAAAAATATTCGATTTCTATTTTCCCTTTTTTCCGCCCAGGTTTGATCTTCACAGGCGTGGAAAATACTTGTTGTAACATATCTTCATACCGTTTTATAGTAGGTTCCACTCTTTTTGGAGCCTCTTTTGTTTTTTGTGGTTTCTCGTGATGGACTCGTTGAATCCATTCCTCTAATTGACGAACGCTGGCTCTTTCTTTGATGGCTTTTGTTGCTAATTGTATTTGCAACTGCTCTTCTTTTACTCCTAAAATCGCCCGAGCATGTCCCATTGATAATGTTCCACGTGAAACATCAGATTGAATTTCCATTGGTAATTGCAAGAGACGAAGGAAATTGGTAACATGTGGTCTGCTCTTTCCTACACGACCCGCTAATTCTTCTTGTGTCAAGGTTAAACGATCCATCAATTTCTGGTATGCCGTAGCAATTTCCATCGGATTAAGATCTTCTCGTTGCAAATTTTCTACTAAAGCAATCTCCATCATCTGCTCATCTGTAAATTCTCGTATGACAATAGGGACTTTCTCTAACTCTGCTAATTTTGCAGCTCGAAGTCGCCTTTCACCTGCGATTACTTCATAACCGCGAATACTTTTTCGAACAATAAGCGGCTGAACTACTCCATGTTGTTTGATCGATTCAGATAATTCCTGAATTCCTTGATCATCGAAATTTTTGCGTGGCTGATACGGGTTAGGACGAAGTTCTTCTACATTTGCCTCGCTGATCACATCTTCATTCTCAACATCTACCTTTGTAAACAGTGCATCCAAACCTCTACCTAGGCCTTTAGCCATTCGCAACTACCTCCTTGGCTAAACTCACATAACACTCTGCACCACGCGACTTTGGATCATATGCAAGAATAGGTACACCATGACTCGGGGCCTCACTTAATCGAACATTTCTTGGAATCACAGTTTGATATACTTTGCTTTGGAAGTACTTTTTTACTTCCTCCATTACTTGCATCGACAAATTGGTCCGCCCATCAAACATGGTAAGTAAAACACCTTCTACTTCCAAACGTTTATTTAAATGCTTTTGGACAATACGAATGGTATTTAATAGCTGTCCTAAACCTTCTAGTGCATAAAATTCACATTGAATCGGGATCAGAACAGATTCTACAGCTGTTAATGCATTCAAAGTAATAATTCCTAGTGAAGGAGGACAATCAATAAAAATATAATCAAATTGATCTTTTATCTGTTGAATGGCCCACTTTAATCTAAGTTCTCGTGATATAGCTTGGCTTAACTCAATTTCAGCACCAGCTAACTGAATGGTCGCTGGCAATAACCACAATCGATCTACACTAGTGGAAATTATCACTTCAGCAGGATTTTTTTCATTCATCAATACATCATACACACATTCTTCCACATCCGCTTTATTTATGCCTAATCCGCTTGTTGTATTTCCTTGGGGATCTATATCTATCAATAAAACTTTCTTTTTCATAGCTGCTACACTAGCTGCTAAATTGATTGATGTCGTCGTTTTTCCGACGCCCCCCTTTTGATTTGCAATTGCAATTACTCTTCCCACGGTGTCACCTACTCACTTTTTAACATTTTTCTCTATTATTCTATAGGAAAATCGTTTTACCTATCAATCCCTTGTAGCTTTTGGAATACGAATTTTTAGTTCATAAAACTGATCAGACTCTTCTTCAGAAGCAATGACATCCATTCCTGTCTGCTTAATCATATCCAAAGATTGGCGGATTGTATTGACAGCTAAACGAAAATCCCGTGAATATGGTTTAGCTGTTCTCTTTGCAGTTTCTTTTGTTTCCAATAATTTTTTAACTCTTTCTTCTGTCTGTTTTACATTAAGCTCTTTCTCGATTATTTCAAGTAAACATTTGTGCTGTTTTTCCTCATCTTTTAAGGCTAAAAGAGCACGCGCATGCCTTTCTGTAATCGATCGATCTAACAATGCTTCTTGCACAAATGGCGGCAGCTGTAATAACCTTAGTTTATTCGCAATCGTGGATTGGCTTTTCCCAAGCCTTTGGGCTAATCCTTCTTGTGTCAAATGATGCACTTCTAATAACTGTTCTAAAGCTTTTGCTTCTTCTATTGAGGTTAGGCCTTCTCGCTGTAAATTTTCAATCAGTGCAGCAGAAGCTGCTTGAGAATCACTGAGTTCTCGAATAATGGCTGGAATAGTAGGGAAATTCAACTTCTTAACTGCTCTTAACCTTCGCTCCCCTGCTATTAATTCATAATGTTTGCCTCTTTGGCGAACTACTACAGGCTGGATAACTCCGTGGATCCGGATGGTCTGACACAATTCTTCTAGTCGATCATCTAAGAAAATTGCTCGTGGTTGATAAGGACTTGGTTTGATGAGGCTCACAGGAATTTGTTTTACTTCCTCAATTTGTTGTTTCTCTGCTAAGCCAAATAACCGACTAAACGGTTCTTTCATACCTTTCCACCGCCTGTTCATCGTATTATGTAAGCAGAATCCGTGTAATTCTTCTTATCCTGTCTCTAAAATTTTCAATCCTAACGATGTATACACAAAAATCTGCTCTTATTCTTTATAGTTTCGCTATACTTTCGTTACTACCTGCTAAAAAAGTCAAAAATTGGTTGTTCCACGTGAAACATTTTAGCCTCCCCTACTTATTACCTATAAACATATTTGCATTTAACAAGAATTAGATTGTCCTTTTATCAGTCATTGCTTTCGATGAGAAAGTCCTTGATCCTATTACTTGTAATTGGTAGAATCGTTGAGAGGGAAGATAGAAAACTACGTGATTGACTTAGGGGGAAACCAAATAATGAGTACACCAGTCTACATAGGTAACGACCAAGGTTACTACGGTACAAAGGTAGTAAGCCGTGCTAATGGTAAATTCTATAAAATGTTTATCCGCAATATGGTTGTTCCAAACCGTGTAGGTGAAATCACTTACAACAATGATCCACATAACATTATGTATCGAGAAGCAGATGGAGATCGGGAATGGTTTTGCGGAAAATTAGCAGTAGAACAATCTGGTGACGATGAATTATTTGATTCACACAAACGTCGTTTGTTTAGCCCAACCTGGTTCCGTGAACAAGAATATCTCATTATGTTCCGTGTAAGTACAGGTTTGATGCTACAGGGGAACAATGAGCCAGTAGTATCAGTAGCTCTGCCAACAGATAGTTACATCGATTACAAAGACGAACTGAAAAGGCGTCTAATTGGTAAACATACTTTCGAGGTAAAACAAGGAAACCTCCCTTATCGTAAAATTGAATTTGAAATTAAAAAAGAAAACTTATTTGTTATCAGCCAACCAATGGCTACTCTGTTCCACATCGCATTAGACCGGGATGGAAAGCTGTTAAATGAAGATCTATTTATCCAAAAAGTGAGTATTAATGATCTAGGATTTGGTACTTCTGATATTGAAACACTCCATGGGGAAACCATCATTAAACGCCAGAGTTTTACCTCTCGTCATGCTATGCTTAATGTGTATAATTTACTTTCTAAAAGATTATTGGATTTTACTCGCAATGCAGATGCCGAAAACAACGGTAAAGAATATCCTATTTGGAGTTTACCTCGAATTGTGAATTCTGGTGAAATTAGCTTTAAAGGAAAAACTCATGATGTAAGCGCCATTGTCCAAGAATGTGTTCGTGAAGTAGGTTCTAACCTAGTAGAAGAAGTTTGGCAACGTCTAGACTTTGGTGATGATATTACCTATATTATCTTGACTGGTGGAGCATCCATTCCATTTAAACCATTCTATCGGGAACGCTTTGGTGATAAACTCATATTTGCTGAAGATTATGGGATCGAAGCTCAGTTTGCAAACGGATTCGGACTGTGCAAATTCTCTCAATCCAAATCCAAAGCAGTACCTGTCAAAGACCTGCTTGAAGCTGCTGCAACTATACAGCAAGAATTCACTGTCCCAGATGCACTTAGTGAAGCAATGAATAAGAAACAACAACATCAACCACAAAAAATGAAAAAATAGAGAAGTAGAATAGATACAACTTCTATCCTTTGAATCCCCCAATATTTTGGGGGATTCTGCTGTATTTTTAATGAAACAGGCACGAACCAAACGAAATTGGAACTAGCCTTATGCCGAAAAAAAAGAGATAATAGGATGGAAGAAATGGGCGATCTATTTATAGCTAAAAAAGGAGGGATTACGAGATGAATATACATGATCATGAATTTGACACTGTTGTATTGGGATTTGATGATGAATCAAAGGAGACGGTAGAGGCTCTAGAACAAGAAGGCAAGCGAGTCCTTTACATACCTATAGATCCCCAAATGATGATAACTATGATGGCTCAGAAAAGAGTTCACACAACAGAATCAAATGAAACAATTACTCACCTACAGATTCAACAACATCAGATGCAAACTTCTTTTCAAAACACCACAACCTATCTTTTGCAACCGATCGTACAAATGTATGATCCTGAAGCAATCGAAGAGCAAATAAACGATCAAGTAGAAGAAGTCATAGAGATGGATTTACCTAATACACCGGAAGACAATACTGAAAATGAAGTTGTGCTCCAAGATGAGGCAGAAGCAGAAAAGGTTGCATTTACTTTTACTGATGATGATTCGGAAGAAACAAAAGAAAAAGTAGAGGAACCAATAAAAATTTCATCTCCAACATCTGAAGAATTAGAAGAAGAGTTAGAAGAAGATCACGATATATCAGAGGAAGATAGAACATTCTCATTCCCAATCATCACTCCCTTAGCCAAAGAGAGTTCCCTTATTGATAATCGTATGTTAGGAATCCGTCGTAACAAATTTCCAGGGCTTCAGCGGAACGAAAAAAATAGTTTATCAAGCTCTATGATCTCTTCCTATCATCTGTTTAATCCAATCCGAATAGAGGAAGAAGAACAAGTAGAAGAAAAACAGGAAAACCAAAATGAGCTGGAAATAAATCTGGAAGAACAAACAAACGATAATATTGAAATAGAATCCGAACCATATATCATTCCCAAACCAAACTTTTTCGATGACAAAAACAATTTCATTTTTCATGGTCCACCGCCTATCAACAAGACTGCAAATCTAGAAGGAGAAAACATAGAACTATCTAAAACAAATTCATCTGATGTCCGCATAGATCAAGATGAACAATACGAACAAGAAACAGAAGAACAACCTGTAATGAAACAAAATAAGTTACCTGATATGGATGAACTTATTTTGCAATCTCATATAGAAGAATCTGAAATAGAAGAATCAAACTCTATTCTTGAAGAAAATACAGAGGAAAAAGAAGAAGTAATAATAGAAGCAGCTGAAATCCAATCAGTAGATGAAAATGAGGTTTTTACTGAAGACGAGACTAACTCTCATACTCTTGTCTTAAATCGAGATATACGGTTAAGAAAAAAATTTTCTTTCCACAATTTGCACCAAGAAACAACATCTAATTCAACTGTTAACCCAACCAATCAAGAAAAAATAACAAATGACCAAACTGATGAAGAGCAAACAAAAAAACCTGATGTATTTCCATTGGAACCATTTTCTTCTCGCCGTAGAAATAAAAAGAGTCGACTTTTTTCATCACTAGAAGCTGCCATTCCAAATCCAATTGTACAACCTAGTTCAACATCTCAACCTGAAAATTCATTTTCGTCGCTTGTACAAGAGTCTCTCATACAACCTGATATAGAAGACGAATCAATCAAAGCAACCAAACCTGATCCTTCAGCTAAAGCTATCCCTTCTGAGGAAGAAGAGACAAAATCCGATACGATAGAAACAACCTCAGACAATCTCAAAATCGATAATATCGAATTCGAAGAACCATATGGTTATAATAGCTTTGAAGACTTTTTCCCGTCTTTTTCTAATAGTAATGATCGAAAAAGACAAGAGATGGATAAAATCGAAAAACGCAAGATCGCCCTTCGCGGTCTTCATAACTTAATTAATAATTTAGGATAAACATTCTTCTCCCCCTCCATGGGGGATTTTTAATTTCCTATTATCCTAATGATCACCATCCTCTAACTAAAAAACTTGACCTCAACACTTTGAGATCAAGTTTTGTTTCCTCCAAGAGGGGATTTTTTTATCATCCCAGCATTTCTGGGATATTTTTTGGGTGTAGATTGCCTTTTTCTCATTAGTACTAATTTCCTCTCCCCCATTTCCTCAGGGAGTGTTAAAGGATGAATCGCTTGTGACACTTTTCCTAACAAGGTAAGAGCTTGCTCTGCATTCGCTACTTCCTGCTCTGCCTCTCCTGCTTTCATTGCTACAAAAGTCCCGCCAACACTTGTAAAAGGTAAACAATACTCCGCTAAAATATTTAATCCTGCCACTGCTCGGGAAGTTACTATATCATATTGTTCCCTATAGCGATGATCTTTTGCTATATCTTCTGCTCTACCATGAATATATTCTACTTTATCCAAACCTAATGCTTCTCCAACTTCCTGTAAAAAGAAAATACGTTTTTGCAACGAATCCAGAAGCGTCAGATGTAAATGCGGAAATGCAATTTTAAGTGGGATTCCCGGAAAACCAGCTCCTGTACCAACATCCATAATGGTATTGACTTCATGAAAGTTTATTACCTGGGAAATAGTCAAGGAATCAAAAAAATGTTTTATCTCTACTTCTTGTCTGTCTGTAATAGCAGTAAGATTCATTACTTTATTTTTTTCTACCAGCAAACGATAGTAGGTTTCAAACTGCTTCAATTGTGAATCATTTAACTCAAAAGCATTTTGCAAGTAGCTCGTCATGCCGTTCTCCCGCCCTGTTCAATATAAATCATCAGAATGGAGATATCAGCTGGATTTACCCCAGAAATACGAGAGGCTTGTCCCAATGACACTGGTTGAACTTGCTGTAGTTTTTCACGAGATTCAGAGGACAGACCAGAAACTTTGGTGTAATCCACCCAATGTGGAATACGTTTCTCTTCCATTCGTTTCATCTTTTCTACCTGCTGCAATGATTTTTGAATGTAACCTTCATATTTCAGCTGTATCTCTACTTGCTCCATGACTTCTGAACTCAGTTCTTCTGATGATGGAGACAGTTTCATAATATCTTGATAAGAGAGCTCTGGACGCTTGATGAGATTTGCTAACTCCATTACATTGTTTATTTCTGATGTTCCTAACATTGCTAACTTCGTTTGCACCTCTGCATTTGGAGTCAACTTTGTTTTGCGTAATCTAGCAATTTCCTTTTCAATAGCATCCCGTTTCGCGACAAATCGCCCATAACGCTCCTCTTTAATCAGACCAATTTCATACCCTTTATCTGTTAGGCGTAGGTCTGCATTATCATGTCGAAGCAATAAACGATATTCAGCTCTAGAAGTTAACAAACGGTAAGGTTCGTTGGTTCCTTTTGTCACAAGATCATCAATCAACACACCAATATAGGCTTCCGAGCGGTCTAAAATGACTGGCTCTTTGCCCTGTACCTTTCTTGCAGCATTAATTCCAGCCATAATACCTTGTGCTGCTGCTTCTTCATAGCCAGATGTACCATTGATTTGTCCCGCAGTAAATAATCCCGGAACTAGTTTCGTCTCTAAGTTTGGCCACAACTGAGTTGGTATGATTGCGTCATATTCAATCGCATAACCAGTACGGACCATTTCTGCCTTTTCTAATCCATCAATCGTACGCAAAATATCTTGTTGTACATCTTCTGGTAAGCTAGTAGATAAACCTTGGACATACATTTCCAGTGTTTCTCTACCTTCTGGTTCAATAAAAATCTGATGGCGACTTTTATCTGCAAATCGGACGATTTTATCTTCAATCGATGGGCAGTAACGTGGACCTCTACCTTCTATTTTTCCAGAATACATAGGAGCTCGATGTAAGTTGTCTTGAATAAATTGATGTGTTTTTTCATTTGTATACGTCAACCAACATGGTAACTGATCTGTGATATATTCTGTTGTTTCGAAGGAAAAAGCCCTCGGTTCTTCGTCTCCTGGTTGAATTTCCATTTTACTCGTGTCAATCGTCCGACTATTGATACGTGGAGGAGTTCCTGTTTTAAACCGTACCATATCAAATCCCAGTTCTTGCAAATGAAGTGCCAAATTGACCGACGGTTGTTGGTTATTGGGTCCACTTTCATATTGGAGATCGCCAATAATAATTTTCCCACGTAGATATGTTCCAGTTGTCAACACCACTGTTTCAGCATGATACTCTGCTCCAGTACGGGTGATAACTCCTTTACATACACCATCTTGGATAAGTAGCTTCTCTACCATGTTTTGATGCAGAGTAAGATTTGGCTCTTCTTCTAATACTTTCTTCATTTCTCTTTGATAGAGAACTTTATCTGCTTGCGCACGGAGTGCATACACGGCCGGCCCTTTCCCAGTGTTTAACATACGCATTTGAATATGGGTTTTATCAATATTTTTACCCATTTCCCCACCAAGTGCATCCAGTTCACGTACCACATGTCCCTTTGCTGGCCCTCCGATAGACGGGTTACAAGGCATATAAGCAATCGTATCCAAACTTAAGGTAAGGAGTAGCGTTTGGCAACCCATTCGGGCAGCTGCTAATGCTGCTTCACAACCTGCATGACCAGCCCCGATCACAATAACATCGTAAGTACTCGCATGATAACTCACTTTTTACACCTCTCACTTTTCATTTTCTAATGTTCCTTTTCATCTGTCCTATTTTCCGAGGCAAAACTGGGAGAAGATCTGATCGATTAAATCTTCCGCAACCGCTTCGCCGATGACTTCACCCAGTGCTTGCCAAGCATTTTTCATATCGATTTCGGCCATATCGAGTGGTATACCAAGTTCTACCCCATTCATCACTTCCATTATGCTTGCTTTTGCTTGTTCTAATAGCCTAATATGTCTCGCGTTACTGACATAAGTTTGGTCATTCATATCTACTTGACCTGAAAAAAACATCGTTTTGATCGTTTCTTCTAACTGAGTTAAACCTTGTTCTGCTTTGACAGATAATGAAATCATAGGACGATTGCCAATATGTTTCTTTATTTCTTCGTAATCAATCTGTTTAGGTAGATCTGTTTTATTGATAATAAGAATAGTAGGATAAGTTTTACTTTTTTCGATCAGCCGTATATCTTCCTTTTGCAATGCTTCCGAATGATTTAGCATGAGCAAAACCAAATCTGCATTTTGTAATGCCTCTTCAGAGCGTTTTACTCCGATTTGCTCTACTATGTCTTCTGTCTCCCTAATCCCAGCTGTATCCAATAATTTTAAAGGAATCCCACGTACATTGACATATTCTTCTATGACATCCCGTGTAGTACCAGGGATATCCGTCACTATAGCCTTATTCTCTTGGGTTAATGCGTTCATCAGAGAAGATTTTCCTACATTTGGACGGCCAATAATCGCTGTAGCAATGCCTTCGCGTAAGATTTTTCCTTGTTTTGCTGTTATTAATAACTTATTGATATCCTTTTTAATGGACATACAACGATCTACAACATACTGACTTGTCAACACATCTGCATCATATTCTGGATAATCGACATTTACGGCTAAGTGGGCCAGAGTTTCCACAATTTCACTTCGCAAGGCTCGAATATGATGAGATAATTTTCCTTCCGACTGGCGAATTGCTACCTTAGCTGCTTTATCCGTCTTGGCACGAATTAGATCAATCACAGCTTCCGCTTGAGATAGATCAATACGCCCATTTAAAAATGCACGCTTCGTAAATTCCCCAGGTTCAGCTAAGCGAACACCTGTGGACAATAAAAGGCCTAATGTTTGCTCCACTGCAACCAAACCGCCATGGCAGCTAATTTCCACTACATTTTCCCTTGTAAATGTCCGTGGAGCCAACATAACTGTCACCAGTACTTCATCAATCTTCTCTTTTGTAGAAGGGTCGATAATATGCCCATAATGTACAGTATGAGTTGCTTCTGTACTCAGTTTGTTTTTTCCTTGATATATATGATCAACAAGAGTAACTGCATCTGTTCCACTAACGCGAATGATGGCAATGCTACTCTCACCCATTGCTGTTGCAATAGCTGCAATTGTATCGTTTTCCACAACATCCACCTCTTCATCTAATAACTTATCTTAGCACAAATGCAAGAAAAAAAACCCCCGCAAAGGGAGTCAAAGGCATAAGCGATTATTTTGTCGCCCCAGCTGGTTTTTTTAGCAAAGGCTTGAGGATCAATTGATATTGTAAGATAGTAAAAACGTTACCATATACCCAGTACAAGGCCATCGCGGCAGGGAAACTAAATGCAAGTACAAAGATCATAACAGGGAATATCCAAACCATAATACGCATTTGCGGATTATCTCCAGTACCAGATGACACAAACTGAATGTATGTAGTTATGGCAGCTAGCAATGGTAATATGTGATACGGATCTGGTTGTCCTAACTGCAAGTAAAGAAAGGATGACTTTGCAATATTTGCATCTCGAACGATCGCTTGATAAAACGCAATCAGTACAGGCATTTGGATCAAAATTGGAAAGCAGCCTGCCATCGGGTTAATGCTGTGTTCTTGATATAATTTCATCGTTTCTTGCTGCATTTTTTGTGGGTCTTTTTTGTATTTTTCCCGGATTTTTAGCATCTGTGGTTGGATTTTCTGCATCTCTTGCATACTTTTTTGCTGACGATAAGTGAGAGGGAAAATAATCAATCTCACTAAGAAAGTAACAATTAGAATAGACCAACCATAGTTCCCCAATAGTTTGGCAAACCAGTCTAATAAGTGAGCCAGTGGAATAACAAAATATTTATCCCAGAAACCTGCATGACTTGGATCTAACTTCGCATAATGCGCTCCCGTTGGTGAACAACCACTCAATACGAGGACGGCAAAAAGGGCGATTAAGGCAAACAAAAAATACTTTCGCCGCTTACTCAACAATAATTCCTCCTTAAGGATAAAGCCAAATCTTTTCTAGGGGACATGATCAATCCCGCCAGGGTGAAAGGGATGGCATTTGCAAATTCTCTTCACTGTATAGTAACCACCGCGCCAAAATCCATGTCGCTCCAAAGCAGTTAATCCATATTGGGAACAAGTAGGGTAAAAACGACAACTGGGAGGCAAAAGCGGTGAAATAAATTTCCGATAAAAGTGGATAATAAGAATAGCTAGCTTTTTCAATTCTGCTCACTCCTCTTTTTCACTTTTGGCAGTTGAGTGAACACATTTGCTCGTTTCATTACATGACGAAGGCTAGATTCCATCTCTATATAGTCTAACCCTGCTACTGGATTACGGGCGATGAGGATAAGGTCCAGTTGTGGGTGAATCTGATTCATCCACTGCCTGACAACCTCTTTGACCAATCTCTTTATCCTGTTTCGCACGACGGCTTTTCCTACCTTGCGACTAATAGAGATACCCACTCGAGCTACTTCCCCGTCTGTCCGCTTGAAAGTGTATAACACAAATTGGCGATTGGCGACGGAAGTACCTCCACGAAAAACTTTGCGAAAATCGCTGCGTCTCTTTAAACGATATGCTCGTTGCAAGGTAGAACTCCTCCATTCTCCAGCGAGGAATTATTTATATCGAAAAAAAGACCACAGTTAGTGAGTGGTCCTAGAATTAAGCAGATAGCACTTTTCTTCCTTTACGACGACGTGCTGCTAACACTTTGCGTCCGTTTTTAGTTGCCATTCTCGCACGAAAACCGTGTACATTCTTGCGTCTACGGTTACTTGGTTGATAAGTTCTTTTCATTTATATTCACCTTGATATAATTCAAGGTTACCTCCCTTCTCTTCCCTTAGTAGTCGTATTTGCCGACAATCCTCCATATTATAGCTATCTTAAGGGCATAGTGTCAAGAAAATAGGAGATTGGTTATCGATTTCTAATCACAATCATATCGCTAATCAAATCCACTAGTAATTCCCCCTATAACCCTTCCATATCTAGCATAGAAGGAACAATACCAGCAATTGTTTATTTCAAGAATCTAGAAATGAGTTGCTCGTCACTTAGAAATTCAAGCTCTAATATTTCTTGATAAGCATCCCCTTTCAGATTTAACAACTTAGCAAAGGCATGTTCTGTTTTTAAACCCTGTTTTTTGTATCGAATCACATTATTTCTGAATGTAGAGCCCATCAGCTTCAATATTCTGTGTTCAATTACCATATGCCGATAACCGTTTTGATGAATGGTTGGTATATTTTGACCATAAAGTTCAAAATCGAATCTATCGTAACGAAATCTCGCTACCACATATTTTCTGGCATCTCTTTCTTTCTCCAATACGAAAAAGCATGGATACTCTCCAAATTCTTTCTGTAAGTAATCATTGAAACTCCCAAGTTCGTATACTTCACATAAAATGTCTAAATCGCTGCTTTCTATATCTATCTCAATTGGAATCGTTCCAGCTAAAATTGGATTGTATTTCTGTAGTCTATCCATGATACACAGCTTTTCTAATACTGCATATGCCTTTTTCTGTCGATCATTTCCATGTCTTAAATATGTAATATCCAAAAATTTTCTTTCTCTTTTATATTGTGAACGCATAAAACAACCCACCTTACAAAGGAATTTGGCGTTTCTGTTTTTGTGAAATGTCTTCACCAATCAGTCTCATATAAAAGCATACTATTCAACTTTCAAATTCTATACACCTCACAACATAAGCCTTTCCATGACTTATCCACTGCTTATCAACAACTTACTAACAGGTTATGAACAACTTTTCCACAGGTTATCCACAGAAAAAGAGAAAATCTTGGTACAACGCAAAAGGGAAAAGTCTTTTCAGATAAAAAAATTCCTATAAAATACCACTTGGATTTATTTTTATTGTTTTATGTATAGAAACACCATAATAAAATATATAATTCTATAACAAAAGGAATGTAAGGCTTTTCTTTTGTTATCCACCGCTTATCAACAACTTACTAACAAGTTACCAACAGGTTATCCACAAGTTATCCACAGATGAAAATTTTCTTCGATCCTTTTGTGGATTCCATGACAACCGTCCTATTACTTGATTTGAAAAATACAAAACCCATATCACCTAAAAGTAATATGGGTTCAAAGCTTCCTCTTCAGGTGACTTCTTAGTATCACCTTAATCAATCCATTTATAATGAAGTTGTTTCTTTTTCCAGCTGGGCAGTGAGTTGCTTCACTACCCAGTTGAGCTCCCTTAGTATGGGAACCCTCTTTCCCGCTCGACAATCGTCAACGCATGGTGGATTCCCTCCAGTGTAAACGAATCAAGCCCGCTGGAAGGCAGCTCCTCCTTGGAAATCCATGCAAAACCCGTATGATTCTTGGGGTTGGTTACTACTTGGATCTGTTCTTGGGTCAAAGGGATATAAACCACTACACCAATGAGATGATATACGATGAACTTAAACTTCCGAATTTTATGTTCGTTATCGGGAAGAATCCTGTAGCTCGTAACTTTATCCCATCCGATTTCGGTTTCCTCAAGCAATTCCCTAGCCACTGCTTCGATGGAAGTTTCAACCTTTCTCACACAACCACGGGGAACCTCTTTCTGAACATCACCTTGATCCTTATCAGATGCCTGAAGGATTACTGGATCTTTAGGAGATCGATCGAGAATGAGTGCTTTGCCATCACTGTTAATCAAGTATACTTGGACAACAGAAAGGGTCAAATGAATATCCCATTCCCATCGAATTAGCTTTTTGAGAAGATTGAGGATTCGGTAAATCCACACGATGTTTCCTTTCTTCTTGACGAACGGGACATATCTATTACTAGCTTAGCACAATAGGTAAGCTGAACAATTCATTTCTTCCTAAACATCATAGGAAAACATTTTGGTGTATTAATAAATCCTATCGCCCTAGTTATATAAGGATTTTTTTCAGTTATCCACTGATTATCAACAGCTTACTAACAGGTTATTAACAACTTTTCCACAAGTTATCCACAGGTTGATGGATTTTACGTCGATTTTGTGAAAATATCATGACCTGTGGACAACTATTTTTGAACTTTTCCACAACTTTTCCACTGATTATTCACAGAAAAACAGCCTGTGGATAAGTAGTTATCCACAGGCTGTGAGTAAGTGGATAACTAGACAAAAGTCCTTGTCATCTCTAGCCTATTTTGATATTCTTATTTTGTTTTCTCCGTGGATAAGTTTTTAACAAGACTTAGTTTTCCACAGACTGTGGATAAGTCAAGTTGTACATAACTTATACTTTTCATATAAAAGTTATCCACAGATTGTGGATAATGTGTATAACTCTGTGGAGTACTTGATCTTCATCTATTTTTTTTGTGGATAACAATTGATAACTAGAAAGAAAGGAGGATTTTGCTTATGTATTCTGCTGATGAACTATGGCTCCATGCCTTAAAATCAGCTTGCTCCGATGAATCTGCAGATGTAGAACAATTATTGATTCAAACGAAAGTTGTAGAGAGCCGACCTAACTTCTTACTTATTGCAGTCCCTGATTTTTTTACTAGAGATTGGCTTGTACATCGAGCAAAGAGCAAAATATTAATCGCTTTAAAAGAAATTTCTGGTGTGCCGATGGAAGTGGACTTTATTCTCCATTCTTTAGATGAAACAGAAACCGATGCTACAAATAAAAACATGGATTCGGATGAAATCTCTGCTCAAAAACAAGAAGAACAAACAGTTCCTGACTTAGTAACAGCAATAGATGAAACACCTACTTCGGCTCAACTCAACCCCAAATATACTTTTCAAACTTTTGTTATAGGCCCTGGTAATCGTTTTGCACATGCTGCCTCCCTAGCAGTAGCTGCTCAACCAGCTAACACCTATAATCCGCTTTTTATCTATGGAGGAGTCGGGCTGGGGAAAACCCATTTGATGCATGCTATTGGCCATTATGTAAAAGAACAAAATCCAGAAAGCCGGATTTGTTATATATCTTCAGAGAAGTTTACAAATGAATTTATCAATGGGATTGTTAGCGGGAATGTTGAGCCATTTCGTAATAGATATCGCTCTGTAGATGTGTTATTGATCGACGATATTCAATTCCTTGCTAAAAAAGAAGGAACACAAGAAGAATTTTTCCACACTTTTAATACACTGCATGAAGCTCATAAACAAATTATTATTTCAAGTGATCGTCCTCCCAAGGAAATTCCCTTTTTAGAAGATCGCTTACGCTCTCGATTTGAATGGGGACTTATCACAGATGTACAACCACCAGATTTAGAAACAAGAATAGCAATTCTCCGAAAGAAAGCAATTGCAGATAACTTGGAAGTCACCAACGAAGTCCTCTACTACATTGCAGATCAAGTTGCTAATAATATTCGAGAATTAGAAGGTGCACTCATACGTGTCGTCGCTTATTCTACTATGCTTAATCAATCAATTTCGTTAGATCTAGCCCATGAAGCATTAAAAAATCTCGTCTCGCCTAATCAACCAAAGTTGATTGGTATTCCAGAAATTCAGCAAGTAGTAGGTGGTTATTACCAACTGCGAGTCGAAGATCTCAAAAGCAAAAAACGTACGAAAACCATTGCCTATCCTAGACAAATAGCAATGTATCTCTCCCGTGAATTAACAGATAGCTCCTTACCTAAAATTGGCGAAGATTTTGGAGGCAGAGACCACACTACTGTTATTCATGCACATGAAAAAATTAGTCGCATGTTATCCAGTGATCGAGAATTAGAGCAAGTCATCATGGAATTAAAAAATCGTCTCAGCCGAAACAGTTAACCACAGGCAATTGTGGGAACTGTGGATAACTCACCTCTGCCTATACACAGCTTATCCACAACGTGTATAGGCTTTGTTGCTTGGCTCAACCCACTTATCCACAGTATCCACAGGTACTACTACTATTACTACTAGTCTTTATTAAAAAATAAATAATTAATTAATAGGATTAGGAAGAAATTTTTCAATCAAAAATTGTTAAAGTATTTTTTTTTAAATGCTGAGGAGGTAATTATGAAATTACGAATCTTACAGAATGTATTGGTTGAAGCAGTGTCACAAGTAACAAAAGCTGTTTCGACAAGAACTACTATCCCAATTTTAACAGGAATAAAAGTAACAGCAGAAGATGATCACTTGATACTGACAGGTAGTAATTCAGATTTGACAATTGAAACCAAAATTCCTAAAATAAAAGAAGAAAAGGAACAATTGTTCGTAGGAGAAAGTGGTAGTGTTGTAGTTCCAGGCAAAATTTTTGCAGAAATAGTTCGCAAACTACCTGGAAATGAGGTAGAGTGGATTGTTGGTGAACGAAATAACATTACCATTCGTTCTGGAAAAGCAGAATTTCAATTACATGGATTACCAAGTGAAGAATATCCAAGTCTCCCTCAATTATATGAAGAGCAAGTGTTCTCTCTACCAGCTGACTTACTTCGTACACTTGTACGTAAAACGAGTTTTGCGGTTGCAGTGAATGAAGCTAGAGGAGTATTTACAGGAGTTTTATTTCAATTAGAAGATGGTCTGCTCACTTGTGTCGCTACAGATAGTCATCGACTGTCTCGCCAACGTGCACAAGTAGAAAGTTTGCCAGAACTTAATTTAAAAAATGTGATCATCCCTGGAAAAAGTATGAGTGAACTAGCAAAAACATTTGCTGATGAAACAGAATTAGTAGATTTAGTTGTAGCAGGAAATCAGTTACTGGCACAAAATCAATATCTTTCGTTCTACACCCGGCTACTTGAAGGCAGTTATCCAGACACAAACCGTGTTATCCCCCCATCAGGAGATGTAGAAGTAACGACGAAAACAAAAGAATTGTTACAATCTGTTGAGCGTGCGTCACTTATTAGCAGGGATGGCAGAGATAATGTGATAAAATGGACTGTGAGTGATAACCAAGTGCAAATCACCTCTGCTTCTCAAGAAATCGGAAGTGTAGTAGAAGAGATTAAAGCTGAAGTAAAAGGTCATCCCTTGACTATTTCCTTTAACGCTCGTTATATGATCGAGGCACTCCGCACCATTGATAGTGAGGAAATTCATATCCAATTTACAGGGTCTATGACACCTTTCCTCATTCAACCCACTGATCGTAATGACTCACTTCACTTGATTGTGCCCATTCGTACTCGGTGATGAAGAAAGGAACTTACAATGAAAAAAATTCCTATTCAGGGTGAATACATGACACTTGGGCAGCTGCTAAAATCATTAGATGTTATTGCCAGTGGAGGAGAAGCAAAAATCTTTTTACAATCATATCAAGTTGTTGTAAACGGAGAACCCGATGATCGGAGAGGTCGCAAACTTTATCCACAGGATGAAGTGGAGATTGAAGGCTTTGGCAAGATACATTTGGTTTAGTGGGGGGATTGTTCTTTGCGTGTTACGTCGCTGCAACTTCAACATTTTCGCAATATCCCTGAACTACAACTAGACTGTCCAGAGGACCTTCACTTGTTTATAGGTGAAAATGCACAAGGTAAGACCAATTTGTTGGAATCTTTATATATGATTTCTTTTGGTAAGTCGCATCGCGCTCGTTCCCTTCAAGAATGTATACAATTTGGTGAGCAATCTGCGATGGTACGGGTTAAAACACAAGGAAATAAGCAAAAATGGAGATTGGAATTAAAACTCCTTCCCAAAGGTAGAAAAATCAAGAAAAATGGTGTGGATGTAGCGAGGTTAAGTCAATATATTGGAACTTTACCAGTCGTATTATTTGCTCCAGAAGATTTGCAACTGGTAAAGGGAGGTCCACAAGTTAGGCGAAAATTTTTAGATGTGGAAATTGGTCAAGTCAGTCCTACTTATGTCCATCATTTGACACAGCTGAAAAATTTGTTGAAAGAACGAAATCAACTTCTCAAAAATTTGTCAAAAAACAATACTTTTCCACTCACTTTTTTGGATGTTTTGGATGAACAACTCGTGCAGTTGTCCGTATCGATTTGGAGAAAGCGATTGGAATCATTGTCCAAACTGCAAACTTATGCAGCAGAAATTCACCTTTCGATCACAAAAGGAGAAGAGCACCTCCAAATAGAATATATTCCATCTGTGCCGATTTATGCCCACATGTCCGAGCAAGAAATGCAACAATGCATGTTTGCGGCACTTGAAAAAGTGAGAAAGAAAGAGATAATGTTAGGAAATACCTTACTTGGACCTCATCGAGATGATTTTTCCCTCCAACACAATAAATTGGATTATCATACATTTGGATCTCAAGGGCAGCAACGAACAGCTGCTCTTTCCCTGAAATTAGCAGAATTACAATTAGTGAAAGAAGCCACAGGTGACTTTCCAGTGTTATTATTGGATGATGTGCTTTCTGAATTAGATGATTCGAGGAAGACTCATTTATTAGAATCGATCCGGGGCCGGGTACAAACTTTTGTTACTGCTACTGGATTAGAAGGAATAGATTTACAAACCCAAAAACAAGCAGTTGTGTACCATGTTCAAAATGGTCATGTTACTCGCGCATGATGAGGTGATGTTTTTTTGTTTATTCACCTTGGTGGAAACCAAATGATTAGATTGAGTGATGTCGTTGCAATAATCGATGCGGTGGGTGCTGTAAAATCTTCATCTAGCATCCATTTCCCGAATCTTGATGAAGATGTGAAATCATTTATCATCACAACAAGCCAGATTTATACATCACCAATCTCTTCCAACACATTATTAAAACGTTCTCAATCAGGAATAAAGGTGGTGAATGTGTTATGACAACTGGATATGATGAATCACAAATTCAGGTTTTAGAAGGGTTAGAACCTGTAAGAAAACGGCCAGGGATGTATATAGGTTCTACATCCAGTAGAGGTCTGCATCATTTGGTGTGGGAAGTAGTAGACAACAGTATCGATGAAGCCTTGGCTGGACGATGTGATACGATTGGGGTCACTATTAATCCAGGCAATAGTGTGACAGTTGTGGACAACGGAAGCGGGATTCCGGTTGGTATTCAACCCAAAGTAGGAAGACCTGCGGTGGAAGTTGTCATGACAGTACTGCACGCTGGAGGAAAATTTGATGGGGAAGGATATCAATTTTCCGGTGGTTTGCACGGAGTTGGTGTTTCTGTTGTAAATGCATTATCCAGCGAGCTAGAGGTTATTGTGAAACGGGATGGAAAGATTCATCGGCAGACTTATGCCCAAGGTATACCCCAAATGGATCTGGAAGTGATTGGGACTGCGAAAGAAACCGGTACTACCATCACATTTCAACCTGATCCAGAAATATTTACGGAAACAATCGAGTACGAATATGATATTTTACGAAATCGTCTACGTGAGCTTGCTTTCCTCAATCGTGGTGTGACCATTGTTCTGACAGATAAACGCGGGGAAGAGATAAAAGAAGAGTCATTCCAATTTGAAGGTGGCATTTCCTCCTTTGTGGAGTACCTCAACCGTAATCGTGAAGCATTGAATCAACCTCCGATTTACATTGAGGGGGAACGTGAAAGTATTCAAGTTCAAGTTGCAATGCAGTACAACGATTCCTACTCTTCCAATATCTACAGTTATGCTAATAACATCCACACTCATGAGGGTGGTACACACGAATCTGGTTTTAAAGCGGGTCTCACCCGGGTGATAAATGATTATGCACGTCGGAACAATTTGTTGAAAGATAGCGAAAGCAATTTGACAGGAGACGACGTACGTGAAGGATTGACTGCTATTATCAGTGTGAAAATCCCTGATCCGCAGTTTGAAGGCCAAACCAAAACAAAATTGGGAAATAGCGAAGCTCGTTCTGCTACGGAACAATTATTTGCTGATTATTTTCAAGCTTACCTCGATGAAAATCCAGCTATTGGGAAAAAGATCATCAATAAATCTGTTACAGCGGCTCGGGCTAGAGAAGCTGCTCGAAAAGCTCGGGAGTTAACGAGACGGAAAAATGCATTAGAGGTAAGTTCATTGCCCGGGAAATTAGCAGACTGTACAAGCAAAGATGCTTCTATCAGTGAATTGTATTTGGTTGAAGGTGACTCAGCTGGCGGTACGGCAAAACAAGGTCGTGATCGAATGTTCCAAGCGATCCTTCCTCTTCGTGGTAAAGTTATCAACGTTGAAAAAGCACGTTTGGATAAAGCCTTGTCGAATGAAGAAGTACGAACTATTATTACGGCGCTTGGAACTGGGATAGCAGATGATTTTCAGATTGATAGAGCCCGCTATCACAAAGTAATCATTATGACGGATGCGGATGTCGATGGAGCGCACATCCGCACTCTACTATTGACTTTTTTCTTCCGGTATATGAGATCCCTGATCGAAGAGGGATATGTGTATATTGCTCAGCCGCCACTGTACAAAATCGCACAAGGAAAAGTTATTCGCTATGCATATTCTGATGCAATGAAAGCACAAGTAGTCAAAGAATTAGAAGGCAAAGGTAAGATTGAAATTCAGCGTTACAAAGGTTTGGGAGAGATGAATGCTACCCAGCTTTGGGAGACAACGATGGACCCTGATAGTCGAACACTTCGTCAAGTGTCCTTTAGAGATGCGATGGATGCTGATCAAGTGTTTGAAATGTTGATGGGAGATCGAGTAGAACCTAGACGAGATTTTATTCAAGAGTATGCAAATCAAGCAACACTAGACGTGTAGGAGATAGCTGGAAACGGATATATCCGTTAGTTGGAGTTGATGAAACGGATGGCAAATACAGAACGTGTAGAAGAAGTAAATATCAGCCAAGAGATGAAATCTTCTTTTCTTGACTATGCTATGAGCGTTATCGTGAGCCGAGCATTGCCAGATGTCCGTGATGGACTCAAACCGGTACACCGACGCATTTTATACACCATGTATGAGTTGGGAATGACACCTGACAAACAGTATAAAAAGTCATCAAGGGTAGTTGGAAATGTCACCGCCCAATACCATCCCCATGGCGATGTAGCTGTATACGAAGCAATGGTTCGTATGGCGCAAGATTTTTCATACCGTTATATGTTAGTCGATGGACATGGTAACTTTGGTTCTGTCGATGGTGATCCACCAGCAGCAATGCGTTATACGGAAGCTAAAATGGCTTCTATCACACTAGAATTGCTGAGAGAGATCCAAAAAGATACGATTGATTTTGGACCTAACTATGATGGACAACAGCTAGAGCCACTTGTGCTCCCTGCCCGTTTCCCCAATCTACTAGTCAATGGTACATCTGGGATTGCGGTCGGAATGGCAACCAATATACCACCGCACAATTTACGTGAAATCATTGATGGTTTATTGCTTATTATCGATAATCCAGAAACGACAGTTGAGGATCTATTACCA
The DNA here is from genome assembly GCF_059510395.1 of Shimazuella sp. NTD248. Taxonomy (NCBI): domain Bacteria; kingdom Bacillati; phylum Bacillota; class Bacilli; order Caryophanales; family Thermoactinomycetaceae; genus Shimazuella; species Shimazuella sp. NTD248. Next base: position 38,219 of record NZ_JCAJZT010000004.1, on the reverse strand, counting down.
ATCGTCAAAGGTCCTGATTTTCCCACAGGTGGAATTATTCTCGGTTACGAAGGAATTCGGAAAGCGTTCCGTACAGGGCGAGGCAGTATCCAAATCCGAGCGAAAACACGCATCGAAGAAGCGCAAAATGGAAAAATGCGCATTATCGTGGAAGAGCTCCCTTATCAAGTAAATAAGGCGAAATTAGTAGAAAAAATTGCGGAATTGGTTCGAGATAAAAAAATCGACGGAATAACTGATCTTCGTGATGAATCAGATCGTAACGGTATGCGTGTTGTCATTGAATTGCGCAGGGATGTAAATCCTCGTATTGTCTTAAATAATTTGTACAAGCATACCACTTTACAGACAAGCTTTGGAGTAAATACTCTAGCCTTAGTGAACGGTCAACCTCGTGTGCTCAATTTGCATCAGGCACTCTCTCACTACTTAGATCACCAAATTGAAGTGATTCGTCGCAGAACCCAATTTGATCTCAATAAAGCAGAAGAACGTGCTCATATTTTAGAGGGTTATCGCATTGCATTGGATCAAATCGATAAGGTGATCGCTTTGATTCGTGCTTCTGCAACAGCAGGGGAAGCTAGAAGCGGTTTGATGGAGCAGTTTGGGTTGAGTGAAAAGCAAGCGCAAGCAATTTTAGATATGCGTTTGCAGCGATTAACTGGCTTGGAACGCGATAAGATTGAAAGTGAGTATCAAGAACTGCAAATTACGATCAAAGAACTAAGAGCGATTCTAGCGGATGAGGCTAGGATTCGTGGAGTTGTCCGCAAAGAATTGGTAGAAGTCAGAGAGCAGTACGGCGATGAACGGAGAACTGTCATCAAAATCAATGTGGATAGCATTGTGGAAGAAGACTTGATTCCAGAAGAAGAAGTTGCCATTTTGCTGACACATAGAGGCTATGTCAAACGTATGCCACTATCCACTTACCGAGCACAGCGTCGCGGTGGAAAAGGTGTTACAGGTATGGGAACACGCGAGGATGACTTCATCCAGACGCTATTTGTGACCAGCTCTCATAATCATATCCTCTTCTTTTCCAATAAAGGTAAAGTGTATCGCTTAAAAGGTTATGAGATTCCTGAGTTGGGACGATCTGCAAAAGGTACACCAATCATCAACCTGATCCAGATTGAGCAAAATGAGCGAATTCAGGCAGTTATCCCAGTAAAACAATTTACCGATGACTTTAATCTTTTCTTTGCTACAACAGCTGGAGTAGTGAAAAAGACAAAGCTGTCTGATTTTGAAAACATCCGCAAAAATGGTCTGTTTGCTATCAATCTTCGTGAAGGCGATGAGTTAGTAAGTGTGAGACTAACAGATGGGGATCAAGAGGTTATCATGGGTACCAGTCATGGTATGTCTATTCGCTTCCCAGAGCTGGATGTGCGGGAGATGGGCCGGTCAGCTACAGGTGTGAAAGGAATCACGCTTGGAGATAACGATTATGTCATCGACATGGATATTGTCGAGCCGGGTAAAGATGTCATGATCGTGACCAAAAAAGGGTATGGGAAACGAACCCCGATCAGTGAATACCGATCCCAGTCCCGTGGCGGGAAAGGAATCAAAACCCTCAACATCACGAAGAAAAATGGTCCTGTTGTTGGGCATACGATGGTTTCCGAAGAAGAAGACTTAATGATCGTTACCCAAGCGGGTGTAGTCATTCGCATGAACATCTCAGGCATATCATGCCTTGGACGCTATGCGCAAGGTGTGCGATTGATCAAGATGGCGAAAGATGAAGAAGTAGCAACAGTTGCACGGGTACAGATTACAGATGAAGAAGATGAGTAAATTTTCTCCTGCCCAAATGGGTGGGGGATTTTATTTTTTTGAGATATAATGATAGTAGTCAGGAGACTCTATGTCTCCCTCTGACCTGAAGGGAACATCGTGAACCTAGATCGTGCAGAGCTGTTGGAAAAGTCGCAAGAATGTACTGATAAAGCGGGGGAGCTGCGTCGAGATTTCGAGCGAGATAAGCGACGCGGTTACATCAGGCTTGCCAACTACTACACCCTCATGGCGGGGATAGCGAGGCACCCCGCAGAGCTCCCCGCTGGAGTGGTAGAGCAACTGAAAGAGGCTAATCAACTGGCCGTCAGTGCAAAGAAGCAACTCGATGGGGATTCGTTTATGTACTCCAGCGGGTTGGACGACGCTGAACTTGCTGAGAGCATCACCTTCCGAGTGAAGGAAATGTTGCAAGACGCATAGGGTCAGTTCACCCCACATAGGCGAAGCACAATTAAGTGCATGTCACTTCTTGTGTGCGTCTATGATGGGGATCCGTAAATTAAGTTCATGTAGATATATTGCCCCAACCAGTAGCATTAGCTTTGGAATTCGATCTATAACCGTGATTTCTTGGATAATCTATTTTTTCTAACTTTATATTTATGTTTAGCTTTCTCCTTCGTATTTTTCATTTGTCGTATGCTCCACAAGTAGCCTGTGATCATTCGGATGAACATATCAGGTATATCATGTCTAGGGCGCTATGCACAAAGTGTTCGCTTGATTAAAATGACCAAAGACGAAGAAGTAGCAACAGTTTCTCAAGTACAAATTACAGATGAAGAAGAATAAATGCTACTCCTGTCGCTTTCAGACGGGAGTTTTTCTTATGAATTTGTTGTAGTATGATGACATTAACAGACCCATTTTTTGAGAAGGGAAAGTTTCATGCAGTTGATGACTGGGAAGCAGAAGGCCGAGGCGGTCAGTGCAGTTCTTGCAATGGCTCTGAAGAGTGCGAAGATCGGGGAGAAGCAACTCCCGTGTAGTGAAGGTCTGGCAAGTGCCTACAGCCAGCATGCGGAGGCTCTTGCCGAGATCGCCAGGGTCATGGAAGGATGCCAAGAGCTGGATGTGGCCCTCCTTGAGCTTGTGAAGCCCCTGAACTCCTAGATGTCGCTGGACAACAGTGATGCGCCTTCAAGGGTTTGTCCCCCATTACCAATCTGGTAGTGGGGGATGATTTTTAAAGCTGTAAATGAGAAGTTTTATCCTAATTATTTCAATCCTGTTATTTTTGAATGGTATGTATGATAAATAAACATTAAGAAGAGTTTTCTTCATCATCAATGCTTATTAAGCAGTTGCACCAGCCGTTAAAAATTGATGAGTAAGCATAACCATATTCTGTATTTTTGGGTAGGGTTTATCTTTTATTTGAATAATATTATTTTTCGGTTATAATAATGGAGTCAGTTGACCCATCTCTTTACTGAGGGGAATCCTATGTTCATCAACGACGACGAGAAGAAGAACCCGCTCTTGGGCGGTGTCGGCTGGCCGTGATGATAGGCTGACCTGAGGGACAACTCCTCTCATAGGGTGGCACATCGTTTGTGCCTGCACGTGTTTACGTGATACCTATGAGAGGAACCGAGAATAATGTTTTTATAATAGATTTAAATGCTCTATCCCTCCATACTAGGAGGGGTTTTTTCATACCTAGGCAATGGACAAAATACAAAATAATCACTAAAATAGAAGAGGCATGCTAAAATAATTGGTATAGCAAATCGGGAAAATTTCGCATAACTAGATCAATTAGTTGTTGAATGATAAGTTGTTCTTTTTCAATGTCATTGTTGAGCTCATACCAAACGGGTGGATCATACCGGCAAAGCATACTTAGTGCAAAAAATAGGGCATAGTAGGTTAGAATCTCAGGAAGTGGATCGATTGATGTATGAGATGAATTCCAAAGGTACAGTTTTCCTTGTCCGTTTTGTTTCAGCCAAGAATGTTTCAAGATGTCATTCGTGCCTTCCACTTTTAGTTGAAAGGACTGCTCTGTAAAACTATGCATGGAGAAACAGACAGCAGATTTTTTTTGATTTAAGCGATAGACGAATGATTCAGCAGAAATGCATAATTGATCCAATACTTCTACAGGACAAGTTAAGGTTCCATTTTGATAGGAAACTTCCCACCAGTAGGATTTGAGACTCAAATGTTGGAACAGCAGCTGTAAGTCAGGGATAAAGGAACACAACAATTCCAATTTATACCGTTCCCCAGTAGGAACAGGATGAGAAAATAAGTTGCACAGGTAAGGGAAAAATCCATCTTTCTGCACTCGAACCTCATCATAAAAAAAGCGGTAAGGCTCTTTTTTGCGTTTTGGACTAGTTAAACCATGTTGCAATATGGTAGTACTGTGTGGATAATTAGGATCTATACTCAGTGCAAATGCTTTTAACAGGCTCATCATTCCATAGTAAAGTAAGAGTGAGGAAGACCAAAAATCACTCTGTTCAGCAGTCTGAAATAAAGCCATGCCTTGTTTGATATAGGATGTAAATGCATGTACATTGCGATATGAAAGAGTTTTGGCTTCTGATTTTGGGTATTTTTTGATGAGAAAGTTGCGTGCAGTTGTTTCGTTCTTTAACAGCTCATATGATAAATATTTCATAATTCCTCCGAAAAAATTGTCTTATTCATGACTTATCCACAATTATTCACAAGTTATACACAGATAAACTGTGGATAACTTTTATAAAAAGATATTTAATTTCAACAATAGCGGTTTTCTTGATTCGCTTTTTTTTATTTGATACACTTGCAAAAAAATGGAGACTTGAAGATAAGGGGCGATACGCCATGTGGGAAGAGAAGTTCAGCAAAACAGGCCTCACATTTGATGATGTGCTATTGTTACCAGCCAGATCCGAAATTTTACCTCGTGATGTTAGTGTTTCCACTCAACTGACAAAAAAAATAAAGTTAAATATTCCATTAATCAGTGCGGGTATGGACACCGTAACTGAATCATCCTTAGCAATCGCTCTAGCGCGACAAGGTGGTATTGGAGTAATCCATAAAAATATGACGATTGAAGAGCAAGCAGAGGAAGTAGATCGTGTAAAACGTTCCGAAAGTGGTGTCATTACAAACCCATTTTACTTACACCCAGGTCATCAAGTTCATGATGCAGAGGCATTAATGTCCAAATATCGTATTTCTGGTGTGCCGATTGTGGACAAGGAGAAAAGGCTTGTCGGAATCATAACGAACCGTGATATGCGTTTTGTGCATAATTACAGCACTCCTATTTCAGAAGTGATGACAAAAGAAAATCTTGTCACTGCTTCAGTTGGAACAACAATGAAAGAAGCAGAACATATCTTGCAACTACACAAGATTGAAAAACTGCCATTGGTTGATGAACATGGTGTATTGAAAGGCTTAATTACGATTAAGGATATTGAAAAAGCTACCCAATTCCCCAATTCTGCTAAAGATGAGCAAGGACGTCTGCTTGTAGCAGCAGCAGTAGGTGTCTCAAAAGATACAGACCAACGGATCGCAGCATTGGTAGAAGCAGAAGTGGATATGGTGGTAATTGATACAGCACATGGACATTCGAAAGGCGTGCTGGAAACAGTTGCTAAGGTTCGAGAAAATTATCCTGATCTCACCATTGTTGCAGGTAATGTAGCTACCGCTGAAGGGACAAGAGATTTGATTGAAGCAGGAGCGAGCATCGTCAAGGTAGGGATTGGCCCGGGTTCAATATGTACGACTCGTGTGGTTGCGGGTATTGGTGTTCCTCAAATCACTGCAATTTATGATGCTGCTAGTGTAGCTCGTGCATATGGTGTGCCTATTATCGCTGATGGTGGTATTCGCTTCTCTGGCGATATTGTTAAAGCCCTCGCCGCCGGAGCAGATGCTGTTATGCTCGGAGGATTGTTTGCAGGAACAGAAGAGGCTCCAGGGGAAAGTGAAATCTACCAAGGCCGTCGTTTTAAAGTATATCGAGGCATGGGGTCCATTGGTGCTATGCAAGCAGGTAGTAAAGATCGTTATTTCCAAGAAAATGAGCAGAAATTAGTCCCAGAAGGTATCGAAGGACGTGTTCCTTATAAAGGTCCAATCGTGGATATCGTATATCAATTAGTTGGTGGAATTCGTTCTGGTATGGGTTATACAGGGTCAAAAACGTTGTTAGATTTAAAGGATAATTCACAGTTTGTACGAATTACTTCTGCTTCGTTGCGGGAGAGTCATCCTCATGATGTACAAATAACAAAAGAAGCTCCAAACTACCAATTAGGTGGTTGAGGAAAAGCGTCCCGTTGAGGGCGCTTTTTTATTCTTTTTTAATGTAAAGGGCTTGTATTGTCGGATCGAACGTGTGAAAATGAGTAGGATTGAGCTAACGAAGGAGTAAAAGGAAAATGCGTCGTAAAATTGTATTTTTATTCTGCATTATCAGTTTATTTACGATAAGCAATCCTGTATTTGCAGATGAATTACCGACGATAAATGCCAAATCATATATATTAGTCGATACTATTTCTGGGGAAATATTAGCTGCAAAAAATGCAAATGAACCGAGACCACCTGCTAGTATGACAAAAATGATGAGCGCAATTGTTATTTTTGATCAGATCAAGCAAGGTATACTTAAGTGGGATGATGTGGTTACGGTCAGCAATAGAGCAGCTGCTATAAATGAAGCAGAAATACGCTTAGTTGGAGGAGAAAAACAGACTGTCAAGCAGTTATTCACTGCTTTATTTGTTCAATCGGCCAATGATGCTACTGTTGCATTGGCGGAACATATTGCCGGGTCAGAAGAAGGCTTTGTGGATATGATGAATAAAAAAGCAAGCGAACTGGGGTTGAAAAATACACATTTTCAAAACAGTACTGGATTAAACACAGAATCGTACCCTGATCCTCCAGCCACTAGCAAAGTAGGCCAACATGACATGTCAGCTTATGATACAGCTGTTGTTGCACAATTTTTGTTAAAAAATTATCCGGAAGTACTACAATATACAAGCATCCCGACCTATACCTTTCACCAAAATCAACCAAACCAACAAAAAATAGACAATTGGGATCAGATGCTTCCCTCACTGAAATACTATTATCAAGGTGTGGATGGCTTAAAAACTGGTCATACCAATGCAGCAGGGTATTGTTTCACAAGTACAGCAGATCGTAATGGTCTACGGGTAGTTTCAGTTGTTATGGGGACAGATTCGGAGTTTGCACGGTTTCATGAGACAAAAAAATTGTTGGATTATACATACGATAATTTTGAATTGGTAACAGCTATTACAAAAGGAAAAGTTATTCTTGGTCATGATCGTTTTACGTTACCAAACGGCGTAGAACGTACAGTACCAGTTGCTCCAGAATATTCCCTACAGTTAGCAGAAAAGAAAGCAGATAAAGAGTCTTATACTTATAAAGTTGTTCTAAAAAAAGGGATACAAGCTCCCATTTCAAAAGGGACTGTAATTGGTGAAGTTTCTCTCTTGTATAAAGGGGAGTCTATACCAGGAGTTCATTCAGTTCCATTGATTACCCAAAAAACAGTAGAAAAAGGGAGCGTGTTCCGGTTATTTTTTCGTCATGCGTGGGATAGAGTAAATTCTTGGATAAACTAATGCTATAATTCTGTTCCTTGTAAATTTACATTTATTCCTTTACAATGTTATTGGCTAAAGGACTAAAATTAACAAATTGGCAATCTATACACGATCTAGGAGGATATAGGATGACACAGACAGGGACAGACCGTGTAAAACGCGGAATGGCAGAAATGCAAAAAGGTGGCGTCATTATGGACGTCGTAAATGCAGAACAAGCAAAAATCGCAGAAGAAGCTGGGGCAGTCGCTGTAATGGCTTTGGAGCGAGTTCCTTCCGATATTCGTGCAGCTGGCGGAGTCGCTAGAACGGCTGATCTTAAGATTGTAGAGGAAATTTTAAATGCAGTCTCCGTCCCAGTGATGGCAAAAGCGAGAATCGGGCATTTTGTAGAGGCGCGTTTATTAGAATCCATGGGTGTAGATTATATTGATGAAAGTGAAGTTTTAACACCAGCAGATGAAGTTTATCATATTGATAAATCTACATTTACTGTTCCGTTTGTCTGTGGCGCTCGTAATCTTGGAGAAGCACTCCGTCGTATCGGTGAAGGAGCATCCATGATCCGTACAAAAGGTGAACCAGGGACAGGCAATATCGTAGAAGCAGTTCGTCATATGCGTATGATGCAAAGTCAAATTCGCAAAGTAACAGGTATGTCTCGTGACGAGTTAATGACAGAAGCAAAAGAATTGGGTGCTCCATATGAACTCCTTTTACAAATTCACGAAACAGGGAAATTACCGGTTGTTAACTTTGCAGCTGGTGGAGTAGCAACCCCAGCTGATGCGGCTTTGATGATGCACTTGGGATCTGATGGTGTATTTGTTGGTTCTGGTATTTTCAAATCCTCCACTCCTGCTAAATTTGCAAAAGCTATTGTTGAAGCTACTACTCATTTTGAAGATTTTGCACTTATTGCTGCGCTATCCAAAGATTTGGGAAGTCCAATGACTGGTATTGAGATATCAAAATTAGAAGCGCATGAACGGATGCAAGAACGTGGCTGGTAATATCAAAGTAGGTGTTCTTGCTCTTCAGGGGGCTGTGCGAGAACATATACAACTTTTGAATAAGCTAGGCACCGAAGCAATTGCTGTTAAAAGAAAAGAACAATTAGCTGATGTCGATGGCTTGATTATTCCTGGAGGGGAATCTACTACTATAGGAAAGCTTTTACGTCAGTATGATCTTCAGGAACCGATTTTAGAATTCCATGCAAAGGCTAAACCTATATTTGGGACTTGTGCTGGGCTTATTATAATTGCCAAACATATCACAGAGAACAGTGAACCTCATTTGCCCCTGTTAAATGTGACTGTTCAGCGGAATGCTTTTGGGAGACAAGTAGATAGTTTTGAAGCTGATCTACCGATTAAAGATGTGGCAGAAGATTTCCAAGCTGTTTTTATTCGTGCTCCTCTCATTACAGAAGTGGGAGCAGATGTAGAAGTGCTTTCTACAGTGAAAGATCAAGTGGTAGCAGTGAAACAGGAAAACCTTTTAGGCATATCTTTTCATCCAGAGTTAACAGATGATACGCGCTTGCATGCTTATTTTTTGAGTATGGTGGAAAAGGCGATTGAAAAAGATCTATAACCTCTGTATAATGAGCGCATATTAATAAACATGATTGCGATGAAGAGACAAGTAACAAGACAGATCTTTCCAGAGAGGCGATGGTTGGTGGAAATCGCTAAGAGAAGTCTTGTGAATTCCACCTCAGAGCTGATCTCGGCAGCGTTCCGATAACTACGCATTAAGGTGGACTGTTTAGGAAAGTGACAGTCAACAAGGGTGGCAACGCGGAACCTCCGTCCCTTAGGGATGGGGTTCCTATTTTATTTGAGGAGGAATTTCTATGCTAGATATCAAATTGTTGCGGAATAACTTTGCGGAAGTAAAAGAGAAACTAGCTTCCCGCAACGAAGATATCAGTGGTCTGGATTCGTTTGAGCAAATTGATAACAGACGTCGTGAAGCGATCACAAGATCCGAGAAACTAAAAAGTGAACGGAACCAAGCAAGTCAAGAAGTGGCGAGAAAAAAGAAAGCAAAAGAGGACGCAGAATCCCTTATTCTTAGCATGCGTCAAGTCGGAGAGCAGATCAAAGAACTTGATGAAGAAATTCGTCAACTCGATGAGCAATTGCAGCAAATATTATTATCCTTACCAAACATCCCTCACGAGTCGACGCCTATTGGATTAACGGAGGAAGAAAATATACCAGTTCGATTTTGGGGTGATGTTCCAGAGTTTAGCTTTGAACCAATTCCTCATTGGGACTTAGCTCAACATCTAAAACTATTAGACTTTGAGCGGGCTAGTAAAGTGACAGGTTCACGTTTTGTATTTTATACAGGTTTAGGTGCTCGCTTGGAGCGTGCGCTTATGAATTTTATGCTGGATTTGCATACTTCTGAACATGGTTATAGAGAAATGATACCTCCTTATATTGTAAACAGCCAAAGCATGACAGGAACAGGACAACTGCCTAAGTTTGCAGAAGATGCATTTGCGCTTGCGAATACAAATGGCTATTATCTCATTCCAACATCAGAAGTATCGGTAACAAATTTCCATCAAGGAGAAATCCTTACTGATCAAGAATTACCTATTTATTACGCAGCATACAGTGCTTGTTTCCGTTCGGAAGCGGGGTCGGCCGGCCGCGATACAAGAGGATTAATTCGCCAGCACCAATTTAATAAAGTAGAGCTGGTGAAATTTGTTAGACCTGAAGATTCTTACGATGAGTTAGAAAAACTTGTCCAGAACGCAGAAAAAGTTTTACAGCTATTGGAATTACCTTATCGTGTACTTTCTATGTGCACAGGAGATCTTGGTTTTACAGCAGCAAAAAAATATGACCTAGAAGTTTGGCTGCCAAGTTCTGGTGCGTATCGTGAGATTTCATCTTGCAGTAACTTTGAAGATTTTCAAGCTAGACGAGCTAATATCCGTTTCCGTCGGAGCGCCAAGGATAAACCTGAATTTGTCCACACACTCAATGGCTCTGGATTAGCAATTGGCCGCACTGTTGCTGCGATTTTAGAGAACTATCAACAAGAAGATGGTACAGTGCGAGTGCCAAATGCACTTGTTCCCTATATGGGAAGAGAAGTATTGAAGTAAACCAGACATTATTAGGCTGCTATGCTAGCAGTCTTTTTGTTTATTCAAAAACGGACTTTAAAAATATTTTTTTAGAAAATATATAGTATAGTGAATCTATAGGTGAAATCTACCCATGGAGGTCAAAATGATTCGTCTTGCACACTTTTCCGATCTGGAGCGTGTCCAGTATCAGGTGCTCCGTTATGTCAAATAATATCCATTGTTAGATATAGTTATTGAAACCGGTAAGTCTGGAATATGACAAAAGAATTGTTCCCTGTCTTATGTTTTTATAAAAATTTATTAGTTTGATTAATGAATTTTTACATTTTTATGTATACTAACAATTAATTTTCTTCGGAAAATATGGTAATATATACTTGATACAAGTTCTTTTTACATATCATAAGGGGGCAAGTATTCAATGAGTAATAAGTTTTTGATTGTCATCCAAGCAGGTGCAGAAGATGTTGGAAGAGCATTTCATGGGTTAACATATGGACAAGAATTGCATGATGAAGGTTTTGAGGTGAAAATTTATTTTGATGGAATGGGAACCCGATGGATAAAGGAATTTGATAACCCATCTCATATTTTCCATTCTGTGTTTAAAGAAGTTCAAAAACTAGGAATTATCAAAGGGGCATGTGGTTATTGTACCAGTTTTTTTGATATCCAAGATGAAGTGAACACAGCAGGGGTATATATTGTTGGCGGTGCAAAAGATGGGCATTTTAGTTTTGTAGAACATATCAAAGAAGGCTATAAACCTATTATTATGTAATATTTAAAAGTATTCTCCTATTCCGTTCTGTTGAACGGATAATTTTTATGAATTAATTCCAGTAATCTAGGTAGATGTGTAACAATGTTTATGTTTGATTAATTCCTCTAAAGGAGGACAAGAAGGATGAAAGAAAAGTTTTTGATTGTGATTCACGCAGGACCAAATGAGATTGGAAAAGCACATCATGCTTTAACATATGGACAAGAACTACATGAAGAAGGTTTTGATGTAAAAATATATTTTGATGGGTTAGGTCCCAAATGGTTAAAAGAAATTGATGATCCATCTCATCCTTTTCATTCATTATTTAAAGAAGTTCAGGATTTGGGGATTATAGCAGGGGCATGTGAATTTTGTACAAGTTTTCTTGAGGTAGATGAGGATGCAAATGCTTGTGGAGTATTCTTAGTTGGTGGAACAAAACTGGGGCATTTTAGCATTGTAGAACAAATAAAAGAAGGTTATACACCGATCATTATATAAGATATGGGACCTGAATTTATATGATATTCACTATATATTTGGGTCTCTTTCATTGGGCTTCAACATTAAAACAGTATTTTGTTCTTGACTGCAAACTACATTTAAGCTAAAATGTGTGAGTATGTTTTTAAATATAATAAGAGTATGTTTAGGTTCTATTTACCATATGGAGAGGTGGTCGAGTGGTTGAAGGCAACGGTCTTGAAAACCGTCGTAGTCGTGAGGCTACCGTGGGTTCGAATCCCACCCTCTCTGCCAAATGTGTATATGTTATAAAACAGATGAACACGTACCTAAACCGTTGGTTATAACGGAGAAGGTTACGTGTTTTTTGTGTTTGAAAATAAAAGGAAAACCCCATGGGTTCGAACAACGCTATTTTTCAGCCCACGATTTAAACCGTGGGTTTTCAACCAGCATAATTATGTAAACGGATGTGCAGAGACTGCGATTCATCAGCTGTATAGCCCTTTTGATGGTTATTTTTATTCTAAAGAACATTACATTTCGATGATATGAAATATGAACATATATATGACTGAATATGTTATACGTTTAAAATTTTCCTAATAATTCAATAATACAATAGACCTAGTATATCTTTTTGCTTATAATATTATAAATGCTGGTGAATATCTGTTATTTCTGAATTTTCTTCTGAAAATAAATATTGGTGTAAAAAATTTATTTCAGATATCCCCAACATCAGAATATTAGGGAGACTATTGGAGTGTTTATAATGAAAAACAACATTGGTCAACTACTCACAAATCGCGCGAATAATTCACCAGAATTTGAAGCAGCAGTTGATTTAAAAAGTCGAATCACTTACTTCCGATTAAATGAACAAGTAAATCAACTCGTTCATTGGCTGAAAAAACAAGGTGTCAAACCAAAGGAACGTATTGCAACCCTGTGTCAAAATAGTATTTCAATGTTGACTATTTTTTACGCAACTGCCAAATTAGGTGCAATTGTACTCCCATTGAACGTTAGTTTAGAAATGGAAGATTATAATCACGTCTTAAAGGAAAGCCAACCGACGGTATTGTTTTACGATACAAAATTTACAGAGTTGGCAAACAAATTAGGACAAGTAAAATCCATTCACACAATGGTTCAAATTGGTGATAATCAGGATGATGCTGAGTTTATATTTCCTAAATTATTAGAAGGGGAATCGACAGATGAACCAACTATCAGCATGGGAGGCGATGATCAGTTTTTGTTGATCTACACCTCTGGCAGTACAGGGAAACCAAAAGGTGTAATGATAAGCCATCATAATTTATGGATGTGTGGATATGCAATAGGAAATCATTTAGATTGGAGATTGACTGATCGAAATTTAATCATTACTCCCATGTTTCATATAACTGGTTGTATGTTTTCAGTGACGAATGCAGTAAGAGGTTCTACAGTTATTTATACACAGTTCCATCCTAAACTCATTTGGGATTTGATTGAGAAGGAAAGAATCACCCAGTTTATGACAGTTCCTGCTATGCTTAAATTGATGATAAATGAAACTGATTGGACGGAGAAGGATATTGATACTCTCCGTTATATTATGTGTGGTGCTGATACTGTACCACCACAGTTAATTAAGAAATTTCATTTATATGGCATCGAAATTTATCATGGCTATGGATGTACGGAGCATTCAGGGACAACCACTATGTGGACAAGCAGAATGAGTAGAGATAAAAATCATACAGTTGGAAGACCATTTCCATTTACGGAAGTAAAAATATTGGATCCACTCACTGGAAAAGAGTTGCCAAGAGATACAATAGGTGAGATTGTATTCCGTGGTCCACAGCAATTTTTGGGATATTGGAGAAACAAAGAGGAAACCAAAAAAGTTATCCGAAAAGGTTGGTATCATTCAGGGGATTTAGGTAAGTTGGATCAAGATGGATATCTACTGATAGTTGATCGCTATAACGATATGATTGTTTGTGATAAGCAAAAACTTTATCCAGCAGAAATCGAAGGAATTTTATTAAATTTAGATGGAATTTATGAGGTTGCGGTAGTAGCTGCTCCGGATAGTTCCAAAGGCCAAGTTCCAATGGCATTCATTGTGAAGTGGGAAAATTCCATGATGACAAAAGATGATGTGTTACGTTTTTGCAGCCAACGACTTTCTTATTTCACCCATCTAAATCAAATACAATTTATAGAAGCAATGCCACGCAACGCAACAGGAAAAGTACTCAAAAAAGATCTGAGAGCTATGGCCAAAAGAATAATGGAAAAACAAGTAGATCAACCCTGAAAACGGTTGCAATAAAAACAGCCAGTAGGGGAACCTGCTGGCTTAAACAAAACTTCTTCTCTCTGTAAAGAATAAAATAAAGAGGATGATAGAGCTGATAAAGAAAAATGCTCCACTAAATAAGGATGAAATACGAGCTACAAAATCCCATTTTCTACGCCATGTATTTATCATATAACTCCACCTTTGCCGTGTATTTCGTTGATATACGGTATGCCTTTTTTATATGTTGGTGTCAAAGTTAGGAATACATAAATGTTCCAATTAAAAATCCCAAAATACTAGACGAAATTCCTAATGAATAACTGAGTATGATGTATAACAGAAGTATGAAATGTTGACGTTCTTGATAAAGACGAAGTATTTCCCATTGTAGTGTAGAAAAAGTAGTAAAAGCACCACAAAATCCCGTTCCTAAAAATAACATCCATTTTTCGTCTACCATACATCCCAATAATAATCCCAATAATAAACTGCCCATCATATTGATGATAAATGTTCCAAAAGGGAAATGGTTCGTAGATGATGGAAAGTATTTACTTATAAGGAAACGACATAAAGCCCCAAGGGACCCTCCTATCGTGATTAATAATATATTCATTTTATTTCATCCTCGTTTTTGGCTATTTCATTCTCGTTTTTGGCTATTTCAAATCCCAGCCAACTGAAGAGATAACCACCTATTGTGCTGCAAATAAAATACAAAATAGCATAGAGTAATTGATTTTTCTCCACTAATTGAATAAGTTCTATGTTAAAAGTAGAAAAAGTGGTAAATGAACCAATAAAACCAGTTGCAATAGCAGTTCGTGCCCAGTTAGGAAACGAATGATGCTTCGTGACCGATGTGAAAAACCAACTTAAACCCAAAGATCCGGAAAGATTTATGCCTAGTGTACTAACAGGAAATCCCATAAAATAAGTGGAAGGAATAAGAACTTCAAAAAGATATCGAAGCAATGCACCGATTGCTCCAGCAATGCCGACCATCACATATACCAAATTTATCACCTCATTTACATAAAAATTGATTTTCGTGTTAGAATACGACTTTGGTCTTAGCAGAATTCCTGCTAATGTTTGTGTTGGTTTTCAATAAGCTTGTGTATGCTGTAGATAGAAGTTTAAATAGGGAGAGGCTTTTATGAAAAAAATAGCAGGGGTACTTCTTGTTATTTTGGGAATGATCATGTTTGCTCACGCCATATGGTGGAGTCCATTTAATTTTTTTGTAGCACATACAAAAAAGCAGGAAGAAAAATTATCTGTGAGTTCCGTTGATTCTATCGATCTCGATGTTACGAGTGAAGATTTGACGATTCTTCCTACCGATGAGGATAAACTGAGAGTGATTGCTACAGGTAGGGACTTAAACCATGTAAGTTTCATTGTAGATCGAGACGATCATACCGTCCAGATCAGTCTAAAACCGAAGTGGTATTCATTTTCCAACACAAATGAATTAAAGTTGTTAGTATATGTTCCTAGAAACCAATTGTTCCATATATCAGCTAAAGCTGCATCTAGAGTGATACAAATTGGTGATCATAAAACCCCAAAGTGGAATATAGGAAATCTAAATGTTGATATCAGTTCTGGTATTGCCAATCTGCGAAATCTAAAAATAGACAACTTCATATACAATGGTACTTCCGCTGATGTATTGTTGGACCGGGTAAATGCTGAAAGAGCAACGATGGGTACATTCTCTGGTAATATGAATATTAGTCATTATACAGGAATGCTGAATTTATCTTCTACTAGTGGAAATATTCGTATTCAAGTC
Organism: Shimazuella sp. NTD248; assembly: GCF_059510395.1. NCBI lineage: Bacteria > Bacillati > Bacillota > Bacilli > Caryophanales > Thermoactinomycetaceae > Shimazuella > Shimazuella sp. NTD248. Next base: position 22,346 of record NZ_JCAJZT010000004.1, on the reverse strand, counting down.
GATAAATTAATCGGGAATATCCATACTGAATTGGTTTCCGGAGATGCAACATTATATTTACCGAAAAATGCATCTTTTACCCTTCATTCTAAATTGCAATCTGGTCAATTAACAGCTACTTATTCATTACAATTACAAAAGCCATCTGCATCAGAGACTACTGCAAAATCAGGCAGTGGAAAATATAAGATTGAAACAGAAATTTCAAGCGGTGATTTTATAATCCATTGATAGGTGGTGACAAATATGCGTCGAACAGGCGGGATTTTCTTTTTTGTAATAGGATTAATCTTACTGTTTGTGGCTATGGGGCTCAATGATTTATTGGTTAGTCCCGTTATGTTGATTTTTGCTAGTTTTCTATGTTGGCGATTTTATTACCGCAAGATAGCTGTTTTTTTACTTGTCATTGGTGGTCTTGCTCTGATTGACGTAAATTTGTGGGCATTGCTATTCTCGTTTGTACTCTTCTATGCGAGTTATAAATTATTGTGGTCTAAAAAGAAGAAAAAAACAGAGAATGATATCAATGGAAACAAAGAAGATCACAACCTTCAATGGGAAGAGAATTTTACCAAATACGATCAAGCTTTTTATCGGAAATTCCGTTTAGGTGATATGCAGTATGAATTATTTGATCTTCATGCGACCAATGAAGTGCAGAGTATATACCTTGATTTGTCTAGAGCGATTATTCCGGAAGGAGAGACATCCATTACTTTAAACGGCGTCGCTGGACGAGTGTATTTGTATCTTCCAGCTGATCTAGATGTATCCATCTCTTCATCTGCTGCACTTGGGGAATGTGAGGTATTAGGCAAGAAAAAGATGGGTTTACACAATCAATTTCAGGTAACTTCTCAAAAATATTCAGAAGCAAATCGAAAAGTAAAGATTTCTATATCGTTTTTGCTAGCGAATATACAGGTGAGGTACCTTTGATGCGAAAACAACAAGGGAATTTGTCCATTAAATGGCATACAGCACGGTACTCTTTCGTTTTGACTTTTTTCAGTTTGATAGCGGTCATTACTGTTATTCTTCTTCATTACCAATTAAAAATTGATATATTGTTAGCGCTGGGTTGGGCAATACTTCCTATCTTAGCGATGCTTGTTATTTCTAGTATGATAGGATTTCTATATGGGACAAGAATCGTTCATCGATTATCACCTGTAAAAGAAGCCCTTGTTCAATTAGAGCGAGGTAATTTCCAATATCGGATCAAGTCCATGGGTACGGATGAAATTGGTAATATGGCTATACAAATCAATCAGATGGCACATCGGGTAGAACAGCAAGTCGCTTCCTTACAAAAGCTATCAACAGAACGAACAGAATGGCAAACTCAAATGAAACAGGAAGTAGTATCGGAAGAGCGAGGACGTTTGGCAAGAGAATTACACGATACGATAAGTCAACAATTATTTGCGATATCCATGATGTCATCCGCTATAAGTGCCATGAATCTACAAGAGACAAAAGAAGTAGCCAAAAAAATAGGATTTATTGAGAAGTTAGCAGGGGAAGCACAACAAGAAATGCGAGCATTGCTCATGCATTTACGTCCTGTCACATTAGAAGGAAAAGATTTGAAGACGGGATTAGAAGATCTGCTTTTGGAGTTACAAGAAAAGCAATCTCTGCAAGCCACATGGGAATTGGAAGATATTCCTTCGTTGGCTCGTGGAATAGAAGATCATTTATTTCGAATCGTACAAGAAGCATTGTCCAATGTACTCCGACATGCAAAGGCTAATAAGGTTCATATACGTTTGGTAGTGAGAGGGAAGTACTTACATCTTAAAGTGATCGATGATGGAATTGGTTTTGATGAATCAAAAATGAAGATGTCTAGTTATGGTTTAAAATCGATCTCTGAGCGGGCAAGTGAAATAGGAGGTATAGGTGAAGTACTTTCCCTTCTTGGAAAAGGGACACAAATCAATGTGAAGGTACCCATCTTGTAACATGGAGGCAAAGTAATGATACGAGTAATTTTGGTCGATGATCATGAGATGGTACGCATAGGTTTATCTGCCTACTTGTCAACACAGCCAGATATAGAAGTAGTTGGAGAGGCCTCTGATGGCAAGGCAGGGGTTCAATTAGCATTAGAGAAAAAACCAGACGTTATTTTGATGGATTTATTGATGGATGGTATGGATGGTATTCAAGCAACGAGAGAAATCGTGAAAGTGTTACTAGAGCCTAAAATAATTGTGCTCACCAGTTTTTTAGATGATGACAAAGTATATCCTGCTCTGGAAGCTGGTGCTTTGAGTTATCTTCTGAAGACATCTAAGGCGGATAAGATAGCAGAAGCAATTCGCAGTGCTGCCAGAGGAGAATCGGTACTTGAGGCAAAGGTGACAAGCAAAGTCATTTCGAAGATGCAAGGAGCAAACCAAGAGAAACCCCATGAATCATTAACTGCGCGGGAAATGGAAGTACTGCAATTGATCGCGGATGGCAATACCAACCAAGAGATTGCAGATAAGTTATTTATTACTGTGAAGACCGTGAAAACGCATATTACAAATTTATTATCAAAGTTAGAATTAGATGATCGAACACAAGCTGCGATTTATGCCTATCGGAATAATTTAGTAAAATAGATGAAAAGAAAAAGCGCTGGGCTCATTAGCTCAGCGCTTTTTGAATTAACGAAGATGTGTATAAAAAGTAACGAGCTTATACACTGCTGACAATACAATGAGATAGGAAAGTAACCATATTAACAAGTAAAGTTTGCTCTCTAATTTTAGGGTAGATGAATAATCACGACTTAGTTTCCGATCTAAAAAGAATGTCGCAAAAGGGATAATGGAAGCAACCACAGTAATAACTCCTTGTGAAAATTTCCATTTATCACGGAAATATACATGAGCGAGTGTCAGTAGATAAGCAATAAACAATACCCCATGAAAACTTCCTGCGACAGTGACGGTTATGGGCATATCAGCATAATACTTTAAAGGCATAGCAATAAATAACAGAACAAGAAAAGAAATCCCTTCTGATAAGGCGATGACTCGAAATCGTGCAAGAGGTGTTTGTAACATCTTCTTTACTCCGATCGTTTGGTTTGTATTCCTCCAGTGTCCAATAGGATGGTAACACAAAATTTTCACCGAGAGGAGGATGGTAAATAAGTTCTTATTTTAGACAAATTTTTATTGTTTTCTCAAAATGAAAAATCGTCACCCTTTCCCTCCTCTTTCCATACGCTGAAGTAGACAGTTGCCTATGGGAAGGTGGGAACTTGGATGTGCGGGATAACAGGGTGGATTAATCTAGAACAAGACATAAGTAATCAAAAAGAGATATTAGATGCGATGAATATTCAAGTGGAGCATCGTGGTCCTGATGCTACTGGTACTTGGATTTCGGAGCATGTTGCACTTGGGCATCGCCGTTTATCGATAATCGATCCAGCAAATGGAATTCAACCGATGGTTAAGCAAATGGGAGAACAGAAGTATGTCATTGTTTACAACGGTGAGCTGTACAACATGGATGAGTTGCGAAGTACATTGCTTTCCAAAGGATATCATTTTACAACAAGATGTGATACCGAGCTGATACCGGCAGCTTTTTCTGCGTGGAGAGAAGATGCTCCAAAAGAGCTAAATGGTATCTTTGCTTTTGCGATTTGGGATGAATCGCGAGAGGAACTATTTATCGCGAGAGATCGGATTGGTGTAAAACCTTTATTTTACACAATAGTTGGTAGGTCACTATTGTTTGGATCAGAGTTAAAATCGATCTTAGCTCATCCAGATGTGCCAAAAGAAATCGATGAAGAAGGCTTAAATGAACTGCTTGTGATGGGGCCGGCCCGCACTCCTGGAGTTGGTATATTCCGCAATATACATGAATTAAAGCCAGGTCACTGGCTCAGATTCAATCGAGATGGACTAACGATTCGACCTTATTGGGAATTAGTAAGTGATTTTCATCAAGATGACTTGCCAACGACTATAGCAACAGTTAGAGAATTATTCCAAGATGCAGTAGGAAGACAATTGGTATCTGATGTGCCAATCGGTACAATGTTATCTGGAGGCTTGGATTCCAGTGCGATGGCAGCATATGCTGCTCATGTATTCAAACAAGAAAATCGAGGAATACTCCATACTTTTTCTGTTGATTATATCGATAATGATAAGTATTTTAAACAAAATGAATTTCAACCAAACCCAGATGCACCTTGGGTAAAAGTCATGGCTGAACATATAGGATCAGAGCATCACAATGTGATGTTAGATAATGAACAATTATACGAAACACTGATAGATGCAATGCGCGCTAGGGATTTACCAGGAATGGCTGATGTAGATGCATCTTTGATTTTATTTTCTAAAGCAATTAAAGAAGATTTAACGGTTGTTCTATCTGGGGAATGTGCGGATGAAGTTTTTGGAGGCTACCCATGGTTCCATCGGGATGAATTAGTGAATGCAGATACATTTCCCTGGGCTAGGTTGTCCCATCTACGGATTCCTTTTTTAAGACATGAGTTGGTAGAGCATATCAGACCATTGGATTACGTGGATAATCGTTATCAAGAAGCACTTTCTGAGGTACCGCGTCTACAAGAAGAAAGTGCAAAAGATGCTAGAATACGTGAGATTTTTTATTTGAGTTTGACAAGATGGATGCCCACCTTATTAGATAGAAAAGATCGGATGAGTATGGCTTGTGGCTTAGAAGTGAGGGTTCCATTTTGTGACCATAGATTGGTGGAGTACGTATGGAATGTTCCTTGGTCTATGAAGTATCTCGGGAATCGTGAAAAAGGTTTGCTGCGTCAAGCAGTATCACATCTACTGCCTAAAGAAGTGATGGAGAGAAAGAAAAGTCCTTATCCAAAGACACATCATCCAGGGTATCTCACTTTTGTGACACAAAAAATGCATGAACTAGTGGAAAACAACAATGCACCTATTTTTGAGCTTTTAGATCGGGAAAAAGTGAAAGGTTTTTTGGAAACTGACCTTAAAAATAAGCACCTTCCATGGTTTGGACAATTGATGAATGTACCAGCACTGCTTGCTTATTGGCTGCAATTAAACGAATGGCTTGTCTCGTATCGTGTTTCTATCAAATAGTCATCAATCAACTCCTTGTTCGCTGAAAAGAATGAGGAGTTTTTGTACGTCTTGATTGGAACTTATTCTGTGAAAATGATATACTTTTAGCACTCAAAGAGCAGAAAGCAGGGGTATGGAAATGACTGTAAGAGTCCGTTTTGCGCCTAGTCCTACGGGGCATTTGCATATTGGTGGGGCGCGGACCGCATTGTTTAACTATTTGTTTGCCAAAAAAATGGGTGGTTCTTACATACTAAGGATAGAAGACACAGATACGAGCCGAAACAAAGCTGATGCAGAAGAGAAGCTGATCCGTGCCTTTCGTTGGCTAGGTTTAGATTGGGATGAAGGTCCCGATATCGGTGGAAAGTATGGACCTTATCGAAGCATGGAACGCTTAAACAGCTATCAGCCTTATTTAGATAAATTAGTGGCAGAAGGTAACGCTTATCCATGTTTTTGTACCAAAGAAGAGTTAGAAGCAGAGCGAGAAGCAGCACAACAAAATGGTCAAACTCCAAGGTATTCTGGTAAATGTCGTCATCTGTCAAAAGAAGAACGACAAGCTAAAATTGATGCAAATGTGCCTTATACAATTCGTTTTGCCGTATCTGGAAATGATGAGATTACATTTCAAGATCATATTCGTGGAGATATGAGTTTTCAACGTGCCGATATTGAAGATTTTGTAATCTGTAAATCTGATGGTGTACCTACTTACCATTTTGCTGTTACCATCGATGATGCACTGATGGAGATTACACACGTGATTCGTGGAGAAGAACATCTTTCAAATACACCAAAACATGTGCTTTTATTCGAGGCTATTGGTTACTCCATCCCCGAATTTGCTCATATTCCACTCATCTTAAATGAAAACGGGAAAAAATTGTCCAAGCGTGACGAGACGATATTACAATTTATCGAGCAATATCACGACTTAGGTTATCTGCCTGATGCCGTTAACAACTATTTGGCATTATTGGGGTGGTCGCCTGGCGGGGAATACATCGAAGAAGAAATTTTTTCTTTGGAAAAGTTAGTAGAACTGTTCTCTCTTGATCGAATCAACAAAGCTGGAGCGATCTTCAATCAAGAAAAATTGATGTGGGTTAACAGTCAGTACATTAAAGCGATAGAACTTGAAAAATTGGTAGAACTAACAAAACCATATTTAGAAGAAGATGCAGGATATCAAATATATTTGAAGCAAAACGAACTTAACAGAGAGCAAGCTGAAGCAAGGACTCGTGAGTTAGTTGCTTTATTTCAAACAGCAATGTATCAACTAAGTGATATTCAATCTCTGACGAAACTCTTCACAGTAGAAGAAACACAATACGATGAAGAGGCGAATCAAGTGTTACAGCAAGAACAAGTTCCTGAAGTATTGGCATCATTTGCAAAGAAACTCAAGGAACTCACAGCGTATACGCCTACAGAAATTAAAAAAGCGCTAAAGGCAGTGCAAAAAGAAACAGGATTCAAAGGCAAACAACTATTTATGCCCATTCGTGCAACTACTACCGGTCAAATACATGGACCAGATTTGAATCAGACATTATATCTCCTCGGGAAAGAAAAAGTACTTGCTCGAATCGGTTATGTACAAAAACAAGTTGTTTCATAAAGCTCCTAGACGGAGCTTTTTTTGCTATAAATTATCGATGAAGTTGTATTCGTATTTACGAGTGTGACTCTTCTTCTATCTTCTTATTTATTTCTGTGTTTGACTACTCCGCACGGCTAAAGCCGTGGGATTCTTGGGTAATCCTCGGTAATCCAAGGAAGTTTACCAAGCTTAGACCGTGAGCCCCACGGCAAGTAACCTTTTTCCTTCGTTCAAAATGTTTTTGGCTGCATTGATATCTCGATCATGGTGAATACCACATTCTGGGCATGTCCATTCTCGCAGCTGAAGTTTCTTCACTTCTTTGTTTATATAGCCACAACTTGAACAAAGCTGACTGGATGGGAAGGTTTTCCCTACCCTTACCAATTTCCGTCCGTATTCTTTCGCTTTGTATTCTAACATCGTAACAAACTTCGACCACGAAGCATCGGTGATCGATTTCGCCAGCTTATGATTTTTCACCATGTTTTTTACTTGCAACGTTTCGATACTGATGACTTGGTTTTCGTTCACCAGTTTTATCGCCGGAGCGGATCGTAAGTAGCACCCCTCGCAAAGGATGGATATTTTGTATTTTCCGGTGGGAGTCCGACGGATCGTAGCAGACAAAATACGACCACTTACTTCTCGGGAGGGAACAAACTTTACCCAGCCTAGTTTCGGCAATTTGATTCGATTTCCCTCGATTTCGATGGTTGGTTTGCTATGTTTGGAATAGTTACACTGACTCGTATACGCATGGACCTGATTTTTTCTGCTTTTGAAACGCGGCGCATTGTTTTGCTTGCGAAAAAAACGCTGGAAGGCATCCACAAGGTGTTTCAGTGTGTTTTGCAAAGAAGTGGAATCGACTTCTTTTACCCACGCTAACTCCCGTTTTTTCTCCGTCAAGAAACGGGAACAGGTGGAATAGGAAAGCCCTTTTCCTGTTTCTTGATATACTTTGTTCCATTCTCCAAGAAAATGATTGAATACAAAACAGCTGCAGCCAATGGATTTGTGAATCATCGTCGCCTGTGCTTTGGTAGGTCGAAGCCGGTAAGAAAATGCTTTATGCATGAGATCACCCCCCTGTAGGAATTTTGCGAATATTGTAGATCATATGTTTGTTATTTGTCAAGTATATTTCAAATATAGTCAGGGTTGGGAAAGGCAAAAAAAGATTTTTCTAACACTCGCTTTCATCCCACGATTCAAACCTTGGGTTTTTTCGCTCGCAATGTTATAATAAGGCTTGATATGCGCCCGTAGCTCAGCGGATAGAGCACTCGTTTCCTAAACGAGGTGTCGGAGGTTCGAGTCCTCTCGGGTGCGCCAACTTTGGATATATTTAAAATTAGAAGACATCTATTGCAGCTAAAGCTGCTATTTTTTTTGTTTTTTCATCAATCTAAATACAATCATTTTAATTTTAAAACGTAATATTTACGATTTACATTTAATGTCGATATCGTTATAATTGTTTTTGATTAGGAAATAATAAGAGGTTGTTTGGAGGATCATGATGAAAAATAGAATAATTCTGCTTCTGGCTTTCGCTTTAGCGTTTGTACTTTTAGTTGGTTGTGGAAGGGAATCTCGCTCTTCCAAACCTCAAATTATTGTGTCCCTCTATCCACTCCAAGATTTTGCCCGGAAAATTGGAGGTAATTTAGTAGAGGTTACGAATATTGTACCACCAGGTACAGAGCCTCATGATTTTGATCCATCTCCACAAGACATGATTAAATTAAATAAGGCTGATTTATTTCTTTATAATGGGGCTGGATTAGAGGCATGGGTGAATCATGCTATATCGAATATCGATCAAACACATACCCTTGTTGTCAATACATCAGCTAAGCTACCTTTGAAAAAAGCACAAGACTCGACAGAACTTGATCAGGTATATGATCCTCATGTTTGGTTGAATCCATATATGGCGGAGCAACAAGCAAAAGTAATCTATGATTCCATGATAAAAATAGACCCGAAACACAAAAAAGAATTTACTGAAAACTATCAAAGGCTGAACAAGCAATTTATCGATCTTCAGAAATCTTATGAGAGTCTCCTGCATACGCCAGGGCGAGAATTTGTAACCTCTCATGCTGCATTTCGATACTTAGCAGATCAATATCATCTGAAACAAGTAGCGATTTCTGGTTTAAGCCCAGAAGATGAACCGAGTCCAAAAGAAGTAAAAAACCTTGTAGATATGCTGCGAAAACATAAAGCGAAAGTTGTTTTTTTTGAAACGTTAGTCAACAATAAACTGGCAGATACGGTGAAAAATGAGATTCATGCTGAGGCAATTGTGTTAAATCCATTGGAAGGTTTATCAGAACAAGAAATTGCTAATAAAGAAGATTATTTTTCGGTAATGAGAAATAATTTGGCTAATTTGAAGAAAGCATTAGGTGTTGCCAAATGAATAAATCAATTTTGCGGTTGGACAATGTATCCTATTCTTATCAACATCAATCGGTATTAGAAGATGTGACGTTATCTGTGGAAGAAGGGCAATTTCTTGGAATTGTTGGACCAAATGGTTCTGGAAAATCGACTTTACTAAAGATCGCATTGGGTGTATTAGAGCCGAGGAAAGGTACTGTCACCGTTTTTGGAAGCTCCATGCGGGAACAAAAACAGAAATATAATATTGGTTATGTTTCACAGAAGTCCAATAGTTTCCAACGGGATTTTCCTGCTACTGTTCAAGAAGTTATAGCGGCCGGCCTTGCATCCAAAAAAGGTATTATTCGTAGATATAATAAAAAAGATTATTTGTTGGTAGATGGAGTATTGGAGCAAGTTGGACTTCAACATTTGCGGAAAAGGAATATTGGACAACTTTCTGGAGGACAGCAGCAACGAGTTTTTATCGCACGAGCGATGATCAGTAAACCTAAGCTATTGATACTAGATGAGCCAACTGTTGGAATCGACAGAGAATCGACAAAGCAATTTTATGATTTATTACATCATCTGCATAAAAACAGCGGTCTGACTCTAATAATGGTCACACATGATATCGGAGTGGTAACAACTTTGGTAGACCGAGTAGCATGTTTAAATAAAAAACTATTCTTTCATGGGACAAGGTCTCTGTTTGTGAAACAAGAAAAAGAACTATTATCAAAAGCATACAATCATGATGTCCAAGTTATTAATCATCAGCACTGAGGAGAGAGAAAGTTGATTACTGATTTTTTAGAGTATGCCTTTTTGCAACATGCGCTTATTGCAGGGATGGTCGTTGGACTCGTTTCTCCTCTTGTGGGAATCTTTTTAGTTGTCCGACGCCTATCTTTAATCGCTGAAGCTCTATCCCATATTACCCTTTCCGGGGTTGCAGCTGGCCTTCTTCTGCAAAAGAATTTTACGTTGTTTGCGGGGATCAGTCCGTTGTTTGCAGGAATGAGTTTTGCTATTATCGGCTCTGTTGTTGTGGAACGAATCCGGCAATTTTATCGTTCTTTCCAAGAGCTGGCTATTCCGATTTTATTATCTGGTGGGATTGCAGTTGGAGTTGTTCTCATCGGTTTAGGCAATGGGTTTGGAGTAGATATTTCTGGCTTGCTATTTGGAAATATATTAGCAATTAATAAACAAGATTTGATTTTAATCAGCATAGTTGCATTTCTCGCTATTTGTTTTATTTATCTTTTTTTTAAAGAATTATTTGCCTTGGCTTTTGATGAAGAACATGCAGTATTGACAGGTATCCGGGGGAAATGGATTCATCTGATTTTTATGGTCTTGGTAGCGATGGTGATCTCTGTGGCAATTCGAGTGGTAGGGATATTACTCGTTTCTGCGTTGATGACTTTACCAGTAGCAACAAGTATGCAATTATCGCTCAGTTTCCGTAAAACTGCTTTCTTTTCTGTTTTATTTGCAGAGTTCTCTATTGTGGCAGGGTTAGTATTTGCATACTGGCTTGATATTGCTTCAGGTGGAGCGATCGTACTTGTTTCTATCGCATTATTGCTACTTGTGATCATCGGAAAGAAACTCATTTCTGTGCTACAATATAAGAAAGCGAATGTGCGAGGCGAAAGATAATGGATACAGTAACTGCCTTAGAAATGCTAAAGAAAAAAGGCTATAAATATACAGGTAAACGAGAGACGATGGTGCATATTTTTGAACGGGAAGCTCGTTATTTAAGTGCGAAGGAAATGTTGGAATATATGCAGCAAGATTATCCAAGTCTCAGTTTTGATACAGTATATCGCAACCTCTCTCTATTCGAACAGTATGGTATTTTGGAGGCTACTGAGTGGTCAGGGGAGAAAAAATATCGTCTAGCTTGTAGTGCTAACAACCATCATCACCACTTAATCTGTACCAATTGTGGTCGGACAACAGCAATTGATTTATGTCCAATGAATGCTATTTTGGGTGAACCGAAAAACTTTGAGATCACAGGTCATAAATTTGAGATATATGGACATTGTGGGGAATGCATGAAAAGCTAGGAGTGAAATAAATGAATCATGAAGATTATATGCTCTTAGCGATTGAGGAAGCAGAGAAAGCAGCTGCATTAAAAGAAGTTCCAATTGGGGCTGTTGTCGTATACCAAGATAGAGTGATTGGAAGAGGATTTAATTTGCGTGAGCAAAAACAAGATCCTCTTTTGCATGCGGAAATCTTGGCTATTCGGGAAGCTGCCAAATGTTTAGGCAGCTGGCGTCTGGAGGAATGTACGCTCTATGTTACATTGGAACCTTGTCCCATGTGTGCTGGAGCAATTTTGCAGGCACGTATCCCTCAATTAGTTTATGGGACGAGAGATCCCAAAGCAGGTTGTGTGGATAGTTTGTATCATTTATTAAACGATGAAAGATTTAACCATCAGACGACCGTGATAGATGGAGTATTACAAGAGACTTGCAGCCAAATGTTACGAACTTTTTTTCGATCACTTCGGGAAGAAAGGAAGCAAAAAAACAAGCAAACTCAATTATGACTTGAAATTAAAGCATAATCGTGTATAATATTTTTGTTATAGCGATTTGGAGAGGTGTCCGAGTGGTCGAAGGAGCTGGCCTCGAAATCCAGTGTAGTTTCAAAGCTACCGTGGGTTCGAATCCCACCCTCTCTGCCATAATGAATATGTTACAGAAAAAGACTCTAGTAAATAGAGTCCTTTTTTTATATTTATTTTTTTGGGTTTAGGGGTCTTTTGAAATATGCGATAATACGGTCTTGGTGAGGAACGATATTCACAAGTTCCCAGCCGTTTCGCCCCCAACTGGCAAGAGCGTAATCTACTGCACCCCCAAAAACTTGACCGCGGAAAGGTTTCAAGTAATCCCCTAAACTTATATCCACACTGTACTCCCACTGTTGCACTTCCTCTTTAGATGAATCTTGATAACCTTCGCTGGTCCAGTCATGAATGCGTGTAGTAGCAAGGGAAAGCATATTCATAATTTCATCGCGTTCCGTCACTTCTAGTGAAAATATATGCGGCGCTTTAGGAAGATAAAATCGTGTATGAGAATGATAAAGTTGTAATACCAGAGTTCCTAAAGGTGTTCCATCGTTTTGCTTAATAACATACCAGATACACCTCTCACGTTCTTCGGGTGGCCCCCAGTTTTCAATGGAATCGCCCATTTGAAAGCCTTTCTTTACAATAAAACCGGTATCTAACAGTTCATTTTGGATTGGCTCCATAAATTTCTGTACATAAACTCCATACGCACGGTCACCATACTTCTCATGAATTTGTTGTAATTCCTGTTGATTTTCGTGTAATATCGTTTCCCATGTCTCTTTTACATACTGTTTTGCATATCGAATGATGTTGTTTATAGTGTTTTCTTTCTCTATAAATTGTTTTAAATTTTTCATAAATGACTTACTCCTTTTATTTTAATAAATACCATATTTCACAGAAGGATCATGATTTGCAATGACAGCAACACAGTCATCTCTCTTGGAGAAATCAGAAATCCATTGCAAAGATTGCAGTGCTTGTTGATCATTTGTTGTATTGCCAGGTAGTATGGGTTGATCCCAAGATTTTTTAGAATATCCTGCATCAGAAGCAAGGAGCAGCCAGCCGTTTTGAACACGAGCAACCACCGAGACCAAGCCATCCGTGTGTCCAGGTGTAAAAACAAGATAAACTAGCCCATCATCAAATAAATCTTTTCCTAGCTGGTAAGGACCGAAAGGGATAGGGTCTAATTTAAAAGGTTCAAACGCAATCCCCTCACACCTTGCTTTTTGAAAGGATTTTGCTCCATTCCATTCAGGTTCACTAACTAGAAAGGATTTTGCATCAGCAAGAAGGTGAATTCCACTGATATGATCAATATCTAAATGTGAAATCACAACATAATCGATATTTTTTACAGATTGCCTTTTTGATGCCAATTGTTCTTTTATCGACTGCCCTGATGGTAAGTGAGGATGACAAAATTTATATGCGTGTCCTAAGTGCTCTTCTGGACGAGTGCGTACATCTTCACTCCAGCCGGCATCAATGACTACTGTTCCTTTTGGATGTTCGATTAAATAACAAGATACAGGAATACATAGTTGATACTTCTCAGGTCTTTGGTCAACAAATGGCACATGATCAAGGTCAAGATCTTTATAAGCCAATCGACGGTCGACTTTTACGTTACCACAATGCATTACATGTACTTTTACAAAATTACTCATAATTTAGCACCACCACGAATTTTAACGATGTTAAATTTAATTAACAGTGTTAGAATAATAGAGTATTAATCATTTGTCAAGTAAAGGAGTTAAAAATGTCTAAAAGTATTGAAAAAATAATTGGCTACTCAACAGAAGAGTCTGTACATCCATTGAGTCGAGATCGAATCGTAAAAGCAGCCTTGCAATTATTACTACAGATGAGCTTAAAAGAACTAAGTATGAGGAAAATAGCAAGTAAACTGGATGTTAAGGCAGCAGCTTTGTATTACCATGTAAAAAATAAAGATGAACTTTTACAATTATTAGCAGATGAGATAAGTGTACAGATGGGTGAAGAATGGTTAAATCCTTCTCTAACTTGGAGAGAACAATTAGTGGAATGGTCTTCAACTTTTCGTAATGCATTAAAAGCCTATCCAAGTGCAGTAGATATTTTTACAGAAACAATAGCAATGAGTTATCATCGTTTATTACAAATTGAATGGTTATACAGCGTTTTGGCAAAAGCTGGTTTTGGAGATGAACAAATTCCTTGGGCTGCTTCAATGCTTAAAAACCATGTAGTTGGTTTTGTAGCAGAAGAAGTTCGTAAAACTGGATTTGCAGATGAAAAAGAAGCAGAAAGTACAGAAGGGTCTGAAAAATTTACTTCTTTTTTTGAGAATCTTCCCAGTGATCAATTTCCCCAAATGATTCGTCTGGCAAAAGTAACAACAAATCCGGATTGGGAAAAAGAATTTCAGTTCGGAATAAGGGTTCTATTAGACGGGTTTGAAAAACGATTAAAAAAAGAAAATAAATAGCGAATGAAAGTACCTTATTAAGCAGACATATGAAAAATAGTCTACCTATAGGGTACTTTCTCGTATATAAGGATTTTATAGTGATCAAAAAATTCTTTACATACCGCCAGTCGGTGTGGTACGATGATTTCAGACAAACCAACTGGCGGTACTACATCAAAGGAGAATGAACCATGGATAATAAAACATATCAACTGATTTTTCATGATTTAGATCAAGAGCATCCACATCTGCGATTGCAAGTAAAAGGGAACGTCCCCAATATGGAGGCTTCACATGAAAAAAGGTAAATCAGAAATCATTATCACGATTGTTATCAATATCGCATTGCCTTATCTCATCTACACACTTTTGAAAGATCATACTTCCAATGTGGTAGCATTATCCATTGCAGCTTGTGTCCCATTGTTAGATTCTGTTTATCACCTGATAAAAGATAAAAAATTCGACGCATTCTCTTCTTTTATTTTCTTAGGCATTGTACTTGGAGTTATTGCTGCATTAATTGGTGGAGATGAACGCTTTATTCTATTGCGGGAATCTTATGTAACAGGGGTTATGGGCATATTATTTCTTGCTTCTTTGTTGTTCGACAAACCACTCATCTATCATTTTGCAGTAAGATTTACTCCCGATAGTGATATCATTGCAAAACGTTGGGAAGAAGAGCACGGATTTCGTCGTTCTATGAGACTAATGTCTCTTGTTTGGGGAGTTGGACTAGTCATTGAAGCATTAGTCAAAGTGGTACTTGTTTATAATCTGACCATTCCAACTGCGCTGTGGGTTTCCCCAATAGTACAGTATGTTATCATCGCGTTGTTGATTGTTTGGAATATACGCTATGTGAAAAGTAAACACAGAGCTTAAAATTAAAGGGATGTATAAAAAATGAAACAAAATGAGTTGAATCCAACATTACGTTTGTTATTAGATACAACAGAGGAATTAATTTTAGAAAGAGGATGTCAACGTACTACTTTACAAGACATTTTGCAAAAAACAGGTGTATCGAAAGGCGCTATTTACCACTATGTAAATAGTAAAGATGAGCTTTTTGCCCTGATCTTAAAACAAAAACTAGTTCAAGTAGATGAACAATTCAATAAAGAAGTTTCCACTGCTAACGACGGAAATGAACCATTTAGAGGAATAGCTGGGCGTTTTAATAAAATCGCAAATACAGATAGTGTATCTAATCTAATCTTTATTTACTTACTCAGTAAAATGGAGAACCAAGCTATTCGAGAAACATTACAAAATTTACATGAAAGTGCAGTGCAAATGGGATCAGGGTGGATAAATGTTGGAAAAGAACATGGAGTTATTCCAAAAGAAGCAGATGAGGAAAAATTAAGCGAAATGTTCAATGTTTTTAAGTATGGACTTGTGGTGCAAAATTTAATTGCAAAAAATGACAAGTTAGATGAGATGGATATCTATCAGTTGCTTATACAGAATCTAAAAAAATAATATTTTGAGAAGTTATTTAATAGCAGTGGAAATTAAATAAGAGGACCCCTGTTTATTTAGAGGTTCTCTTGGAGTGTATTTTCTATCATGCTATTGATCTATTTTAAATCTTCTCTTTCAATGACTTTGTCAATTATTCCATATGCTAATGCTTCTTTTGCATCCAAGTAGTTATCGCGATCTGTGTCCTGTTCAATTTCCTCGATTGTTTTCCCACAGCGTTCCGCGTAGATTTTATTCAGTGTATTTCTCGTCTTCAACATGTTTTTTGCACGAATTTCAATATCGCTTGCTTGACCATTTATTTGTTGTACCCATGGTTGATGAATTAATATTTCAGCATTTGGTAAAGCCATCCGTTTTCCTTTTGCACCGCCAATGAGGATCGTAGCACCCATGGAAGCAGCGAAACCTACAGCAATGGTAGATATATCAGGTTTAATAAATTGCATAGTGTCAAAGATTGCAAGTCCTGCTGTTACAGAACCGCCTGGGGAGTTGATAAACATTTGAATATCTTTTTCCTCATCTTCAGCGGCGAGAAAGAGCAATTGAGCAATAACGGCATTTGCAACTTGGTCGTCAACTGCTGATCCCAAAAAAACAATCCGATCTTTAAGCATTCGAGAGTAAATATCATAAGTTCTTTCTCCATACTTAGTTTGTTCAATAATATAAGGGATTTGCATGGTATACCATCCTCTCTATTTTACTATTGATTACGCAGCAAACTGCATACGGGTAGAAGAGTGATTTTGTGTTCTGCCAAATCCAGAAGAAATAATTTTTAATTTAACTTCCTCTTTTTCTGTATGAATGGCTAATTCTTGGTGGATAGCTTCTTGATGTTTTTGCGGAAATTTCACTACATTGCCAGTTGTACTTGCTGATGTTGTTGTTTGCCAAACAATGGTAGATTGGGTCTTTCCAGCAGAAACTCGTTTTTTATTCATTTGTATCACTACTCCCTTGATCTGGATCAGGATAAACAGATAATAAAATTTGATAAGGGTTTGTATGATCTTTTTTTGTCTGGTATCTCTTCACCAAATTTTCAACCAAAGATACATAATCTTCCACAAATTGTTCCCTTACGGATTCATTCGCTAAGTTTACTTGCATTTGCAGGGAAGCACTTGGTATTACTTCATTTTGATCGGATTGTTCCATCAGCAAAAGTGCATCCTGTTTCATACGCTCTGAAGTGTGTATCAGGTGGAGAAGAGAGCCTTGATCTTTCATTTTTTGAATGGTGTCTTTTCCTATGGAGAGTGACTCTGACAGTAGAAATGTTTTGGCAATACTTTGATAGAGCACCTCCACCAAATTCCTCACTTGGCGAGTACCAACTTTGGTCACTAATCCTACCTTTTGCAGTGTTTTCAGATGATAATTGATGCGTTGCGGGGTTTCTTTTAACTTTTTCGCTACTTCTGTTGCTGAACCCGGTTGCTTTAATTGAGCTAAAATTTCTGCTCGCAAAGGATTTATCAGGGCAGAAGCTTGCTCAGGTAATTCAATTAAATACGTTTCTTGTAGTGGCTGTTTCATCATAAAAATTCACCTTCTTAAAACATAACTTCTACGTAAAAATAATTTATTACATAAAAATAAATTTGTCAATAAATTTGCAACCAAATAACGGATGTTGTTGTTTGTCTCAATTTGTGTTAAGATAGTTTTTGCCGTGCTAGATGGGGAGGTGGCGGTGCCCTGTAACTCGCAATCCGCCTTAGCGGGGTTGAATTCCTATCCGAGGCTTATTCTGTGTGAGGCTTGGCCTTTCTGGACAGTGTTGACGATTGGGTCCTGCGCAACGAGTACTTCTGAACCGTGTCAGGTCCTGACGGAAGCAGCACTAAGGTTGACCACTTGTGTGCCGTAGGGTTGCCTGATTTGAGCTGAAAGGGAAGTTACCGCTTGGACAGATAAGTCAAAGATAGGTGCGCGGTTTACATATGCAAAAAGAGATTTTGCCAATATAGATGTGTAGAAAAACCAGTCTAGTGAATAGATCACTAAGCTGGTTTTTTTTATATATAATAATGGAAAATATATACAAAAAAGAAGGAAGAAAGGCAAAAAAAGAGAATCTAAGTAATAGTAACTTTGCACTATTTGCACCTTTGTCATGTTGATTTGTATGCAGGATGATAAATAATTTCTTTTCTGGACTGGTGGTTGTTCGTATGGTTTCAAGGGAAGTGATAGTGTGGTGGAATCAATGATCCATGCAGACGCTAGTATCGTTAGGAGATCCGAAGATCCCCCTTCTTATCCGGTGGTACATTCTTATCCATTTCCACACTACGAGCATATGACAGATCTTTTTTCACAATTGCAGATTGGAATTTGGTTAGTTGATCAGCGAGGCTCTATTGTTGAGTTGAATAACATTTCAAGTCGATATCTTGGATTAGATCGCGATGCTGTATTATACCGTCCCATTGACCACGTCATTACACAACTTGATCCCTCACAGCCGAACTACAAACAATTTATCTCTTTCCTTACCAGTACACATCCACAGCAAAATGAAATGGAACTTGAATGGGAAACTGCTGAAGGCAGGCATCTTTTTCTTGTTCGGAGAAGGCGAATCCAAAATATTGAATCCAATTTTAATGGAGATCTTTTTATGATGGAAAATAAGACTGAATTTGATTCGCTCGCCAAACAAGCACAATTGAGTAACCGGTTGGCAACAATCGGGCAAATAGCAGCCGGAACGGCCCATGAAATAAGAAATCCGCTTACTTCCATACGCGGTTTTTTACAAGTAATTGGTCATAAGTTAAAAGAAAACGGCCAACAAAAAGAACATGCTTATATTGATATCATGTTAAAAGAAATAAATCGTATCAATAGCCTTGTTAGTGAGTTTTTAATGTTGAGTAAACCTCGGCTCGTAAACAGGCAAACTTCTACCATTATGCTTCAAGAAGCAATAGATGAGATTCTCCTCATTGTTCAGAGTGAAGCTACTTTACATAATATTGATCTCCAATATCAACAAGAAGTAGAAGGAGCTCTCTTTATAGAAGCAGATAGTGAATTAATCAAGCAAGTATTTCTCAACTTGTGTAAAAACGCAATTGAAGCCATGGTGAGTGATGGAGTGCTCTCCATTTGTATTCGTATAGATGAGCTAGGGCAATGTGCAGTGGTAGAAATAGCTGATCAAGGACCTGGTATTCCGAGATGTATGATGGAAAAAGTTTTTGATCCTTTTTATACAACAAAAGAAAATGGAACAGGACTCGGTTTACCTATTTGTAAACAAATCCTGAGAGAACTAAATGGCAAAATGGAGGTTTGCTCCGATGAAAAAGGTACTACCTTTTATATTTATTTGCCACTTGCAACCCTCTCTTCATGAGATGGGTTGTTTTTTTGGAAAGAGTATGTAAGATGTAGTATGATGAGAGTTGAATTTAATAAATAGGATGGTGTTTTCCCTATGTCCTATCGAGCATTATATCGGGTTTGGAGACCGCAGCATTTTCGCGACTTGGTTGGGCAGGAACATGTCACTACTACCTTAGCAAACTCACTAACAGGGGGGCAGATTTCACATGCTTACTTGTTTAGTGGTCCAAGAGGGACAGGGAAAACTAGTGCAGCTAAGATATTTGCCAAAGCAGTCAACTGTCAACATGGGCCAGCCGCAGAACCATGTAACGAGTGCGAATCGTGCAGAGCTATCACAGAAGGGTCTTTATTAGATGTGATTGAAATTGATGCAGCTTCTAATCGTGGTGTAGACGAGATTCGTGATCTTCGCGATAAAGTTAAATACGCACCCACAGAAGTACGATACAAAGTATATATTATTGATGAAGTTCATATGTTGACGACTGAAGCATTTAATGCCTTACTTAAAACTCTGGAAGAGCCACCTTCACACGTTATATTTATTCTTGCAACTACAGAACCACATAAATTACCAGCAACGATTATCTCAAGGTGTCAACGGTTTCCTTTTCGGCGTATCCCTCATCAGCGAGTGGTACAGAGGCTGCAACATGTTGCGGAGCAAGAAGGAATTTCTGCTGATTTGGCTGCATTGGAGCAGATTGCTCGTGTTGCAGATGGAGGTCTCAGGGATGCTTTAAGTTTATTGGATCAAGCAATCTCTTTTTCCGAGAAGGCTTTGACTGAAGAAGTCGTTCTTTCCATTATTGGAGGAGTTTCCGAACATTCTCTTCTCCAACTATTAACTTACTTACAGGAAAAAGATCGATCTGCGGCATTGAGCCAGATAGCTGATTTTATCATCTATGGCATAGAAGTTGATCAAGTTGTACAGGACTTATTACTAGTCACAAGAGATCTTTTGTTAGCTAAAACAGCTGTGGAAAAAGCGAGTATTTCGGAAACAATTAAAAATCAGTCATCTCGGTATCAATCTGAAGAACTAATGCGCTGGATTGAACAATTGGTATTGATAGAACAGCAATTAAAATGGGTAAATTATCCACAAATATTATTAGAACTTTTTATATTGAAACAAACAAGTACTTCTATTTCTAAACAACAAGAAGGGATAGACTCTATTTATGAACAACCTCCACAGAAGGTGGAGAAAGTAGCATCAGTAGAGCAAGTGGTGGAACAAAAGGAAGAGGTTCCTAAGGTTCAAAAAGCACCTGCAAAAACAACAAATCATAATCAAGGTTCAAGAAATTCGTCCATTAATCCAGAGATTAGCCGTATATGGCCGGATATTTTGTATGCTATTAAACAACAACGTGTAACCCTTCACGCATGGTTAGCTGATGGTGAAATTGTGGAAACATCAGACTATGCCATCACTATTGCGATGAAAGGCGCTTTCCATCGAGATACTGTTTTAAAACCAGAAAATAAAAAGCTCATTGAACAAGAACTGGAAAAGATTTTCCATAAAACATATGAATTAAAGGCTTGGACCCGAGAGGAATGGGAAAGCCAAAGAGGGAAAGATGAGATTTCTATTACGACTCCTGCTGAAACAAAGGATTTCGATGATGATATAGTAAAGAAGGCTATTTCGCTTTTCGGTGAAGAATTGGTTACAATAGAAAAATAAATGTTGAGAGGATAAGATCGTATGAAGCAAATGAATCAAATGATGAAACAAATGAAAAAAATGCAAGATCAGTTGATGAAAGCACAGCAAGAATTAGAAGCAAAAGAGTTTGAAGGAACAGCCGGCGGTGGAGTAGTAAAAGTCACAGTGAACGGTAAAAAACAAGTAGTAGGTTTGAATATCCAACCAGATGTAGTAGATCCAGATGATGTGGAGATGCTGCAAGATTTAATTATCGCTGCATTTAATGAGGCACAAAAACAAGTGGACGATGCAACCTCTAAAGACTTAGGCAAGCTTACTGGCGGATTAAATATTCCAGGGCTTTTTTAGGCAGGTGAACACCGTTGTATTTACCTGAGCCTATAGTTAACCTTATCGATGGATTTCAGCGATTACCGGGAATTGGTGCTAAAACGGCACAGAGATTAGCCTTTACTATTTTAAAAATGGATGATGAAGATGTGGCAGATTTTGCCCAAGCATTAATTCAAGTGAAACGTGACTTGAAAGTTTGCACGGTTTGTCAGAACATATCCGATCAAGATATATGTCTTATTTGCCAAGATAAAAGCAGAGACCGCTCCGTTATCTGTGTGATACAAGAAACAAAAGATTTGATAGCGATGGAGAGAACCAAAGAGTTTAATGGCATGTACCATGTATTAGGTGGTGCCATCTCTCCTATTGAAGGAATAGGACCTGAGCAACTTAAAATTCCTGCGCTTTTAGAACGTTTATCCGATGAAAAAGTAAAAGAACTCATTTTGGCAACTAACCCCAATATGGAAGGAGAGGCGACCGCAATGTATTTATCTCGTCTCGTCAAGCCATTTGGAATCAAGGTTACTCGTATAGCACATGGTCTGCCAGTCGGTGGCGATCTGGAATACGCAGATGAGGTTACTTTAACGAAAGCATTGGAAGGAAGAAGAGAAATATAGGTTTTTTTCATTCTTGTGACAATCCAATAATAAACAAAAGTCATTTTTCTTTCACAGAAGAGTGGCTTTTTTATTTGTGGAAGTTTTCGTAATAGGGAAGAGGGGAAGGAAAGACCTTCAACTTATTCATCTTTGGTTATCACTGTATTTAAAGTTAGATCACACATTCTAAACTAGAAATTTTACTTAGATCATTGTTAGAAAGTGGTACTGAATGAGACACTTGTCCCATAGAAATAAAGATAAGTGGATTTATGGGATAAGAGGTGGGGCTAAGTGTTAGAACTAAAGTGGTGGCTTATTGCAGGTGTTGGTGGTGTGCTTTTTTTTATGCTGATCAGTAGGTCGGTAAAACAACCTTTGATTTGGTTGTGGCAGGGAATTCTATATTCGGCAATTGGAAGTCTAATTATCTTTTTGATAAATTTTATTGGACAATCATTTCACTTTTCATTACCAATCAATTTCCTTACAGCTATTGCAGTAGGTTTTTTAAGAATTCCTGGCTTAGCATATATCGTAGCAGTGAAATTATTGGTATTACCTTAGTTATTTTTCCTCCATACATTAGACATGGAGGAATCTTTGATTGGGTATCAAGAAATGGTTGGATGAAAGTGAATTCCATGCATAAAACCAAGAGAGTAAAATAAAAAT